>JAIOIH010000085.1 GCA_019912395.1 Flavobacteriales bacterium | reverse complement strand
GTTAGTCATTGTGTTTCGAATTGGCAAATCAAATGTCGTTAATAAGAACCGCGATATATAACATGTGTTAATAACTTTTTTCGTTGAAGCGATATCGAAGCCCTGAGCTGCTACGCTGTGGCCTAGGCAGGAGCGCCAGAGGACTTTGCTCAACCAACAAGTGTGAGTGGCGGAGCCGGAAAAACCAGATTCGCACCACTGAGCGGCGTGAAATACCGGGAGATATGGACCCTTATTGATCAAACTCGACATACCGGTCCAGCAGCACCTGTAGTTGTGCCTTTCCGTTTTGGAGCAGGCGTTCGGCATCCGCCGTCTTGCTGCTTTCACGCAGTTCGATCATGCGCTTGCCGTTGTCGTCGAAGACCAATTCCTACGTGCTGTCGGCGAGTCCGAAGCCGTTGTGTGCCACAAGCATCGCGGGCCTACGTTCCGAGGGAAAGTACGTAGGCCACCTCAAGGCTCAGCGTACAACAGGTACGGCTTCCTCATCACCCTGAAAGCCTCCAGGTCCTTTTGCCAACCGGCCCGGATCACCTCTTCGGACTTACCGGCTTCCACGGCCTTTCGCAGGGTGGAGTTGCCAGCGAGCTTGTTGAAGAAGGAATTGAAGAACTTCTTCTTGTCCACGCTATTGGTGTACATGCCGATGAGCCATTCCAGGTTCAATCGGTGATCGAGCCTGCTGTAGATCTCTCCGTAGGAACTGAGGTCCAACCCCGTGCAGAGCTGATCGCGATAGGGTGGATCCTTGGCCCCTGGAACCGAGCGCGGCGTGAAGGTGAACGCGCCCAAGGGGCAATCGGGATAGCCGATGCACTGAAAAGGCTGTGCCGTGCCGCGGCCCACGCTTACGATGGTGCCTTCGAAAAGGCCGAGCGCGGGATAGAGGTAAATGGCGGACATGTTCGGCAGGTTGGGCGATGGTTTTACCGGTAGCTCGTAGTAGCTGCTGTGGTCGTAGCCCGTGCAGGCGATCACGCTGAGATCGCACTTCACGCCTCCTTTCAGCCATCCCTCGCCGTTGATCATGCGGGCGTATTCACCCATGGTCATGCCATGCACCAGCGGCACGGGGTGCATGCCCACAAAACTGCGGAAAGCGGTATCCAGCACCGGACCGTCCACGAAGAAGCCGTTTGGGTTGGGGCGGTCCAGCACGATCACGGTCTTGTGTTCCTCGGCTGCTGCCTCCATCACGTAGTGCATGGTGCTGATGTAGGTGTAGAAGCGCACACCCACGTCCTGGATGTCGAATACCAGCACGTCCACATCCTTCAGCTGCTCGGCACTGGGCTTTTTGTTCTTTCCGTAGAGCGAGACCACTTGCAGCCCGGTCCGCTTGTCGCGTTCATTGGCCACGTGCTCGCCCGCATCGGCTTCTCCGCGGAAGCCATGCTCCGGCGCGAAGACCTTCACTACATCCATGCCGATGGCGAGCAGTGAATCCACCAGATGCGTGGGGCCGATCATGCCGGTCTGGTTCGTTACCACGGCGATGCGTTTTCCGCGCAGCAGCGGAATGTATTGTTCGGTGCGCTCGGCGCCCACTTGGATCCGTGCATTGGCGAAAGTGGGCACCTGCTCGGGCCGTGCCGCTTGTTCCTGCGCAGGTGCCGGAACCTGGCATCCCACAAGCGCGATCAGTGCGGCTATCTTCGCCGCGAACCCCATGGGCTTCGCACATTTCATCGCCCGCCGCATCCTCAGCGACAGGGACCGGCAGGACCGGCTCTCGCGGCCCATCGTGCTTATTGCGATACTTGGCATTGTGATCGGCATGGCGGTGATGATCCTCACCGTGGGGATCAGTACGGGGTTTCAAGGCGAAGTCCGGGCCAAAGTAACAGGTGCCGGGGCGCATATCGAGATCGTCCCCCTCACTCAGGCGGATGCGAACGAATCTGCCCGGGTAAAGATCGCGCAGCCCTTTTACCCTTGGCTGGACACGGTGCCGGGCATTGCCCACATCCAGGTCTTCGCGCTGAAGCCGGGGATCGTGGAAACGGACGAGGACATCCAGGGCGTGGTGGTGAAGGGCGTGGGGGCCGACCACGACTGGACCTTTTTACAGCGGCACTTGATCGCCGGCACGGTGCTTTCCATCGGCGACAGCGTGCGGCCGCAGGTGCTGATCAGCAACTGGATGGCGAAGCGGCTGCGCCGGGGCCTTGGGGACGAGCTCACCGTGTACCTGATCAAGGGGCGGGAGGACATCCGCCCGCGGAAATACAAGATCACCGGCATCTATGAGACCGGCTTGGAGAAGGTGGATCACCAAGTGGTCTATGTGGATATCGCCCACATCCAGCGCTTCGCGCAATGGGGCTTGCAGGCCGAGATCGCTACATCGGAAACGGTGTCCGGTAAAGGCATCGCCATCGAAGGGCTCGCTTTCGGGGGTGATGGCGACTTCAGCTATGAATGGCCGGGGACATCTCTTTACGGCAAAGGGCCTCATGCCATCTGCACGCGGAAGGACAGCACGCTGATGCTGGTGGTAAGCGACAATGCCGGTGCGCTACCGGACACCGCATGGGTGACCATTCGCCCAAAAGCCGGAACGGCTGATAGCCCCTGCATCGCGTATGCTTCGGCGGACATCATCCGGCGCACCAGCGGGGGCAGCTACAAGGACTATTGCGGCGGATTCGAGGTCTCGCTGAAGGACTATCGCGACCTGGCCACCATGGACGACCTGATCTACCGCGACTACCTCGGTGCCGGGCTACGGACAGTGACGGTCCGGCAGAAGTTCCCCGAGATCTTCTCGTGGTTGGAATTGCTGGATACCAATGTGGTGGTGGTGATCCTGCTGATGGTGATCGTGGCCATCATCAACATGACCTCGGCCTTGCTGATCATCATCCTGGAGCGCACGAACATGATCGGCGTGCTGAAGGCGCTGGGTACCGGCAACCGGACCATCCGGCGGATCTTCCTGATCGATGCAGCGTACATCATGGGCATCGGCATTATCCTTGGGGATGTATTGGGGATCGGGCTGGCTTTGATACAAAAGCAATTCGGCCTCGCCCGCCTGCCCATCGAGAGCTACTATGTGGACCAAGTGCCGGTGGATCTGTCGCCATGGCCGATCCTGGCCTTGAACATCGGGGTGCTGGTGGTGTGCGTGCTGGCACTGGTGTTGCCGAGCATGTATGTATCGCGTATCGCCCCGGCCAAGGCGATCCGGTTCGAGTAGGGGCCGAAGATCTTCGGCCCCTACTCGCATGCCGCGAGGTAAGAGCGATGCATGCATCGCCCTTACTTTCGCGGCGCATGAAGATCCACGAGAACATCTTGTCCACCGTAGGCAACACGCCCATGGTGAAACTGAACCGCATCGTAGCTGACCTGCCTTGTACCGTACTGGCCAAGGTGGAAACCTTCAACCCCGGCAACAGCATCAAGGACCGTATGGCGTTGAAGATGATCGCCGATGCGGAAAAGAGCGGTGCGCTGAAGCCCGGCGGCACCATCATCGAAGGCACCAGCGGCAACACCGGCATGGGCTTGGCGATGGCCGCGATCATCAAGGGCTACAAATGCATCTTCACCACCACGGACAAACAAAGCAAGGAAAAGGTGGATGCCCTGCGCGCCTTCGGGGCGGAGGTGATCGTGTGCCCCACGAACGTGGATCCCGAAGACCCTCGCTCCTACTACTCCGTCTCTTCGCGCTTGGTGAACGAAACGCCCAATAGCTGGAAGGCCAACCAGTATGACAACCTGAGCAATCGCCAGGCCCACTACGAGAGCACCGGACCGGAGATCTGGGACCAGACCGATGGTACCGTTACGCATTTGGTCGTGGGTGTGGGCACGGGCGGAACCATTACCGGCACCGGCCTCTACCTCAAGGAGAAGAACCCCAAGATGCAGATCTGGGGAATCGATAGCTATGGTTCCGTTTTCAAGAAATACAAGGAGACCGGCGTGTTCGACCAGAACGAGATCTACCCGTACATCACCGAGGGCATCGGTGAGGATTTCCTGCCGAAGAACGTGGACTTCGACGTGATCGACCTCTTCGAGAAAGTGACCGACCGGGATGCGGCGATCTACACCCGGAAGATCGTCCGCGAGGAAGGTATCTTCGTGGGCAACAGCGCAGGTGCGGCCATGGCCGGCTTGATCCAACTGAAGGATCAGCTAAAGCCGAGCGATGTGGTGGTAGTGATCTTTCACGACCACGGCACGCGCTATCTCGGCAAGATGTTCAACGATGATTGGATGCGCGAGCGCGGCTTCCTCGTGGAAGAGAAGCCCACCGCCGGCGACCTTCTGAAAGGCCGGGACGGGGAACTGGTGAGCGTGGAGGCGGAAGAACCGATCCTGCTGGCCATTGAGCGCATGCGGGCGCATAACATCGATCAATTGCCCGTAATGGAAGCAGGAGTTCCCGTGGGAACGATCACGGATGCACGCCTTTTCGATGCCATCCTGGAGGACAGCGATGTGCGCCTGCAGAAAGCACGGGTGATCATGGACAAGCCGCTACCCGTGGTTGGTCCGGAAGCTACCTTGGAGGAGATCACAAAGGAACTGGGCAACGGCAGCCAGGCGGTACTGGTGAAGATGCAGGAGCGGTTCGGCATCATTACGAAGCAGGATATCATTGGGAAGTTGAAGTAGCGTCCCACCGCAGGGTCCCGAGGCGGTGACCCTGCGGGGACTTCTTTACCGTAGCGTCATGAACACGGTGATACATGTTGTCCCAAGGTCAGGGAGCCGGTTGCTTTTGACCTTTGCTGACGGGTTCAAGGCCATGGTGGACCTTGCACCCTTGCTGACCAAGGGCATCGCATTGGAGTTGGCAACACCGGAGCGCTTTTCAGAAGTGAAGACGGAACCCGGTGGTGGCATTGCATGGCCGAACGGCTTCGACCTGTGCCCGGAGTTTCTGCGCCAACTGGCTGAAAAGCGGCAGGTGGCGGCATAGGGGATCGTCCCAACGCAGGATCCGCTGAGTTTCGGTGATCCCGGTCGGCGTGGCCCCGGCGGGAACTTCAGGGGTTCGCTACGTTTTCCAGGTGCCGATCGGCCGGGCCGTGCCGGGACATCAAAGCGCTGGTCGACCGCTTGGACGGCTGAGTCCCTCCGAAGAGCCATACTACCTTTGCCGCCGCCGTGAAAACGGCGTTCCACATGAGGCGAACGGCCACTTTCTTCTTCGCGCTCCTGATCGCGATCGCTGCCGATGCGCAGCGGATCGGAGTTGTCCTCAGCGGAGGAGGCGCGGTGGGCCTCACGCACATCGGCGTCTTGAAGGCCCTGGAGGACAACGATATCCCCATCGACTACATCACCGGCAGCAGCATGGGTGCCCTGGTCGGTGCGCTGTATGCCTCCGGCATTTCGCCGAACGAGATGGATTCGCTGTTCCAGAGCGATGTGTACCAACAGATGGCCGTTGGCGGAGTGGAGCCGAAATACTTGTACTACTTCAAGCAGGATATGCCGGACGCCTCCATGATCACCCTGGGGCTGAACGTGGATACCGCCTTGCAAATGTCGCTTCCCACCAACCTGCGCTCTCCGGTGCTGATCGACTTTGAGCAGATGCGGAGCTTCGCCGGGGCATCCGCCGCTGCGGGCTACAACATGGACAGCCTGTTCGTACCCTTTCGTTGCGTGGCCTCGGACATCACCGCCCGCCGGGAAGTGGTCTTCTCCAAGGGCGATCTGGCGTTGGCCGTTCGCGCCAGCATGAGCTACCCCTTCTATTTCAAGCCGATCTTGATCAATGGCCACTTGATGATGGACGGGGGCATGTACAACAATTTCCCGGCCGACGTGATGTACGATGCCTTCATGCCGGACTACATCATCGGGAGCAACGTGGCCTACAATGCCCCGCCACCCACCGAGGACGACCTGATGAGCCAGCTGAAGGCGATCATGACGCAACCCACCAACTATCTCCTCCCCTGCGACCCGGGCATCATCATCGAGCCGAAGACCCATACGACCTTGTTCGATTTCGCCAGTGCAAAGCAAGCCGTTGCCGATGGCTATGCCTCCGCGATGGAGCACATGCCGGAGATCAAGGCGGAAGTGGCTCGCAGACGTGCCAAGGCCGAGGTGGAGCAGGCCCGTACACGCTTCAAGGGAAAGGCCCCTCCGGTAGTCTTCGGCGACATCCATTTCCATGGCTTGAACAAGAATCAAGCACTGTTCTGCGAACGGTTGCTGAACAAGCGTAACGAACCCCTGTCGGCCGAAGACCTGAAACCCCGCTACTTCAGGCTGTATGCGGACAATAACGTTGGGGGCTTGTTCCCGCAGGCCACCTATTCGCCGGTCCGGGGCAATTTCGACCTGGACCTGCGGGTGAAGCGGGAAAGACGGCTGGAGGTCCAGTTCGGCGGTCTGGTCAGTTCCCGACCGGTCAACACCGGCATGGTCAGCGCGCGCTACAACATATTCGGGCGCACCAGCAGCCGGGTGGAGGCGTTGGGCTACTTCGGGAAATTCTATACCTCCGGCCAATTGCGTTGGCGCAGGGACCTGAGCTCCCGCACGCCCCTTTATGTGGAGCCCCTGGTGACGTTGAACCGATGGGATCATTTCAGCGGTTTCACTTCCTTCTTTCAGGAAGTCCGCCCCTCCTACATCGTGACCCGGGAGCTGTGGGGCGGGGCCAACATCGGCATGGCGCTGGGGAACAAGGGCTTGCTCCGGTTTGATGCGAAGTACGCGCAAAGCAAGGACAGCTATTACCAGAACAGCGATTTCGATGCCGTGGACACCGCCGATGTCACGGAGTTCCACTATGGGACCACCGGACTGACCTTGGAGCGCAACAGCCTCAACCGCAAGCAGCAGCCGAACAGCGGTGAACTTCTCCGGGTGAGCATGCGCTATATCGGTGGCAACGAGAACACGCTGCCCGGCTCCCAGTGGACGGAGCGCCAAAGCTTCACGGCACGCCACGATTGGGTGGTGTTCAAGGCGCGCTTGGACAAGTACTTCCTGCCGAAGGGGATCTTCAAGTTCGGCGCACTCGCGGAAGGGGTGTACAGCACGCAGCCCTTCTTTCAGAACTACTCGGAAACCGTGATCCAAGCCCCGGTGTTCCAACCCACCCCGGAGAGCAGGACCTACTTCTTGGAGAATTATCGCGCCCCCCAATATCTCGCTGGCGGGCTTCGCACCATCATCGCCGTGGCCCGGAACAAGTTCGACCTCCGCGTGGAGGGATATCTGTTCCAGCCGTACAAGGCCCTTCAGCGTAATCCCGACAATACTGCCAGCGAAGGCAGCGCGGTGAGTTCACGGTATTACATCGGTAGCGGTTCCTTGATCTACCAGAGTCCGCTGGGGCCGATCTGGTTCAATACCAGCTACATGGACGGCCTGGAGAAGCCATGGGTGTGGAGCTTGAACTTCGGCTACGTGATCTTCTCGCAATCAGCGCGTGAATGACCGAACCCCTTCGGCCATCCGAATTGCTGGAACGCACCGGACATCGTTCGATACCCCCGCCCCTTGGACGCTGGAATTTTTATCAGGAATGGGTGGATGTGATCTTCCTTCATTACCAAGTTGACCCAGCCATCCTGAGGAGCATGGTACCCCAGGAACTTGAGATCGATCTCCTTGAAGAGAAGGCATGGGTCAGCGTGGTTGCGTTCACCATGCGGAACGTGAGGCCCAGTTGGCTTCCGGCATGGTCACCTGTATCCGATTTCCATGAAGTGAACGTTCGCACCTATGTCCGCAGCCGGAAAGGAACCGCCGGGGTATATTTTCTGAGCATCGATGCGGCCAAGTGGGTATCGGTAGCCTTGGCCCGGATACTCTCCGCGTTACCCTATCGCAAGGCGGATATAGGTCGCGGCCGGGCCCCGAATACGTGGTTTGAAGCAAGGACCAAGGCTGGCATGCACCTGCAGTTGGAGTATCGAAACACCCGACCGATGATTTGTACCACGCTGCTGGATCGCTGGTTGGTTGAGCGCTACGCCTTGTTCGAAAGCTATAGGAAAGCGGTCTGGTGCTATGAGGTCCACCACTTACCATGGCCGTTGCACGCACTTCGGATCGACCATCTCCACTTCGCCCCATCGGAGGATCTCCTTTCCTTAGGGCTTTCCAACAAGCCCCATCTCACACACGGGTCTTCAGGGGTCCAGGTCCTATCTTGGCCGCGGACGAGGGTCTCCGGTTAGGCTTGCTCACTCCTCATTGAAAAGCCCCGATCGATCGGGGCTTTTCAATTCAGTTCAAAGCGGATCACGCTTGTGCGGGTGGTCCGCCAAAGTTCATCGGGATCTCCGGCATGTCCGTCTCCCGGATCGGTCCGTGCGCAGCCTCGAATTTCTGTACGTTGTCCGCCAGCGCACGCATCAGGCGCTTGGCATGCTGCGGGGTAAGCAGTACGCGTGCCTTCACCTTGGCCTTGGGCACGCCGGGCATCACCCGCACAAAGTCCAGTACGAACTCCGAGTTGCTATGGGTGATGATCGCGAGATTGCTGTAAATACCATCGGCTACCTCCTCACTGATCTCGATGTTCAGTTGGTTCGGTCGGGCTTGGTCCTTTTCGTCTGCCATGTGCGTTTCATATGTCCCCTCTTCATCCATGAAGAGGGGGGGTGATCACTCTTCGATCTCCAGTTCGGCGAGCTTCGCGGCCATTAGCTTCGTGTACTCGTCCTTGCCATACACCAGGTTCCTTTGGAAGCTCCTGGTGCCGGTGCCCGCAGGGATCAAATGGCCCACGATCACATTCTCCTTCAGGCCTTTGAGGTCATCCTCCTTAGCGGCTACCGCAGCCTCGTTGAGCACCTTGGTGGTCTCCTGGAAGGATGCGGCACTGATGAAGCTTTCGGTCTGGAGCGATGCACGGGTGATGCCCATGAGCAGCTGGCGGCTGGTGGCGGGGGTGGCAGGCCGCGTCTCCACGAGCTTGCCGTCCTTTCGCTTCAGCACGCTGTTCTCATCGCGCAGCTTGCGCAGCGTGATGATCTGGCCTTCCTTCACGTTCGCGCTATCGCCGGCATCGGTCACCACGAGCTTGTCGAACATGTTGTCATTCTCCTCCATGAACTCCGCCTTCATCACGGCTTGGCGCTCGAGGAACTTGGTGTCGCCCTGGTCCTCGATCTCCACCTTCCGCATCATCTGGCGCACGATCACTTCGAAGTGCTTGTCATTGATCTTCACGCCCTGCATCCGGTACACGTCCTGCACCTCGTCCACCAGGTATTCCTGCACGCGGGTGGGACCCTGGATGTTGAGGATGTCGCCCGGGGCAATGGAGCCGTCACTGAGGGACTGGCCCGCCTTTACGAAGTCGTTCTCCTGCACCAGGATGTGCTTGCTCAGTGGCACCAGATAGAACTTGTGCTCGCCGGTGCGGCTTTCCACGATGATCTCGCGATTGCCACGCTTGATCTTGCCGTAGGAAATGATACCGTCGATCTCACTGACCACGGCGGGGTTGCTCGGGTTCCGGGCTTCGAACAGCTCGGTAACGCGGGGCAGGCCACCGGTGATGTCACCACCCTTGCCGGAGCTGCGGGGGATCTTGACCAGGATATCGCCTGCTTCCACCTTGTCCCCTTCGCTCACCGCGATGTGCGCGCCCACGGGGAGGGAGTAGCTCTTGATCTCCTCCTTGCTCTTGGCATCGATGATCCTGATCGTCGGGTTCTTGCGCTTGTCGCGGCTCTCCACGATCACCTTCTCGGTGAAGCCCGTCTGCTCGTCGATCTCCTCGCGGAAGGTCACGCTTTCCTCGATGCTCTCGAAGGCGAGCTTTCCGGAAAGTTCCGAGATGATCACCGCGTTGTAGGGATCCCACTGGCAGATCATCTCTCCCTTCTTCACCTGCTTTCCAGGTTGTGAATAGAACATCGCACCGTAGGGGATGTTGCTGGTGGTGAGCACGATTCCGGTGTTGTTGTCCACGATCCGCATTTCCGCGCTGCGGCTGATGACCACTTCGGCATCCTCGCCCTTGCGGCCCTTCTTCTTCACGGTGCGCAGCTCGTCGATCTCCAGTCGACCGTCGTACTTGGCCACGATCTGGCTGTCCTCGGTGATCTTGCCTGCCACACCGCCCACGTGGAAGGTACGCAGGGTAAGCTGGGTGCCCGGTTCCCCGATGGACTGTGCGGCGATGACGCCGACGGCTTCGCCGATCTGGACCATGCGGCCCGTGGCAAGGTTGCGCCCGTAGCATTTGGCGCAAACGCCATGGCGCTGTTCGCACGTCAGCACACTGCGTACTTCCACCTCCTCGATCGGGCTATTGCCGATGATGCCGGCGATCTCCTCATCAATGTTCTCGCCGCTGGCAACGATGAGCTCGCCCGTCTGCGGGTGCAGCACGTCGTGCACGGTGGTGCGGCCAAGGATACGGTCGCGCAGGGATTCCACCACTTCCTCGTTCTTGACCAGGTCGGTGGCCACCAAGCCGCGCAACGTACCGCAATCATCAGCGGTGATCACCACGTCCTGGGCCACGTCCACCAATCGGCGAGTGAGGTAACCGGCGTCAGCCGTCTTCAGTGCGGTATCGGCCAATCCTTTACGCGCACCGTGGGTGGAGATGAAGTACTCCAGGATGGACAAGCCCTCCTTGAAGTTGGAAAGGATCGGGTTCTCGATGATGTCCTGTCCGCCACCGCTCTTCTGGGGCTTGGCCATCAGGCCGCGCATGCCGCTGAGCTGGCGGATCTGCTCCTTGGAGCCACGGGCACCGGAGTCCATCATCATGTAGATGGAGTTGAAGCCCTGATTATCGGTCTTCAGGCGCTCCATCAGCGTAAAGGTGAGCTTGCTGTTGGTGTGCGTCCAGATGTCGATGGTCTGGTTGTACCGCTCATTGTTGGTGATCAGGCCCATGTTGTAGTTGCCCGTCACCTCGTCAGCCTCGTCCTGCGCGGCCTTGATCAGCTTGTCCTTTTCGGCGGGGATCACCACGTCGGCCAAGTTGAAGCTCAATCCGCCACGGAAGGCGTTCATGAACCCGAGTTCCTTGATATCGTCCAGGAACTTGGCGGCCTTGGCCGTACCGCTCTCACGGACCACACGGCCAATGATGTCGCGCAAGGAGCGCTTCGTCAGCACCTCGTTGATGTAGCCCACCTCCTCAGGCACCACTTCATTGAAGAGCACCCGTCCGGTGGTGGTCTCGATCAAGCTCGTTTCCCCCTGGGGGTCGGTCCAGCGCACCTTGATCCAGGCGTGCAGGTCCAACATGCCTTCGTTGAAGGCGATGTTCACTTCCTCGGCGCTGTAGAAGATGGAGCCTTCACCGCGGATGGGATGGTCCTTCTCGCTCTTGCGGCCCTTGGTGATGTAGTACAGGCCGAGCACCATGTCCTGGCTGGGCACCGCGATGGGCGCGCCGTTGGCCGGGTTCAGGATGTTATGGCTGGCCAGCATCAACAGTTGCGCCTCCAGGATGGCGGCGTGCCCCAAGGGCAGGTGTACGGCCATCTGGTCACCGTCGAAGTCCGCGTTGAAGGCGGTGGTCACCAGCGGATGGAGCTGGATGGCCTTGCCTTCGATGAGCTTGGGCTGGAAGGCCTGGATGCCCAAGCGGTGCAGGGTCGGTGCGCGGTTGAGAAGCACGGGGTGGCTCTTCAGCACGTTCTCCAGGATGTCCCAGATCACCGGCTCCTTCTTGTCCACGATCTTCTTCGCGCTCTTCACCGTTTTCACGATGCCTCGCTCGATCAGCTTGCGGATGATGAACGGCTTGTAGAGCTCGGCCGCCATGTCCTTGGGCAGGCCGCACTCGTGCAGTTTCAGGTCCGGGCCCACGACGATCACGGAACGGGCGCTATAGTCCACGCGCTTTCCGAGCAGGTTCTGGCGGAAGCGGCCCTGCTTGCCCTTGAGCGAATCGCTCAGGGACTTCAGCGGGCGATTGTTCTCGCTCTTCACGGCGCTGCTCTTGCGGCTGTTGTCGAAGAGGCTGTCCACAGCCTCCTGCAGCATGCGCTTCTCGTTGCGCAGGATCACTTCCGGAGCCTTGATCTCCACCAAGCGCTTGAGGCGGTTGTTGCGGATGATCACGCGGCGGTACAGGTCGTTCAGATCGCTGGTGGCGAAGCGTCCACCGTCCAGGGGCACCAAGGGGCGCAGCTCGGGCGGGATCACCGGCACTACCTTCACGATCATCCACTCGGGCTTGTTCTCCCGGCGGCTATTGGCACTTCGGAAGGCCTCCACCACGTTCAGCCGCTTGAGGGCCTCGTTCTTGCGCTGCTGGCTGGTCTCGGTGTTGGCCTTGTGGCGCAGGTCGTAACTGAGGGTGTCCAGGTCCAGGCGCTTGAGGAGGTCGTACAATCCCTCGGCGCCCATCTTGGCGATGAACTTGTTGGGGTCCGTATCCTCCAGGTACTGGTTGTCCTTGCCGAGGCCCTCCAGGATGTCGAGGTATTCCTCCTCGGTGAGGAAGTCCAGGTACTGGACGGCCTCCCCTTCCTTGTTCATGATGCTTCCATCACCGGCTTGGATCACCACGTAGCGCTCGTAGTAGATGATCTGGTCCAGCTTCTTGGTGGGCAGGCCCAGCAGGTAGCCGATCTTGTTGGGCAGGCTGCGGAAATACCAGATGTGGGCCACGGGTACCGTGAGCTGAATGTGGCCCATGCGCTCGCGGCGCACTTTCTTCTCGGTGACCTCCACGCCGCAGCGATCGCAGACGATGCCCTTGTAGCGAATGCGCTTGTATTTGCCGCAATGGCATTCGAAGTCCTTCACGGGACCGAAAATGCGCTCGCAGAAAAGACCGTCACGCTCGGGCTTGTAGGTGCGATAGTTGATCGTTTCCGGCTTGATCACTTCACCGTGGCTGCGCTCGAGGATCTTCTCGGGGCTCGCCAGGCTGATGACGATCTTGTCGAACTGGCTGTTCAGCCTCACCTCCTTCTTGATCATGGTCATGGCGCTCAGGAGTTGGTATTGTTGTTATTGTCGCCCTCGTTCTCCAGGCTCACTTCCAAGGTGAGTCCGCGGAGTTCGTGCAGGAGGACGTTGAATGATTCCGGGATGCCCGGCACCGGCATTGGATCGCCTTTCACGATGGCTTCGTAGGCTTTCGCACGGCCCATCACGTCATCGCTCTTCACGGTGAGGATCTCTTGCAGGACGTTGGCGGCACCGAAGGCCTCCAGTGCCCATACTTCCATTTCACCGAAGCGCTGGCCGCCGAACTGTGCTTTACCGCCCAACGGCTGCTGCGTGATCAGGCTGTACGGTCCGATGGAACGGGCGTGCATCTTGTCGTCCACCATGTGCGCCAATTTCAGCATGTAGATCACGCCGACGGTGGCGGGTTGGTGGAAACGCTCGCCGGTCCCGCCATCGTACAGATAGGCTTTGCCGTAGCGGGGAATACCGGCTTCATCGGTCTCGGCATTGATCTCCTCGATGGAAGCACCATCAAAGATGGGCGTGGCGTACTTGCGGTCCAGCTTCAGGCCGGCCCAACCGAGCACGGTCTCATAGATCTGGCCCAGGTTCATTCGGGAGGGTACACCCAGCGGGTTCAATACGATGTCCACCGGTGTGCCGTCCTCGAGGAACGGCATATCGGCATCGCGGACGATCTTGGACACGATACCCTTGTTCCCGTGGCGTCCGGCCATCTTGTCCCCCACGGTGAGCTTCCGCTTGTTCGCGAGGTACACCTTGGCCAGCTTCATGATCCCCGTGGGCAGCTCGTCCCCGATGCTCACTTGGAAGTTCTTGCGCTTGTACGCACCGCTGATGTCGCCGTAGCGGATGGTGTAGTTGTGGATCAGCTGGCGGACCAGTTCGTTGGTCTTCTTGTCGGCGGTCCAATCGGTGGGGTCCACGGTGATGTAATCCACCTTCTCCAGCACCTTCGCGCTGAACTTCACGCCCTTGCGCACCTGTTCTTCCTTGTACTTGTTGAAGACGCCGTTGGAGTTCGTGCCTCCAATGAGCAACATGAGCTTCTCCACCAACAGGTTCTTCAGGTCGGCCAGTTCCTTGGTTTCTTCCTTGGCGATCTGTTCCAGCACGGCCTTTTCGTTGCCCTTGGTCTTCTTGTCCTTCACGGCGCGTGCGAAGAGCTTCTTGTCGATCACCACGCCCTTGGTGCTGGGCGGGGCCTTCATGGACGCGTCCTTCACGTCGCCGGCCTTATCGCCGAAGATGGCGCGGAGCAGCTTCTCCTCCGGGCTGGGGTCGGTCTCCCCCTTCGGGGTGATCTTGCCGATGAGGATGTCGCCTTCCTTCACCTCGGCACCGATGCGGATCAAGCCGTTCTCGTCGAGGTCCTTGGTGGCCTCCTCGCTCACGTTGGGGATGTCCGCTGTAAGCTCCTCCTGCCCGCGCTTGGTGTCGCGGACCTCCATGTTGTATTCGTCGATGTGGATGGAGGTGAACATGTCCTCACGGGCCACGCGCTCACTGATCACGATGGCATCCTCGAAGTTGTAGCCCTTCCACGGCATGAAGGCCACCACCAGGTTGCGGCCGATGGCCAGCTCGCCATCCTCGGTGCTGTATCCTTCGCAGAGCGGTTGTCCTGCGCTCACCTTCTCCCCCTTCCGGACCGTCGGGCGCAGGTTCATGCAGGTGCTCTGGTTGGTCTTCATGAACTTGGTGAGCTTGTACTCCTTCTCGTCACCATCGAAGCTCACGGCGCGTTCCTCGTCGGTACGCTTGTACTCGATCAGAATGCGCTCGCTGTCCACGTATTTCACCGTGCCGTCACCCTCGGCCATCAACAGCACGCGGCTGTCATGCGCCACCAGTTCCTCCAGGCCGGTGCCTACGATGGGGGCTTCCGGGCGCAGCAGGGGAACCGCTTGGCGCATCATGTTGGAGCCCATCAGCGCACGGTTGGCGTCGTTGTGCTCCAGGAACGGGATCAGGCTGGCCGCGATGGAGGCGATCTGGTTCGGCGCCACGTCCATCAACTCCAGTTCGTCCGGTCCCACCACCGGGAAGTCGCCCATCTGGCGGGCCTTCACGCGGTCGCTGCGAAATTCGCCGGTCTGCGCCACATCGGCATTGGCCTGGGCGATCATCTTCATGTCCTCCTCCTCGGCACTGAAGTACATGGGCTTGCCCTTCAGGTCCACCTTCCCGTCCTTCACCTCGCGGTAGGGGGTCTCGATGAAGCCGAGGCTGTTGATCTTGCTGTACACGCACAGCGAGCTGATCAGGCCGATGTTCGGTCCTTCAGGGGTCTCAATGGTACAAAGGCGACCATAGTGCGTGTAGTGTACGTCCCGCACTTCAAAACCAGCGCGTTCGCGGCTAAGACCTCCGGGCCCAAGTGCCGAGAGGCGACGCTTGTGGGTGATCTCGGCCAGCGGGTTGGTCTGGTCCATGAATTGGCTCAGCTGGTTCGTCCCGAAGAACGAATTGATCACCGAGCTAAGGGTCTTGGCGTTGATCAGGTCGGTCGGGGTGAACACTTCATTGTCCCTCACGTTCATGCGCTCGCGGATGGTGCGCGCCATGCGGGCCAGGCCCACGCCGAACTGGCTGAAGAGCTGCTCGCCCACGGTGCGTACGCGGCGATTGCTCAGGTGGTCGATGTCGTCCACGTCCGCCTTCGAGTTCACCAGCTCGATGAGGTAGCGGATGATCGCGATGATGTCCTCCTTGGTGAGCACCCGCACACTGAGCTCGCTCTCCAGGCCCAACTTCTTGTTGATGCGGTAGCGGCCCACTTCGCCGAGGTCATAGCGCTGCTCACTGAAGAACAGCTTGTCGATCACGCTGCGCGCCGTTTCCAGGTCAGGTGGTTCGGCGTTGCGCAGTTGGCGGTAGATCACTTCCACGGCCTCCTTCTCGGAGTTGGAGGTGTCCTTCTGCAGGGTGTTGTAGATCAGTGCGTAATCGGCCGCGTTCACCCCCAGCTTGTGCAGGATGATGGTCTTCGCACCGCTCTCGGCGATCAGTTCCACGTGCTCCTCCTCGAGGATCGTTTCGCGGTCGATCAGCACTTCGTTGCGTTCGATGGAGACCACCTCCCCAGTGTCCTCGTCCACGAAATCCTCCACCCAGCTCTTCAGCACGCGGGCGGCCAGCTTGCGTCCAACAGCCTCCTTCAGGCTGGCCTTGGTCACCTTGATCTCGTCGGCCAGGCCGAAGATCTCCAGGATCTGCTTGTCGCTCTCGAACCCGATGGAACGCAATAGCGTGGTCACCGGCAGTTTCTTCTTCCTGTCGATGTAGGCGTACATCACCCCGTTGATATCGGTGGCGAATTCGATCCAGGAACCCTTGAAGGGGATCACGCGGGCACTGTACAGCTTGGTTCCGTTGGCGTGGCGGCTCTGGCCGAAGAACACGCCGGGACTGCGGTGCAGCTGGCTCACGATCACGCGCTCCGCGCCGTTCACCACAAAGGCGCCCTTGGGCGTCATGTAGGGGATCTGGCCCAGGTAAACGTCCTGCACGATGGTCTCGAAATCCTCGTGCTCCGGGTCGGTGCAATAGAGCTTCAACTTGGCCTTCAGCGGAACGCTGTACGTAAGGCCGCGTTCGACGCACTCGTCGATGCTGTACCGCGGTGGGTCAATGAAGTAATCGAGGAATTCGAGCACGAACTGGTTCCGGGTGTCCGTGATGGGAAAGTTCTCCATGAACACCTTGTAGAGGCCCTCGCGTTCCCGGTTCTCGGGGAGGGTCTCGATCTGGAAGAACTCCTCAAAGCTCTTCAGCTGGATGTCAAGGAAATCCGGATAATCAGCCGGAAGGAAAGTGGAACCGAAATCGATGCGCTTGTTGTTCTTGCGCGGGAGGGACTTCGTCTGGGCCATGATGGGAATGCTGGGGAATTATCGAACGACCGACGACCTACTGGTACCTGAAAAGCCCCCGGTACATGGGGTTGTTGGTGTGCCCGTCAATGGGCAAAAGGACCCGATGGGCCGGGTGTTGCCGCTTGTGGCGGCACACCCGGCCTTCGCTGTCCTTCGGATCGGATGGGCTTACTTGACCTCAACTTCCGCCCCGGCTTCCGTCAGTTGCTGTTTCAGGTTCTCGGCGTCCTCCTTGGACACGCCTTCCTTGATGGGCTTGGGAGCACCGTCAACAAGGTCCTTGGCCTCCTTCAGTCCGAGACCGGTGAGTTCCTTCACCAGTTTCACCACGGCGAGCTTGCTCTGTCCACCGGACTTGAGGATCACGTCGAAGCTGGTCTGGGCTTCCGCGGCATCGCCGCCTCCACCTGCGGCGGGGGCCGCCATTGCTACTGCGGCCGCGGCCGGTTCGATCTTGTACTCTTCCTTGAGGTAGTCGGCCAATTCGCTCACTTCCTTTACGGTGAGTCCTACGAGCTGGTCGCCCAGGTTCTTGATGTCTGCCATCTTTTGTTTTTGTTACTTACGGTTGTTGGGAAGCTATCGTGTGCGTAACGCGTTTGGTCGGGGCGCGAGATCTGGCGCCCTTACTCTCTTTTTTATGCGGCTCTTTCTTGGAGTGCCTTCACCAGACCGGCGATCTTGTGCCCACCGCCACCTTGCAGGGCGCTGATCACGTTCTTCATCGGGCTTTGCAGCAATCCGATGATATCGCCGATGAGTTCTTCGCGGCCCTTCAGCTCGCTGAGCATCACCAGTTGGTCGTCACCGATGAACACGGCCTGATCGATCCAAGCGCTCTTCAGCGCCGGTCGTGTGCCTTTCTTGCGGAAGTCCTTGATCAGCTTTGCCGGGGCGTTGCCCTTTTCGGCGAAGAGGATCGCGGTTTGTCCCACGATCGTGGGATAGAGCTCACTGTAGTCCTTGCCCTCCACACCTTCCATCGCCTTGCGAAGCAGGGTGTTCTTCACCACCTTCATGCGGATGCCGCCCTTGTGGCAGGCACGACGGAGATCACTGGTGCTCTCGGCGCTCATGGAACTGGCGTCGGTGAGGTACAGCACATTGGTGCTTTCGATCTCACCGATCAGCTCGGTGATGGCTTGGTCTTTTTCTGCGCGGGTTGCCATTTTCTTTTTTCGTTGGGGCGCAAGGTCCTGCGCCCGTGACCTTTTATCCCACTACGCGGGTATCTACTTTAATGCCGGGTCCCATGGTGCTGCTGATGAAAATGCTCATCACGTAGGTGCCCTTGGCCGTGCTCGGCTTGAGCTTCACCAGGGCCTGGAGCAACTCCATGGCATTCTCCGTGAGCTTCCCGGCATCGAAGGAGGCCTTGCCGATCACCGCGTGGATGATGCCGGCCTTGTCCACCTTGAAATCGATCTTGCCAGCTTTCACCTCTTGGGTAGCCTTGGCCACGTCCATGGTCACGGTACCGGTCTTGGGGTTCGGCATCAGGCCGCGGGGTCCGAGGATCCGGCCCAACGCACCCACCTTCGCCATCACGTTTGGCGTGCAGATGATCACGTCCACGTCCGTCCAGCCGTTCTTGATCTTTTCCACGTACTCGTCCAGCCCGGCCATATCCGCACCGGCGGCGAGGGCTTCCTCGGCCTTGGCCGGATCGGCCAGCACCAGTACGCGAACCGTGCGGCCGGTGCCATGGGGCAGGCTTACGGTACCACGCACCATTTCAGTGCTCTTCTTGGGGTCCACCCCAAGGCGGACGGCGATGTCCACCGTAGCATCGAACTTGGTGGTGGTCACCTCTTTCACGAGCTTGATCGCATCTCCCAGGTCGTATGCCTTGTCGGCCTCGAACTTGGCTGCGACAGCCTTGCGCTTTTTGGTCAATTGTGCCATGGCTTCCGGTTATTTGCTGATCGGGCTTTCGCCGGTCACGGTGATACCCATGGAACGAGCCGTGCCAGCCACCATGCTCATGGCGCTTTCCACGTTGAAGCAGTTGAGGTCGGGCATTTTATCCTCCGCGATGGCCTTCACTTGTTCCCAAGTGACGCTGCCCACCTTGTCGGTCTGGGGCACACCGCTGCCCTTCTTGGCCTTGGCCAGGTCCATTAGCTGCACGGCGGCAGGCGGGGTCTTTATGATGAAGTCGAAGCTCTTGTCCGCATACACGGTGATCACCACGGGGAGCACCTTGCCCGCCTTGTCCTGCGTGCGTCCATTGAACTGCTTGCAGAACTCCATGATGTTCACCCCCTTGGCGCCCAGTGCGGGGCCGATCGGGGGGGCGGGGTTGGCTGCGCCTCCCTTTACTTGGAGCTTCACCAGCCCCGTTATCTCCTTTGCCATGCTTTGGTTGTTGTGTCCTGGTTAACGTACGCTGTTCGGCGGACTTGGACTGGTTTTTTCTTTTTTTTTCCTTCAACGCGTTTGGGCGAAGCATGCTTCGCCCCTACCAGTGTAGGGCTTCGCCCTACACCTCCTTTTCCACTTGCATGAAGCTCAGCTCGAGCGGTGTCCTTCTGCCGAAGATCTTCACCATCACCTTGAGCTTCTTTTTTTCCTCATTTATCTCCTCGATGGTGCCGTTGAACCCGTTGAAGGGCCCGTCGATCACCTTCACCCCCTCGCCTACATGGTATGGGTTGTAGGGTGATTCGTCCGCATCGGCCAGTTCATCCACCGTGCCCAGGATGCGGTTCACCTCGCTCTGCCGCAAGGGCACCGGGTCACCTCCCTTCTCCGCACCGAGGAAGCCGATCACATTGGTCATCTGCTTGAGGGTGTGGGCGGTCTCACCGGTGAGGTCGGCCTCCAAAAGCACATAGCCCGGAAAGAAGTTCCGCTCCTTGCTTACCTTCTTGCCATCGCGGATCTGGTAGAACTTCTCCATGGGGATCAGCACTTGGGAAATATAATTGCCCAAGTTGGAGCGTCGGATCTCCGTATCGATGAGCTCCTTCACCTTCTTCTCCTTCCCGCTGATGGCGCGAAGCACGTACCACTTCTTGGTGCTGGTAACGGCCATCCTAGTGTCCCATGAATTTGTACAGGAACCCCAGGATCCCTTTCCAGAAATTCGTATTGCCCATGTTGTGGACACCGAAAACGAAGTCCATCAGGAATATGATCAAGGATACAATGAGGGCTGAGACCAATACGAGGATGGAACTGCTCTGCAGGTCCTTCCATGCGGGCCAGCTCACCTTGTGAACGAGCTCATTGTAGCTTTCGCTGATATATGATCTGATGCTTGCCACTGTTGTTCGCTTTGGCACGGGAGGCAGGAATCGAACCCGCAGCCTACGGTTTTGGAGACCGTCGCTCTACCAATTGAGCTACTCCCGTTCGTTCCTTGTTCTGATTGCGGTTCCTATCGGCGGCAAAGGCCGTCCGCCGAATGGCGGACGGCCCCGTCGCTTGCGTGTTGTGCGTATTACTTGATCACTTCGGTCACCTGCCCGGCACCCACGGTACGTCCACCCTCACGGATGGCGAAGCGCAAGCCCTTGGTCATGGCGATCGGCACGATCAATTTCACATGGATCGTTACGTTGTCACCGGGCATGATCATCTCACGACCCTCTTCCATGGTGATCTCACCGGTAACGTCCGTGGTGCGGAAATAGAACTGCGGACGGTACTTGTTGTGGAACGGGGTGTGGCGTCCGCCCTCTTCCTTCTTCAGCACGTAGATCTCACCCTTGAACTCGGTGTGCGGGGTGATGCTGCCGGGCTTGGCGATGACCATGCCGCGACGGATCTGGTCCTTCTCAATGCCGCGCAGGAGCAAGCCCACATTGTCACCCGCTTCTCCACGGTCCAGAAGCTTCTTGAACATCTCCACGCCGGTGCAGGTACTGGTGAGCTTCTCCTCCTGCATCCCGATGATCTCAACGGGGTCGCCGGTCTTCACAATACCGGTTTCGATGCGACCGGTGGCCACGGTGCCGCGACCGGTGATGGAGAACACGTCCTCCACGCTCATCAGCAGGGGCTTTTCGGTGTCGCGGGGCGGAATGGGGATCCAGCTGTCCACGGCCTTCATCAGTTCCATCACGGACTCCACCCACTTGGCTTCCCCGTTGAGGGCACCGAGGGCGCTTCCGCGGATCACCGGAGTGTTGTCACCGTCGTACTCATAGAAGGAGAGCAGTTCGCGCACCTCCATTTCCACGAGGTCGAGCAGTTCGGCATCATCCACAAGGTCCACCTTGTTCATGAACACGACGATCTTGGGCACGCCCACCTGGCGACCGAGCAGGATGTGCTCGCGGGTCTGGGGCATGGGACCATCGGTGGCGGCCACCACGAGGATGGCACCGTCCATCTGGGCGGCACCCGTCACCATGTTCTTCACATAGTCGGCGTGGCCCGGGCAATCCACGTGGGCATAGTGGCGGTCCGCAGTGGAATACTCCACGTGGGAGGTATTGATGGTAATGCCACGCTCCTTTTCCTCCGGTGCATTGTCAATGGAGTCGAAGCTGCGTGCCTCTGAAAGCCCGGCATCCGCCAGCACCTTGGTGATGGCGGCAGTGAGGGTGGTCTTGCCGTGGTCAACGTGGCCGATGGTGCCGATGTTGACATGCGGCTTGGTACGCTGGTAGGTTTCCTTTGCCATGGTCTCTAAGTGATTGTGGTCGTTTGGTGTTGTTCGTTGGTTCGCTTCGGGGCAATTCCCTCTTGTTGTCCATGCCTCCCTTTTCAGGGCATCTCAATCCTCCATTCCTGGAGCCTTTGGCGGGAATTGAACCCGCGACCTCTTCCTTACCAAGGAAGTGCTCTACCTCTGAGCTACAAAGGCCGTTGTATTGTTGTTTCACCTCGCCCCTGGAAGCGGGGTCCGGCGGTAGAGCGGGAGACGAGATTCGAACCCGCGACATTCAGCTTGGAAGGCTGATGCTCTACCAACTGAGCTACTCCCGCTTGGTGCCGGTCGCCGCGCCGGTGGCGCGATCCCGGATGATGGCTCCGTTATTGTGGGGAGAGCAGGATTCGAACCTACGAAGTCGTAAGACAGCAGATTTACAGTCTGCCCCCGTTGGCCGCTTGGGTATCTCCCCTGGTCCGTTCACGGAGCCAATGGAGGGACTCGAACCCCCGACCGGCTGATTACAAATCAGCTGCTCTACCAGCTGAGCTACATTGGCATGTACAGCAAGAAAAAGAACGTTCCCGACCCGCTTCCGGAGCATACTACCCCCGGAATTGGGCCTGCAAATGTATGCAAAACCATGAAGCAGCCAAATAACGACGGCCATGAATATGGTCACGGCCGTCGTTAAAGATCGGCAAGATGGGAATTCCCCAGTACCGGCGGGCTATCCGCGCACTTCGCGCAATCGGGTCTTATCCTTTTCCACTTGGCTTCGGAGTGCCTCGATGGTGTTCACGGCCGCCTCCTCAAAGCTGGCGGCCTTGCGTTTCGCGAAAAGATCGTTGCCCGGAACCGCCAAGCGGATCTCCACATGTTTGTTCTCCGGCCGCTCGCCGTCGCTGCCTACCCGCAGGGTAACAGCACCGGACAAGATGTTGTCATGGAACTGGGTGAGCTTGTTCAACTTCTCCTTGATGAAATCGATGAGCTTGGCGTCAGCATCAAAATGGAGGGAATGCACCGTCACGTTCATGTCACGTTTTTTTGATTGTGGTTTGTTGATCGGCCCCACCGCGCGGATGTGCCTGCCGGTGGGCTTGTTTGAGCTTTTCCACGGTGTTGTGCGTGTACACCTGCGTGGCCGCCAGGCTGGCATGGCCCAGCAGTTCCTTTACGGCGTTGAGGTCTGCGCCATGTTCGAGCAAATGGGTGGCGAAAGTGTGGCGCAAGACGTGGGGACTTCGTTTATCCTGGGTGGTCACCGCACTAAGGTAATGCGTAACCAATGATTGAATGGTTCGCCGTGGCAATGGTTCTCCATCGGGCCGCAGCAGTAAGGGGGCATCCGCTTGCGGGGTCAGGTCTTCCCGCAGGGCCATGTGTTCGCGGAGCAACTGTAGCAGGGGACCCGCCAGGGGAAGGATCCGCTCCTTGTTGCGCTTGCCCATTACGCGCACGGTGCCTCGCCGAAGATCGATATCGGCCGGTGCCAGGTGCAGGAGCTCCGCCAAGCGCATGCCCGTGCCGTAGAGCAATTCCAATATGAGGCGGTCGCGACTGCCGATAAAGCCCTCCGGCCAGGGCATCTCGTTCAGCAATTGCTCCATGTTCCGCTCCGCCACGAACTCCGGCAAGCGTTTGGGGGTCTTGGGCGGCTCGATCAAGGCGGTGGGATCGCATTGCACCACTCCCACGGTCCGGGCAAAATGGTAATAGGCCCGCAGGGCGCTCAGCTTCCGGTTCACCGACCGCGCCCCGACACCGGATCCGAGCAACCCCATCATCCAGGCGCGCACCGCCTTGTCGGTGGCCTCGGTAGCGTCCTTCAACCCCAGTTCCTCCCGCAGGAAAAGATTGAATTGCCCCAGATCGCTCCGGTAGGCCTTCACCGTCAGCGGGCTCGCACGTTTCTCAAAAGCGAGATGGTCCAAAAAGCGTTCGACGGGCATCCATGCAAAAAAGGCGAAAAGACCGCTCGGTCCTTTCGCCTTTCAGAGCTTGTTGTCTACAGGGCGGTGGTGACATGTGGTCACCCATGCGGCTTCACAGCAGGGTGAAGCATGCTTCGACCCTACTGTTCGCCGCCGTACTTCTCCTCCTTATAGGCGGCACGCAGCAATTCCTTGCGGCGCTCCACGGAAGGCTTGGTGAAGGCCTGGCGCTTGCGCAACGCACGCAAGGTGCCCGTGCGCTCGAACTTCTTCTTGAACTTCTTCAGCGCCTTGTCAATGGGTTCGCCTTCTTTCACCGGGATGATCAGCATGTTCTTTTTCTGAATGGGGGCGCAAATATAGCTTTTCCTTGGATCGGTGCAATGCGATGGAAAAGAGAAGGCAGTCAGCATTGCCGGTCACCAGCCACTATTCGCCAGCCTCCCTGCCGCTACCGCAGCACCTCCCTGCTGATCACCAGCTTCTGGATCTCCGACGTCCCCTCACCGATGGTGCAGAGCTTGCTGTCGCGGTAGAACTTCTCAACCGGGAAATCCTTGGTGTAGCCGTAGCCGCCGAAGATCTGCACCGCCTCCGTGCTGGCGTACACGCTCACCTCGCTGGCGTAGTACTTGGCCATGGCGCTTTCCTTGGTCATGCGCTGGCCCTTGTTCTTCATGTCGGAGGCTTGGCGGATCAGCAGCTCGGACGCCTCGATGCGCGTGGCCATATCGGCGAGCTTGAAGCTGATGGCCTGGAATTCCGAGATGGGCTTTCCGAACTGGTGCCGCTCCTTGGAATAGGCCACGCTGGCATCCAAGGCTCCCTTGGCGATGCCCAGTGCAAGTGCAGCAATGCTGATCCTTCCGCCGTCCAGCACCTTCATGGCCTGCTGGAAGCCCTGCCCGATTTCACCGAGCACGTTCGCCTCGGGAATTCGGCATTCGTCGAAGATCACCTCGGCGGTCTCACTGGCGCGCATGCCCAGCTTGTTCTCCTTCTTGCCCCCCTTTAGCCCGGGTGTACCACGCTCCACCACGAAGGCGGTCATCCCCTTGCTGTCCAGCAGTTCGCCCGTGCGGGCGATCACCACCACCACGTCGCCGCTGATGCCGTGCGTGATCCAGTTCTTGGTGCCGTTGAGCACCCACTCCTCGCCGTCCTTGCGGGCGGTGGTGGCCATGCGCATGGCATCGCTACCGGTACCTGCTTCGGTAAGGGCCCATGCTCCGAGCCATTCGCCCGTGGCGAGCTTCGGAAGCCAGCGCTTCTTCTGCTCGTCGTTTCCGAAATACATGATGTGCCCGGTGCAAAGCGAATTGTGCGCGGCCACGCTGAGCCCGATGCTGCCACAAACGCGTGCCACTTCCACGATGGTGTCGACATATTCATGGTAGCCCAGGCCTGCACCACCGTATTCCTCCGGCACCAGCACGCCCAGCATGCCGGCGGGGCCGAAGTGTTTCTTGAAGAGGTCGATGGGCATGTGCTGGCTCTCGTCCCAGTCCATCAGGTTGGGCCGTACCTCGCGTTCCACGAGGTCGCGCACGGCCTGTGCGATCATCTGCCGGTTCTCGGTAGTGCTGAATTCCATGTTGAGGGATCATGTCGCGCCCACTGGTCCTTAAAAATGGATGCAGGAGCTGCGAGGGCCGCAAAATAAACCTTTCCATTTGATGGATGCGATTTCGGAATGTGCATTGGCTGCTGGCCACGCCTATCGGCGCGGTCGGTCCTGAAGGGGAAGCACGGATCGACACGGATAAATGCCTTTCCCTCTATTGGGCTGCCGACCGTGCCTGCCGGCACGGTTGGTCTTGAATGGGAACCACGGACCGTGCTTCGCCAAAGCGCTTCGCGACGGCGCGTGGACGCGGATCGACACGGATAAATGCCTTTCTCGTGCACTATCCAATAGCTGGGACCTGCGTCCGGCCGATAAGCATCGGACTGATGGGATCTGACTTTTCCATCCGTGTTTATCCGTGTGACTCCGATATGTATCGGAGCGTGGTTCAAAACGCCGGATGCCGGAAGCGCCGATAGGCGCGCCGCGATCAAGGCTCCACCGTGAGGTACGGCGACAACCGTTCCCGGATGCTGTCGGTCACCAGCACGCAATTGGAGATCGCGGCCACATCCGCGAAGGGTCCATGCTGATCGCGATAGGCCAGAAGCGCCCTGGCCACCTTCCAACCGATGTAGGGATGCGGCCCCAGTTCCTCCACAGTACAACTGTTCAAGGGGATCTGCTTCATCAATGTGGGGTCCACGGTCAGCTTCTCGCGCAGGCGTTCCACGGCTTCGGGCTTGTCGCGCAGGATGTACACCTCGCCAAGTTGTTCAAGGCTGACGAAGCCACCGAGCCGGTCCCGGTACTTGAGGATCCCACGTGCGAAGGAAGGCCCGATGCCCCGCACCGCCACCAATGTTGCCGAGTCAGCGCCGTTCAGCTCCACCACCGCATTGCTCCCGGAAAAATCCGCGGGCCTGCTCTCGCGCCGATCGGAGTTCCATCGCGCCGTATCCCTCGGATAACCGTTCCATTGTCCAGGCTTGTTCCACTGTTTCCGCGGGAAGGAGTCCGGCAATTGGATGTACGGTTCCCATTGGGCAAAGAGATGGGGATCCACCACGCGCATCTTGGCCAGGTCCCGCTTGGTCCTGAATTTCCCGCCGCGCTCCTCGTAGCGGTGGATCGAAGCCGCCTGCTTCTCGCTAAGGCCCAGGTCGGTCCATTGCTCAATGGGCAATCCATTGGGGTCGAAGTTGAACAATCGGATATCATCCAAGCTTCCATCGCTAACCCGTTCACCTCCCTCCGTGGTGTCCTGCAGGCTCCACCAGAGCACTTCGATCTTCTCCCGGTCGGCCAATGTCCGAGGCCGGATCCACTGCTCCCAGGTCACCCATGCGGCACCGATCAGGCAGAGACCGATCAGTACGGCAAAGGCATTGCGCTCGCCCCGATGCATGGCAAAGAGGTCCTTCAGCTCTTCTCTCCACGGCCGGACCCTGCGACGACGTGCCATGTTGACGGTCTATGGTTCGAGCTGGGCGCGAAGCACTGCCAGCCCAGCCTCAAAGCCATGGGGTGCATAACCCAGTTCCCGGCGGGCCTTGTCCAGGATGAAACCGGTGACCGGTGGGCGCTTGGCAGGTTGCCCGAGCGTGTCGCTTTTGATCGGTGTGACCCCCTCGGAGGACGATCCGAAGAATGTACCTGTGCGTTGCACCAGTTCGAGTATGCTCATCCCGTCCGGCCCGCTGAGGTGGTACATGCCGGTGGCTCCCTGTTTGGCAATGCGGATGCACCCGTCGGCCAGGTCCTCGGCCAGGGTGGGCATGCGCCATTGGTCGTCCACCACGTTGATCGGGCTGCCCTTTTCCAATGCCTCCTTGGCCCAGAGCACCACGTTGCTGCGGCTCAAGCCCTTCGCAACCCCGTACACGATAATGGTGCGGGCAATGGCCCATCGCTTCAATCCTGCTTCCTGTACAATGCGCTCGCCCTCCAGTTTGCTTTGTCCGTAGATGCTCAACGGCGCCGGAACATCCTCCTCGCGATAGGGACCTGTCGCACCATCGAAAACGAAATCGGTGCTGAGGAAGATGAAGTGGCTTTCCCGCCGCTTGGCGCCCTCCACCAAGTATTCCGTCGCGGTCACGTTCTGGAGCCTGCAAGCCTCGGGGTCCAGCTCGCAGCTGTCCACATTGGTCATGGCAGCCGTATGGATGATGACCTCCGGGCGGAACGCATCGATCACTGCGTCCACCTCGGCCTTGCGGGTGATGTCCATGGAGCGGTAGCGGTCGCCCAGCGGGTCCGCCGTACGATCTCCGCCACGGGAGGTGGCGAGCAGCTCCACCTCGGGATCGTTACGCAAGGCAGCAACCAACTTTTGGCCCAGGAGGCCGTTGCTGCCGGTGATCAGTAATCTCATGAAGGCGAATCTAATGGACCGGGTGGAATACTGGATGTCCTATGCTCATTGCCTTATGTCCTATGCAACAGCAAGCATAGGACATAGGACAATGCAACACCTCCGGCTAATCCTTCCTCTTCTCCGGCATGGGCCCGCGCAAGTGGATCACCAGACCGTTCAGGAAGTTGCGCAGCACTTGGTCCCCGGCCTCCTTGTATTTCGGATGGTCCTCGGTCCGGAAGAACGCGCCCAGTTCGGAGGTGGTCATGTGGAAGTCCACCAACGCGAGGATCTTCACGATGTCGGTATCGCGCAGCTTCAAGGCCACCCGGAGCTTTTTCAGGATGTCGTTATTGGTCATCGGCCACGGAGGTCAAAGTTCCCAAACGGTGCTCCGCTTGGCGAGCGGGTGCTTGATCCGCTCCTTGTGCTTGAGCACGAAGGCCATCACGAGGTAGGCCACCACGTTGAGGCCGGCCGTTACGAAGCTCAGGTAGATGAAGCTGAGGCGCACCTGCTCGGTCTTGATATTGAGCTTGTGTGCCCACCATTCGCAGACGCCGAACGCTTGGCGTTCAAAATAGGTCTTGATGCGGTCGATCATGGTGAACTCGGCCCTTTTCGGGAAGAGGGCGCAATTTACGCAGGGATGATGCATGGGCCGGATAATATTGATCGTCTTCACACCCTGCCGTGATCGGGACGGAGGGTTCGCGGGACGGTACCTGCATGTGATGCTCATCCTTTTCCTGCGGCCGGATCGAACCTCCGGACGGTTCGCGTGTAGGAAGAGGCATCATCATTAACCCATCCTCCCATGCGCCTTTTGTTCCTCACGGTTCTTTCCCTTGGAATTGTCTTCACCTCCCCGGGCCAATCCCTCAGCGGCAACTTGAGCACGGGCCGTGCCATGGAGGCCTTGGGCTATGGGAACGTGGACATCTATCGGGGCGATGAGCTGGTGGCCTCGGTGTTCACCGATCGTTGGGGGAATTTCCATGTGCCCTTGGATACGGGCCTGTACAAATGCGTGGTGAGCTATGACGGATATGAACCTTCCTCGCGGATGGTGAAGGTGAAGGCGGACGAAACGATGGACTTCTCCGTGAAGGAGGATGCAAGCCGGCCTGCACGCAAGCCTCTCCCGGCAGCCGTCATGGAGGACCGGATGAGCGAAGGAGCACGGGATCATGCCTTCCATGAGTCCTCCAGTTCCATGGAAAGAGAACGAATGCTCCTTGAACCGACCATCGGCACGAGCGGCCTCCTTGGCCCTGGGGGAGGCCGCGTTGGCCATGGCCGGCTGACCGCAGGCGAGGTGAACGATTTTTCCAAATGGACCCAATGGGAGGACCTGTCCGCCACCACGCTCGGTGCGATGCGCACCCTGTGGTCGATCGCGCCGTACGGCCGGTATACGCTGGACCTGCAGATGCGCAACGGGCTCCCCATCGCCGATGCGGTGGTGCATTTGGAACGGAAGGACGGTACCAAGCTCTTCAGTGCCCGCACCGACAACACCGGCAAGGCGGAGCTTTGGGCGGCCCTGGACGCACGGGCCGGATCCTCCTCCGATCAATTGCTGCTGGCCGTGGAGTACGGGGGACGCACCATCCGGGTCGACCGTGCAAAGCCCTTCGCGCAGGGCGTGAACCGGCTGGTGCTCGATGTGCCTTGCGGGCCAAGCGACAACGTGGATGTGGCCTTTGTGGTGGATGCCACCGGCTCCATGCAGGACGAACTGGACTTCCTGAGGGCCGAGATGAACGACATCATCTTCCGCAGCAAGCAGATCGGGGACCGGCTGAACTTCCGTTTTGCGAACGTCTTCTACAGGGATGTGGGCAGCAGCGAGGCCTACCTCACCCGCAGCATGGACTTCACCCGGGTGCTTTCCGCAGCGGTGAACTTCATCTCCGACCAGCGGGCGGACGGTGGCGGAGACACGCCTGAAGCCGTGGAGGTGGCCTTGGATTCGGCGATCAACCACCTCAGCTGGAGCACCGATGCGCGTACACGGATCATCTTCCTTGTGCTGGATGCCGGCCCCCACAACACCCCGGAGGTCCGGAAGGGAATGCAGGTGCTAATGCAACAGGCCGCTGCAAAGGGCATCCGCATCGTAACGCTTGCGGCCAGTGGCGTTGATAAGGGCACGGAATACCTCATGCGCACGCTGGCCTTGGGCACCAATGGCACCTATACCTTCCTCACCGATCACAGCGGTATAGGTGCACCGCACATCGAGCCCTCCACGGACCACTATGATGTGGAGAGCTTGAACAACCTGCTGGTGCGCGTGCTGAAGAGCTACACGTACATGCCCGATTGTACACAGCAGATACCCGAGCTGGAACTGGGCTACCCGGATTCGGTCGTGGCCGTCACTGCTCCGCGATCGGACACCGCTTCAACGGATCCCGACGGACCGACCGGCCTACCGACGGCCATTCCGCGGATCCGCTGGAGCTACTGGCCGAACCCGACATCGGGGATCGTTCACATCAAGGCGGATACGGCCATTGCGGAACTGTACATCACCGACCTGAGCGGGAAGGTACTTCAACTGGTGAAGGGACTGAAGGCGGATGAACCCGTGCAGGTCGATCTGAGCGCCTATGCCACGGGAGTCTATCTGATCCGCTATCCGTACGGCACCAAATGGTTGAGCGGCCAAGTGGTGTTGCAACGCAGTTGAACAACCGGCTCAGGGGAGATGGGATCGGCACTGCCGCTATTCTCTCCCCCGGACCGACCTGCCTCCGACCTGTTTGTGAAGGTGCGCCCCGATGGCGCAGGAGAGGCATTTCCGCTCGGCACAGTAGCGGTTCCTCAGCTCGATCAGGGCTTGGCCCTGTGCAGCGCTATCGGCTTGGATCCCTCGGGCCCGCCAGCCGTCCATGATGGTGTTCCGCTCGGCGGGAAGCTGCTCCATCAGGCGCAGGGCGCGGTCCATCCAAGTGCGATGGCCCCGGATGCGGCCCATGGCGAACAGATAGGGCACGATGCTGTTGATGATGAGACCATCGGCAGTGGACCTTCCCAAGCGCTTGGTGCGTGGCGCCGCAGGCAGGTCGAACCGATAGTGGTCTGACCAGTACCCGGTGGCTTCCACCTCCAGCATCGCACGCACGGGGTCGGGATGATCATGCTCCGTCAAGCACCCATAGGCATCGGCATTGCCGGTGGCGAACACGGCCCACTGGGCGATGCGGACGGTGGGAAAATTGGCCGGCCTCATGCGACCGAACTTCCACGCGGCCGCAGGTACGGGGCGCAGGCCGTGCAGGCCCGCCAACACCCGGTGTTCCCGCTGCAGGCACCGCGGGTGATCCTCCTCGAAATTCCCTTCGAGCAACCCGGCCTGCCCGAACAGGAGCGCCTCCATGCGAATGGGATCGTGACGGTATTTCTTCAGGAGCCTCAGCGGAAGTGCATGGGCGAGCATGCCGAACGGCTCTGCATTGACGTTGGCGCCCAGTCCCCGCAACAGCAGGTGGTGGAAAGTCTCGCCAGCATCGTTGCCCAGCATCCGGTAGAGCGCTTCCACCTCGGTGGTCTTGCGTTCCAGGCGCTCCACCAGCAAGCGTTCCAACCACATGCGGACCCGGCTCTGGTCCACTTCGGGAAGACGGCGCGTACAGGGAACCGGGTCCCCATCGGTCATCAAGGCCTGGTGCAGGTGCAGGTTGTCCACGTTGATCCGCGTGCGCAGTTCCACGGTGGGCGGGCATCTGCCTTCCTCGGTCCGCACATCGGCATCATGCAGGTGGACCGCGTGCAGCACCACATTGTTGTACGCCGGATCGCGCTGGTGCCCGTGGGCGTTCCATTCGCTGGCCCGCAGATGCACCTCCACATTGCCCGCCCAGAGCTGGTCCCCGATCCGCACCAGGGCATCCCGAAGGTCCGGGCCGCTGTTTGCTTGGATCCGTCCCGCCTTTACCACTTCCAGCGCCGCACCGTCCGTGGTCCGCAGGTCGTTCGCATCATAGAGACCTGCTTCCCAGATGAATTGCAGCAGGTCCTCCCCGTACGGGAAAGCAGGGTCGAGCAGCAGGTCGCCTGCTGTCTCCGGCTCCTGTGCTATTCCCCCGATATGGGCTTCCGGATGCTCCATGACAACTTTCTCGGCGATCCCCCGCCGATAAGATAGCACGATCCGCGCAGCCGCCCCTTCCCGACGTTGTACTCAGCCCAGCACGCCTCGGGCACGCAACGCCACTTCCATGGTCCGCTGCAACGCTTCGGCCGCTTTTCGGGCCATCGGTATCGCTTCGTCCTCCTTGCCCGCATACAGGATCCCGCGCGAGCTGTTGATGAGCATGCCTCCGTCCGTGTTCAGCCCTTCGCGCAGCACCTCGGCCAGGTCGCCTCCTTGCGTACCCACGCCCGGCACCAGCAGAAAATGCTCCGGGGCCATCGCGCGGACCTGCCGTAGGATCTCCGGGCGGGTGGCGCCCGCCACGAACATCAGCTCTTCAGGCCCGCCCAGTTCCGCCGTGCGTTCCATCACCCGTTCGAAGAGGCGCTGGCGGCCGTCCTCCACGGGCAGGAACTGATAATCCAGCGCGCCTTCGTTGCTGGTAACGGCCAATACGATGGCCCATTTGCCCGGCCTGCCCAGAAAGGGCGTGATGGAATCGCTGCCCATGTAGGGTGCCACGGTCACCGCGTCAAAATCCAACTGATCGAAGAAGGCCTCCGCATACTTCCGGGCCGTGTTCCCGATATCGCCGCGTTTGGCATCGGCGATGATCAGGCAATCGCCCAAGCTCCGGAGGTACGCCACGGTGCTCTCCAGATCGCGCCAACCGGCAGCGCCATTGGCCTCGTAAAAGGCCAGGTTCAACTTGTAGGCCACGGCCAAGTGGCTGGTGGCTTGGATGATGGCGTGATTGTAGGCGCGCACCGGGTCGTGCAGGCTGCGGAAGCGCTCCGGCAGCAAGTGCAGTTCCGTGTCCAAGCCCACGCACAGAAGACTTCGCTTCCTTTTGATGATGGCAATGAGCTCCTCTCGTGTCATGTCCGGTTCACACTTCGATCAAGCCGCAAAGGACGCGATTCGCGTCGAACATCCGGCGACCTGCACCAGGGCAATCGCATCTATTCCCCTACCATCGCGCACCACGGGGACATTGGAAACGGGATGTCGAACGCCCTTTGGGCGTATCTCCCTCAGAATTTGGTCCGATACGTATCGGACCACGGATGGACACGGATATAATAAGGTCTTCATCCGTGTCGATCCGTGCTTATCCGTGGTTCCTAAAGACTTGAGCGCCGCCCGGCGCGAACATCGTCCGCCGAACGGCCGACCATTCTAGATGCGTTTGCCCGGCGACCTTCCCGTGGAGTTCCCGTTAGGGCAGCCCGGCGGTCGAGGCATGCGGGGTTCCGCCTGCCGCACTCCCCGCTACATTTGGCCGCGATGGCGGGCATCCTGCTCACATGCGGCTATGTCGCACTCTTCCTGTACCTGATCGCACGCTGGCGCTTCTTTGCAGTGACCGGGGTTGGCAGGCGAGCGATCGGTGCGCTGTTCCTGCTAAAGGTGGCCGCAGGCACCGTGCTGTGGGGGGTGTACACCTACTACTATACCGACCGCTCAACGGCGGACATCTTCAAATTCTTCGATGACGGCAACGTGATGTTCAGCGCACTGCCTGCACATCCGTTGGATTATGTGCAGATGCTCACCGGGATCGGCAATGACGCGCCCCGGTTCGATGAGCGCTACTACACGGTGATGAACAATTGGTACCGCAAGTACGATACGGGCTATTACAACGATGCCCATACGATGATCCGCTACAGTGCGGTGGTGCGGTTGTTCTCCTTTGGGGTGTACCATGTGCATACGGTCTTCTCCGCCTTCCTTTCCCTGATAGGGTTGGTGGCGTTGTACAAGATCTTCATCGGATTCGTCCCGGGCCTGGGCCGCTTGCTGATGGCCGGCCTGTTCCTATGGCCCAGCGTGCTCTTCTGGGGAAGCGCACCGATCAAGGAGGCCTTGCTCTTCCTGGGGTTGGGCCTGTTCCTGCTCCAAGTGTTCCGATGGATGAAAGAACCCTTGCCGTGGACCGGCTGGCTGCTGATGCTCCTTGGGCTCCTGATCCAGCTGGGGCTGAAATCCTATGTATTGGCCTGCATGGTTCCCGGCCTGTTCGCGCTGGGCTGGTGCCGCCGTACCGGCGATCGGCATGTGCTGCTGAAGTTCGGGGCCACGCATGTGATCGCGGCCTTGGTGATAGTGGTCCTTCCCTTGGTCGCTCCCAGCCTTGATGTATTGGCGATCATCCAGCAGAAGCAACGGGACATGCTCGGCTTGGTGGCTGCCATGGCCCCGGGAAGCTATATCCCCACCCCATTGATGGAACCGACGCTCCTCGGCATGATCAGGCAGGTGCCGCACGCTTTTTTCCTCACCTTCCTCTCCCCGCTGGTCACGTGGGACATCGGGGCAATGGGTCTCCTTGGCGCGTTGGAGAACGTATTGCTCCTGCTCCTGCTCCCGGTGGCGATCTTCTTCGCCAAACCGTGGTCCCGGATCGACCTTCCGATCTTCCTCTTCTGCGTGGCCTTCTGCTTGATCCTCGGCCTGCTGATCGGCTGGACCACGCCTGTGGTGGGTGCCTTGATGCGCTACCGGGTGCCGATGCTCCCCTTCTATTCCATGGCGCTCCTGCTGATCGTGGACCCGCACAAACTGGCCCGCTGGCCATTACTCCGAACACCATGAGAATCTTCACCCCTACCCTGCTGGCAGCCATGCTTTTGCTGAATTCCTGCGCCTATAGGAACAAGGAGGCCGACCTGGTGGTGCGCAACGCCCGGATCGTGAGCATGGATGAGGCGGGCACCACCCATACCGCCATGGCGATCAAGGATGGCCGCATCCTGGAGCTCGGTGCGGAATACCAGATCCTGAACCGCTACCGGGCCAAGGAGGTGTTCGACGCAGGCACACGCTTCATCTATCCGGGCTTCATCGATGGGCACTGCCATTTCCTGGGCCACGGCTTGAACAAGCAGAAGGTGAACCTCTCCGGCGCGAAGAGCTGGAGCGAGGTGCTCAGCCGCATCGAGGCCTACGCCAAAGCCCATCCGGGAACGGGCTGGATGATCGGGCGCGGATGGGACCAGAACCTGTGGCCCGACAAGGCGAATCCAACGAACGACAGCCTGAACATCCTCTTTCCCGACAGGCCGGTGCTGCTGCAGCGCGTGGACGGACATGCGGCCGTAGTGAACCAAAAGGCATTGGACAGCGCAGGTCTGACCACCGAAAGCGCCATTGCCGGTGGATTGCTCGAAAAAAAGGACGGCAAGCTCACGGGCCTGTTGCTGGACAATGCGGTGAGCGTATTCCAGCAGATCTTCGAGGACGTGGACGAACCCACCAAGCGCCAGGCGCTGTTGGATGCCCAGCAGGATTGCCTTGCCGCAGGGCTCACCATGGTCTGCGATGCGGGATTGGATGCAGGCACCATCGACCTGATCAAGCGGATGCAGGAGGAGGGTGCGCTGAAGATCCGGGTGTATGCCATGCTCGCCGACGACAGCACCAATTTCGAACGCTATGCGGACGGCCCCTTGATCAGCGACCGCTTGATCGTACGTGCCGTAAAGTGCTACGCTGACGGCGCGCTGGGTTCCCGGGGCGCCTTGCTGTTGAAGCCCTACAGCGACGACCCGGCTGCAGGGCACGGACTGCAGCTTTCCACACGGGAGCACTTTGTAAAAGTGGCGCAATGGTGCAAGGACAACGGCTTCCAGATGGCTACCCATTGCATCGGCGACAGTGCGAACCGCCTGCTACTGGGGGTGTACGGTGAAGTGCTCCAAGGCACCAACGACCTGCGCTGGCGGATCGAGCACGCCCAGTGCATGGATCCCGCGGACTTCGATCTTTTCGGGAAATACAACATCATTCCCAGTGTGCAACCCACGCATGCCACCAGCGATATGCTGTGGGCCGTGGACCGCTTGGGCCCGGAACGCCTCGCCAATGCGTATGCCTGGGAGCGCCTGATGCAACAGAACGGTATGCTGGCCCTGGGAACGGATTTCCCGGTGGAAGGGATCGATCCCCTGAAAACCTTTTATGCAGCAGTGATCCGCAAGAATGATGCGGGTGTTCCCCCGAAAGGATTCCAGATGAAGGACGCATTGGGCCGCGAGGATGCGCTGCGCGGAATGACGATCTGGAATGCAATGGCCACCTTCACCGAACAGGACCTCGGCAGTTTGGAGTCGGGCAAGTTCGCGGATTTCATCGTGGTGGACCGGGACCTGCTACAGGTGGGCGGGGACCAACTGAAAAAGGCAAGGGTGGCCGCGACCTTCCTCAACGGGGAGGCCGTCTCCACAGGGCGTTAGGGCTTCGGAGCGGTTCCCTTTTCGAGCAGCGTTCTTGTCCACGCATGGCCGATCCGCTCGATCACCTCCATCTTGCCCAGTTCGAACATGTTGAAACGCGACAGCTCCGGCGGCTCCACAAAGAGGTGGCAGCCTTGGGCGGAACGCATCACCATCTCGCGGAAATTCAAGTGCCAGATGCGGTCCATGGTGCGCATCACGCTGCGTTTGCCCGGCACAAAGACCGGCAGCGGGTTCACATGCACGGCTATCACGCGGTCCTTTTCCTTCAGGAAGGGTTCCACCGGCAGGTTGTTGCTCATGCCTCCATCCACATGGAAGATGCCGTTCACTTTTACCGGAGGAAAAATCAAGGGGATGGCGCAGGAGGCCATCAAGGCCGGCAGCAATTCCCCCGTGCTGAAGATGCGCTGACCACCGTTCTCCAGATCGGTGGCGGAGACGTGCAAGGGGATCGGCAGTTCCTCGAAAGTCCGATGCCGGAGCGACCGCCGCAGGAAATTCGCGATGCGCCTCGATACCAAGGAGGGCCTGCGGATCAGTCGGGATCCCTTCAATTCCTGACGGACCATTTCGCTGGCTTCCTCCGTTGATCTGCCATCGGCGATCAACGCGCCCACCAAGGCACCGGCGCTGGTGCCCGAGATGGCGCTCGGCACGATGCCCGCTTCACGGAATGCCCGGAGCACGCCCAGATGTGCCGCACCGCGAATGCCACCACCCGAGAGCACAAAGGGCCGTTCTTCCATCCGGCGAAAATAACCAAGCTGTCACACGCCGTAGCGGCTATTCCTTGATGAAGCGCAGGCCGGTGCCCGAAGGCATCCCGCGCAGGTTCAACAGGTACATCCCCGAGCTCAATTCCGCCACGTAGATCACCGGCGACCGGCCACGAAGAATACCGTACTGCACGCTTCTTCCGCTCACATCCGTGATGTCGTACACCAGGTCACCGTATGCCGCATCCAGCCCACGCAGGTTCAATCGCTCCATCACGGGTACCGGCCAGAGCTGAAGATTGGCAGGAACGGGTTCCGGGATCCCGACGGAGAAGATGAAGACCGTGTCCGAGTTCGCGGAACAGCCCAAGCTGTCCGTGAGCTGGACGAAGTAGTGGCCGTTCTCCTCCACATCGTATTGCTGATCCTCCGCACCCGGAATGGGCAGGGAGTCCACGTACCACTGATAGGCAGCTGCAGGGCTGCTTTCCAGTGTGAGGCCGTCCACGCTGATCGTTCCAGTGGGTAGTGGATTGGGCACTACGATCAAGGTGTCGCTGATGCCCATGCAGCCATGCGTGGTTTCCACCGTGAGCTGCAAGGTGTCCCCGGTGGTCCAAATATCGCGCTGCTGCTGGCCGGTGTTCCACCAGTAGCGGTACATGAAGTCCGGGCCGGAAACCATGGTGCTGTCCCCTTCACAGAGCACGTCCATCAGGGTGAGGGGAACCGCGACATTGGTGGACACGAGCGCGGCAAAGGCGTTGATCTTACCGTACCCGAACCGCGTATTGGGCACCGACCCGGTAAGGCTGTCCGAGGAAGCGGAACCGATGATCGCATCCCGCACCATGGCGTTGGTTGCGCGGGGGCATTTCTCCAGCAACAAGGCTGCGGTCCCGGCCACCACGGGCGATGCGATGGAAGTACCGCCATTGCGCATGTGCAGGCTATCGATCAGTTTCTCCGGCCCGAAGTTCAGGAGGGCCTGCAGGACGTCCAACGGCCCGGCCCCGAAGGTGACGTCGGCGGGAGCCGCCACATCGGGCTTCACTACACCCGTGCGCGAGGGTCCCCGGCTGCTGTTCACGCTGATGCTGCCGGGAACGTTCCCCAGGTCCCGCGTTGTGCCCGTGATGTCCACATACTGCTGCTGATTGTAGAAGTTGCCCACGGTGATCACCTGCGGGGAGCACGCCCAGGAGTCCACCATGCTCTGCTCCTTGTCCGGAGCCACATAGCGCGTGATGGCCGGGTAGCTGGTGCTGTCGGGGATCGCGGTGATCATCTTGGAGGTGCCGAAGACCTCCGTGCTCCACACATCGAAGCGCCCCGAACCGGTGGTGATGAAGCGGTAGTACAGTTGCGCAGCGGAATCGGGCTGCGGGATGTACACCTCCATATGGTATTGGCCATCGCGAAGCTGCGCCTGGGTGAACACGCGGCCCAACTTGTTCCCGTCAACGGACCATAAGGTGTCCACGACGATCTGGTTCAAGGTGCCTTGAATGTTCCGGAAGGGAATACGTCCCCTGAAGGAATAGCCTCCGTTGAACTTGTCGGCACCGATGCTGTATTGCACCTGGCTGAAGTCGGCCGTGTCCGCCCAAAGATCGAAGTAGACCGCGCCAACGTTGAGCACGCTGTTGGGGTTGTACGCGAACCACGTGAAGGTGGTATCGGCGGTGACCTCGGTGCGCAAGTGATAGGGTGGCAAATTGCCGCTGTTGCCCGCCGCACAGACCAGCACCCGTCCGGGCTCGGCCGTGAGCAGCTGGTCGATCATCAGCGCGGCCGGGTCCAAGCCGTCGTGACTTCCGAAGTAATCGCCCAGGCTGAGGTTGATCGCCACGGGCCGACCCATGGCCGTTGCCTGCTCCACGATATAGCGAACGGCATCCACCACCGAAGCGGTCCAGTTGGGATAACCCATATCGTTCGCCACGATGATCAGGTCCGCCTTGGGCGCCACCCCGGCGCAATGCCCATTGCCGTTGTTGTTGGCGGCTGCCGTGGCAGCCACGGTGGAGCCATGGCCGTATTGGTTGAAGGGGTCCACCGCCGGACAATCCCCCGCGTTTATCGCGGTGCTGTCCCACGCTTGGCCGTAGCCGAAGCCCACCGGGGTCAACCCCGGGTCGTAGTCGAAGTTCTGGTCCCAGTACCGCAGCACGCGGGTGCGTCCCAAGCTGTCCTGAAAGTCCGGGTGCCCGAGCTCCAACCCGCTGTCGATGATGCCCACCAGAACACCTTCGCCCTGGTACGCCATGGGCAGTGGAGGCAACCCGTCATGCACCTCGTTCACATGGGCCTTCACGCGCATGCTGTCGTTCAGCATCCTTCCCTTGGACCGGGTGAACACGATGCTTCGGATGGCCGGCTCCTTCTCCAGCGCCTTCACCCGGTCCACCGGCATGGAGGCTTCCACCCATCCGGCCACGGCCATCTTCACCATGCCACCGTGCATGAGCACCGCTCGGGACACCTCCGCCGCATCGCCGCCCAGGAACAGGTCCACGCGGGCCGGGGGCTTGGCGGTAGCAAGCCACGCGCGCAACTGGAAGCCCATCTTGGACGGGCCTTGTGCAGATGCCGCACCGCCAACCAGGAACAGCAGGGCAAGGATCAGTGACCGAACGCTCATCGGGGTTAAAGTTAGTCCACCATTGCCGCGCACATCGCTTCGTAGTCGGGTACGGTAGGCAGGAATTCAATGGCGTTTTCCGCATGGCCCACGCGGCAACAGAAATGGACCAGACCGTTGGTGACCAGCAGGTAAGGCACCTTGAACACCGTGTTGTACCGCGCCGCCTGCTCGAATGTGCGCTGGTCCACGTTCACCTCCGGGGCCTTGCACTCCACCAGAAGCACGGGCACCCCTTGGCGATCGCACACCACCACATCGGCACGCTTGGTCAGTTTGTTCACCAGCAGTTTCCTCTCCACACTGACCAATGAAAGGGGACATCCCACGTCATGCACCAAGTAGTTCAGCACGTGTTGGCGCACCCACTCCTCCGGTGTCAGGGCCACCCACGCGCGGCGCGCGGGATCGAAAATGCGGGTCCCCTCCGGCGCGTGTTTAGTTTTGACACCATGATCGGGCAGGTTCAAGGCTTGCATACATCCACTAAGAACGAACAAAAGTGCATACCAAAGAGGAGATCGTGAAGAATTGGCTGCCCCGGTATACCGGCGTGGCCTTGGAGGACTTCAAGCCCTACGTGCTGCTGACCAACTTCGACAACTACTTGAACATCTTCGCGGAGCAGACCGGCGCGGTGCTGCACGGGCAGGGCAAACCGATGCAGGTGGCCATCGCGGAGGACATGTTGATGATCAACTTCGGCATGGGCAGCCCCACGGCGGCCACCGTGATGGACCTGTTGAGCGCCATATCACCGAAGGCGGTGCTTTTCCTGGGGAAATGCGGAGGCATCAAAAAGAAGAACGCACTCGGCGACCTGATCCTGCCCATCGCGGCCATTCGCGGCGAAGGGACCAGCAATGACTACTTCGCGCCGGAGGTGCCCGCCCTGCCCAGTTTCATGATCCATCGTGCCGTAAGCGGCGTGATCCGGGACATGGAGCTGGACTACTGGAGCGGTACGGTGTACACCACCAATCGCCGAGTATGGGAGCATGATGATGTGTTCAAGGAACGCCTGCGCCACGACCGTTGCATGGCCGTGGACATGGAAACGGCCACCATCTTCATCACCGGCTTCTACAACGAGATCCCCACCGGCGCACTGTTGCTGGTAAGCGACCAGCCCATGATCCCGGAAGGGGTAAAGACCGGAGAAAGCGACAAGAAGGTCACCGGCAGCTTCGCGGAGAACCATGTAAAGGTGGGCATCGCCTCCTTGCGTGACATCATCAACGAAGGGCGCTCCGTGAAGCACTTGCGGTTCGAGTGAGACAAGTGAGCCGAATGGAACGCAGATGACGCTGAAAGAACAGATCAACGCTGATCTGAATGTGCGCGAACGGCCGGTCGGAATGAATACCTTGGTACCATGAGGACAGCGGACGATTTCAAGAAGATCCGGAAGGATTTCACCGCTGGCGCGTTCAAACCAATTTATTTCCTGCACGGCGAAGAGCCGTTCTTCATCGATCGCCTGGCGGCGGAGATCGAACTGCATGCCTTGCAGGAACACGAGAAGGATTTCAACCTCACGATCTTCTATGGTCGTGATACCGACCCGGAAACCGTGAAGGATGCCTGCCTGCGTTATCCCATGATGGCGGAGCGACAGGTAGTGGTGCTTCGCGAAGCGCAGACTTGGCGGATCGATGCCTTCGACAAGCTGGAGGCCTACTTCAAGAACCCCATGCCCACCACGGTGCTGGTGATCTGCTACAAGCACAAGAAGGCGGACGGTCGCAAGGCATGGCTGAAGGACCTTGCGAAAAAACAGGTGGTATTCACCAGCGACAAGCTCAAGGAGGAAAAGCTGCCGGAATGGATCCAGAAGTACGTCACCTTCCACAAGCGACGGATCGGGCCGGTGGAGTCAAAACTGTTGGCGGACCATCTCGGCAGCGATCTGGGCAAGCTCACGAACGAAGTGGAAAAGCTCTGCATTGTGATCGAGGAGGGTGGCACCATCACCGGTGAGCTGATCGAACGCAACGTGGGCATCAGCAAGGACTACAACATCTTCGAGCTGCAAAAGGCCATCGGAGCAAAGGACCATCCCCGGGCCCAACGCATCGCGCACTTCCTGTCCACCGACAAGGATTCTCCCATGGTCCTCACCGTGGGCCTGCTCAGCTCCTACTTCAGCAAGCTGGGTATCGTACACGCCAACCACGGCAAGCAGCAAGGTGAATTGGCTGACGCGTTGAAGGTGCCTCCCTTCTTCGTGAAGGACTATGCCAACGCCGCGCGCTTCTATCCGCCGGAAAAATTGCGCGAGGTGCAGCACCTGCTGCGCGAAGCGGACCTCCGCAGCAAAGGCGTGGGGAACACCAGCGCCGATGGCGGGGAGCTGCTGCGGGAGTTGCTCGTGCGAGTGATGGTGTGAGGGGAAGCGGGAGGAAATGAAAAATGTAGAATGTAAAATGTAGAATGTAAAACGCTTGGCCGCGACTCCTTCGGACGTGCAAACTTCCACGGATCTGGGGATGAGCAAGTGCAAGTTCGCATACGGTCACGTTGCGTTCCCATTGCGCTCGTTGCGTCATTGCGGTAAAAATTCCAACAACACCTGCGGCCACCCTCCGGATTACCTTCGCGGCCCTGATGGAAAAGATGGAACTTCCCAAGCGTTACGAGGCGAAAGCCATCGAGAACAAGTGGTACCAGTATTGGCTGGACAACGGCTATTTCCGCTCCGTGCCGGACGAGCGCGAGCCGTACACCGTGGTGATCCCGCCGCCGAACGTGACGGGCGTGTTGCACATGGGCCATATGCTCAACAACACCATCCAGGACGTACTGGTCCGCCGCGCGCGGATGCAGGGCAAGAACGCCTGCTGGGTGCCGGGGACCGACCATGCGAGCATCGCCACCGAAGCCAAAGTGGTGCGACTGCTGGCGGAACAGGGGATCAAGAAGAGCACGATCGGTCGGGAGGAATTCCTGAAGCATGCGTTCGCGTGGAAGGAGAAGTACGGCGGCACCATCCTCGAGCAACTAAAGAAGTTGGGTGCGAGTTGCGACTGGGACCGCACACGCTTCACCATGGAGCCCGCGCTCAGCGAGGCCGTGATCGATGTCTTCATCGACCTGCACAAGAAAGGACTGGTGTACCGGGGCCTGCGCATGGTGAACTGGGATCCCGTTGCACTGACGGCGGTGAGTGATGAGGAGGTGGTCCACAAGGAGGTCAACTCCAAGCTGTACCACGTGCGCTACCGGGTGGATCAGACGACCAGTGGATCAGAAGATCAGAAAATTGACGGCGAGACGGAATGGATCACCATTGCCACTACACGTCCTGAAACCATTCTGGGTGATACTGCTGTTGCAGTGCATCCCGAGGACGAGCGCTATGCCCACTTGAAGGGAAAGCGCGTGCTGGTCCCGCTGATCAACCGGAGCATCCCGGTGATCTTCGACGAGTACGTGGAGCGCGAATTCGGAACGGGTGCGTTAAAGGTGACCCCGGCGCACGACGTGAACGACCAGGAGCTGGGCAAGAAGCACAAGCTGGAATCGATCGACATCCTGGAGCCGAACGGGACGATGAGCGCTGCAGCGCAACTCTACGTTGGCGAGGATCGCTTCATCGTGCGCAAGAAGATCGCGAAGGAGCTGGAGGCGAAGGAGCACTTGGTGAAGACCGAGGACATCGTGAACAAGGTGGGCTACAGCGAGCGCACCGACGCGGTGATCGAACCGCGCCTCAGCTTGCAGTGGTTCCTGAAGATGGACCAACTGGCCAAGCCAGCGCTCGATGTGGTGTTGGACGGCACGGTGAAACTGCATCCGCAGAAATTCACGAACACCTATCGCCACTGGATGGAGAACGTGCGCGACTGGTGCATCAGTCGCCAGTTGTGGTGGGGCCAGCGGATCCCGGCGTGGTACAACGCGAAGGGCGATGTGGCCGTGTGCAAGACCGAGGCGGAAGCGATCTCGTGGTTCACTTCAAAGGGACAGGATGCCACCGGCTTGAAGCAGGACGAGGATGTCATGGACACCTGGTTCAGTAGTTGGCTCTGGCCGATCAGCGTATTCGACGGCTTCAAGGACCCGGACAACGCGGACATCAAATACTACTACCCGACGAACGATCTGGTGACCGCACCGGAGATCCTCTTCTTCTGGGTGGCGCGGATGATCATGGCGGGCTTGGAATACCGCAAGGAAGTGCCGTTCAGGAACGTGTACCTCACCGGCATCGTCCGCGATAAGATCGGACGCAAGATGAGCAAGAGCCTGGGCAACAGCCCGGACCCGCTGGAGCTGATCGAGAAGTACGGCGCGGACGGAGTGCGCGTGGGCATGTTGCTCACCTCACCAGCAGGCAACGATCTGCCCTACGATGATTCCTTGTGTGAACAGGGAAGGAACTTCAGCAACAAGATCTGGAACGCCTTCCGACTTGTGAAAGGTTGGAGCGTGGACGGTCGCGAACAACCAGCGTCGAGCGCCGCCGCGGTAGCGTGGTTGCACAGTCGTGTCGCGCGGACCACTGCGGAGATCGATGGGCTCTTCGCGCAGTTCCGGATCAGCGAGGCCCTGATGGCGACGTACAAACTGATCTGGGACGATCTCTGCAGTTGGTACTTGGAAAGCATCAAGCCTGCTTTCGTTGACGGCGTTGCAGCACCGATCGATCGCACGACGTACGCAGCCACCATCGCCATGTTCGAGGACGTGATGAAGTTGCTCCATCCCTTCATGCCGTTCCTGACCGAGGAACTATGGAGCCACCTGAATGAACGCAAAAGCCCGAAGGATGCCGTGATCATCGCCCAATGGCCGAAAAGCGGAACCGGCGATCCCAAGCTGGAAGCCGAGATGCAACACGCCTTTGACCTCGTGACCGCCGTGCGCAACACGCGCAATGAGCGAAGCATCAGCCAGAAGGAAGCACTGGCCTTGCAAGTGAAAGGCACATCCCCGTTGGGTGAGGCCACACAAGCGCTCGTTGGGAAATTGGCGAACGTGTCCGCGATCGAAACAGTTGTCGCACCCACTGCCGGTTCGATCAGCTTTCTCGTGGGCACCACGGAATACGCCGCAGACCTCGGCGACAATGTGGACAGCGAGGCCGAGCGCAAAAAGGCCGAGGAAGAACTTAAATACGCCAAGGGCTTTCTCGCCAGCGTGGAGAAGAAGCTCAGCAACGAACGCTTCGTGAGCGGTGCACCACCGCAGGTGCTGGAGAACGAGCGCAAAAAGAAAGCCGATGCCGAGGCGAAGATCAAAGCGATCGAGGAGCGCTTGGCGGTGCTCGGGTAGAGGGTCGGTCGGACGATCAGAAGATCAGATGATTGAGTACCGTTCTCGTGACAGAACTTCAGAGGTATTGATTTTTGTCCTATGTCTTTTGTCCTATGCACCGCTGGTCGAAGCATAGGACAAAAGACATAGGACATAGGACAGCCCCGCATTCTCGCCACACGGAAGCAACAGTTCAGCCAAGAGCACCAGACGACGCGACCATCATTTTCCGATCGTCTGATTTTCTGATCGTCCGATCACTCAAGAACCCGGCATGAACATCGGTGCACCCGGGCCGATGGGCAACTCAAGCCAAACCCAGATGATCAAGAGCACACTCCAGCCGATCAGGAACACAACGGAGTAGGGGAGCATCGTGCTGATCACCGTGCCGATCCCCGCCTTCTTGTCATACCGTGCGATGAAGGCCACGATCAAAGCGAAGTAGCTCATCATGGGGCTGATGATGTTGGTGACGCTATCGCCGACGCGGTACGCCATCTGTGTGAACTCCGGTGTGTAGCCTAGCAGCATGAACATGGGGATGAAGACCGGTCCCATGATCGCCCACTTCGCTGAGGCGCTGCCCATCACCATGTTGATCATCGCGCTGACGATCACGAAGCTCAACATCAAGGCGATCGGACCGAGGTCCGCTGCCTTCAGCACATCGGCACCTTTGATGGCGAGGATCAGGCCGAGGTTGGTCCAGTTGAAATAGGCCACGAACTGTGCGGCGAAGAACACGAGCACGATGTAGCTGCCGAGCGTCTCCATGCTTTTCGCCATGCCGTCCATCACATCGCTGTCGCTCTTGAAGGTCTTTGCACCCACACCGTAGGCGATACCTGCGATCGCGGCGCTGATGAAGATCATCGCCACGATACCGCTCATGAACGGGGAATGCAGGATCTCGTGTGTCTCCGGGTCGCGCAGGAATCCTTCGGCGGGTAGCAGTCCGGCGAGGATCACAGCGGTGAAGATCAGTACCGCCACCGAGGCCCATTTCATGCCGCGTTTCTCAGCAGCTGTCGCATTGCGGAGCTCTTCGGGTTTCTCATCGCCTTTGTATTCACCCAATCGTGGTATCACGATCCGTTCCGTGACCCAGGTGCCCAACCCGGCGATCAGGAAGGTGCTCACGAACATGAAGTAGTAATTGCAGGCGGGATTCACCAAGTAGGTGGGATCGATGATGCGTGCTGCTTCCTGGCTCAGTCCGGCAAGCAACGGGTCGATCGTGCCGAGCAGCAGGTTCGCACTGTATCCGCCGCTGACACCGGCGAAGGCTGCTGCAAGACCCGCCAGCGGATGGCGCCCGGCCGCAAGGAAGATCACTGCCGCCAGAGGCACGAGCAGCACATAGCCGACCTCGCTGGCAGTATTGCTCAACACACCGGCGAAGACGACCACGAAGGTGAGCAGCTTCTTCGGCGAGGCCATCACCAGCGCGCGCATCACGGCACCGATCAAACCGCTGCCTTCCGCAATGCCGATGCCGAGCATGGCCACGAGCACGGTACCCAAGGGAGCGAAGGCCGTGAAGTTCACCACCATCTTGGTCAGGATCATGTGCAGGCCTTCCACCGAGAGCAGGTTGAAGGGTGTGATCGTCTCACCCGTACCGGGATGCAACGCGGAGATACCGGTCAGGCTGAAGAGGCCGCTGAGCAGCACCACCAGAAAGGCGAGCAACGCAAAGAGGGTCGCAGGGTGCGGCAGGGCGTTCCCGGCCCGTTCAATAATGGAGAGAAAGCGGTCCACCCCGCTGCGTTTGGTCGTTTCGGCCATGTTCCCGGTTGCGGTGAGCCGCCAAAGAAAGTCTTTTCATTTTTAGCCGCACCACAACACGACATTTCGTGTTGGTGCCGAACGCCCATATGGCCATTATCGAGCTCACCTCTCCTTCTCCTTGATCGCCTGGAAAGCCCGGTCGCCGGTAACCGATGGGGCCGTCCTCCGAACTCCCGCTCCTACCTTCGCACCATCAGTCGCGACCTTACATACGCCGCCATCGACATCGGTTCCAACGCGGTGCGCTTGCTTATCGGCGATGTGGTGGAACGCGATGATCACCCGGTGATCAAGAAGACCTCATTGGTGCGCGTACCGATCCGCTTGGGTGCGGACGTGTTCGACAATGGCGCCATCAGCCCGGCGAAGCGTGACCAGCTCATCAAGGCCTTGAAGGCCTTCCGGCTCCTCACCGAAGTGCATGGCGCTCATTACCTGCGCTGCTGTGCCACTAGCGCCATGCGCGAGGCCACCAACAGCGCCGAGGTGCTGGCCCGCGTGGAGAAGGAGAGCGGCATCCGCATCGAGCTGATCGATGGGCGCATGGAGGCGGACCTGATCATGAGCACCTTCTGGACACAGGACCTGCTGAAGGACCGGAGCTATCTCTACATCGACGTGGGTGGTGGAAGTACCGAGCTCACCTGGATCGCGAATGGAAGACGGAAGCACTCCTCCTCGTTCAAGGTAGGCACTGTGCGTTTGCTCCAGCACAAAGTGGATGAAAGCGAGTGGGTTGCCATGAGCGGTTTCCTTTCGGAGATCCGCTCCAGTGGTGCCAAGCTCACGGCGATCGGTACCGGCGGCAATATCAACCGCATCTTCAAGGAGAACCGGAATGGCTACGGCGAACCCCTGTCGCGAGCGGATATCCGCAAGCAGCGGGACCGCATTGCCGCCTACAGCTTCGAGGACCGCGTGAAGCAACTTCGCCTGCGCCCGGACCGCGCGGACGTGATCATTCCGGCGGCGAACATTTTTCTGCGCGTGATGGAGGAGGCCGGGATCGAGGAGGTCTTCGTCCCCAAGGTGGGCTTGGCGGATGGCATTGTGTACGACCTCTACACGAAACAGTACGGAAAGGCCAAGTACGCGGCGCAGCCGGTGTGATCTTGCTCCATCAAGGTCTCACGAAGTGGACCTTGATGCCCGGTGTTGGTTACCTCAGGGTCTCCGCCGTACGTGGAAGACCGCTGAGGGGACAAAGACGAAGCCCCGACCAAGGCCGGGGCTTCCTAATTCTCGGAACGTAAGTACCCTTAGGCCTTGCGCACGTCGATCGCGCTGAGGCCCTTGGGGGTCTCTTCCACTTCGTAGGTGACGGCATCACCTTCCCAGAGGGATTCGCTGGTGCCTGTCTTATGGACGAATACGTCCTTACCGCCTTCGTCCGGAGTAATGAAACCGAATCCTTTCTCCGTGTTGAAGAACTTTACTTTACCACTTGCCATTGTACTCTACTGTGTTTGTTTTTAACGGCGCAAAGGTAATCCGGTACGGAGGGTCGCCCGACGATCGGTGAATAATAAAGATCGGGAGGAGTACACGGGGCCGTTCACGTCTTCAATTCACGATCGACCGATCCGTCCGGGACCACAGGGTCCTGTTCCTCCAGCTTCAGCCACGCCTGCACCATGTGGATCTGCCCGAAGCTATACGCATCGCCGAAATGCGTGCGCACGTCCTTGGTCCCCACTTCCGCATTGGCGCGGATGTAGTCCGCGACCTTGTCGCGGATGCTGTCGGCAAGCACTTGGCCGATCTCCACCTCACCGGCGGCGATCCCTTTCGCGGCATGTCCTTCTATGGTGCTCACAGTCAGTTCCCGCTCTTTGGCCACCGCGGCCAGGTCCTTGCCTTCCTGCAATAAAGCATAGGTTTTCCGGTAGGTCTCCCCCTTCACCGTTTTGCCTTTGCGCTCGCGTTTCTTCTTGGCAACGAACACGCCGTCCTCCGATCGGCTTGCTCGTTTCCTACCGGTCTTGGTGCTGGTCTTCGGCTTGTTCTCCTCGGCCCATTGCGCGATCTCCGCGATCATGGCCATACGCTGCTCACTCAGGGTCTTCTCCAGCTCCGTCATCGGCTTGATGTCCTCACCCTTGAGGATGCAGGCGGTGAGTTGCTCCGCCTTGGCGATCATTCCGAGCTTCTTCACCAACATGCCATCAAGCTCGCGCAGGTCCGATGCGTATTCCTTGGTGCGGCTCAGTTGCTCCACTTGGGCGAGGTGCTGCAGCAGGTCCTTCATGGCATCGCGGAGCATGGTGCCGTAGTATGCACTTCCCTTCGCGATGCGCTCCAGGAGCGTGGTGTGTTCGTCCGCGTGCAAGAGGCGCAGCAGCTGGTGCTGGAAGGTGTGCGTGTTGGCCGCTTCCTTCTCCAGTTTATCGGCGAAGCGGCTCAAGGCGGTCTTCATGCTCTCGTCCTCGAATTCGCTCACCTCGGCATGGTCCTTCCGCGTAAAGCCCACTTTCTTCAGGATATCGCCCAGGTCAAACGTGCTGGAGAGCACGGCCTGCAAGTAGTGCCGCTGCTGGTCCTTCAGTTGCTCGGGAAGCGGTTGCTGGGTGTATTGCCGCTCACTGAAGGCGATCACGTCCTTGTCCGTGCTCACCACCGATGGATCGATGCGGGTGCGCAAGGTGAGGCCGCCCAAGGTGCGCAATCGAGAGAGCGCGACATAGACCTGCCCCGGCGCGAAGGCGCTGCCCACATCGATGATGGCCTTGTCGAAGGTGAGGCCCTGGCTTTTGTGTACGGTGATCGCCCAAGCGAGCTTCACCGGATATTGTTCATAGGTGCCTAGTACCTCTTCCTGCTGCTCCTTCGTCGCGGCGTTCACCGTGTAGCGCTTGTTCTCCCATGTCTCCTTCTTCAAGGTATAGGGCAAGCCATCATCGATCATCTCCACGGAGATCTTCTCCCCCTCGATAGCGGTCACCTTCGCTAGCTTGCCATTGAAGTAGGCTTTCTCCGGATCGTTGCGGATGAACATGATCTGCGCGCCCGTCTTCAGCTCCAGGTCCTCCAGCACGGGGATCATGCTCTTGGGGAAATCCCCTTCCACCTTGGCAAGGAAGCGATGGGACCGGCCCGGGAGCTTGTCCAGCGCGCGCTGGTTGATCTCGTCCGCACTGCGGTTGTGGGTGGTGAGGGTGATCACACCCTCGGATGCACTGGGCGGAATGATCGCGCGGTAATGCGTGTTCAGTGTCGCCACGTCCTGTGCGGTCACCGTGTTGTTGCGCAGGTTGTTGAGGATGGCGATGAAGTCACCGTCCTGCTGGCGGAAGATCTTGTCCAGTTCGATGTGCGCGTAGCCTGCCTCCTTGAGCGCCCTGGCCTCGAAGAAGTGGGCGCTGTCGTACCATTTCCGCAGCACGCGCCATTCATCCTCTTTCACTACAGGCGGCAATTGGAAGAGATCGCCGATCATCAACAGCTGCACCCCCCCGAAGGAACGATCATGCACACCGCGCACGCTGCGCATGCGTTGATCGATGGCGTCCAGCAGGTCCGCTCGCAGCATGCTCACCTCGTCGATGATCAGCAGATCGATGCCCCGCAACACATTGCGCCGTATGGCATTCAGCGGATGCCGACGATTGAGCGTATCGCGATCGTGGAAGGCACCGTAGGGTGGAATGTCCGCAGGCAGCTGCCGTTCGGGAATGAAGGAGCCGAAGGGAAGGAGGAACTGGGAATGAATGGTGACACCCTTCGCGTTGAGCGCCGCGATGCCCGTGGGCGCCAGGATCACGAAGCGCTTGTGGGTGCTTCGCGCGAGCTGGTGCAGGAAGGTGGTCTTGCCGGTACCCGCCTTGCCGGTAAGGAAGACGTGCCGCGCCGTGCTGTTGACGAAGCGTGCGGCGAGCGCGGCCATTTCGGTGGTCTCTAGGGCAGTGTCACTGAGCATGGCGCCCAAGTTCGCGTTTGGTCGAGGAACTACCGGAGTTGTGGTGGTGTTGGCTTCTGATTCACTGGACATGGTTTAAAGGTGAACGGAACGGCTCCGGGGGTTGACGACTTCATCGTCACCGGCACGTTGGCAAGGTAAGGTACCCGGAGGTTTTTCATTCGGCCCCGAGCCCCGGCACCATTCCCAAGCTCCAGCGTAAAACGCCGCTGGCCGGCACGCTTGGCGTTCGGTGAAGGATCGCCCGTGGATCCGCTGTATCTTGCAGGCGTTGTTTATTCCCATCCACAATGGAAAGTATCCGGGTTATCGTAGTTGACACGCAGGAATTGGTGGCCATCGGGATCGCCGCTCGCTTGGCCTCCTCGCCTGATATCAAGGTGGTGGGCCATTCCAAGACGGGCAAGGAATTGCTGGACATGCTGCGTTCCACCCAGGCGGACCTGGTGCTCATCGATGTTTCCCTTCACGAAATGGACGGCATCGACACCACGCGGCATCTCCACTTGCATAGTCCCGGCGTAAAGGTGTTGGCGCATTCGGTCCTACGGCAGATCGAATATGTGAACAGCATGCTGATCGAGGGAGCGAGCGGTTACGTGGTGAAGGACGGTCCCCGGGAGGAGCTTGCCGAGGCGATCAGGACGGTGATGGCCGGAGGCACCTACATCAGTGCGGCTGCGCGCGAGAGCATCGCCAAAGGGTACCGCTACACGGAAAAGCGCGTGGACGGCGAGTACGTCGGGCTCACCGCTCGGGAGCGCGAGATCATCCGCCTGGTGGCCCTGGAGCGCACTAATGGCGAGATCTCCATCGCCTTGCAGATCTCCGAGGATACCGTAAAGACCCACCGGAAGAACCTGATGGGCAAGATCAATGTGCGCAGTGTGGCGGGTTTGGTGAAGTATGCCGTGGACCGCTGCTGGATCTAGGGAGGTGGCCTCATGTGCGGGGTAACCACGTCGGCGAGGGGATCAAAATCCTTAATTGTGGGTATTGTAGCTGCAGTGTTGCGTGCGGAGCTTTGTACCTGTAGTCGCACTCCAAGTACCACGAACGATGAAAACCCGGAACCTCCCCCGCCCAAGTCTCCGCTTCGTTGCCGTTTTCGCCATCGCCACCTGCATCGCACCAACCGGCTCGGCCCAGAAGCATACCGACAAGGTTATGATCCGGGGCCAAGTGCTGGTGAGCGACACCGCACGCAGTGGCACCTTGGAAGTGGTGGAAGTGGACAACCACTACTGCGTACCCTTGGTGGTGCATTCCAACGGTCGGTTTGAACTGGTGTTGGAGGCCGGCAACAAGGCATACCTCCGCTTCGAGAAGGATGGCTACCTCACCAAGGAGGTCCTGGTAGACACACACAATGCGAACATCACCCGCGAAGCGGTGAGGAAGAACAAGATGCTCCGCTTCGCCGTGCAGATGACCCCCGAGCTGCCGGACAAGCGGCTGCACTATGCCGCACCCGTGGGCATCATCAGCTTCCTCAACGGGACAGGCCTGATGAAGGTGCGCTACGATCGCCGCCTGGTCCGGCGGAGCGATGGTGACATCGTGGCCAACTAGCGGTCGGCGCGATGAGCCCTTCGGGCATTTGGGATGATGATCATCAATGCCTTGTCCGGGCGCGTGCCCTACCTTCGGATCCATGGATTGGATCCCACTTACCACCCTTGCCCAGCTCGATGAGGTCGATGCCGCATCACGGCATAAGCCCGTGCTCATCTTCAAGCACAGCACCCGGTGCAACATCAGTTCCGGGGCCTTGAACCGCTTGGAACGCGCATGGACCCCGTCCGATGATGCCGCACAAACCATCTTCCACCTGGACCTGCTCGCCCATCGCGACATCTCCAATGCCATCGCGGAGCGCTACGGCGTGGAGCATGAGTCCCCGCAGGTCTTGGTGATCCGCGATGGTAAGTGTGTCCATGTCGCAGCGCACCTCGGCATTACCTATGCGGACACTTTGGATGCCTTGGCGTATTGAGCGGATCGCTGTGGAGGAAGCTGTAGGTCACGACCGCGAACCGCGAAATACCATCGCTGGCAGACCCAGGGTCGCGCCAGTTTCGAGGTCGGTTTGGTGGTGAGGCGGTGTGCTCTACCGACATGTCCTTGCATTACATTCGCATTTGTTGGACATCAGTTCCAGCAATGCCTCCAAGGCAAGCACCCATGTCAGCACAACGGCATTTGGCAGGACCCACGGTCCGCAGGGCAATTTGGACCTGCGATGCCCCTATGTGGCTTTTCACTCCCCAATTGTGAAATAATAACCACTCCCCCTCACAATCTGAAGGAGAAATAAACCACGTATGTGTACAACCGAGTAGTTGGTGGCAATGATATAAATGGGACGCGACAGCTTGAAAAATCCTTTCATTTGGGTTCTGTTTTCATTAGTGGTTTTCAGCTCCTGCATGGATGAAAGAAAAGTTCACTATTACAGTACGGTTGACAAAGTCAATCGCGTAACTGTTGAATACATAAATCAAGACACAATTATTGAATTAGAAAAAGCACAGATCGACAATTTCAAGGAAATCTTAAAACGAAACGTTCAACCAGAACATCAACGAAAATTCCAAGCGGACATCCAAGTGAACTTGTATGACGGCAAAGACAAAGTTGGAGCACTCTTAATTTATAACGACCCTGACAAGCCGTTCGTGAATTTCACATCTGAAGAGTTGGGGTTTGGCTTTCAGTTGACCTACGGAATTGGACAGTATCTGAATGAAAAAGAACCACAGCCACCAACAACCGCTATACCTAATGCGTGCGACTGTACGCCAGTCGGTCTCAGGTTCGTTCTGCACCGTCCGCGCATGGCGAAAGGAAGGCAGTTTCTACCGCATTATCCTTAGTGGAAACCGTTGACCACCCTTTCGTCAGGCGGCCAACCATGAATGACCCGCGCTCAGGTAAGCCAAAACCACTTGCGGCGTGACCCTCCGTTGCCTTTGCACCGGTCAGTCCTCCGGCCCTGTCCGTGAACGGAATTCAGGACCAATTCGCACAGCCCCCTATCTTCGATCTCCATTCAACGGCGCCGGATCGATCCTTGGGGCCTGAGTCCATTCCATCACCAAGACCAATCTCCACCACATGATAGCAATCGCCATTCTCGTTGCACTGGTCGTACTCGTGGCCTTCTACGCCATTGGCATCTACAACCGCTTGGTCAAGCTGAAGAACCTGGTGGCCGAGGCGTGGAGCGGGATCGATGTGCAGCTGAAGAAGCGCTACGACCTGATCCCGAATCTGGTGGAGACGGTGAAGGGCTATGCCACCCATGAGAAGGAGACGTTCGAGAACGTGACCCGTGCGCGGGCCGCAGCGCAGCAGGCCACCACGGTGGAGGGCCAGCAGGCGGCGGAGAATGCACTGAAAGGCTCGCTGGTGAACCTGATGGCGGTGGCGGAACGCTATCCGGACCTGAAGGCGAACGCCAGCTTCCTGGACCTTCAACAGAAGCTGGCCGAAGTGGAAGGTGATATCGAAAAATCGCGGCGGTACTACAATGGCAATGTGCGCGATCAGAACACGCTGATCGAAACGTTCCCGAGCAACATCGTCGCAAACGCGTTCGGCTTCGCCAAGTCCGCGTTCTTCGAACTGGAGGACCAGGCCGAGAAGCAGGCACCTTCCGTCAAGTTCTCGTGATGCGGAGCTGGCTGCTGCTGGCCTTCGTGCTTGGCGTGCTGCCCACGTACGGCCAGCATGAAAAGCTCAATTCCTTCCACACGGACCTCACCGTTGCCCCCGATGGGCGATTGACGCTGACGGAAATCATCAATGCGCACGTGGAGGGCATCGAGTTCAAGCGCGGGATCGTGCGTACGCTGCCGCTTTCGTTCGAGGACCACAACGGCAGGAAGACAAAAGTGAGGTATGACGTCAGCGAGGTCCGGATGGACGGTGCGGACGCTCCCTACTTCACCAAGAGGGAAGGCGGGAACCTCCTCATTTATGTCGGCGACAAGAACACCTTGCTCCGGCCCGGGGACTACCGGTACCGGATCACGTACACCACAAAAGGACAAGTGGGTTTCTTCGAAGACTATGATGAGATCTACTGGAACGTCAACGGCAACGGCTGGAACTTCGCGGTCGATAGCATTTCGGCGAGCGTTCATCTGCCGGCCTCGGCCCAGGTGAAGCAGACCGCATGCTATACGGGCAGCTACGGCTCCACGGCCAGCGATTGCACCGCGTCCGAAGCCGATGGACCCACCGTCAATTTCCAAGGGCGCAGCTTGTACCCCTATGAAGGGATGACCGTGGCCGTGGGATTCCAAAAGGGCGTGGTAGCCCCGCCCCCGCCGCCGACGTTCTTCGAGCAATTTGCCGTGCCGCTGGTCGCAGGTGCCATCACCCTGCTGCTCCTGCTCTACTATTTCATCACGTGGTTCCGCTTCGGGAAGGACCCGGACATGCCCACCGTGATCCCGTTGTTCGAACCGCCAGGGAACATGTCCCCCGCTTCCGTGGGCATGGTGATCGACGGAGGTTTCCAGAATTCGTTGATCACCCCTGCGATGATCAACCTGGCCGTGAAAGGACTGGTCCGGATCGATGAGCACAAGGAGAAACAGCTGCTGGGCCTGATCACCAAGCAGACCTATTCCATCGTGAAGTTGAATGACGCTGTGGGCCTGCCCAAGGAGGAGCAGGACATCTACGATCGCATGTATGGCGGAGGCCAAAAGAGCTTTGACTTTGACGGCACCTATGATGTGCAGGTGAAGAACATGGCCACCTCGTTCAAGAAAGCGCTCACCTCGCAGTGGAACGCATTGCTGAACAAGGGCAACAACGTGAAGTTCTGGCTGATCCCGATACTTACCGTCATCCTATGCGCAGTGATCCTTCTCGTCATGCACAATGCATTCTGGGGAGATAACGATGTGATCTACTTGATCGCTTTCGTGGTGGTGAACATCCTTCTGTTCCTGTTGTACACGTATCTGATCAAAAGGCCGAGCGGTGAGAAGCAGGCCTTGCGGGCTCAGCTGCTGGGGTTCAAAATGTACTTGAGCGCGGCGGAGGAAAAACAGCTCCAGCACTTCAATCCCCCGCAGATAACGCCGGAGATATTTGAGAAATATCTCCCCTACGCCATCGCGTTCAAGGTGGAAAAGATCTGGGGCGACCGCTTTCAGGACATGATCGGAAAGGCCTTGGTGGACCAGAGCTACCATCCCACTTGGTACAGCGGTTCGGTGATGAACTACGGCGTGTTCTCGCAACACATGAACAGCTCGCTTTCGAACAGCTTCCGGTCCTCCAGCACACCTCCCTCCAGCAGCGGAGGTTCCGGTGGAGGCGGGTTCTCCGGCGGTGGCGGCGGCGGCGGAGGCGGAGGCGGATGGTAGCGTGCATCCAAAGGCCGACCACTTCCTCTCAAAAATCGCGATACCGGATCCAATGAGCAGAAGCCTTCCAGCGGAACAACGACATGCCTTGCTTCAAGCATTGCAAACTCGTTTCGAGCAGAACATGCACCGCCACAAAGGCGTGCAATGGGCTGAAGTGGAAACGAGGCTGAAAGCACATCCGGAAAAGCAGCGCGCACTGGATGCCATGGAGGAGACCGGCGGCGAACCGGACGTTGTGGGCCACGACAAGAAGAGCGGCGCGCTCATCTTCATGGATTGCTCGGCGGAAAGTCCGAAAGGGCGACGCAGCATCTGCTACGACCGCGAAGGCCTGGAGAGCCGGAAGGAACACCGGCCTGCCAATAGCGCAGTGGACATGGCCGCTGAGATGGGCATCGAACTAATGACGGAAGAGCAATACCGCGAACTGCAAAAGCTCGGCGAGTTCGACCTGAAGACCTCGAGCTGGGTGCTCACACCGCCTGCGATCCGCAAGCTCGGCGGCGCGCTCTTCTGCGACCGCCGCTACGGCCATGTGTTCACCTACCACAATGGAGCGCATTCGTACTATGCGGCGCGGGGCTTTCGTGGGGTGTTGCGGGTGTGAGAGTTGGCAAGGCACTCGGTAAAGAGCCGCACGCTAGCGCGGGTTGAGTTCATGGTCCTTCCCGCCATTGTTGGCTTGCTCAAGACCGGCAAAACGGCAGGCAACATCTTCCAGCAAGGGTGATCACCTGTCCGGAGCGATATATATTGCTGCCATCACCATTCACTTGCACGCACCCCTTCCGATCCGAACGTCATGTTGAGATTCCGGCCTTTGACCACCTTGGCCATCTACCTGGATCGATTGACCGAGGGTCGTCTTTGGCTCAAGGTGATCATCGGGCTCGTTTTGGGTTCGGGAGTGGGGGTCCTGCTGAATCCCTCCACGGGTCTGGTCTCCGAGAGCTTTGGGGCCTGGCTGGCCAACTGGCTGGACCTTCCCGGGCATGTGTTCATGCGCTTGGTCCAGATGGTGATGATCCCCTTGATCTTCGCTTCCATCATCTCCGGGATCGTGGGCAACACTTCGGACAACCTGAAGACCTTCGGCCTTTGGCTGCTGTCCTACTTCATCCTCTCCACCACCATCGCCATCACCATCGGGCTTGGGGTGGCGCTGATCATGAAGCCCGGCGCGTACGTGCGCTCCCTGGGTGGCCTGCCCAACAGCGGTGGCGAGGAGCTGATCCCGGAGGCGCAGGTCGGTCTGGCGGAGAACATCCCCAAGGCGATCTCCAATTTGATCCCGAACAATCCGCTGGAGTCCATCCTGATGGGTGAGATGCTGGGCGTGGTGATCTTCACCATCATCATCGGCGTGGCCATCACCCAACTGCGGGAGGAGACCGCCCGCCCGCTGATCCGCTTCACCGAGGCCCTGCAGAAGATCTGCATGATCGTGGTCTCCTGGGCCATGATGCTCGTCCCTTATGCCGTGTTCGGCCTGATGGCTGCGCTGGTCTCGCGGATCGGGATGGAGATCTTCCTGGGGCTGGGCTATTACATGATCGTGGTGGTCACCGGCCTGGCGATCCTCTTGGCGTGCTACATGCTGATCGTCTTCCTGGTGGCGAAAAAGAACCCCTTCAAATTCTTCGGTGCCATCCGCGAACCGCAATTGCTGGCCTTTTCCACAGCCAGTTCCGCAGCGGTGATGCCGGTATCCATGAAGACCGCCAACCAGAAGCTCGGCGTATCGCCGCACATCAGCGACTTCATCATTCCTGTTGGTGCCACGGTGAACATGGACGGCACCGCGCTCTTCCAGTGCGTCACCACCTTGTTCATGGCGCAGGCATACGGCATCGAGCTCAGCTTGGTGAACCTGGTGTTGATCACCTTCACGGTGGTGGCCGCCTCCATCGGTACGCCGGCCATTCCCGGCGGTGGTGTCATCATCCTCGCCTCCGTGCTGCAGAGCGTGGGCATTCCGCTCGATGGCCTGATCGTGATCATCGGCATCGACCGCATCCTGGGCATGTTCCGCACCGCGGTGAACGTGACGGGCGACCTCACGGCCTGCCTGGTCTTCGAGCGCTTCTTCGGGGCAGAAGCCACCGCCAAGCCCGTGGGCTATAAAGCTTGGGTGGCTCCCAGCAGTTGAACTGATCCCGAGACTGACCGCATCAACGCCGCATTAAAGTCCGATAAAGCCGAACCGATAGCGCTTGCCGCCGTTGTGCATCATCGCCAGCACCACCAGATCACCGTGCAGGTCGAAGAAGAACGGGGTGGTCAGGCTCATCTCGAACACGGCACCTTCGTGCAGGTGGAAAAGCGGTAGACCGAATTTCCGGTCCGCGTAGGCCAGAGCGCCATCGGGCTCGATCACCTGCATGAAGGTGGCATGCACGGTCTTGCTGTCGAAGGCCTTGTTCTTCACATAGCGCGTTCCATCGGGTTCCGTCCAGTTGGCTGCCGGTATCGACGGCACGCTGAGGTCCGTATTGTTCCACAGGACATAGAGGCGGTCCTCCTTCAGGTGGTACACGAACGAGCCGTATTCATCCACCGAAGTATTGCTGCGCAGCTCTTGGTGCTTTTCAACGTGCTGCCACCACTGTGGCTCCCCGCTTCGAGGCTCCACGCAAAGCGCCACCGCATCCCGATAATCCCAGCCGTAGGTGAACTGGATCGGGGAGGATCCCGCGACCATCTTGCTTGAACTCTCCATTTGCTCCAGCAGTACCAGGAACTTCCCGTCCGTGCGGTACAGGATATCCTTGATGTGCAGGTCGTCCACATGGCCGCCAGCCTCCTTGTCTGCCACGCGGTTCCCGCTGAGGTCCGCGACCATGTCCCGGGTCAACGGCTCCACCCTATCCAACGCAAGCGATCCGTTGGAAGCGAAGCGTGCGTACCAGCTGCCGTGTACCGTCTTGTTGTAGGCCGAAGGCTCGGTGGTGTAGAGTGCGAATAGGTAGCAGTTACCGTCGGGGCCAATGGCCATGCGATGGTCCTCCACTTGCTTCCCTGGCAGGCCGGCCGGGCGATGCGCTTTCCATCCACCGGTACCGTCCACGGCATAGAGGGCATATTCCCAGGCCGGCTTCTGCCAGGTCTCCTTGAACAGGTAGGCATGCCCGGCATTATCCAACACCACCTCATTACGGGCACCTCTATCGGCTTCCCATTCCAAGGTCTTTTCCTGTTGCCAAAGCTGCTCGTATTTCGGCAGGCTCAAGCACGTGAGGCGCACTTGTTCCATGGCCTTCTTTTCAAACGGCAGCTCCGAGAGCACGAGCAGCTTGTTGCCGTCCGGACTGAAGGCGGTGATGAAGTTGCCGCGGTTGCCCATTTTTTCGGCCTTGATCACGTCCAGGACGCGACCTTCCCCGAGCACACCGTCCGACCCGAGCGTGTGCATGGCCAAGGAGTGCTCACCAGCCGCCTTGTCCCAATGGCTCACCATGGCGAAGAGTGCCCCGTTGATGGAGCGCACTGCGTCCAGGAAAAAGGCATCGCCCATAACGCCTCCGTTGAACAGCACCGCCTGCGTACCGGTCTGGCGCAGCGTTCCGTCGTAGTGCTCCAGCCAGTAGTGCTTCACCGTGGTGGCATCCTCCGCCGTTCGCAGCAGCACAAAGCCCTGATCGCCGAGTGAGAGCAATTGCACTATGCGCCGTTCCGTATGGTCATTGGTGGCGGGCGCCCCCCAACGGTAGACCGGCTCTTGGGCCACCACGCCGGTCCCCAGGACCAACGCGGCAATTGAGATGGTGACCTTCACTTCAGTCGGTGCAAGCCGCGTTGTACTCCGCGATGATGGGCTGAATGTTCAGCATTCCGTAGCCCTTTTCCTTGTCCGCGACCTTCTTGGAGAGCTCGGCGTTGTCACTGACGTATTCACTCATTTTGCTGGCGAACTTCATGGCAAATTGGTCCAAGGAACGAACCTCGTCATCGCCCTTCTTCTTGAACACCATCACGCTCGGGTACATGCGTGCCATGAACTCCTCCTCGGTCTCGCTGGCCCCTTTCTGCATGATGGCGTAATTGTCCGCGCGGTTGTACCAGACGTACTCCGTGATGCATCCCTCGGTCACCACCAGATTGGCCCGCACCGGCTTGGACATCAGCCCTCCGGAGTAATGAATGCAGTGGTAGAGCTTGTCCGCCACCTTGTATTCAGTGAGGTCGCTCGTCTTGTACTTCTCCTTGCTCTTCTTGTCGTCCTTGTCCGTGTAGAACTGCACCTCATTCTGCATCGTGTATCGATTCTGATACTTGATGTAGCCCTCGATCTTCGTTCCCGAAGCATCGATGACGTAACCGGGATAGAGCTCACCACTGCGGTAAACGTCGGAACTCCAGTCCTGTGCTTGGAGGGAGGAAACTGCCGCCAGCAGGCCGGTGGCCAAAAGGGTGCGAAATATCATGCGTTGTTTTGTTAGTGCGTGAAGGTAGGTGCTTGGCAATGACCGTGCCGGTATGTCCTGCAGTCTAGAGATGGGGATGATCCCGTCGCGTTTCTTGGCGCAAGGACCTTTAATAATATCCCTTCAGGTCCCGTTAACTTTCGCCCCTCGTGATCCACACCGGCCAACACCAAGAACTCATCATCCTGCGCAGCACCAGCGTGGGTCTTTTCCTCGGCGATGGCGAGGAGGGTGAGGTGCTATTGCCCAACAAGTACTGTCCGCCGCATTTTGACCAGGGCGAAACCCTGCGCGTCTTCGTTTACCGCGACTCGGAGGACCGCCAGATCGCCACCACGCTGGAGCCGAAGATCCACATCGGCGAGTTCGCTTCGCTGCGGGTGAACCAGGTGAGCATGCTCGGCGCCTTCATGGAATGGGGGGTGGAAAAGGACCTGCTGGTACCCTTCCGGGAGCAACAGAAGAAGTTGGAGGAAGGCCGCTGGTACGTGACCTACATGGCGCTGGACGAGCAGACCGACCGCCTCTACGGCAGCACGCGCATCGAACGCCATCTGGACAATTCGGTGCTGACGGTGGCGGAAGGCGATGAAGTGGAATTGCTCGTCTTCGGCCGCAGTGACCTCGGTTGGTCCGTGATCGTGAACGGTAAGCACCAGGGCCTGGTGCACGCCAACGAGGTCTTCCGGCCCATCTCCACCGGCGACCGCATCACCGGCTTCATCAAGACGGTGCGTCCGGACAACAAGCTGGACATCACGCTGCAGGCGATCGGCTACACGCACTACAACGATGTGAACGTGGAGCTGCTGGCGAAGCGCTTGCAACAGCACGAGGGCTTTCTGCCGCTAACGGACAAAAGCTCGCCGGAGGAGATCTACCGCCTGTTCGGGATCAGCAAGAAGGCATTCAAGAAAGCCTTGGGAGCGCTGTACAAGGACCGGAAGGTGCGGATCGAGGAGCAGGGGATCGTTTGGGTGGGTGAGGATAGGCCCAGTGCAAGCGGATCGTGACCTCTGCGACAAGTGGACAAGGTTTTGTTCACCGGAACGAGGGAACGTGCGCAACGAAACCGCCACACAAATTGGAATAGTGCCAACCGAGCCTTTGACCCGAAAGGCCTCACGTGGCGAAGCCTTGGCGCTCCTTGCGTCGTGGCGGTTAAGAAATTTACCCCTCATCTTCGCGCCATGGCCGCCCCAGTGATGCCCGAGATCAAGAACCGCCGTGCGGCGTTCGAGTATTTCTTCCTCGAGACGCACGAGTGCGGCATCGTGCTGAAGGGCAGTGAGGTGAAGAGCCTGCGCTTGGGCGATGCCAGCATTACGGAGGCCTTTTGCACCTTCATCGGCGATGACCTCTACCTGCGGAACATGCGGATCCAGCCGTTCGAGAAGGCGAAGAACTTTGCCCACGAACCGATCCGCGATCGCAAGTTGCTCTTGCACCGGAAGGAGCTGAACAAGCTGCAGCGCAAGCTGAAGGACCAAGGGGTCACCATCGTACCGATCCGCTCCTACTTCGCCAAGAACGGCATGGTGAAGGTGGAGATCGCGCTGGCCAAGGGCAAGAAGACCTATGACAAACGCGAGAGCCTGAAGGAAAAGGACCTCAAACGCGATATGGACCGCGGCCAATGAGCACACCGTCCTGGAGGGAAGGATTGAGGACGGCCACCGCTTCCGCGTTCCCCGGTACTGCGGCCCAACGCGGAGCGCTGCTGGCACTTCTCCTGCTGGCCTCCGCACTACGCTTATGGGACCTGCCGCACATCCCGTACACGCATGATGAGATCAGTGCGCTGCTCCGCGTCCGGTTCAGCTCGTTCAGTGAATTGATCGCCAAGGGTGTGGCGATCGATGCGCACCCGGCAGGCGTGCAGGTGTTCGAGTGGGTCTGGACGGGGCTCTTCGGCACCAGTGAAATGGCGGTGAAGCTGCCTTTCATCGTGCTCAGTGTCGTGGCACTGTTCTTCCTCTATCGCTTCGCCGCTGCATGGAGCTCGCCTGCTGCAGCGCTACTGTCGATCGCGTTCATCGGCTGCATCCAGTACACGGTGATGTACGGCCAGATCGCCCGTCCGTATGCGGCCGGATTCTTCACCTGCGCTTTGCTGATGGACCAGATCACCCGGGCCTTGGGCGGGCGAAGGCGGGCTTGGGCCGGTGTGGCCCTTGCTGCGGCGTTGTGTGCGTACGTCCATCACTTCTCGCTCTTGTTCGCACTCTTGGCCGGCCTCTGCCTGCTGTTCCTCGCCACGGCCCACCAGCGTAAACAGGTGCTGTTGGCCGGTGCGGTAGCGCTTGTGCTCTACCTGCCCGAGCTGCCCATCACGTGGCGCCAGTTGGGCTATGGCGGGGTGGGCCAATGGCTCGCACCCCCAACTCCGTCCTGGTTCCCGGAGTACGTTGCGTGGATCTTCCAGTTCAGCATTCCGCTTGCGGTAGTGGTGCTTGGTGTGGCGCTGGCGGGCTGGGCACGTGCGTTCCGTTCCGGGGGAAATGGGCGCTCACCCTTCCTATTCCTGTGTCTGGTGCTGGGCTTGCTACCGTTGGCCGTGGGCTATGGCTATTCGGTATGGCATGCGCCGGTGCTGCAATATTCCGTGCTGATCTTCTCCTTTCCCTTTTTGGTCTTCCCCTTGTTCGCGGGTTGGCGAACCCCACGGCCGGCCCTTGTGCTCCCGTTGGTAGCGCTGATCGCGGCCACGGCCGTATTCGGACTGGTGGAGCAGCGTAAACACTATGAGATCTTCTATCGTTCGAAGTACGAAGCTTCGGTGCGGGGTATCGTAGAGGCCGCCAAGTACCCTGATCGTCTTGCCCTTGTGGACCTGCCGGAAGAGATCCCGGGATTCTACTTCCGTCAATGGGGCCTGGACAGTGCTTCCGCACCCTACATCAACGTGCATGGCCGAGCCGCATCATTCGTGGACAGCCTCCTGGGTGCCACTGCGGCCGCCGAGGTGTTCCATGGTGCTTCCGCCGGTGCGGCGCCCGAGAACTTGGCCCGCATCCAACAGGCCTTCCCCTTCATGCTGGAACGGCACGACATGGAAGAGGGCCAGGTCTTTTTGTTCTCCGGAATGCCGGGCAACGGAAAGTTGGAGGATCTCTCGCATGGCAGCTTGGTGACCCCGGAGGCCGTGAAAGGTGATGGCTGGAAGGTGGACGAGGACCTGCCTGCCTCCCGTGATTCCTCCGATGCGTTCACGTCAGGACCCAAGAGCTGGGACCTGAGCGGGCGGGAGTTCGGTGCCGTGTTCGAGCGGTCCGTGTTCGACCTCGCCTCCGGTGACAACGACATCCTGGAGGCCCGCATGGGAGTATCGAACGTTGGGCCCGGAAGTGAACTGAGGCTGGTGATGGAACTGAAGGAGGGGGACCGCTCCGTCTTTTACCGCACCAGTGGCGATAGTACGCGGACCGGGGCTACCAGCCTGTTCACGGCCATCCCACTCTCGGACCTGCCCAAGCACGGACAAGGCACGCGGCTGAAGGTCTATCTCTGGAATCCCGGGGGGAAAGCCGCTCAGGTCACTTCCATCGAAGTGCGCGTTCGCGAGGGAAACCCTTGGTTGTACGGCCTGTTCCAGCCGCTGAAGGGGCCGCTGAGGTTCCCTTGAAACGCTGTTCAAACCGAAGACCACAGGGAACTCGACTCCTCTCAGTTGCATGGCCATGCAATTGATATCTTGCATCCACCATGTCCGACCTCAAAGACCATTACAACTCGTGCCTCTTTCATGCAGGAGCTGCCTTGGGGCGGTCCCTTACCCGCATGGCGGAAGCGCATTTTCATCCTATCGAGATCACGCCGACCATGGGATTTATCCTGATGTCGGCTAAAGAAGCTCCCGGGATCAATGTCAAAGATCTTGCGTACGTGCATCAATTGGACCCTTCCACGATCTCGCGTACGCTCGACAAGCTCGCTTCCAACAGTTATGTCGTTCGCAATGGTCATGAACGGATCGTGGAGGTATTCCTGACCCCCGAAGGTCTTAACAAGGCGGCAGAGGCCAGTAGTGCTTGGGAAAAGTTGCGCTTGGCGTACATGCACTTACTCGGTGAAGGGGAAGCAAAGAGAATGGCCGAGCTATCCGCACGAACCGACGCGGTGCTACGGGTTAACCTTTGATGGTCCTGAACCCGTAATCGGACGTGGGATACCCTGTTGCGTCATCAGGACACACTCTCTCAGGAGTGCAATTAGTTGCATGGCCATGCAACTATCAATTTCAACAGTTCGGCCAGGATCCCGAGCCAGGATGGTTTTATCATCGGCGCCGAGAGCAACCCTAACGCGGGGTTCCGGCCGACCCTCGGAAGCACAACTATTTTTAAGGGCAGCCGGGGTCCACCATCCGTTCATAGTTGCATGGCCATGCAACTATGAATCAAACAGACCGTACAGCCTGATCGACTTTCGAATTAGGCTGCAAGGCCCGCCACGGTGGAGTTCCGACTGATCCCGGGAAACACTGAAACCTGAAGGCCACAAGGGACACAAGTCCGTGGACAGTTGCATGGCCATGCAACTGTCCGTTGTTACAACCTTCCCACTTCCCTACCGGCTCATGCCAAGCCCACTTGCCCGGCTTCCGAAGCCTAAAAACGAAGAAGGTCCCGCTCCGACAAGATCGGGGCGGGACCTATAATCCTGATCCAACGATCAGAGCTTCAACGTGATCCCCAGGCCGATGGTCTCCTTGAACTGGGTGCCCTTGCCCACGTATTGCAGAGGCGTGTCCTCCCAAGGCTTCATGATCTGTGTATCATCGTCATAGATCAAGAGCGTGCTCAGTGTTGCCGCGAACCATTCGTTCACCTTGAAGGTGAAGAGAGTCTCCCAGTTCACGTCGATATTCTGGGGGTTGTTCAAGTAGTTGCTGAAGAAGTCGGCACGGGTGAGGAAGTTGATGTTCTTCGCAATATCCTGGGTGTACATCAGCTTCACGTAGCCACCGAACTCGAAGAGGCTGTTTTCGCCGTTGGTAAGCTTGACCCCGAGATCATCGTACGTAGCGGGGTCCACACCGAAGGCTCCGACATCGGCCAAGTCCTGGTCCTGAACGAAGGTGAATTTGGCGGTGGCCGGGGAGATGAAGGCCGAGAAATTATCACTCGGCTTGTAGTCAATACCCAGGCCAAGGATCAAGTATCCAGGGGCCATGAAGTCCGAGATCCGGGTACCGGTCTTCGCGTCCACACCCTCGGTGAACTGGGTCTTGAACTGGGCCAATGCGGCGAGGTACCACGCATTTTTCAATTCGTAGCCATACTTGGTATTCAGTTCAATGCGGTCATCCGTCTTCACCGCATCGCTTCCATCCTGAGCCAACAATCCATAGGCCAATGCGATGGAGTTATCCCATGCGTGACGGCCTTTCTTGCGATTGGCGAAGCCATTGAATTGCCCGATCCCACTCACGGAGCTGTATCCACCTGCGGACCAGTTGGTGAGGCTCACTTGGCTCATGTTCAGTTGGAAGGTGCCACCTGTCTTCCACAGCTTACCGGTGGTGTCCGCTTCCGTTTTCGCTTGCATCACGGCGACTGCGGCGTCGCGTTGTGCTTTATCCTCCTGCGCACTTGCTACGTTGGATACGGCCAACAGGACCGCCATGGAAATGATCGTCTTCTTCATGTTCACGAATGGTTCTTTTGAGCTTTAGTCTGACCCGGGTTGATCCAATCGAACGTTCAATGCTCCAAGCCCGGAAAGTGATCGGATAAGCGTGCGACAAGGGATCGAATGGAGCGAAAGACCGGTATTTTCACGTTGCTTACCAGCAGGATCCAGACCCCTCACGGGCCAAAAATGAATGTGGGCGTTGCCGGATTCGAACCAGCGACCCCTACCTTGTCGAGGTAGTGCTCTAAACCAGCTGAGCTAAACGCCCGGGAATTGGTCTTTTCCCGAAATGGGGCCGCAAATGTAATTGTTTCCCCATACCCTGTTCCCTCCAGGAACCAGCTTCAACATGGCCCTGCTGCGGCCATGGGTACTTTCGGCCGGATGCTCCGCTTGCTCCTGCTCCTGCTCGGTTCCGTATGGCTGTACGAGGCCTGTGCACAATCCTGCTTGTTGGTGGTGCGGATGGACGGTACGCCTTCAGCAGGCTTGATCGTTCGGGATCGATGGGGGGCGACGGTAGGAACGGTAGATGCATTCGGGCGGTTCTGCACTGAAGACCCTCCGGACACCCTGGTCTTCCATGCAAAAGATCTGATGACCCTACGGATGGCATGGACGGAGGCCAAGCTTGCAGGGAAGGTGGAACTGCAAGCAGTACCAAGGGCAACAGAGCTGGAAGCGGTGGCGGTGAGACCGTGGCCTTCCCCACGGGAACGCCAGGCATTGGCGGCCGTTAGCACCGTGGACAGTATGGACCTCCGCATGTATGACCGGGCATCACTGCGCAGTCCGTTGCTCTGGGTACCCGGTGTGCAAATGGACGAACGCGGCCAAGGAGGAAGCACCCGTTTCAGCATCCGTGGCAGCCTTTTGCGATCACCCTATGGCGTACGCGGCGTGAAAGTGTACTGGGGGCCGTTCTCCATGACCTTGGCGGATGGCTCCACTCCGCTGGAGTTGCTGGATCCTGCACTGGTGGGTACGCTGGATGTAGTACGCAGTATCGGCGGGCCGGTATTCGGCAGTGCCCCTTCCGGCCTCCTTCTGGCCACACCTCCCGAACGGCAGGACACCGGATCCGACGTGTCCATTTCAGGCACCGGAGGGCCTGATGGCTACTTCAAGCTCAGCGGCGAGTTGCGGACAAGGGTTGCCAATGGCAATACGCTCAGCTTGGGTTTGCTGCGCATGGGGAACGATGGCTATCGCGATCAGGAATATGCGCGGCGCGATCAGGTCTGGATCACGCAACGATATGCCTTGCCGAAAGGCAACGTCCGTATCTTTCTTACCGGACAAAAAGCTGCGTGGGGGTTGCCCGGAAGTTTGGACAGCCTCACCGCTGCCGAGCAACCTCGTTCTGCCAGTCCCTACTCCCAACAGATCGATGCGCGGGTGGAGAAGACCCAACTGTTCGCCGGCATTGCCGTGGAACAGCGCGTATGGCAGGAACTCCTGCTTCGCTCCTCCCTCCAAGTACAAGCGATCGACAAGGTGAACCCGTATGGCACAAGCCCGTTCTACGGCGGATACAAGGATGAGCGGATCCGCTCCGCGGGTTCGCGTTTGTCCTTGGGGAGAACGCTCCGCAGGAATAACGTTTCCTTCTCTTGGGAAATGGGCCTTGAAGCTCTGCTGGAACGCGACCAGTTGCAGGAGCGGGCATTTGTGAACGCCGTGCCGGCCGATCTGCGGACAGATGCCGATACCCGCGTGAACACCCTGAACGGCTTCCTTTCCACCCGGACCCTGCTGGGCGCGCGCACCACCATCTTCGTTGACCTCGGCACGGAGGCCACGGCCTTCCGCCATGTGGATGAACTCCGCAATGAGGAAACCTCCGATGCACCAACTGGGGAACTCTATCCCTTGCTTGGTGTGGAACGCACATTCTCCGATCAGTTGACCGGCCACCTGCGCTATGCGCAAAGCACTTCACGCCCCACCATCTGGGAGATCCTTGGCTCAACCGGGATCCCCAATACTGCGCTGACCGCCGAACATGTGAAGGAAGCTGAAGCTGGGGTCGCCTTTCGCAACAACGGCACCGCCGTGGCCGTGAACGCGTACATGCGCCGCACGAAGGACCTGATCCTTCCCCAACGCGTGGATCAAGGCACCGAAGAGATCTTCGTCAATGCCGGTGATGCCGAACAGGACGGTGTGGAGCTGGAGGCCCGGACCGGCTGGGACCTTTCCGGTAAGGGGCATCTCGAATTGCTGCTCAACGGCGCTTGGCAACACCACCGATTGACCCTGCCGGACAGGACCAATACGGTGGATGTCCCCGGCGTACCCCGATGGACCGGCGGTGCACGCGCACGCTGGTCAACCCGGCCAGGCTTGCGCATCGAAGCAGGCTATAGGGCCAGTTCCTCCGTGGTGGCCAATAGTACCAATGGCGATCGGGTGCCCGGCCATGGCGTGATGCAGCTGCATGTTGGACGATCCTGGGGGTGGAGCTTCTATCGTTTGCAGGTTGGAATTACCGCAGAGAACATCCTCAATGCGCAATACACCTCCTTCATCCAGCTCAATGACCCTGCCCGCAGATATTACAATCCAGCGCCGGGGAGAGGGCTTTTTATGGATCTCCGCTTCACCTTCGATCCCGGTTAAGGAACGTTCCGTACCTCCATACACTTTCTGATGCCTAAATTTGCGTACATCGATCATGGCAACACACAATAGATCCGATGCCGGGCGCATCTTCAAGAACCCGGTGCTGGAGGCGCTCACCAAAACGCATATTTCCATACCCCTTGCCCTGTTCTGGACAGCGGGTATCCTCACCTTGTGGTATTCCCTCGCCCGGCTCGGCATCCATTGGAGCACCGCACTGGTCTTCTTCCTCGGCGGCATCGTGCTCTTTACCCTGGTGGAGTATTTGATGCACCGCTACCTCTATCATATCCCTGCCGAATCCGAGAAGCGCAAGCGCTTCCAGTACGTGATCCACGGCATCCACCACGACCACCCTCGGGACAAGAGCCGCTTGGCCATGCCTCCGTTGCTCAGCATTTTCCTGGCGGTGTTGTTCATCAGCCTCTTCCGGTTGACCATCGGGCAGAACGGTTATGCCTTCGGTGGAGGCTTCCTCTTCGGGTACAGCAGCTATCTGCTTGCCCACTATGCCATCCACATCTACAAACAGCCCAAGAATTTCCTGGGCATCATATGGAAGCACCACAACCTCCACCATTTCGTGGGTGATGACGGTGCCTTCGGCGTGAGCACTCCGTTCTGGGACTACATCTTCGGCACCATGCCCAAGGAGCCGCGCCGCAAGGAGGCGCAGCAGGTGAACCTGCTCTGAGCAGGCCTGCCATAACACATGCAAGAGCGGCACACCAACCGGGAGAAGTACTTCCGGGAGCAGGAGACCACGGTGCGCAACCATGTGCTGCCGTTCATCTCGGAAGTGCTTGAGGTCAATGAGGGCTGTTCGGTACTGGAGATCGGCTGCGGTGAAGGCGGCAACCTGAAGCCCTTCATGGACCTGGGATGCAAGCGGGTGGTAGGTGTGGACATGGCCCCGAACAAGGTCGCGAACGCCAAGGCCTATTTCGCGGAGCACCCGAACCGCGACAACCTGAGCCTCATTGTCTCGGACATCTACGACGTAGCGGACATTGGCCAGTTTGATATCATCATCATGCGGGACGTGCTGGAGCACATTCACGGGCAGGAACGGTTCATGGAGTTCGCGCGCGGGCTGCTCAAGCCGCAGGGCCGGTTCTTCCTTGGCTTCCCCCCTTGGCACAACCCCTTCGGCGGCCACCAGCAGATCTGCGAAAGCCGGGTCCTATCGAAGCTTCCGTACTTCCACATCCTTCCCAAACCGATCTACAGCGCCATCCTGAAAGGCTTCGGGGAGTCGAGGACCAAGGTGACGGACCTGTTGGAGATCAAGCAGACGGGCATCACCATAGAGCGATTTGAGCGGATCCTGAAGAAGTGCAACTATGTGAAGGACAAACGGACCTTCTATCTGGTGAATCCCAACTACGAGGCCAAGTTCGGCTTGAAGCCCCGAAAGCAATCCCGCTTCATTTCGGCCATTCCCTACCTGCGGAACTTCCTCATCACTACCAATTACTACCTGATCTCCTTGCGACCGCAGCAGCAGCCGAGCTGACCGGGAACACCCCTTGTGGAATTCCCTCCACGTTCAGCGGTCCGGCGGCATATTGGTACCCGGCGGATTATTGTCCTCGATACGTGGCGAGCGCTTGTTCAGCTCCTTCCACTTATCGTACTGCCCTCCGGTAAGGAAGCCTTTCAGGTCGAACTCCCGGGCGCTGTGCAGCTTGATGTAGGTGGGGTGGCTTTCCGGCTCCTTGCCAAGCGCTTCGTACTTGCTGTTCCAGCGTTCATTGCGCTCGCTCCATCCCTGTTCCTGGTCCTCGCGCAGCCCGATGACCTGCCCAATGCTGTCGGAAAGGACCGTCCAATGCGGCGGTGCCTCCACGGTGGACCTCACGGTGTCCTGGGCATTCACGCTTGGGCCGGCTACCATCAGGCCCGCATAAAGAAGAATGGCAGCACGTTTCATGGTGATCGGTATGCGCGGTACACTCCAAAAAATATGCCGCCAGCCACGTACGAGGGGGCGGGCCAAGACGGCTTCGGGGTCGCACGGCAGGGAGGTACCCGGTAAACCGATCCCCTTTCAAGCGCGTCATCATCCTGTCCGAAACTCAAACCCGAAGTCCATGAAGTATTTCCACTCGACCCTGGCCGCATTGGCCTTTGCCACTGCCACTACAGCGCAAACCACCCACGAGCTGACCAACATTGGCAACACGTTCGACCCACCGGTGATCAATATGATCGCAGGGGACAGCATCCATCTGGTACTGTCGAATCCACATACCTGCACACAAGTGGATGAGTTGACCTGGTTGGACAATGAGAACACTCCCAATGGCGGTTTCAATTACCCCTCGGGTGAATTCACCTTCGCCCTGAACGTGCCCGGCACCTATTACTATGTCTGCTCACCTCATGCCAACTCGGGCATGAAGGGGCAGTTCATCGTAGCCACCGATAATACCGGTGTCCATGAGCAGGTCGGCAATACGCCCCCGCTGCTGACCCCGAATCCGGCAAATTCCCGCGTGGTCTTGTCCGGCTTCGTAACGGGCCGGCGCGTTGAGGTTTTGGACGCCGCCGGTAAACGGGTCCTGGAGGCCGTACCTGCCAGCGATGGGGTAGTGGACGTCGCTTCCCTCGGCACAGGCAACTACAGCGTCGTCGTGCGTGATGAAAAAGGAAGAGCGGTCGCTACGGAACGCCTGGTGATCACGCGTTGATCGTGTTCCGATCGAAATGAAAAGGGCGCCGACCACGCGGTCAGCACCCTTTTCCGGCGTTCACTGTGCTACTTCCGAACCGACGCGCCCTGCGCCACCAGCGCTTCAATATCATTGTTCACGCTGAGGATGAGCAATGCCGTGGCCGTGCAGAACACCGGGCTGGTGATGCAGTGGTGCCCGTTCCAACTTCCATCGTTGTTCTGGATGCCCACCAACCGGGCCGTGGTGGAATCGTACCATTTCCGCCAGCTTTGGTCCTTGTTGATGATGAGCGACTCGCCCGTCTGCAAAAAGCTCAAGAACTCCTCGCCGCCGTTGTTGCCAAAACCGTTGAGCACCTCATTGGACTGCGCACGCACCTTGGCGGCATTGTAGACATTGTATGCGGTGGTGGCCTTTTCGGCCTCATCACGGCTCATGCCGGCCTCCTGCAATGCATCCGAACTAACTGGAGCGTCCTTGTCCACCTTGCCTTCGCGTTTGGCACGGTCCATCAGCTCTTCCGCTTGCCGCGCTTCCTTGGCGCTGCTCCGTGTGCTCCCGCTTACCGCATAGAGCGTCACTCCCGCTGCGGCTTCCGTGGCCACCGTGCCGGTGTTGGCGTCGAAATTCCCCTTTTGGAACTCGCGTGCCTTCTCCAGCGCCTTCTCGTCCACGTCCGCGCCCACGTGCTCGGCGCTCTCCAGGGCGTTGGTGGCAAAACTGGATTGCAGCACCCCGGCCCAGCCACTGCCTTGCACGCTGCCGTTCGCGGTCTGCGACCGTTGGATCTTGGCGGTGCATTTGTTCAATGCGTTCAACCAGCGGTCGTGCTTGGGATCGTTGCACGGCATGCGGCCCATGAGGTTGCTGAGGTATTGCGCGGTGAGGGCCACATCGATGTTCTGGCCGAGCTTCACTTGGATCTGGGTACCGGTGAGCGGGGTGATGTTGAGCGCATCCTGCGGTGCGTTCTCAACGGACTTGAGCAGGAATTCGGTGGAACGCGCCAGCACGGTCGCAAAGCGGCCGTCCTTCACGGTGCTCCCGGCCCTCAATAGGGCCATGCTCACCATGGCGGTGGTGGCCGGGTCACTGGCCGCGGCATGCGGGTCCATCACATCCTGGCGCGCATGGCTGCCCGCAGCAAATCCTCCATCGTTGTTCTGGGCGGTGATCAACCAGTCATAGGCGCGGTTCTCCGAGGTAAGCACCTCGGCGGACGTTTTTAGTACGAAGGCGGAATCCAGCCCCTCCCCTTCATACACGGTCTTGAACACGCAGCCTTTGGGATGGTCCTTGGGCTGGTGATCCGTGCTGCCGATCGCAGGGGATTTGCTGAAAGAGAACAGGGCCAGTGCGCCGAAGAGCGCGGATCCGGAGGCCATGGCGAGAAGGATGGGCGTTTTCATGCTGAACGTGCTTGGGGTTAGTGGGATGTTCGTGCTTCCGTACACCTGGCTGGGCCATCGGTTCACCTCGGTCGCACAGCTCCCCCTCGCACATGGACGGGGTTGGGCGACCTTTGTACCCTATGCCATTGGCTCGCCTGCTTTACCGATCCTCCGCTTCATGGTTGCTGCTCTTGGCGTGGGCCGGTCAAGCCGTACACGCCCGATCCGGGAAGGAGCCTGATACGTTCGACACCACCTACGTGAAGGATTATTCACACATCCTTACGGGCCGCCTCTACTTCAGCACCAAGTACAACAAGCTGCAGCTCGGTGGAACGAAGGGAACCAAGGCCCTCATCTACCGGCCGAACAACAAGGTCAACTTCGGCGTGGGCGCCAGCTACCGTGCGCTCTCCCTCAACATCGGCGTGGGCATCCCGGGCCTGAACAAGGACGAGGACAAGCGTGGCAAAACGCACTATTTCGATGCCCAGGCGAACATCCTCGCCAAGCGTTGGGCCACCAACCTCTTCCTGCAGCGCTACAAAGGCTACTACCTGAGCTCACACACCCAGCCGGAATTGGGCTGGCATCAGGACACCGAACTGCCCACGCGCCCGGACCTCGTGCAATACAACCTGGGCCTTAGTACCGTCCACATATTCAACAACGACCGCTTCAGCTATCGCGCAGCCTTCAACCAGGACGCATGGCAGCGCAGGAGCCAAGGCTCCTTTTTGGCAGGCGGTTACCTTACCTACTTCCACCTGAAGTCGGATTCATCCTTGGTGCCGGTGCAATATGCCGACCTTTTCGATCCCGGCCTGCAATTGCGCCGCGGTGGCTTCCTGGACCTTGGTCCAAGCGCGGGTTATGCCTATACGCTGGTCATCAAGGAGCACGTCTTCTTCACGGGCTCGGTCGTTCTGGGCGGGGGGATCAGCCTCCAACGAGCCGTGAGTTCCGCCTCGAGCGGGGAGGAAGAATTGAAGACCAGTGCGGGAGCGGGCTGGCATGGGCAGTTTCGCGCCGGTGCCGGCTACAACAGTGCCCGGTACTATTTCGGCATCTCCTTCAATCAGGAGAATATCGGTTACCTGCTGGAGGACCGGAACAGCTTCTATTGGAGCGTGGGCAGCATCCGCCTCAACTTCGTCAAGCGCTTCGACATGCACATCGGATTCATGGACAAGGGTGTCCGTTGGTTCCGCAGGAAAGTGAAGGAGCCGGTGGAGGAAGCCCTGCCCGTACTGGAATAAGGGGCCGGTAAGCCGGTTCTACCGGAACGGAAGATCCGCCCCGGTGCGGTGTCGTACCTTCGAGGTTGGGGTCCTATGCCTCAAGGAACATTCGCACCCGATCGGCAAAACCGGAATCCCATGAACGAACCTGCACCAATGGCATGCACCGCAGCCCCATCCCGTTTCCCGGCGATCAACATCGCGCGGAGCATCGGTTTGGTCCTCTTCGTATTGGCACTCCCGTTCGGCGCGCAGGCACAGATTCGGGCATTGCACTTTACCCGTACCTCCGGCTACGATCACAACACGCGGTCGGCATCCTACGCCATGTTCACCTCCATCGCGGACGAACTCGGCATCGCAGTGGATGATGATGCGACCGGGGATCCGTTCAGTGACCCCGCCACCTTGGCCGCGTATGATGTGGTCATTTTCAGCAACACCAGCGGCAACGCAATTCTTGATGCCGGCCAGCGCGCCAATTTTGAACTGTGGGTCTCCGCTGGCGGCCATGTCCTGGGCATCCATGCGGCCAGCGACACCTACCGCCACAGCAGCGCGAACGGCAACCTCACCGGTACGTGGGACTATTACCCGGAGCTGCTCGGAGCCAGTGTGCAGGAAGCCCCCAACCATGTCGCGGGCACGCCGAGCCATGCCATCTGGAAGATCGGGCAGCACCCCTCAACCGCGGAGCTACCTGACCCCTGGCAGAAGAACGAGGAGTACTACTACTGGGAGAACGGGTACTACGGCACCGAAAACACCGTGGTGCTGGAAGTGGAGGAGACCATCGGCCCCAATGGCATGGTGAACTCCTACGATGCCCCGCGGCCCATGAGCTGGTACCGGGCACTGCCCAGCGGATCACGGGTGTTCTATACGGCCTTGGGGCATGCGCAGACCGACTACTTGGGCGATGCGCTGTTCCGCACCCACCTGCGGGATGCCCTGCAATGGCTGTTGAACGGCACGAGCGGCATCGGCAACATCACCGGCGTGCAGTCCATCGATCTCTTCCCCAACCCGGCGACGAGGTCCGTTACGATCACCGGGGTCAGTACTGGAATTCAAATGCCGGTGCAGCTGATCGATGCCTCCGGCAGGATCGTGCTGACGGGCCGAACGGGCAGCTTGCCCTTTACGCTCGACCTGAACGGCATCTCGCCGGGATGTTACACGGTCCTCCTAGGCGACAGCTTCCGCACGCGGCTGCTGGTCCTGGGCGAGTGATTTCGCTCCAAGCCGCCCCGATCCGGGGTGAGCACGTTCCGGAGGTACGGACTTATCCTATGCCCATGTCCTGTGCTTGAGCATAGGACATGGGCATAGGACAGAACACCTCCTACACGTTCTGCGGCTTCTTGGCCTTCTTCCGGTCGTTCTCGTCCAGGAGGATCTTGCGGATACGCAGGCTCTTCGGGGTCACCTCCAAGTACTCGTCCTCCTTGATGTACTCCATGGCTTCTTCCAGGGAGAATTTGGTGGCCGGTGCCAACGATGACTTGTCATCGGTACCCGAAGCACGCATATTGGTGAGCTTCTTGGTCTTGTTCACGTTCACCACCAGGTCGTCCGTCTTGGGATTCTCGCCGATCACCTGGCCGCCGTACACCTCCTCGTTGGGATCCACGAAGAAGCGACCGCGGTCCTGGAGCTTGTCCATGGCGTAGGCAATGGCGGTACCGGTCTCCTGGCTGATGATGCTCGCTGCGCGACGCACGCCCAGCTCACCCTTGTACGGCTCGTAGCCCTTGAAGCGGTGAGCGATGATGGCCTCCCCTTCCGTGGCGGTGAGCAAGGTATTGCGCAGGCCGATGATGCCGCGGGCCGGAATGGAGAACTCGAGGACCGCGCGATCGGTCTTCTGCTCGATGTTGACGATCTCGCCCTTGCGGCGGGTCACATTGTCGATCACCTTGCTGCTGAACTGTTCCGGAACCTGCACGGTGAGCAGCTCGATGGGCTCGCAGCGGACACCGTCCACATCCTTGTACAGGACCTGGGGCTGGCCCAGCTGGAACTCGTAGCCCTCGCGGCGCATCGTCTCCACCAGGATGCTCAAGTGCAAAATGCCCCGGCCGAACACCAGGAGCTTATCGGGAGAATCGGTCTCCTGCACGCGCATGGCCAGGTTCTTCTCGATCTCCTTGTAGATGCGGTCGCGAATGTGCCGGCTCGTGACGAACTGGCCTTCCTTGCCGAAGAACGGGGAGTTGTTGATGGTGAAGAGCATGCTCATGGTGGGCTCGTCCACCTTGAACTTCGCCAAGCCCTCGGGATTCTCCGCATCCGCGACGGTGTCGCCGATATCGAAATTCTCCAAGCCCATCAGTGCGACGATCTCGCCACAGCCAACCTCGGTTTTCACTTTCACCTTGCCCAGGCCCTCAAATACCATCAGCTCCTTCACCTGCCCCTTCACCGTTCCGCCCTGGTTTTTTACCAGCACCACCTGCTGGCCGGGCCGGATGCTGCCGCGGGAAATACGCCCCACGGCAATACGCCCCTGGAAGGAGCTGTAATCGAGCGAGGTGATGCGCATCTGCAGCGTTCCCTCCACCTTCTTCGGCGCAGGCACATGTTCCAGCACCACGTCCAGCAGGTGGCTCACGTCCGTGGTCGGTGTCTTCCAATCCGGTCCCATCCAGCCGCCCTTCCCCGATCCGTAGACCACGGGAAAATCCAGCTGCTCCTCGCTCGCGCCCAGGGAGAACATCAGGTCGAACACGGCCTCGTGTACTTCCTCGGGCGTACAGTTCGGCTTGTCCACTTTGTTGATCAGCACCACCGGCTTCAACCCCAGTTCGATGGCCTTGCCCAGCACGAAGCGCGTCTGGGGCATGGGGCCTTCAAAGGCATCCACCAGCAGCACCACACCATCGGCCATGTTCAGCACGCGTTCCACCTCACCGCCAAAGTCGCTGTGGCCGGGGGTGTCGATGATGTTGATCTTGGCGCCCTTGTAATGCACGCTTACGTTCTTGCTCAGGATGGTGATGCCCCGCTCGCGCTCGAGATCATTGCTGTCCAGCAACAGGTCCTTCACCTCTTCGTTCACGCGGAACAGCTGGCATTGATGGAGGATCTTGTCCACCAGGGTGGTCTTGCCGTGGTCCACGTGGGCGATAATGGCGATGTTGCGTAATTCCTTCATGGGGATCAGGGAGAGGTCATTGAAAAAGCGGGCAAAGGTACGTGTTCTCAGGTTGTGCTCCTGAAAAAATCGGTAGATCCCCCATTGCCTTTCCCGCTCCCGCTTCTCCTTTCCGGTACTTTCGCCCCCATGCGCCCATTGCCACTGATCTTGACCATGGCAGCCGTCCTTGTGTACGGCTGCCATGGGCCCGTTGCCACGGAGCAGCCTGCTTCCGATCCGGCCGGTACGAACTTCCAGGGTGAAGTGCGCATCCTGTCCGGCGATACGGCCTTCGGTCCGTGCGGCAGCTTGGCTGTTTTCCGGCTCACGGGTCCGGGACTGGACAGCATCGCACATCGCTACACCTACCTCAACACCGTACCCGGCCAATGGATCAAGACCTGGCTCAGCGGGCATTACGCGCCGGACCCCGCTGGCGGGCCGGACAGCCTGCTGATCGCCGAGCGCTACATGCACATGGATGTGGCCGTTACCTGCCCGCCGGTGCCGGACCGGCGCATGGCCGGCAACTATGTAGCGGACCCGGCCCAGCACGCCGATGCGCGCACCACGAGGCTCCTCCTCCTACCCAACGGCGATGCCACCTCGTTCACCAGCTCCAACACCATGCACACGGAGGTGGATGGCCATTGGGGCATCAACAAGGACGGCCAACTGATCTTCGTGGAATACGATGGAAAATACAGCTTCGCCTTCGCGCAGGAACAAGGCCGCTTGGTGCGCGTGCTTGCGGGCAACGCACGCGGTGCCGCATACGTGCGCGAAGGGCCCCCGGTGCGCTTGCAGGGTGCGTTCGGCCGCACGGCGCGGTGGCTGGCCGAGGTGGCCACGGCACAAGGCCATCCGCTCCGCGCGGAGGATGTGCGCCCGGCGATGCCCTTGGACAGCCTCTTCCCCGATGCCGCTTCCCAAGCCGCGTTGAGGGCCTCCGCCGCCGAGCAATTGAATATGGACGAACACCAGCTAAGCACCACCTGGACCAAGGCGGAGAACGTGCAGGATGTCACCATGCTGATGCGGGCGCATAGCAGAGCCGAACGATAGCATTACCTTCGCGCCCGCTCCGGGCAAAAGGAGCGGACATCTAGGCCCCGTAGTTCAATTGGATAGAATAGCAGATTCCGGTTCTGCCGGTTGGAGGTTCGAATCCTCCCGGGGTCACTGAGGGAAGGGAGGTCGAAAGGCCTCCTTTTTTCTTTGTGAGCATTCGTCCTTAGGGCGTAGTTCGTAGGGCATAGGGCAAACGGACTCGTGGTGAGTGATCCGGATCCGCATGGCCGTGAATGCACTACGCCTGACAACCGAAAACGGACAACAGGACTTCCACTCAAATTGGATCACGAACAAAAGAAGCACCCGATCCCGGCGCTCGGCTTTAGCAGTAATTCCAATAATCTGCCGAGTGCCCGGCCCTTGATCCGCCTCCGGCGGGTTCCAGCAACGTGAAGCATGTATCTGAATGATGGATGCGCAGGCAAGTGGAATTCGGCCAGAGACCGCCGAAGAAAAGGCACTCGGCACAGCCGAGCGCCGTGAGGCAGGGGTGGGGAATAGTTCGTAGGGCATCGGGCGCCCCGATCCCGGCGCTCGGCTTTAGCAGTAATTCCAACAATCTGCCGAGTGCCCGGCTCTTGATCCGCCTCCGGCGGGTTCCAGCAACTTGAAGCCTGTATCTGAATGATGTATGCGCAGGCCAGTGGAATTCGGCCAGAGACCGCCGAAGAAAAGGCACTCGGCACAGCCGAGCGCCATGAAGGAGGCCGCGAGGCCTCCTTTTTTCTTTCACCACGGACGGACACTGATGAACACGGATGCTGTGTGGCGAGACCCTTAGGGAGTAGTTCGTAGTTCGTAGGGCATAGGGCGCACGGACTTGTGGTGAGTGGTCCGGATCCGCATGGCCGTGAAGGCACTACGCCTGACAACCGACAACGGACAACCGGATGCCCCCGCAGATGGAACCGGGTTTGCAATGCAGGCCCCAACTTCGCCCCATGCGCTTGGACAAATTCCTCTGGTGCGTGCGCCTGTGCAAGACTCGCAGCGTGGCCGTGGAGGCCTGCAAGCGCGGCCATGTGCAGATCAACGACTGGGAAGGACAAGAACCTGAGCAAAATGAATTTCTCATAGTTCTCACATGAAAGCAAAAATTGTCATATTATTGCCAACAAGCCTAACCTTGGAAGCACGGGTGCTTCTTTCAAAATCAGTTTTGTGATGAAGAGCAGATTGATTCTCGCCGCTGGCATTTTCGTTACTATTAACACTCGCGTTAGTGCACAAGTAATCCCAAGCTATGTCCCAACTGATGGACTCGTTGGGTGGTACCCGTTTAGCGGCAATGCCAACGATGAAAGTGCTGATGCAAATAATGGAACACTCCACGGGGGGGCTATCTTTACAACAGACCGATACGGGACACCCGCTTCTGCAATTCACCAAGATGTAGATGGTTCATATATAAGGACTCAACACGTTGTCACCGAATCACCTAACAATTTTACAATTTCATTTTGGGCAAACCCGGCTCAAGCTGATTTGATAATGCAACAAGGCATTACTGGGAATGAGGAACTGGGAGCAATGGCAGTAATCCACGCCCCGCACGGCAATAATTGGGGAAGCAATACTGCAGGGGTAGGGATTAATGTTGGGAATAACCAAGTGCAGGTTATAGAGCATGCACATAATTATACGGCATCACCATTAGTCTATTCCGCATCTCTGATTGGTTGGCATCATTTCGTGTTAGTTTATGCGCAACATATCCCATCGCTGTACGTGGATGGGGTATTGGTAGCAACTGGATTACAAAGCTCTATGCTCAATATATATCCCGGATCTGGATATGATGCTGCCACCTACACGGAGTGTGGCTTTGGACGTTCGTTTGCGCCTAACCCATTCGATGGTTTTACGGGTGAATACAAAGGAGATTATGACGATATTGGCATTTGGACCCGAGTATTAACTCAACAGGAGATAACAGGGCTTTACAATGTATGTCAACCAAGCATAGTTGACCAACCTGTTGACCAGACAATCCCTGTTTCTTCAGATGCTCATTTCATGGTATCGTCTTCCGCCACGAATGCAGTGTACCAATGGCAATCCGACATAGGCTTTGGGTTCCAGAATCTTAGCGATGCCGGTCAATATGACGGAACATTGAGTGATGAACTCACTGTTTCAAATGTACAAATATCTAATAATAATCAGGCTTTCCGTTGCATTGTTACATCTGAAAATAGTTGTCCGGATACATCTAATACAGCACTGCTTTCAGTCAGCACCAATACAGAAATACAAGAACAGTCCAAAGTAGATTTTTTCTTCATTTATCCAAATCCAACGAACGGTGAAATTGCAATCACTGTAGCCAACCAATTAATTGGTGAACATTATGTTATCATTGATAATTCTGGCAGGCATTTAATGACGGGAAAAATCGTCTCCACAAACACAAAACTGGATTTGGATAATTTGCCAGATGGCACTTACTCAATAAGGGTAACAGGTGGTTACGAAAGGATTTTGAAGATTCAAAATAAATAGCCCTTCATGGCAAACTCGAAACCTTACCATATCTATCTTAATTGGCAGGCACGGGCTCCAAAATGTTCTGCACGCCTCCATTATTCAGATTGTAAGCATTGCAACTTTGGAACTGGAAAGCATGACAATCCATCTCATGGCGAGAATGGTGTTTGGGTTGGACCATTCAATGATTCAGGGTTCGTCGATAAGTTCGTCAGAATGCTTGACAACCAAGTTAAATTAGAACGATGTCTATTCTGTAACCCGTAGACTTTGGCATGCAAGCCGCAATCGCTATCATTTCCAGTATCCTTTTAACCTAAGGGAGCTAAATGGACTTCTTAACTAGTCGTGTCATTGCTTTAAGTGTCCATTGTTGATATTGGCGGTGCCTATTCTTGATTGGTGACTTCGTGCAGCCCACGTGAAAGGCATGTGCGCTTTTTCTCCTATTCCCTCAGACAATTGAATACCCAGACCTAGCGGCCAGACGCGAAGTTCAGGCCCCAACTGTAAGCTCCCCCAAGATCAGGTGTGCGGGATAGTAGAACCGCAAAATCAACCTGAACTTTGGGACAATGAGAAAGAGCAAATGGACGGAAGCGCAGATCGTGGCGATGCTGCGCGAGCATGAGCAAGGCCGCAAGGTGG
>JAIOIH010000007.1 GCA_019912395.1 Flavobacteriales bacterium | reverse complement strand
TGAGGTGGTCGGGAGAATCGGGACAGGCGAAGGTCGGAACTTTGCCAAACCATGAGCACCAAGAAGAACTACCGCAAGCACACCGCCGCATTCAAGACCCGTGTGGTGCTTGAAGCGCTGAAAGAACGAGAGACACTGAGTGAACTGGGCCATCGTTACCAGCTCCACCCCACCCAGATCGCCACCTGGAAGAAGGAGTTCCTGTCGGGTGCCGAGCATGTGTTCGGGGATGGCCCGGTGGTGGATGCCAAGGCCCACGAGAAGGAGAGGGCCGAGTTGCACCAACAGATCGGCGAGTTGACCGTGACGGTGAACTGGCTCAAAAAAAAACTTCTGTAATGACCTTGGAACAGCGGAGGGCCTTGATCGAACCCGAGTTTCGCGAGCTCAGCATCGTGCGGCAATGCGAGGTGCTGGATATTCATCGCAGCGGATTCTACTACAAGCCCAAGCCGATGTATGAGGAAGACCTGCGCATCATGCGCCTGATGGACGAACTGCACATGGAGGATCCGTGCAGGGGAACACGGCGGCTGGTGGACGAACTCCTGGAGAAGGGGGTGCAGATAGGTCGCGGCAAGGTGCGACGCTTGATGCAAGCGATGCGCATCAAGGCCGTGTATTGCGTGCCACGCACCACTGTGGCGGACAAGACCAAGTACAAATTCCCCTATCTGTTGCGTGGGTTGAAGATCACCCGGTCCAACCAGGTGTGGGCGTTGGACATCACCTACTTGCCCATACGCGGAGGCTTTATGTACATGGTGGCCGTGATCGACCTCTACAGCCGCTACATCCTGAATTGGAGCATCTCCAACAGCATGGAGGCCGAGTGGGTGGTGGGCATGCTCAAGGAGGCCATAGCCCTTCACGGCAAGCCCGAGATCATCAATAGCGACCAAGGCAGCCAGTTCACCAGCGAGGAATACACGGCCTTGTTCCGCAAGGACGGTGTGGCCGAAGGGGTGAAGATCAGCATGGACGGTAAGGGCCGCGCCATCGATAATGTTTTCATTGAGCGCTTCTGGCGCACCCTCAAGCACGAACATCTGTACATGAACCCACCTGCGGAGGGCGGCGAGTTGTACACCACCTGCAAACACTTCGTCCACTTCTACAACGAAAAGCGCAAGCACTCAAGCATCGGGAAAGTCACGCCAGCCGTGCGTTATCGGATGGCCGCATGAACAATCAACAAAACAGCCGAGTTTTGAGTCTCCCCAGACCCCTCAAAAAACACCATCAACAATCACATACATTTGATCAGAACCTGTCCTGATCGGGTCGACCACCTCA
>JAIOIH010000006.1 GCA_019912395.1 Flavobacteriales bacterium | reverse complement strand
AAAAGCCCCCGCGTTTCCGCAGGGGCTTTTGCTTTCGCTTTTTCAGTAGCCTTCCGCCGCATGGCGGAGACCCTGAGTTTATCGATGCCTAGCGCATAATGCTCAACCGCTCCACGGTACGTTCCCCGTTCACGGTAATGTTCACCATGTACACCCCGCTGGCGATATCGCCGGGGAGGTTGAGGATGGTATTGAAGCGATCGCCGCTGTTCCTGAAGGCCTTAGTGAAGACCTGCTTGCCATGGATGTCCTGGACGTCCACGGTGATCTGCTGGTCCGCGTCCCGGATGCCCTCGATGTTGAGGTGTACCTGACCGTCGCGTACCGGGTTCGGCCACAGCGTGGCGTTGCCGAAGTTGGCCTGCGTCAGGCTGGCCTCGGGGCGGTTGCCGCTGTTGTCGATGGTGATGTTGCAGCTACTGGGGCAGAAGCCACTGTACAGCCCGTTCACCTTCACGTTCATCTGCACGTTGTAGGTGTTGCCGTCCACCAGCATGGGCGCCACGTTGTTGTTCCACTTCAACTGCAGGATGTACGTGTTGCGGATGAAGGTCTGGTCATAGCCCTCCTGGGCGTTGATGATGCGGAACCGGTACTCCGTGCCACCCACCACCGGCTGGGCATAAATGAAGCTGTTGTTGGTGTTGAAGGCCCGGGTCTCGTTGCAGGAGTGCCCGTATGCCGGCGCTTGGATCAGCTCGGTGCAGGGCACCACTTGAGCGGCACTCAAGGCCATTTCACAACCTGCACCGAAGTGCGCCGAGACCATGGGCCCGTCGCGGTCCGTGCGGACCCTGGCGAAGTACTTTACGCCGGGGGTCAGCGGGACGGCCTGCATCTCCTGGAAGATGATGTAGTTGCGGTTGCGCGCGATGCGGCGGATGTAGCCTGCATCGGGATCGGCGAACTCGAACTGGTACTTCGTTGCCCCGGTCACCTTGTTGCAGTACACCTTGTTCAGCAGGTTGTTGTTCATGATGCCGCACTCGGTGGGCGCGATGGTGGCAGGCCCTGGAGGCAGACAGAAGCCGTGGTGGCTACCGTAGCCTCCGTATTGCGGGGTGGTGGAAGGCGAATCGGCTCCGCCCGCGAAATCATCACCCAAGAGCACCTTGCCGTCGGTGGTGCGTAGCTGCCAGTTGCCGCCAAGGATGCCGTCGCCGAAGCTGTCCATCAGCTTGAAGCCGTAGCAGGCGGAGGCGGGAGTACTGTTCAGGCAGACCGTATCGGTCACCAGGATATTGTTCTCGCCGGTCTCGGGTCCACCGGTGGCGATGATGTTCAGGTCGCCGTCCAACAGATCCCAGGTGATCTGGTCGCCGTTGCCGTCGGTGTGGATGGCCACCACCACCCGATCGCCGGTGCAAGCAGTGCCCCGGCACACGCAATCCTCGTCGATCACGTCGTTCTGTGTGGACGGGTTGCCGTCGTTGCAGCTATCGCCTTTGCGGCCGAATAGGGTCGGGCAATCGTCCGTGTTGTCCGCGACATGACCGATGGGCTGCGTGCAGGCGTTCACGTAGTCGTTCGGGTCTCCGTACCCATCGCCATCCACATCGGCATACCAAGTGGGAGGGGTGGTATGGGTGAACGACCAGGTGGTGCATCCACTGGCGGTACCACTGCTGTTGCGCGGGATGATCCGCCAGCTGTACGTGCCGGATACCGGGGTCGAGGCCACATATGAGGTGCCCGCTTGGTTGCTGCTCACTACCGTGGAGGCCGTTCCTCCGGCATCGAACTGGACATCATATCCGGTGGCGCCGCTCACGGCCGACCACGAAAGAGCGGTCGTGGTGCCGCTGTGGCATTGGCTGTTCACATGTGCCGGTGAAGGGCCAGTGGCGCAGGAAGGAACCGGTACTGCGATCCCGCAGCTGATGTAGCGGAACCCTGCCGAGCCCCCACTGCCACAACTGCTGTTCACATGGATGTAGTAGCGGAAATTGCCCGAGGCGGTGGCGGTCCAAGTAAGTGGTGACGCACCGCTGGCGAGGGCTGCCGTACCACCGCTATTGCCAATGGTGACGTATCCTCCATTGGTGCATGTGAAGGTGTACGCCGTGCCGCTGGTAAGGCCCACCATGGAAAATTCACCGTAGTTCGCCGCCCCAGTGATGTATTCGTTCGAACCTGTGCATGCCGGTGTGAACGTGGACGCGGGGTATTGCGTGCCGGAAAGGCAATCACCTCCTCCACCCGAGCCGGCGCAGGAGATGGAGCGCGTGCGAGTGCCCGTTGTACCGCAGGTAGCGGAGCTGTGCGTATAGAATCGGTAGTTGGCCGTAGTGGCAGGTGTGAACACCAAGGGGGAAGTGCCCCAGCGCTGGATGGTGCCGGTGGACGAGGCGATGGTGAGCTGGTCCGTGCCGGATGAGCTGGTGAAGGTGTAAGGCACCCCGTTGGTAAGGGCCACGGTGGAATAGCCCGTGCCCACGCCGGTGGCTATCGCTTGGGAAGTACCGGTGCAGTTGGGGGTGAAGGTGGAGAAGGGCGATTGCGATCCGGTATTGCAGCCACTTCCCCCCGTGCGGGCCAAGGTGATCGTGCGCGAGCCTCCACTGGTGCTGCATGAGGCATTGCTGCTGATCGTGATGTAGTGTACACCGCTGGTGGCCGCAAACCATTTCAGCGGGGTTTGTCCGAAGGCGACCAATGTGCCGCCGGACGTGCCCGAGCGAACGGTAAAGTAGTCGCTGCCATTGGTGCTGGAAATGGTGTATTGTGGGCCTACGACAATGCTGAACCAACGCGAGTAGCTTCCGGGGTATACACTGTATCCGGGCGAAGTGGAGCCGGCGCCCGGGGTGGTCGTGGAGGAAGGGGATTGGCTAAAGCCCGTGCATTGTGCACTGGCCACTGCGCTGGAAAGTACCAGGGCAGTGCCAAGACAGAATTGTAAAGTGCGTTTCATCATGGAGCGGGGAAGGGGATAAGGGTTGGTTGAATGGTTGCAAGGATACGGTGCGCCATCAATGGGGCGCAACCACGGCAGTAGCATCCGAACGCAAAAAGCCCCCGCGTTTCCGCAGGGGCTTTTGCTTACAAGCTCACTCAGGGGTCTTCCGCCGGAGGGCGGAGACCCTGAGGGTCCGGACTTACCGGATAATGCTCAGTCGCTTCACGGTGTTCTTTCCGTTCACGGTGATGTTCACCATGTAGATGCCGTTGGCGATATCGCTCGGCAGGTCCATGATCGTATTGAACCGCTCGCCGCTATTCCCGAACTCCTTGGCGAGGACCTGCTTGCCGTAGATGTCCTGAATGTCCACGGTGATCTGCTGGTCCGCGTCCTGGATGCCGTCAATGCTCAGGTTCACCTGGCTTTCACGCACCGGGTTCGGCCACAGCGTGGCGTTGCCGAAGTTGGCCTGCGTCATGCTGGCCTCGGGGCGGTTGCCGCTGTTGTCGATGGTGATGTTGCAGGCGCTGGCACAGAAGCCGCTTTCCAGCCCGTTCACCTTTACGTTGATCTGCACGTTGTAGGTGTATCCGTCCACCAGCATGGGCGCCACGTTGTTGTTCCACTTCAACTGCAGGATGTAGGTGTTGCGGATGAAGGTCTGGTCGTAGCCCTCCTGGGTGTTGATCAGACGGAACTGGTACTCCGTGCCACCCACCACCGGCTGGGCATAGATGAAGCTGTTGTTGGTGTTGAAGGCCCGGGTCTCGTTGCAGGAGTGCCCGTACGCGGGTGCCTGGATCAGTTCGGTGCAGGGCACCACTTGCGGAACTCCCAAGCCCATTTCGCAACCTGCGCCGAAGTGCGCCGAGACCATGGGTCCGTCGCGGTCCGTGCGGACCCGGGCGAAGTACTTCACGCCGGGGGTCAGCGGGACGGCCTGCATCTCCTGGAAGACGATGTAGTTGCGGTTGCGTGCAATGCGGCGGATGTATCCCGCGTCGGGATCGGCGAACTCGAACTGGTACTTCGTTGCACCGGTCACCTTGTTGCAGTACACCTTGTTCAGCAGGGTGTTGTTCATGATGCCGCACTCGGTGGGGGCGATGTTGGCGGGTCCCTCGGGCAAGCAGATGCCGTGGTGGGTACCGTAGGCCCAGTATTGAGGCGTGGTGGAAGGCGAATCGGCTCCGCCCGCGAAATCATCACCCAAGAGCACCTTGCCGCCGGTGGTCCGTAGCTGCCAATTGCCGCCAAGGATGCCGTCGCCGAAGCTGTCCATCAGCTTGAAGCCGTAGCAGGCCACCACCGGAGTTGCACTGAGCAGCACCGTTTGCTGGTCCAGCCCGTTGGCAACGGTGGGTCCGCCCGTGGCGATCACGGTATTGCTGGCATTCGTGAACTCCCACGAGAGTTGTCCCGGGTCGCTGTCCGTGTTGATGGCCACCACTGCGGATACACCGGGTACGCTGTTCATCGTCAGGTTGAAGGTGCCCGAGTTGGTTGAGAAGCCGGTCACGTAGATGTAGTAGGTGGTTCCGATGTAGCCCACCCAGGAGGTGGAGCTGCGTGTTCCTCCGCCGCAGACGCCAGCGCCATTGGTCCCGAGGTCGTCATCGTTGCCCTGTAGGCAGGTCAAGCTACCGCACGTGCCGGTAAAGATGCCGATCTTGGTATCGTAGCTGGCCCCGCAGAGGTCCGCGGTCATCATGCCGCCGATGCCTTGTACGGTATACCATACGCCGGGTCCGGTGCTCAGGCTCGTGGTGCAAAAGCCCGGGTTGTCAATGGTGGTGCCGTTCGTGGTGTATCCCGGGGTCACCGAGTTCGCACCCACCATGATCGCGTTCGCGCACAGGTCGTTCGCAGGTGGAGCGGCCGGTGTGGTGAAGTTGGTCACGGCGGAGTTATTGCTGTATCCATTGCTGGAGCCTGAGCAATCCTGGCGCACGTAAACATCATAGCTGGTCGACCCGCTGAGGCCGCTGATGGCCTGAGGCGAAGTGGCCGTGCTGGAAACCAATGTTCCGGTGGCACCGGCAGCGGCACCCGTACCGGGCGTGTAGCCGGCCGGACCATACTCAACGATGATCGAACCGGTGCAGGCGGTACACGTGAAGTTCACGTTCGTGCTGTTGTGCGTGGTACCGCTTACCGAGACGGCTGTTGGTACCGGGCAAGCGGGCGTTTCGATCACGCTGATGTTGTCCACCTCCAAGTTGAATTGGTTCGCGATGGAGTACGCGTGCCACCCGAAGTAGTACACGCCACCAATGGCCGGTGTGATCGAGTAGGAGACCGCGTGCGGGCCATCATCAAAGGTCCCGTTGTCCACCACGAGGTTCGTCATCGCAGCGGAAGTAGCGGAAGTCCCGTAGTACACCTCCAAGGACTCGTCGTAGCCATTCGCTCCGTACTCGTAGCTCAAGGTGTATTCCGTACCGCCCACCAAGTTGATGCCTTGACTGAACATCCAGTCATCGGCGGCAAAGGAGGAGTTGTACGGGTAACGCGCAGCCGTGGTACCGAAGATGGAAGGGAAGGAGGTGGTGATCCACGTATTGGAACCGTTCACGTTCTCCACGCTCCAGCAATTCGGCATGGCCGGGGTGGATGCACCGTTGAAATCCTCCGTGTAGGGCACATTCGCCGCGCCGCAAAGCGTGGTGAAGCTGTACGGTCCGGTCCATCCGCTCACATCCACATTGTCCATGCCGCAATCAGCGCGGACGTAGAAGTCGTATGCCGTGTTGGCGGAGCCGCCAGCCCACGTGTAGGGGTTGGTACCCACATCATTCAGGGTCGGTGTGCCGGTGGGGGTGAACCCGTTGGTACCGATCTCGATGTCCCAAGCCGTGGCGCTTCCGTTCTCCGTCCAGCCCAGGTCTGCACCCAATGAGGTCACGTTGGTCGCGCCCAATGCGCTTGGTGCAGGGCAGGTCGGAGCCAGTTCCACGTTCACATCATCCACGTATATGTAGTAGCCGTCAAGACCTCCGGGAGGTACACGCCATGCAATGTGGACATTGCCTGAAAAGGCGGTAAGCATGATGGTCTGCTCCGCATACGTTGTGTTGTTGTATGCGGTAAGTGGGAGGAGGGTGTTGGTGAAATCCCCAGGAGCCGTGCCCGTGGTGGAGAGCAGCACTTCCATATCATTCGGCTCGCTTGAGCTTCGCACCCGGTACCAGTAGCGGAGCTGCTCCGCGCCGGTAAGGGTGATCGCTGGTGAGATCAGCCAATCGTCATTATTGCCGCCGTTGAAGTCAGTGTACATGCCGGCAGACTGGTCCCCTTCGTAGGCGTATCCGGTATAGTCCATGTTCCATGAGTCGCCATCAGCATTTACGTTCAATACCGTCCAGCACGCCTGCGTGGGGGAGGTTGAGTTGAAGCCTTCTTGGAATGGTACCGTGAAGGCATTGCAGAGGGTGTTGAACGAATACGGTCCGACCCACGCGCTCACATCCACGTTGTCCATACCGCAATCGGCACGCACGTAGAAGTCGTAGGCGGTGTTGGCTGCACCACCGGCCCATGTGTAGGGGTTGGCACCCACATCATTCAAGGTCGGTGTTCCGGTGGGGGTGAACCCGTTGGCACCGATCTCGATGTCCCAAGCCGAGGCGCTTCCGTTCTCCGTCCAGCCCAGGTCCGCGCCCGATGAGGTCACATTGGTTGCACTGAGTGCGGTTGGTGCAGGGCAGGCCGGTGCCTCTTCGAAGTAGATCTCGTCCAGCCCCACATCGCCGTTGAACGAGCTAGGCCCGCCTCCGTCTTCCCCGCGGAAGCGGATCTGCACGATGCCACCGCTCACGGCAGAGCTCAGGTTCACGATCTCTTCCTGCCATCCAGCAGCATTCGATCCCGTTGTGGCGGTACCCGTTGTGAAGGACTGCAACAATTGCCACACCGCACCGTCGTAGTACTCAACGTACAAGGGGTTCGGAGCATTGCTGGTAGCGCACATGTAACGGTCGAAGCGCAACTGAGGATTGGTGAGGGCGCTCACGTCCACGAGCGGGGCGTTCAACAGAACGTTCGCATCAGCGGGCGAGGAAAGATCGATCCAAGCGAAGCTACCGGTGCCCGTGGAACCGTTCCCCGGTGCGCCACAGGTGGTATTGAAGCCTGTTGGGCCGTTGAATCTCCATCCGTCCCCTGCGCCGGCCGAGATGCTCCAGCAGCCGGGTGGGTTGGAAGATGACACGTCGAAACCTTCGTGGTAGGGAGCTGTGAACGTAGCGCACAGGGTTGTGAAGCTGAATGGTCCTTGCCATGTGCTCACATCCACATTGTCCATGTTGCAATCGGCGCGGACATAATACTCATAGGTGGTAGCTGCAGCACCACCAGCCCACGTGTAGGGGTTGGCACCCACATCATTCAAGGTCGGTGTGCCGGTAGGGCTGAAAGGCGTGGCACCGATCTCGATGTCCCATGCCGTAGCGGTACCGTTCTCCGTCCAGTTCAGGTCTGCACCGGATGCGGTCTCGTTGGTCGCGCCGAGTGCGCTTGGAGCAGGGCAGGCCGGAGGGGTCCGCACTTGGAAGTTGTCCACATGGAAGTCATAGTCCTCTGAATCGTCCGTAGGGCCATCCGTTGCGAGGATCCCGAATTGTACGGTGGAACCCGTGGAAGCCAGTGCATACGAGAATGCTGTTGGTGTGTTGGGCAGCGCATCCGCTGCTGTCCAAGTAGCCACACTGATCCATGTGATACCATCTTCCGTGTAAAGCAAATTCACAACGTCATCGGATCCCATTGCATCTGCCGCGCCCGAGTTCCAGTTGGTTACAGCCACATCAACAACAACCTCGTAGCCACCGGCTGAAAGATCGATAAGTGGAGACAGTAACCAATCACTTTGTGAGGTGCCGTACAGGTTGATCCTGGCACTTCCTGTACCAAGCACAGTAGAGTTGGTCCATGAACCCGAACCGATCCCTGTAGGACCCGTAGCGGCAGTTCCTGAGGTCGCCTCATCCCAGCAGTTGGGGAGGAAGGTGGCGAAGTCCTCATTGTAGTCCGGTGTATAGACAGCGCAAGGGGTAGTGAAGCTGAACGGTCCTGTCCAAGTGCTCACATCTATATCGTCCGAGTTGCAATCAGCGCGAACATAGAATTCGTAGGTGGTAGCTGCTGCACCACCGCTCCAGGTGTACGGGTTGGTACCCACATCATTCAACGTCGGTACGCCGGTGGCGGATAAAGGAGCGACACCGATCTCAATGTCCCATGCAGTTGCGCTGCCGTTCTCCGTCCAACCGAGGTCGGCACCGGTTGTGGTCGCATTGATCGCGCTAAGTGCACTTGGGGCGACACAAGCTGGTGGTGCCGTCACATTCACGGTATAGTCCTCAAAGGAGGCATACGAACCGGTATAGCATGAAGTAACTGCGTTGTCCCCTCCACCAATGCGCATCCGGTGGTTGCCGAGCGGGTTGGTCCCTACAGCGAAGGTTGCATTCAGTGTAGTGGGGTTGGAGCTGGTTGAAACGCCGGAGTACACATTCTCTCCAACGTCATCAAAATCAAGATCGTCATTCCAGTCGACCCAGATCTCGGTTTCGTAGGTGTAGCCGGTCTGGTATGTGATGTCCACATTCACCGTAGTGCTCTGGGCAATATTCCCGACCATGGCGGAGAAGTCAGCGTAGTTACCCGCTTCAGGACTTGTACCGACGGTATTGTTGTCCACGGTACTGAACACCACACGGACGATCCCTTGATTGTCTACAGACGTAGGTGCTGGTGTGCAATAGCCCGTGAAGAAGGAATAAGGTCCGCTCCACGCACTTACATCGATGTCGTCCGAGTTGCAGTCGGCACGTACGTAGAAGTCATAAGGCATATTGGCAGATCCACCTGCCCAAGTGTATGGGTTGGCACCTACATCATTGAACATAGGTGTGCCAGTAGGGGAGAAACCGCCCGCACCGATCTCCAGGTCCCAAGCCGTGGCAGTTCCGCTCTCCGTCCAACCTAGATCCGCACCCGATGCATTCAACGCGGTAACCCCGAGCGAACTCGGTGGTGGGCAAGCGGGTGGCGTGTAAGAGAAGGCCTCGGAACTCTCCAGTTCAACTGTGCTGGGTGGTGGGTTATTCCACAGGTAGCTTGCATCGGTATCGGTGCCGTCATCGGGGGACACACCTCCGTTGTTGGCAACTACTGTTGGGCCTGCCGTAATGGAGTACACGGTACCGTCCCAACCGTCAGCATATGTGTCGTAACAGTTGATATAGTAGGTGCTGCCATTGGTCACGCAGAAGGTCACGCCGGTGACAAGACCTGCTCCGTTACCGTATGTTCCGTTGCCTTGGGCCCAAATGACCGTACCGGTTCCGTTCGCCCCGGTGGTGATATTGACCCATTTTTCAGAGGCATAACTACCTCCGGAAGTGGTCAGTGAAAGTTCGGATTCTCCGACTCCGCATTGCGCGAAGGCAGCAGGTGCCATGAACAGCGCGGCAGCGATGCCGAGCAGTCCATTGCGCCACCGCGACGTTCGCCGCTGTGGTGATGTTGGGTTTGCGTGATTCATGATAGTTGGGATTTGGGGTTTCAAAGGGTGGTGAGGGATGGGTTGGTGTGGAAGTATCGTCAAGTTCAACAGGGGATTGCGGTGAGCAGGACCTCATGATCAAGTCTTGGGCACATGGGGAAGGAGTGTCACAGGAATGAGCAGCTCGATCGCCGTGGAAAGCGGTTTAGGTCTACAAGAACGGGAAAAAGATCGAAACCGCCAAGGCAGATGAACATTTGGCTGTCGAAAATTTTTCCACGGGGCATCCTTACCGCAACAATCCGCCCTTCAGGGTCTTGGCAATGGCCTCGGCGCAATTGTGGACGTGCAGTTTCACGTACACGTTCTTCACATGGCTGCGCACGGTCTCGAAGCTGATGCTGAGCTTGTCGGCGATCATCTTGTAGCTGAGGCCGGCCACCAGTTCCTGGAGCACTTCCATTTCGCGCGGGCTGAGGCAGGGGTCTTCCACGGGGGCGCCCGGCGGGGCGGGGAGGCGCTGGAAGTGGAGCATCACCTTGCGCGCGATGCTGGGCGTCATCGGGGCCCCGCCCTGGCGCACTTCGGCGATGGCGTCCAGCAGCTCATTGGGGTCGGTGTTCTTCAGCAGATAGCCCATGGCCCCCGCGCACAGCGCGGCGAACACGCGGTCCTCATCGGCGAACACCGTGAGCATGATCACCGGCAACTTCGGGTCTTGCGCGTGCAGCAGGCGCATGGCCTCGATCCCGTTGATGCCCGGCATGTCAATGTCCATCAGCACCACGTCCGGCTTGCACGTGGCAATGCGTTCCAGGAGCTGTTCCGCGTTGGGGTAGCAGCCGCACAGGCCGATGCCCGGGGTGGTGCTCAACAGGGTGCCCAGGGAGTCCCGGATCACCTTGCTGTCATCGAACAGTGCTACGCGGATGATGTCGGCCATGATGCACTGCAAAGCTATCCGCCGCGCAATTCGAATCAATCCCCCGAACGGGTGATGGTGTCGCTCAACGGTACGGTGACGCTCACGGTGGTTCCCTCACCGGGGCGGCTGCGGACCTCCACCTTGCCTCCGATGCCCTCGGCCCGTGCGCGCATGCTCGGCAGGCCATTCCCGTTGTAGCTGTCCACATTGTCCGGGTCGAACCCCTTCCCGTTGTCGGTAACGGACAATTTGATGGTGCGCCGCGTTGAGGTCAGGGAGATCTCCACGGTACTGCACTGGGCATATTTGAGCGCATTGTGCAGGGCCTCCTTGAAGATGAGGAAGAGGGCACGGCGGCTCGATGTGCTCAATCGGCGTTCGCTCACGCCCCTGCCGGTGTGATAGTTCAGCGCAATGCCCCGCGTGGCCAGAAGGTCGCCCGCGTGCGCCTTCATGCGGTCCAGCAACGAAGTGGTATCGTCGTTGCGGGGGTCCACGCTCCAGACGATATCGCTCATGCGGCCGATCATCTCGCGGGAATTCGCGCCGATCTTGTCCGCCACCTGTTGGGCCACGGCATCCTCCGGCCCCAGTTTGCGTTTGAGCGCTTCACTGTAGTAGCTGATGCTCCCCAGGGTACTTCCGAGGTCGTCGTGGAGGTCGCGGGCGATCCCGTCCCGCACGGCCTGCAACCCGAGCGCCTGCCTCAGTTTGTGGCGCGACCAGGCCCATGCGGCCAGGCTTGCCCCCAGGGCGATCAGCGCGTAGAACCACCACCGCTGCCAGAAGGGGCCGGCGACGTACAGGGTGAGCAGGGCGCGTTCGGGCCCTAGGCGACCGTACGGGTCACGGGTGCGCACCAGCAGGAGGTGCGTGCCCGTGGGCATGCCCGCGTAACGCAGGGGAGTGCTGGCCGCAGTGGCGTGTGCATCCGGCTCAATGCCTTCCAACCGGTACAGGAATTCCATCCGGCCCGGTCCCGTGGGCGCCAATGCAGTGACCTCCGCCTCGAACGAACCGGCGCGGTACGGCAATTTCACGCGTCCGTCCGCATTCGGCACCAAGGGTCCCCACGAGTTCTTCACCCCGACCAGCACGGGTTCAGGAACCGGTGGGAGCGCATTGAACTCCGCCGGGTCGAAGGTGATCAGGCTATTGTCCGCGCAAAAGGCAATATTGCCGTTGCGCAAGGTGAGGATGCATGAGTTCAGCTGCCGAAAGGTTTGGCCGTCGTTCACCGGGACGTTCAGCCAGGTACCGGTTCTCGGGGTAAAGCGCACCAGCCCGTTGCCCGTGGTACACCAGGCATTCCCATAGTGGTCGAAGGCGAGGCCGAGCAAGTTCGTGGCCAGGTGTGCCGGAACTTGATGGACGTGCGCCCTTCCCTGGACCATGGCCACCAATGCCCCGTCACGCATCGCCGCCCAAACGGTGTCGCCGTGCGCGGCCAGGGCGGTCACTTGGTCGCTCGGGAGCCTGTTCCCGTCTTCCCCGTGATCACCGAACACGATCTCAGGTTCCACCATGGCCTGCTTGTCGATCCTCCAGCGGACCACGCCCTTGTCCGAGCCGTTCCAATACCACCCCTTCGCATCGCGCAAGGTGCAGGAGATCAACGCGCCCATCTTCGATGTGGCTTCATTGTCGTCCCATGGCAGGACATCGTCCGTGACCGGGTCGAACAGCAAATTGCCCCATCCCAGGGCACCCACCACGAGCACGGGTTTCCCCAGTACGGTGTCCTGTATCACGGACCGCACCTGGTACATGCTGATCTGCTTGAACGGACGGGAGAGTTCCAGGTCGGAACGAAAGTCCGCGTTCTTTTCCTTGCGCGGGTCGTATGAGAAAAAGCCCGTCTCGGTGCCCACAACCCACGTATCCTTTCCGGTGGGGAAGAGGCCGGTAAGCTCCAACGGAACGTTGTGGGACCTCAATGGAATGAAGCGGGGTATTGCTCCCGGGTCCTTCAAGGTGAAGAAGCCGTGGGAAGTGGAAATGCGAATGGTGCCGTCCGCGTCCTGTTGCAGGTTGTGGAAGGCGAGGTCCGGTTGATCGGGATCCAATTTCGGGAAGAGCCCGGTAACCCGCATCCGCCATACGTTGGGAGCATGCACGCTCACACCCGCGGAAGTGCCCACCCACAGGTTTCCGTGGCTGTCCTTGAGGATGCAGCGCACCCGGTCGTTCACCAAGGAGGTCACCACGCCGCGTTTGTGGTGGACCCTGGCAAGGGGCCGCAGCATCGGGTCCAGTTCGATCAGACCGTTGATCTTGGTGCCCGCAAGCAAATTGCCGTTCTTCCAAGGGACCAGAGCGGTCACTTCGTCCGCCAAGGGTACGAAGCTTTGTTGGTCCCAGTGGTCCACGGGTATCCGGCTGATGCCTTGGCCCCAGCCCCCGGCGACCAAGGCACCATCCACCACGATGGCATTGGTGAGGGAGTACAAGCTGTCCGCGTTGCTGGACCGGATGTCCGCGAGTTCCTCTCCGGTATGCGCATCGATCACATAGGAATTGCCTCCCGGGATCAGACCGAGCCAAAGACGGCCAGGCTCCAATAGGGTGGTGGAATGGCACCATCTGCTTTTCGGGTCATCGTTTCTCTCGGTATCGAGCCGGCCAGGGGGAACGTACCCCTTGGAGAACCACTGGTGCGTTCCGGTATTGAACCAGACGACACCGGCATCCGCAGTGCTGAGCACCACGATGCTGTCGTTCAGCGCGAGCACATGGTTCAGGTGGTCCGAGGGCAGGGTGGAGGCATCGCCCGGAACGTGCCGGAAGCGCTCGAAGGAGCGGGTGGAGGGGTGGAAGCAATATAGGCCGGCATCGGTGCTGCTGGCCCAGATGTTTCCCAGGCTGTCCACCGCCAGGGAGGAAATGTGTATGCTTCCAGGGCCTTGAGCTGCGTTGAAGTGCTCCATGCGCTGCCCGTCATAGCGTTGAAGACCACGTTCGGTGCCGATCCAGATGTAGCCTTCACGATCCTCCAACAAGCTGGTTACGCCATTGTCCGAAAGGCCGTCCGCCGTGGTGAGGTGTTGAAAACGCAACGGCACCTGATCGTCCTGCGGCTGTGCAAAGGCCGCAATGGGCAGGATGAACGCGAAGCGGATGATCGAGCGTGCCACCGTGAACATGGCGAGGAAGATAGTGCGTTCCCGTAATGATAGCCCCACCGCGATGCAAAAAGCCCCCGCGTTTCCGCGGGGGCTTTTGCCAATAAGCTCCCTCAGCGGTCTCCCGAAGGGGACCCTGAGGTACGATGCCTATCGCATGATGCTCAACCGCTGCACGGTGTTCTCGCCGTTCACGGTGATGTTCACCATGTACACCCCGCTGGCGATATCGCCGGGGAGGTTGAGGATGGTGTTGAAGCGCTCGCCGCTGTTCCCGAACTCCTTGGCGAAGACCTGCTTGCCATGGATGTCCTGGATGTCCACGGT
>JAIOIH010000084.1 GCA_019912395.1 Flavobacteriales bacterium | reverse complement strand
CTCCTCCCGACCCTCATGCCCCCGCCACGCACAACACGAACTCCCCCTTCGGCGGGTGCTGTTCGAAATGCGCATGGAGCTCCTGCAAGGTGCCGCGCACAGTCTCTTCGTGGAGCTTGCTGATCTCCCGCGAGATGCTGGCTTGCCGGTCCGCGCCGAAGGCTTCCGCCAGTTCGCGCAGGGTACGCACGATGCGGTGCGGGCTTTCGTAGAAGACCATGGTGCGCCCTTCGTTCAGCAGTTCGGTGATGCGCGTTCTGCGGCCTTTCTTCACCGGGAGGAAGCCCTCGAAGGTGAAGCGGTCGCAGGGCAGGCCACTATTGACCAGCGCAGGCACGAAGGCCGTGGGGCCGGGCAGGCATTCCACCGGTACGCCCTGTTTTACCGCAGCGCGCACAAGCAAAAAGCCGGGGTCGCTGATCGCCGGGGTGCCCGCATCGGAGACCAGGGCGAATCGTTCTCCGGCAACCAAGCGCTCCACCAGCCGGTCGGTTACCTGATGCTCGTTGTGGGCATGGAAGGCGATCAATGGCCTTTTGATGCCGAGCAGTTGCAGGAGCTTTCCGCTCACACGGGTGTCCTCGGCGATCACCGCATCGGCCTCGGCCAGGATGCGCTTGGCCCGCAGCGTGATGTCCTCCAGGTTGCCGATGGGCGTGGGTACCAGGAAGAGCCTTCCGCCGACTGGCCCCCCGCTCATTTCAACGTGCTCAGGAGCGTGACCAGCGTGCGGTGGAGACCATCGAACTTCGTGAGCGGCAGCGTTTCCGGGCGGTCCATCACGTCGTGATAGTAGCTCACGCCGCCCATGGTGTAGATGAAGATGGCCGGGATGCCTTTCTGCGCGAACGGGCAATGGTCGCTGTTGCATGCGGGTCCGCGCGCCTTTACCTGCGGCAGGTCCTTCGTTTGTTCATTGATCGCGACGAGCTTGTCGTACACCGCCTGCTGCGCGGTGGCGTTCACCACGGTAATGCCCTCCTCGCCCGTGCCATTCAGGTCCAGGTTGATCAGCATGCGGATGCGGGTCATGTCGATCGGCCGGTCCACCACGAACCATTCACTGCCCTTCAACCCGGCCTCCTCGCCGGCGAACGCCACAAGGAGGATGTTCACTTTCGGGGGATGCTTTTGGAACCATTCCGCGAGGCACAGCAGCATGCTCACGCCGCTGGCATTGTCGTTCGCACCGGGGAAGAGGGCCTGGCCCATCATGCCGAGATGGTCATAGTGGGCCGTCACCATCAGCCAATCCTTGCTGCCGCCCTTGGCCTTTGCCACGCCCCATACGTTGCGCGCGTTGTGCCGAGGGATAAAGTGGTTGTTCACTCGGATGATGGCGGTTCGGGCCGAATCGGACAGCACGCCTTCACGTACTTCAATAATGGCATTGCGTGCTTGAGTACCGGAGACGCTCCATGTGAGCTTCTTTCCCCCTTGGCGGATCACCGGTACGTAGCGCGAGAGCTCGTGCTCCAGCGCCGCGTACAGCGCCAGCGTATCGCTGTTGGTGCTGGGCGTGAAGCGCAGCACGGCCGCATGGCCCATCACCACGCCCATGGTCATGGCCTTGCGTTCCGGCGTGGCCAGGTCCCGCAGGGTGAGGTGTACCAGTTCGTACGTGCCTTCGGACGGGCCCGAGGAGGGATCCACGAGATAGTCCACACCGGGTTCCAGCAGGTTACCATCAACCCGGACCGATACGCTGTCCGGAAAACTGTTCACCGGAAAGGTGAAGGCCTGAAAGCGCTTCCCGTTGAGCTTTTCCAGGCCGATGCGGTCGAACTGCCCGGCGATCCATTCCGCCGCAAGGCTGTCCCCGCCCAGCACGTATCCGCGCCCGTGGAAGGCAGGCCCGGCCAGCGTGTCCACATAGCGCTTGGCCTGCTCCTTCACGGAAGGGATGTCCTGTGCGGCAAGGCTGCCGGCCAGCAGCAACGGCAGGAGAAATAAGGGGATGCGCATTAGCTGAATCGGCGTTGCAACAGGTCCATGAAAGTGGCGGCAACCTCCTCGCCCGGTGGCTTCGGCTGCTTGGAGGTCACCTCGCGGTGCATGTAGGCCTGGGCCTCGGCGAGGTTGTTCATGGCGTTGAGCGCATCGATGGCCTCCTCGTACCGCTTGCGGTCACCCCCGAAGAGTTCCGCGACGAACCAGAACTTCTGACTGAGCGCGATCGCCTTGCGCAGATCGGCCACGGGCGCATGTTCCATCTTGTCGGCCACGGTGAGCGGGCGCTCGGCGGGTTCCTTCGCGGCAGCGGGCTTTGCCTTCGGTGGCTTGGGCGCGGCGGGTGCCGGAAGCACGGAGGAGGCCTGGGCGGGGGGCTTGGGGCCAACCGGCGAGGGCTTCTCCTCGGTGCTGTTCTCCGTTTCGGCGATCGCATCGATCAGGGAGGTCTGCTGCGCGGTGACTTCCGGAGGTCGCGTGTCCAAACGGATCGGGGCGGACTCCTCCTCCTTTGCATCCTCGGGTGCAACGGTGGTGGGCGGGCTGGTGGTCGGTTCGCTGGCCGCCACTTGCTTCCCGGCGCTCACGGCGGCCTCCCGTGCTTTGTGCCGCAGCACGACCAGCCGCTCGAAGATCGCGCGCGCGTCATCGGTGGATCGCTCGAGTTCGGGCAGGCTGAGCTTCCCCGCCTCCAACCTGCCCATGGCCTGTTGCAGCGAATGGATCAACTCGTTCATGCGGTCGGAGGCTTTCTGCTGGGGCATGGCGTTGGATACGGTGCGTGCGAAATTCGCTAATTTCGTGCCGCTTCCCAAATGGCCATTCTCCCCGTCCGTCAAGCGTTTCCGATCCATGTTCCTGGAACACAACGGTAGCCGCTCCCGGAGGAAGGGCTGGATCGAGGTGATCTGCGGCAGCATGTTCTCCGGAAAGACCGAGGAATTGATCCGCCGGTTGCGCCGTGCGGAGTACGCCAAACAACGCGTGGAGATCTTCAAGCCCGGCACCGATACCCGCTACCACGAGACCGATGTGGTGAGCCATGACAGGAACACCATCCGCAGCACGCCCGTGCCCAATAGCGCCAATCTGCTGCTGCTCGCCAACGACATCGAGGTGGTGGGCGTGGACGAGGCCCAGTTCTTCGATGCCGGCCTGCCCGATGTATGCGAACAGCTCGCTTCCCAAGGCGTGCGCGTGATCGTCGCCGGCCTGGACATGGACTTCCAAGGCCGTCCCTTCGGACCCATGCCGCAGCTGACGGCCATGGCCGAGTTCGTCACCAAGGTCCACGCGATCTGCATGCGCTGCGGCGACCTCGCCAACCACAGCCACCGCATCAACGCCAGCAAGGACCTGATCCTACTGGGCGAAACGGACAGCTACGAGCCGCTGTGCCGCACGTGCTTCAACGCGGCCCGCACGGAACAGGCGGATGCCGCGAACACGCCCCGGACCTGATGCCCCAAGGCGCGCTCCTCAGCGGGATCGCCGCCGCCACCGGCGGAAGCCTCCACGGGCCCGACCGCCTCATCGGCCATCTTTCCATCGATACGCGCCAGCCCTTCCCGCCGGAGGGCACGCTCTTCATCGCCCTCAGCGGCAAGCACCACGACGGTCACCGCTACATCGCCGAGCTGCGGCAGCGCGGCGTGCGCTCCTTCGTCGTACGGCGCGGTTCCGTTGTCCCCGGGGAGGGAGAGAGCCTGATCGAAGTGGACAATACCCTCGCGGCCCTGCAAGACCTGGCCGCTTGGCACCGGGCGCAATTCCATCTGCCCGTCATCGGCATCACCGGCAGCAACGGAAAGACGGTGGTGAAGGAGTGGCTCAACCAGCTATTGTCCCCGGAGGAACGCATCGTGCGCAGCCCCGGCAGCTGGAACAGCCAGGTGGGCGTGCCCCTCAGCGTGTGGGAGATCGGAGCGGAGGACAGCCTCGGCATCTTCGAGGCGGGCATCAGCGAGCCCGGCGAAATGCAGGTCCTCGCCCGCATCATCGCCCCGGACATCGGCATCTTCACCAACATCGGCCCGGCGCACAGCGCGAACTTCATCAGCGATGAGGCCAAGGCCGCGGAAAAGGCGAAGCTCTTCCACGATGCGAAGACCGTGGTCTACTGCCGCGATCATCCCGCCGTGCATGCCGTACTCTCCGCACTGGACGGCCCCGCGCTGCGTGCATGGTCGCGGAAGGAGGAGGCCTACCTGCGCATCCTCCAAGAGACCACGGACGGCACGGCAACGCGCCTAGCGCTTCGCTGCGACGGGACCGACTTCGATGTGCTGATCCCCTTCCCGGACAGCGCTTCCGTGGAGAACGCCCTGCACTGCATCACGCTGCTCACCGTGCTGGGCCGCACGCCGAAGACCATCGCAGAGGCCATCCATCAGCTCCGCCCCGTGAGCATGCGCCTGGAGATGCTGCCCGGGATCAACAACGGCACCCTGCTGAACGATGCCTACAGCAACGACCTCGCCTCGCTCACAATCGCCCTCTCACAGCTCGCCCGCATGGCCACGGGCAGGCCGAAAACGGTGGTGCTCTCGGATATCGCCGAAAGCAGCGAGGCGCCGGCGCAGCTCTATGCGCGCATCGCGGGCCTGTTGCGCGCCGCGGAAGTGGAACAGCTCATCGCCGTGGGTCCGGAGATGCAGGCACATGCCGCATTGTTCAACGGGTCCGCGCGCTTCTTCCGCGATGCCGAGCACTTGCTGCAAGCCCTTCCGGAACCGCCGGTGAACGGAGCGGTGACGCTGGTGAAGGGTGCGCGCCGCTTCGGGCTGGAACGCGTGGTGGAGCGCTGGGAGGAACGCAGCCACGGCACCGTGATGGAGGTGGACCTGGAGGCAATGCGGCACAACCTGAACCACTACCGCGAAAGCTGCGGCCCCAAGGTGCGCATCATGGCCATGGTGAAGGCCGGCGGCTATGGCAGCGGTGCCGTGGAGCTGGCCCGATTCTTCGCGCATGAGCAGGTGGCCTGGCTCGGGGTGGCCTACGCCGATGAGGGCATCGAGCTGCGTCGGCATGGCATCCGCACGCCCGTACTGGTGATGAACCCCGAGCCGGTGCCGATGGAAACGCTGCACCGCCACCAACTGCAGGCGGAGGTCTACGACGCACGATCACTGAAGGCAGCCATGGACTTCGCGGCGCACGTGCCCGATGCCCCGCCCGTACACATCAAGCTGGACACCGGCATGCACCGCCTCGGCTTCATGCCCGCTGACGTGCCCGAACTGCTGGAAGCCCTGCGCGGCAACCGCACCTTGCGCGTGGCCTCCATCCTCTCCCACCTCGCCGCCAGCGAGGACCCCGCGCACGACGATTTCACCCGCGAACAGATCACGCTCTTCAGGACGCTTTCCTCCGCCATCATCGAGGTGCTCGGTTATGAACCCCTGTTGCACATCGCAAATTCAGCCGGGGCCACCCGCTTTCCCGAGGCCCGCTTCAGCATGGTGCGCCTCGGCATCGGCCTGCACGGCATCGGCGCGGACGCCAAGGAGACCGCCCAACTGATCCCCACCGGCACGCTCCGCACGGTGATCGCCCAAGTGAAGGAGATCCCCGCCGGAGACAGCATCAGCTACGGCCGCAAGGCACGCACCACCGCCCCCATGCGCATCGCCGTGCTCCCCATCGGGTACGCGGACGGCCTTTCCCGTCGCCTGGGCGAAGGCCGCGGCCGCGTCTGGATCCACAACAAGGAGGCCCGCACCGTCGGTGCCATCTGCATGGACATGTGCCTGGTGGACATCACCGACATCCACTGCAGGGCAGGCGATGACGCCTTCGTCTTCTCGCCCGAGCACCCGCTACAGGACTATGCCCGCGACCTCGGCACCATCCCCTACGAGGCCCTCACTGCGATAAGCCCTCGGGTGAAGCGGGTGTTCGTGCATGGGGGTTAGGTGAACAGCGATGCTTCGTTCCGTTCGAACTGCATGGGCGTTGACGGACGCGCAGGTTCACGATCAGATAGGAGGACGCTTGGTCCAAAAGCGGCCGTGGGATCTGGCGGAAGGGTCGGCAGGGGCCGTGCGGTTCACAACGCCTGCGGTCGCTTGAAGAACAACTCGAAACTGTCCTTCGATCCCTCCATCGACTCGATGACGGCGGGCAGCGGGGCGGTGAACACGTTGGGGTAGTCCACCTCGCCGAGCTCTTCGCGGATCGGATACGCCAACTGCTCTTCCGTCGCGGAGAAGTGCGCATCGATGCCGGGCTTGTTCCCTCGGGGGTCCACACGGAACCAGCCCACCTGCGGAAGGTACACTGCGTTCAGGCCGTGGAGCGCGTACCCGGATTCGACGGTCCCTTTGCGCAGCACGCGCTGGTAGCAGAACCCCGCCGGGATCCCCATGCCACGGAGCAAGGTGGCCAGCACATGGGATTTCGCGAAGCAGATCCCTTCGTGCTGTGCAAGGGCATCCTCCGCATTGATCGTTACGGTGCTGTTCTTCGTGTCGAATGAATGATGGACCATATCGCGGGCGACCAGAAAAGCCAGCTTGGCGCGCTCCTCCGCTGTGGAAGCCTCGGCTTCGATGGCCTTGATGTTCGCTCGGACCAAAGGGGTGTTGAAGACAACAATGGGCGGCACTTCACGGAGGTAATCCTCCAACCGTTCCGATTCCAATAGCAATTCCATGGTCCTTCAAACTTAATACATGGTCTTCCGGGAATGGGGTTGAACCGCAACGACGCTACGGCGCAACGGGAACGCAACGTCCTGAAAGGGTGGACCGCCTAGAAAAGGGATACCACGAAGAGCACGAAGGTCACCAAGAATGCATTGAACGGTTGAGCGGCCATCCCAACCTCACCTGCGGGAACCCCTTCGTGTCCTTCGTGCCCTTAGCGGTATAAAAAACCGTGGTATCAACCACCGCGCTCAGATCAGCGACGGCCAGACACCCAGCACCAGCACCGCCACCGCGCACACGCTCACCACCAGCCAATTCAGCGGTGAAACCACGAAGGTCACCGGTTGATCGGGGCGAACGAAGAGCTCGCGCACCACCATGAAGTAGTAGTAGATCCCCAGCAGGGCCATCAGCACGCCGAAGCCCATCACCTTCAGCCAGCCCGCGCCGATCGCGAGCAGGAACACCTGGTACTTCGCGATGAAGCCGGCCGTGAGCGGGATGCCCGCCAGCGAGAGCAGCATCGCCAGGGCACACAAGGCAAGCCAAGGCTTCGCGGCGAAGAGGCCCCGGAAGATGTCGTTGTGCTCCGCCCCGTTGTTGGCGCGCTTCGCGATGGTGAAGAGAATGAACAGGCCGGTAGTGGCCAAGGAATAGGTGAAGGTGTAGTAGAGCAACGTCCGGCCAACCGCAGTACCGTGCCCTTCGACCAGCCCTTCATCCGTAAGCAGGGCCAGCAGCAGGAAGCCGCTGTGCGCAATGCTGGAATAGGCCATCAGGCGCTTGAAGTTCGTTTGGCGCAGCGCGATCACGTTGCCCACCAGCAGCGTGGCCAGCACCAGCAGCACCATGATCTGCGCCAGCATACCGGGCATGCCGGTAACGTCGATCAGGCGGAAGAAGCCGGCGGTGGCCGCCATCATCACCACGGTGGCCATGAAGATGGTGACCAGCGTGGGTGCGCCTTGGTACACATCGGGTTTCCAGAAGTGGAACGGCACCGCACCCATCTTGAAGGCCAGGCCCGTCACGGTGAAGAAGAGCCCGAAGTTCAGCAGCATGTCGGAGCTGCCCGCATTGGCGATGTGCTCGCCCAGCACGGTGAGCTCGAAGGAGCCGGTGAGGCCGTAGAGCAACGCGATGCCCATCAGCAAAAAGGCCGTGGAGAACGAGCCCAGCAGGAAATACTTGAAGGAGGCCTCGTTGCTCCGGAGACTGTTCTTCTTCGCTCCGGCGAGGATGTAAAGCGGAATGCTCAACACCTCGATGCCGAGGAAGAGCATCAACAGGTTCGTGTAGGAGGAGAGCAGGAAGCCGCCCACCAAGGAGAACAGCATCAGCGCGTACTGCTCGGCCACGTTGTCCTTGGCGCGAGCGTAGTAGTCCGGGCCGAAGAGGAAGATCAACACCGTGATCGCCACCATGGCGATGTTGAAGCCGATGCTGAAGCGGTCGAACTTTACCATGCCGCCCATCAGGTGGTGGTCGATGTGCCAGCCGCTCGCGAAGAGCGCGATGGCGCCCAGTAGCCCGAGGACACCGATCGGTGCCAACCAGGACTTATTCCCGAACAGCCCGAGGTACAGGACCAGTACGGCCAGCACGGAGATCAGGATCAGCGCGCTCATCTCAAGGCAGGGAGGTGAATGAGTTCAACAACTGCTGCACGGGACCGTCCACCACGTGCAGGATAACGTTCGGGAAAATGCCCACGAGCAACGTGATGGCGATCAAAGGCACCAGGAAGAAGTGCTCTTCGTCGTCGGCATCGGTCACGTCGATCGCACGGTCCGGGCCGAGCATCACACGCTGGTAGGCGTAGAGCATGTAGATGGCACCGAGCACGATCAGCGCCACGCCCGCGAAGGCCGTCCAGTTGTTCCACTGCCAGAGGCCGTTGTACATCAGCCATTCGCCCACGAAGCTTTGCGTGAGCGGCAACGCGATGGCATTGGCCGTCACGAACATGAAGAGCAGTGCCATCCGGGGCATCTTCGTCTTCAAGCCGCCCATGCCGGCAAAGTCGGTGCTGCCGGTGCGTTGCGCCACCGCGCCGACGATGTAGAACAGGCAGACCATCAGCACGCCGTGCGCGAGCGTTTGGTACAGCGTGCCGCTGATGCCGTACGCGTTCCACGTGAAGAGCGCGGCGCACATCAGGCCGAAGTGGCTCATGGACGAATACGCGATCATGCGCTTGAAATCGTTCTGGCGGAAGGCGATCACCGCAGCGTACAGCGCGCCGAAGAGGCTGATGCCGATCACCCAGCTCGACCAGTGCAGCGCTCCTTCGGGCACGATGGTGAAGAGGAAAACGACGATGCCGTAGAGGCCCATCTTGCCCATCACCGCGCTCAGCACCATCGTGCCCTGCGTAGGCGCCATGGTGTAGGTCTCCGGCTGCCAGCTGTGGAAGGGGAAGATCGGCATCTTGATCGCGAAGGCCAGGAACATCGTCCAGAAGAGCCATACCTGCACGTTCATCGGCAGGTCCAGCGCGGCCAGTGCGGTGAAGTCGGCGCTGTGCGGCACGGGCGTCTGCAGGGTCACGTAGGCGACGGAGAAAAGCAATGCCAAGCCGCCCAGCAGCGTGTAGAGGAAGAAGCGGATGGTGATGGAGCGCTTGTGTGCGCCGCCCCAGAACATCAACAGGAAGAATATGGGGATCAGTGACAACTCGAAGAAGACGTAGAAGAGGAAGGCGTTCTGCGCGAGGAAGACCCCGAAGAGCGCCGACTGGCAGAAGAGCAGCAGGGCGTTCACCAGGGAAGGGTCGCCCACGGGCTGCTTGTAACCGGTGCCGATGATGAAGGGGAAGAGCAGTCCGGTGAGGATCAGCATCAGCAGGCCGATGCCGCCGTAGCCCAGCACGAAGCGCATGCCCCAGGCAGGCACCCAATCGTGCGAGACGCCGATCACCATGGAGCCGTTCCACGAATACCAGAGCCAGAGCACCAGCGCAAAGGAGAGCAAGGTGGACACCAGCGCGATGCCGCGCGCCATTGCCGCAGGGCGGAACGCCAGCAGCAGCATGGCTGCGATGAAGGGGATGAGGACCAATGCGAGCAGCTCCATCACGCGGTGAACAAGGTGATAAGGAGGAAAACGACCACGCCGAGCATCATGCCGAAGAGGTAGAAACTGGTATTGCCGGTCTGCATTTTCCGCAGCCATTCCGCAACGCCGTGGGCCGCTTTCCCGGAACCGACGGTCAGTGGCACGGCCACCTTGGTTTCACCGATGCCGAAGAGGTTCCGGCTCAACCAGCCGAACGGTTTCTCGAAGAGCACAGCATAGAGTTCGTCCAGCATCCAGCGCTTCGCGATCAGGCGTTTCAGGAAGGGCATGTCGGCGGGCTCGCCATCCAATGTGGTCTTCTTGCCGAAGAGCGTCCACGTGTACCAGATGGTCAGCAGCACCAGCGCGGTGCTCAGCGCCATCAGCATCCATTCCGTGGAAGCTGAAAGGGCCATGTGCTCGCCCAATACGCCCTCCACCGCCGTTCCGAGGTCCACCTTCAGCCATTCGTGGCCGCCGAAAATGTGCGGGATGTTCAGCGCACCGCCGATCGCGCTCAGCACCGCGAGCACCATCAACGGCACGGTCATCACCTTCGGGCTTTCATGCGGATGTGCAGTGCCGCGGTAGCTTCCGAAGAAAGTGAGGAACAGTACGCGGAACATGTAGAACGCGGTGAGCATAGCGGCGAAAACGAGGATGCCGTAAGCGAACGGGCTATCCTGGAAGGTGCTCGCGAGGATGCCGTCCTTGCTGAAAAAACCGCTCAACGGCGGAATGCCAGCGATGGCCAACGTCGCGATGAGGAAGGTGATGTAGGTGGTCTTCGTGGTCTTCTTCAGCCCGCCCATTTTGCGGATGTCCTGCTCCCCTCCCAGCGCATGGATCACACTGCCTGCGGCCAGGAAGAGCAGCGCCTTGAAGAAGGCATGCGTGGTCACATGGAACATGCCGGCACTGTACGCGCCCACGCCAAGCGCGGCGAACATGTAACCGAGCTGGCTCACCGTGGAATAGGCGAGCACCTTCTTGATGTCGTTCTGGAACAGGCCCACCGTGGCCCCGAAGAGCGCGGTGGCCACACCGATCCACAGGATGACGTCCTGCGTGTAGGGCGCCAGTTCAAAGAGCACGGAGCTGCGCACCACGAGGAAAATGCCGGCGGTCACCATGGTGGCGGCGTGGATCAGCGCGCTCACCGGGGTGGGACCGGCCATGGCATCGGGCAGCCAGGTGAGCAGTGGTAACTGCGCGCTCTTGCCCGTGGCACCGAGGAAGAGCAGCAGCGTAGCCGTGATGATCAGCGGATTGCTCGGCGCGAAGGACCCCGCCTGGTCCATGATGTCCACGTAGTTCAGCGTGCCGAACGTGTAGAACATCAACGTCATGGCGAGCACCATGCCCACGTCGCCGATGCGGTTCATCACGAAGGCCTTCCGCCCCGCGTAGTTGAACTCGGGCGTGGTGTACCAGAAGCCGATCAGCAGGTAGCTGCACAGGCCCACGCCCTCCCAGCCGATGAAGGTGATGAGGAAGTTCGCGCCCATCACCAGCAGCAGCATGGAGAAGGTGAAGAGGTTGAGCTGCGCGAAGAACGTGGCCACGCGCGGGTCGTCGTGCATGTAGCCGATGGAATACAAATGGATCAGCGAACCGATACCGGTGACGATCAGCATCATCCACAGTGAGAGCGCATCGATCTGGAAGGCAAACGGAATGTCCATCGTCCCGACCTTGATCCAGTCGAAGACGTGTACGATGTGCGTCTGTCCGTCGCGACCGAGGAAGAGGATCAGGCTGCAGATGAACGCGCCCAGCACCAAGGCCGTACCCAGCATCCCGGCACTGTTGCCCTTGAGCTTGCGCCGCCCGAAGCCGATGAAGAGCGCGCCCAGCAATGGCAGTGCTGGCACCAGGATGGCGAGGAGGTCCAGCTTTACCATTTCAGGCGGTTCAAGATATTCATGTCCACGCCGTCCGTATTGCGTTTCATCAGCACCAGGATCGACAAGCCCACCGTCACTTCCGCAGCGGCCACCAGCATGATGAAGAACACCATCACCTGTCCGCCGGGATCGCTGTGGTATGCACTGAAGGCCACCAACAGCAGGTTCACGCTGTTGAGCATCAGTTCGAGGCACATGATCACGATGATGATGTTCCGGCGCACCAAGGCCCCGACCATTCCGATGCTGAACAGCAGGAAACTGAGGATCAGGTAATGCTCCAGCGGCACTACGCGGATGGCGGTCATCACGTTCTCCATCAGGCGGCGCTGTCGTTAGGGCCTGCCTGCCGCAGGTCAGGCTCGCTGCTGGGCGGCAGGTTCACGTTCTCGGTACCGTCCTTCTTGGCAAGCATCATGGCCCCGACCATGGCCGAGAGGAAGAGCACGCTGCTGACCTCGAAGGGCAGGAGGAAGTCCTGGAAAAGGGACATGCCGATCCGCTTCACCAGACCGACGCCGGGGTCGAAGCCGGTTGGCACGTCAACACTCAGGCCCTGCTTGGTGGCGGCGAGCAGCACCAGGAAGAGGAGGCCGCCCGTCACCACCGCGAGGATCCGCGTGATCACGGGTTTGCGCACCTCCACGATCGTGTTCATGTTCAGCAGCATGATCACGAAGAGCATCAGCACGAGGATGGCACCCGTGTACACGATCACATGCACCATGGCCAGGAACTGCGCGTTCAGCAGGATGTAGTGCCCGGCGATGCTGAGGAAACACAGCACCAGCGCGATCACGCTGTTGATGGGGCTCTTCGCCGCGACCACCACCAGAGCGGTGATGACCGAGATGGCGGCGAGGAGGAAGAAGAGGTATTGCATGCCTTACCCCGATGTGGGAACGTCGGCGAAAGTAAACGCTGCGGGGGAATGGGGAAGCGAGGTCGGCTTTTGATTTATCGGCTGCCGGTCGGGATCGATCAAAACCCGGCTCATTCCTTCACCACTTTTCCGATCGTACCGGTCCCATCCAGGCTGATCCGGAGGAAATATACCCCGCTGGGCCAGTGGTTCATGTCCACGGAAAACGGGGCATTGCCTTGAATGATCCGGGAAAGCAGGGTCCGGCCCAAGGCATCCGTCACGTGCAGCTTGGCACCGTCCGCGGGGAACGAGGGGGCTACGAAAACCGTGGAGGCGGTCGGGGTGGGCCAGATCGAAAGTGTGGCAGCGGAATGTTCATCAATGGCGACGGTTCCCAGTACTTGGGCCACTGCATGGTACGCGTTCAACTTGCCCATGCCCCAGCGCGTGCTGCCGCCAAGTGGTATGGTGCCGGTTTGGCTGTCCGTGATCGCCGTCTGCCGAATGATGCCGCGGATCTCCTCCGGCGTCAACGTGGGGTCGGCTTGTAGCATCAGGGCCACGGTACCGGTGACGGCGGGTGCGGACATGCTGGTGCCGCTGAAGCGTGCGAACGAATAGTCGCGGCCTTGGAAGGGCACCGTGAGCACCGGCGAATAGCCATAGTCCGTAAAGGAACTGACGGAGGAGGCCACGTTGACCCCCGGGGCCGTGATGTCCGGCTTGATGCGTCCGTCCAGGGTGGGACCGAATGAGGAGAAGCTCGCGATGTTCCCGCCGATGGGCGTGCCAGTAGGGGAATAGCCGACCACCGAACTGCACGCGGCCACGGTGATGGCGCTTTCCGTGCAAGCCGGTTCCCCGATACCGTACTGGTTGTCGCCTGCAGTTCCCCCGGGCACTCCGGTTTGGAAGGCCTGGCCCCAGTTGCCCACCTCATTGGTGAGCTCGGTCACGTTCCAAAAGTGGACGGTTCCGGAGGGTGCCGTGGCCTGCATCACCACGCGCAATGCGGTGTTGGTGTTCTTGATGCGCAAGCGGAAGTGCGGACGGCCGTTCAGCGGGTCCGCAGCATCGGCAGTGAGATTGAAGAAGACGGTGTCGCCGCCTGCAATGAGGAGAGAATCGATATAGGTGGCCTGCGTGGCAGTGTGGTACCAAGGGGTCTCCATCACCATGGTGTTGCTGCTGTTGAGCACCTTGAAACTGGCGGAAAAGGATTCGCTCGGAGCACCCCACATGGTGAGGCTCTGGCCGTACATGTGCGGGTTGGCGCTGTAGGGATAGAACTGCACGCGGCTGCGGAGCGTGTCGCCGGCGAACGTCTTGCCGATGTGGAAGGCAATATCCCCGTTGTTGCCACCGGAGATGGAGAAGACGACCCCCTCGGCGGAGAATTGGTCCAGCGCCTGGCTGATCAGCGAATTACCGTCCAGCGTGCCCATGTAGTAGAGCCCCCAGCTCATGTTCACCACGAGTCGCTTGCCGTCCTGCTGCGCGACCTGCTGCATCCACGCCACTCCGTCGATGGCGGCGGCGGCATCGATGAGGAAGGAACAGAACAGGAACTGGGCGTCGAAGGCCACGCCACGATACATGGTGCCCGCGCCGCCGCCCCCCATGATGCCCGCCACATGCGTGCCGTGGGTGCCGTAACTGTAGATGTTCGCGGTGTCGCCCTGCGCGGCCAGGAGCGCGGCCGGCGTGGTGTATTCAGCGCCATAACCGTAGGTGGCCGGTGCCGGACCCGCTTGGCGGAACTGGTCCCACGCGGCACGCACACGGTAGGTGGTCATTGCGGTATCGTAGAACATCGGGTGCGTGTAGTCGAAGCCCCAGTCGAGGTTACCGATCAGCACGCCTTCACCGGTATAGGGCTGTGGCAGGTTGATGCCCTGTTGCACGCTGTCCGCGTGGATCGTGGTCACCAGCTTGTCCAACGTGGGCTTCGCGATCCCGGCAAGTTCCGCATGGACCAGACCCGGGATGGAGGCAGCCACGTCCAGTTCATAGGCGTTCACCCGGAAGGAGAGCACGTCTCCGATCCGCGTGCCCACATGCACCACGGCGGGATCGATGGCATCCGCGTTGAAAGCGGAATTCACCTTCCCCAGGAAGCCCACCATGCATTTGCCGCCCATCAGCCCCACGGGATATTTCCCTTGGGCCTCGGCAGTGAGCTTATGCGGATCGGGCTGGTGCAAGGCCAATACCTGCAATTCGGCGATGCCCACCCGCGTTTCAGCGGGCATGGGTGTTTGGGCGTGGAGCGCCGTTGTGCACAGGAATGGAAGGAAGAGCAGGAGGCGGTTCATGGGCTCGGGTTGGGCCACGAATGTCGGGGTTTGATCCGTAGTCCCTGTTGTTCCATTCGTCCCTGCTCAGGGCGAGCGTTGTCCGGGTCAACCGCGAAGCAAACTCCGTCCGGCACGTGGATGGCCGCATGCACCGAAGGACCGGGGATCCACCACGGGTCCTGCGGTACGCGGAAGGGTCGTCCGCGATGGTGCCGCAGCTGAGCCCTGACGATCGTGGCGACTTTTCGAGGACCTCCGCGACGCAGCACCCTTCCGCGTGAACCTTGCATGGGGCTTTCGTGTTTTCCCCGAAAAGCTGCTTGTGAAATGAAACCACGTCATGAAGCCGTACCGATGAACTCAATGAAAACTGCTGCCTTGGCGGTGTTGTTCAACCTCGGCTTGTTCGTGCCGGTCACCGCATTGGCACAGGACAGTGCACCACTTTCAGGGTGTGATTGCCCCACTGTGCGCTTGGATGATGCCTATTGTGCCTCCGCCTTGGTCTTCGAGGGGGTGCCGATCTCCTCTGACACTGTATTTTCAGTGGGTGCCCAGCTACGCTATCCCAAGAACCCCATCGACCATGTGTCGGTTTTGTTCCGGGTGAACCGTTCGCTGAAGGGGCAGGCAAACACCACTACTGTGATCTCCACATCGTTCAAGGACGACAATTGTGCGTTCCGCTTCATCATGGGGCAACGCTACCTTGTCTTCGCCCACAAGGATGGTGACCTGATGCTCACCGACCGATGCACGCCCACCCGCGCCATGGATACCGTGGGCCGCAGCTTCTCGGATAGTTTGGAGTATGTGCGCTCAGGCCACCGATGGGTGGACGAGATGCCGATTGACAAGCCCTGCCAGTGAGAAGGGCTACAAGCGATCTCACTTCAGCATCCCCTCCAACTCCGCCTTGATCAAGGTATGCTCGGTATCGTTGCCCTCGTTTTCCTCCAACACGGCAAGGGCTTTGCGGAAAGCAGCCTGTGCAGCGTCGGGGTCATGTTCCAGTAGCGCTTCGCCAAGCCACGCATGGAAACCGAAATAGTTCGGATACAGCTCGATCGCGAGCCGGAGCAGTGCAGTGACATGCTCGTTGTAGCCGCTGTTCGCCAAGCGCGATAGCAGGCCGTTGATCTCGGCCAGGTCCCAAGGAAGCGAGGTTCCCGGAAAGCCCCAACTCGTTTCCAGTTCACGGACGAAGGCATCCACCGGTGGGGGTGCCGTGATCATCTGATAGTTGTCATCCACCGGTGCCAAGCTGTCACGCAGGGCATAGGGCATGAAGAGCGTGCCAAGCATTTCGGGGAAGGCGATGATGGGCAGTGAGGTGTGACCTGCGCTCGGGTATTCACGGAACAGGAGCCGTCCCTCCGCACGCTCGGGATCAGCGGCGTTCACGGCATTCACAAGGCCCGAATTATGGCTCCCATCCTTGGTCCGATCGGCACCCCCAACGGCCAGCAGAACGCGCCGATCGGGGTCGCTTGCCAAGCGCTCCACCACCAGCGGTAGGGACCTGTCCACCTGGTGCAACGGCGAGAGCGCGATCACCGCATCGAAGGCACCCGGTGCTTGGAGGTACGCGTACAGCGCAAAGCTGGCCGTGAAGGAATGTCCCACCAGCACTGTGAGGTCGCCCGGGTTGTAGGGTGCAAGCAGGGGTGGCAGTTCCACGGTCAGCAATTCCAGCAGCGGCATGCCGGTTTGTGCGATGCTGTCCGTGGCGCTTTCCCGTACCCGGTCTTCATGCGGCACGGTGACCACGATGGCCTGAGGCACTTCATGCGTGTACTGTAAAAAGCGGATGTCGTTCAGCACTGGATCGATGAACCAGTCATGCTGGCCATCCAGCAGGATGATCACCGGCATGCGGACCTCGGCGCTGGCGTAGCGATGGAACTCGGGCAGGTGAACGACCACGCTTCGCTCGCTGCGAAATGCTTCGGAATGGAAGCGGAGCGTATCGGATCGTTGAGCGTGAAGTTTCAGCGATCCGAGGAACAGCGCGGCCATGGTCCCGGCTATGAGCATTTTCATGCTCCAATGATAGGCGGTACGGTCTTTCGTGGCAGTACTTCCCACGCCCGGCGCGGAGCATCCCGATGCAGCCACGCATTCATCCATCACCTGCACCATTCATCACGGCCTCCGGAAAGTTCCCCTGAGCGGAGGATACATTTGCCTGCCTCAACATTCGTTCTACTCATGCCCGTCAGCGCTACCGGAACCGTCAGCAGCTTATTGCTCATCGCCCTCGTCAGCCTCACGGCTTGCACGCCTGAACCTAATATGCCTGAAACAGCAACAGCCCCGAAGGTGGATGCCTTCGACGTGGACGGGATGGACACCACAGCCAAGCCCTGCGACGATTTCGACCGCTTCGCCAACGGCACTTGGAAGGACAAGAACCCGGTCCCCAGTACCGAGTCACGTTGGGGCGCGTTCGGCATACTGGCCAAGGAGAACCTGGAGGTGAAAGTGAAGAGCATCATCGACACACTGATGGCGAAAAAGGATGCGCCCAAGGGATCGCCTGCCCAATTGGTAAGCGATTTCTATCGCTCCTACATGGACACGACCACCTTGGAGCAGCTCGGTGCTTCTCCCTTGCAACCATGGATGGAGCGTATCGATGCGCTCAAGAGCTTGGAGGAACAAGCTGCCCTTACCGGCGAGTACGCCCGTATCGGAGCCTCATCCTTCATCGGTCTCCAAGCGGAGGCCGATATGCACAATAGCAAAATGAACATCCTCTATGCCGGGCAGGATGGCCTGAGCTTGGGTGAGCGCAGCTATTACGAGAAGACCGACAGCGCCATGGTGAACATCCGCAAGGAATTCGTGCAGCATGTGGACAAGATGTTCCAGCTGGCTGGATTGCCTGAGGCCGGTGCCGGACAGACCATCCTCGACTTCGAAACAGGCCTCGCCAAGCTCCAGCTCACCAATGTGGAGCGCCGCGACCCGAGCATCTACAAGAAGATCACGTTCGCCGAATTCGCGAAGCTCGCACCGAAGTACGACCTCACGCTGATGGTAAGCTCGATGGGCGTGGTGACGGACACCTTGTTACTGGAGGACAAGAACTACGTGACCACTGCTTCCGCCTATATCGCTGGCACACCGCTATCCACCTTGAAAACGTGGATGAAATGGCAGTTCCTGGACACCTATGCCAACACGCTCAACAAGGCGCTCAATGAGGAAAGCTTCCATTTCCATGGCACCGTGATGAGCGGAACCGAAGAACAAAAATCCCGGGAACTGCGCGCCTTGCGTGCGACGGACGGTTTGCTGGGCGAGCCGGTTGGAAAGCTGTACGCGGAGAAATACTTCCCCGCTTCCTCCCGGAAGAAGGTGCAGGACATGATCGAGAATGTGCGCGCCGTATACAAGGAGCACATCAATGCGCTCACGTGGATGAGTGAGGAGACCAAAAGGAAGGCTCAGGAAAAGCTCGCCCTCTTCACCACCAAGATCGGCTACCCCGATACGTGGAAGGACTACAGCATGGTGGAGATCAATCCGAACACCTTGATGCAGAACACCATGAACCTGATCGCATGGCGCTCCAACGATAACCTGGTGCGCATCGGCAAACCGGTGGATCCGAAGGAATGGGGCATGACACCGCAGACCGTGAACGCCTATTACAATCCGAGCATGAACGAAGTGGTGTTCCCCGCCGGGATCCTGCAACCGCCGTTCTTCAATCCCGATGCGGATGATGCCATCAACTACGGCGGAATCATCGCGGTGATCGGCCATGAGCTCACGCACGGATTTGATGACCAAGGCGCGAAATTCGATGGCCACGGCAATCTGGTGAACTGGTGGACCGACAGCGACAAGGCCAACTTCGACGCGCTCGCTCAGCGGATGATCACCTACTTCGATGGCATGGAGGTAATGCCCGGGCTCCATATCAAGGGAGCGCTTACTGTAGGCGAGAACATCGCCGACCTGGGCGGCCTCACGCTCAGCTATGCCGCCCTGCAGCGCTCCTTGGAAGGCAAGCCCGAGCATGCGTTGATCGACGGCTACACCTGGCAACAACGCTTCTTCCTGGGTTGGGCGCAAGTGTGGCGGGACAACATCCGCCCGGAAGCCTTGCGCATGCGTGTGGAACGCGATCCGCACAGCCCCGCGCATTTCCGTATCAATGCGGCACTTGGCCAGTTCAAGCCTTTCCAAGAAGCTTGGTGTCCCGATGGAAAGGGCACGATGCTCGTTCCGGATTCGGAGCGTGTGGTGATCTGGTGAATTCGAAGTACTTCTCTGGCGAGGAAGAAGGTCTCCACGTTTTGTGGGGACCTTCTTGTATTTGGCGTGCTATGATCCGTTGCCGGGATCTCTTTTCATTATCTTTGGTGAAGCATGAATATCACAGAGCGCATCACGATCGAACCGGGTAAAATGGGAGGACGCCCCTGTATCCGTGGGCTTCGCATTACGGTGGCAACCATTACCGGCCTCTTGGCAGCAGGAAGGACCCGGGAAGAGATCCTGTCGCTTCATCCCTATCTGGAAGATGCAGACATCACAGCGGCGTTGAACTATGCCACTTTGCTGGCCAATGATCGGAACGTGCCCTTCGAACGCGCATGAAGCTCATTGTGGACATGTGTTTGTCCCCGGCTCTCATTCAAGGTCTTAGGAACGCAGGGCATGAAGCAGATCATTGGTCACAGGTTGGTAATGTGCGCGCACTTGATGCGGTGATCATGGAGTGGGCCTTCACCGAGGGCAGAGTGCTATTGACCCACGACTTGGACTTCAACACATTGCTGTACAATTCGAACGGTGCCGGACCAAGTGTGGTAATAGTTCGTGAGCAGGATACAGCACCGGAGATCATTCTACAGCCAATAATTCGGGTTCTCGCCCAATTCGAGGCGGAATTACTCGAAGGTGCGCTCAATTCCATGGGCAGGCATGTGGCGCGCGTTCGTAGGTTGCCTTTGGGATAGCATTGTTTCCACGAGCAACCCTGACGATGAAAATTTCCTGCAATTACCGTTGACTTGCGTGATCTGGAGACAACAGGATCATGCCGAACAACTGAACCCCCACCTTTGCAACCCCATGGCAGACACCCAACAACGCACGGAACTCTCCAACCTCGGCGAGTTCGGTTTGATCGATCGGATCACCGCTGCGGTTGAACTTGTCAACCCAAGCTCGCTGCAGGGCATCGGTGATGATGCTGCCGTGATCGATCCGCAGGGCATGATGCAGGTGGTCACCACCGACATGCTGGTGGAAGGCGTCCACTTCGACCTGAGCTATGTGCCGTTGAAGCACCTTGGCTACAAGGCGATGATCGTCAACTTCAGCGATGTGTATGCCATGAACGCGGTGCCAAAGCAGGTCACCGTGGCCATCGCCATCAGCAACCGCTTTGCGTTGGAAGCCGTGGACGAGCTGTATGCAGGAATGCTGGCTGCTTGCAGTGCGTATGGCGTGGACCTCGTCGGTGGTGACACCACTTCCTCCACCAGTGGCTTGGTGATCTCCGTTACCGCCATCGGTGCGGTGCGAAAGGAGGACATTGTATATCGCCACGGCGCGAAGGAGAACGATCTGCTGGTGGTGAGCGGCGACCTTGGCGGCGCATACATGGGATTACAAGTGCTGGAACGCGAGAAGGCCGTTTTCAAGCAGGATCCCAATGTGCAACCGGACCTCGTGGGCTTCGACTATATCCTGGAGCGGCAACTGAAACCGGAAGCGCGCAAGGACATCATCGCCATGTTCCAAGAGATGAAACTGAAGCCCACCGCGATGATCGACGTCAGCGATGGTCTGGCCAGCGAGGCGATGCACATTGCACGCCGCTCCGAACTGGGCGTGAGGATCTACGATGAGAAGATCCCCATCGATCCCGTGACCTATCGCACTGCCCGGGATTTCAACCTGGACCCCTCCACCTGTGCGCTCAATGGCGGCGAGGATTACGAACTGCTCTTCACCATTGCCCAAAGCGATTTCGACAAGGTGAAGGGATCACCGCACTTCACCGTGGTGGGCCATATGATGGACCAAGCGAGTGGTTACCAACTGGTGGACCGCCAAGGCGGCCAGCACGAGTTGAAGGCCCAAGGTTGGGATGCGCTGTTGAGAAAATAGCCAAACTCGGCCGGGTCTGTTGGCCCCGACTGAGAAGCACCTCAGGCCTCAATTTTCAGGCAGGAACACTTGACCGCTGAACGGAGGCGTATCGGGGGTCTTGATCACGACAAAGCCGTGTTCAGTGGCGATATGGCAGCTATTGCACGTGTTCGTGAGCAATAGGTAGCTGGCCCGGAACATGGCTGTATCCTGCTGCCCGATGGCTGCATCCATACTGTCCAGTGCGGGATCCATCATCCCCAGCAATTCGGATTCCTTGCGTTCCGCATGGAATTGCTTGAGGTCCTCGAAGATCTCCTCGATCTCATGCACCTCGAAATCGGCCAGCGGCCAATTGGCGTTCGTGCCGGCGAACCACAGCTTTTCATGATGGACTTGCACAATGGACATGAACTCACCGAACCCCGGCTTGTAGCTGTCCGCCACCTGCTGCTGCAAGGTTTCCATTTTTTCATTGAGCTCATCCACTTCGGGCGAGGTGGCACAGCTAGAGAACAGTCCGATGATGACAACGGCCATGAAGCTTTTGTATCGGTCTTCCATGCAGCCAAGTTACGGTCGGGTCGACCCCCGGTCAGGAATGTACATAATTGTTGCTTTCCAGGTCCGTTAACTCCTCCGCGCTGCACATTCTACCTTTGCTCGTCTTCAAACTGCCCTATCGTGAGCCAGACCACCAGCCCCTACCCGCTGCTCGAGCGGATCATCGTCCCTTCGGACCTGCGTGAGATCCCCGAGGCACAGCTTGATCAAGTGTGCCAGGAGCTGCGGGATTTCATCATCGACGTGGTGAGCGTGAAGGGCGGCCACTTCGGCGCCAGTCTGGGCGTAGTGGAGCTTACGGTGGCGTTGCATTACGTGTTCAACACGCCTTATGACCAGCTAGTGTGGGATGTCGGTCACCAAGCATACGGGCACAAGATCCTTACCGGAAGGCGCGAGAATTTCCACACCAACCGGTTGTACAAAGGCTTGAGCGGCTTCCCCAAACGCAGCGAAAGCGAGTACGATACGTTTGGCGTGGGCCACAGCAGCACTTCCATCGGCGGCGCGCTCGGCATGGCCGTGGCCAGCAAGCTGAAAGGCGAGTTGGACCGTCACACCGTCGCTGTGATCGGTGATGGTGCGATGACCGCCGGCATGGCCTTCGAGGCGCTCAACCACGGCGGTACCGCGAACAGCGACCTGCTCGTGGTGCTGAACGACAATTGCATGAGCATCGACCCCAACGTGGGCGCGCTCAAGGAATACCTCACCGACATCACCACCAGCCAGAGCTATAACAAGGTGAAGGACGAGGTGTGGAAGCTGCTCGGAAAGGTCAGCAAATTCGGACCCAATGCGCAGGCCATTGCCCAAAAGGTGGAAAACGCCGTGAAGGCCGCTCTGCTCAAGCAAAGCAACCTCTTTGAAAGCCTCCAGTTCCGCTACTTCGGCCCGGTGGACGGTCACGATGTGGAACGCTTGGTGAAGGTGCTCCGCGACCTGAAGGACATCCCCGGCCCCAAGATCCTGCATGCCGTAACGATGAAGGGCAAGGGCTACAAACCCGCCGAGGATGGCAGCCCCACCGTGTGGCACTCACCCGGCTTGTTCAATAAGGAAACCGGCGAGATCATCAAGGTGCTGCCCAAGAGCCCACAGCCGCCGAAATACCAGGACGTCTTCGGCCACACGATCGTGGAGCTGGCGGAAAAGAACCCGAAGATCGTGGGCGTAACGCCCGCCATGCCCAGTGGCTGTTCCCTGAACATCATGATGAAGGCGATGCCGGACCGCGCGTTCGACGTGGGCATCGCCGAGCAGCACGCCGTCACCTTCAGCGCCGGCATGGCCACGCAGGGGCTGATCCCGTTCTGCAACATTTACAGCTCGTTCATGCAGCGCGCCTATGATCAAGTAGTGCACGATGTGGCCCTGCAGAACCTGCACGTGGTGCTCTGCCTCGATCGCGGGGGATTAGCGGGTGCCGATGGCCCCACGCACCACGGCGCCTTCGACATCGCCTATTTCCGCTGCATCCCGAACATGATCGTGAGCGCACCGATGAACGAAGAGGAACTGCGCAACCTGATGTACACCGCGCAGCTCCGCGACAACGGCCCGTTCAGCATCCGCTACCCGCGTGGCGAAGGCGTGATGACGGAATGGAAAACGCCCTTCCGCGAGATCACCATCGGCACAGGCCGCAAACTGCGCTCCGGTAACGACATCGCCGTATTGAGCATCGGGCACATCGGCAACATCGCCGCCAAGGGCATCGACGCGCTACAGGCCGAGGGCTACAGCGTGGCGCACTACGACATACGCTTCGCGAAGCCGATCGACGAGATGCTCTTGCACGAGGTCTTCGGCAAGTTCAAGCATGTGATCACCATCGAGGACGGCAGCATCATGGGCGGTATGGGCAGTGCCGTACTGGAGTTCATGGCGGACCATGGATATCAGGCCCAAGTAAAGCGTCTTGGTATCCCGGACCATTTCATAGAGCACGGCACGCAGAAGGAGCTTTACACCGAATGCGGCTTTGACGATGTCGCGCTGGTTGCTGCGGTGAAGGAGATGTTGCCCGCGGTGAGCAAAGGGAATCGGGCGAGTGCTTGATGGCTCGTAGCAAAATGTTGCAGCCGAAGTGCATCATAATCGCCGGGCCAAATGGTGCGGGGAAAACCACGTTTGCGCGCAAATTCCTTACGAAGGACAAGGGTATCCTGCGGTTCGTGAACGCGGATCTGATCGCGTCCGGATTGTCGCCGTTGCATCCTGAATTGGCCGCTCGTGCTGCTGGGCGCGTACTGCTTTCTGAGTTGGATCGCTTGACCAAGGAGCGGACATCCTTTGCTTTGGAATCTACCTTGAGCGGAAAGACCTACTTGGAAAGGGTTCGGAACTTGAAGAAAGCTGGTTATTGGGTTGAGATCGTGTTTCTCAAACTGAGCAGTCCGGAGCTTGCCATGAAACGTGTGGCCCACCGAGTAAAGCAAGGTGGTCACCATGTTCCGGCGGAAGATGTCAGGCGCCGGTTTGAGCGCGGATGGCCTAACTTTGTTGAACATTACCGTTCACTCGCGCATGTTTCGGCGGTCTATGACAACTCCGGGTCCACACCCGTCCTATTAGAGAAGCACCCATGACCAAAGCGCTGATCAAGAAGGAACAGGACGCCTTTGTGAAGGCGGTGACCAAGGCCTTGAAAGAGGCCGCCAAGGAAGCCCGCCGCCAAGCCAAGATCCACGGCACCAAGGTGTGGGTGACGATCGACGGGAAGATCGTGGGGCTGAAGCCTTGAATCAGCGCCCATACAACCGCTGCACTTCGTACATCCCCGGCTTCCAATTGCCCTCATGGTCGATCAGGCTCCAGCTCGGTCCCGGCCAGCAATTGTTCAACTGCCAAAGAAGCGTGCCCATGCAATTTGGCTGGGCGGTCATGTGTGCCTCGATCGCCAATTGGTACACCTTCGCCTGAACCGTTTGGCTGTCTTCGATAAAGCGGCCTAAGGTCTTCGGCTCGTCGCCTAATTCCTGTTCGATCGCCTTCCAGATCGGTGCATCCGTTTTGTAGCTGCGTTGGCGGTATCGCACTGCGGCACTTCCCGGATGAAGCTGCTGGGGATCGATGTACTTCGCGAGTAGCGCGCTGTCCGGCCAACTCTGGAAGCCGTACTCGCTCACGAAGCGGCCCACGTTGTCCGCCAAAGCCGCGATGGGTTCATCTCCGTGCCACACACCCCAATAATGCAGGTCGCCGCTTTGGAGACCGGCGGCGTTGCCCCAGTTGCTGAGCGGACTGGTCCACGTGTATGCCACACCGGCATCGGCTGCAAGGACTCTGAACACATCCTTCCACAGCGTGCGATTGCTGTCTATCACCCGCGCGGAATCAGCGCCGTGCAGGTCGTACTTCGCTTGCCAGCCCCAATTGCTCCACGCGATATCCAGCTCGTTGTTGCCGCAGATCACCGCGACACTTGGGTGCTTCGAAAGCCTCGCGACCTGCTCCTTCACCTCCGCTTTGATGTTGTTCAGAAAACCGCCTTCCGCAGGGACGAGGTTTGCGAACATCAGGTCCTGCCACACGAGGATGCCTGCGGTGTCGCACGCTTCGAAGAACGCATCGGGAGGGTAGATGCCACCGGCCCAGACGCGGATCATGTTCATGTGCGCACGTTGTGCATCGGCCACCAACACGACCCAAGCGGAATCCCCGGCGCGCGATGGGAACATGTCCGGCGGCACGATGTTGCAGCCTTTCATGAAGGTGGGCACACCATTGATCACGAAGGTGAAGGAGCGGCCAATGCTGTCTTTCTCTTGGCGTAGTTCCACACTGCGGAAACCGATGCTACGTTGGATTTCGTCGAGCAACTTGCCTTTGGCGTTGCGCACTTCCACGCGGACGCTATGCAGCACTTGCTTACCGGATCCTGCAGGCCACCACAGGCTCTTCTTGTCCACTGCAAAATGAAATGGAACGTCGACCGTGTCCGAGGAAGAGAGTTCAACATTTCGTTCGCCGATCAGCCGGTCGTCCATGAAATACTGAATTGACGAACGGGCATCACCACGAACGCGGGCATGGATGGTCGCACGAATGCTATCGGTATCAAACTGCTGATCCAGCTGAAAGGAAGTGATGCGCGCTCCGCTCCAACAACGCAATTCCACCGGTTGCCAGATGCCTGAACTCACCAACCGGGGCGCAAAGTCCCAGCCGAACTGGTAAGCTGCTTTTCGGATGTACGGTCCTTCGCCACTGGGGTCACTGTCATGCGGTAACTGCAGCCCGTATGCCTCTCGCAACTTTCCCCCTACCGCTTCCGGGCTTCGGAAGGCCACCTTCAACGCATTGGCACCGCGCCGCAGCTTCTCCCTGATCGGCCACTCCCACGAGCGGAACATATTGTCCGCGTTGCCAAGCAGTTCATCGTTCAGGTAGACCTCTGCGAAGGTGTCCAGCCCTTTGAAGACGAGGTCGACGTGTTCGTTCTGTAGCAATGCGCTGTCCGCGTTGATCGTACGGGTGTATTCCCAGTCCTCGCTCTCGATCCACTGTACACTGTCCGCATTGAAGTTGACATACGGGTCCGGGATCAGGCTGTGTCGCAAGAGGTCCGTATGCACCACACCCGGCACTTCCGCGGAATGCCATTGCTCCGTGCCTGCTTGGCGGAACGCCCATCCGTCCAACAAGGGAATGTCCCGCTCCTGGGCCTGGATCAACGTAGCTGCAACCAGCATGCAATAGATCGACACGGCCACCTTCTTCTCGGACCGGAAAAATACGGGCCGCTGCTTGGTGGAGTTGTTCATGGAATTTTGTGGCAGGGTCACAGGACCCGGAGCATGCCCACCTCGCAACTCGGAGGTGGATGCTCACGCTGATCGAAAGGTAGGTTTTGTCCGGATACGGAGAGGTGCCGCGGAGCGGATGGCACTCCGATCAAGCAGCCCGCTTCGCCTTCGCCTTGATGGAGGGCCTTCCGGCCGGGAGGACGGAGTTGCGCCATTTCTCGCGGACCAGTTCACCGAAGTTCGTGAGCGTGGCCTTTGCGCGTGCCCAACCCAACAGGTCAATGTGGTCCAGCACCGTAGCCTCGCGCGGATCCATTGCGGCTTCGGCCAGCTTTTCCGCGAGCGCACGCCAGCGCATCTGTCGGACCTTCCGTGGACCTTTTAAGAGTACCCGCACATGCTCCAGCAGGTCCTGCTCCATGGTGAAGGGGGAGCCGTGCTGTTTCAGGAATCGCTGGTTGTTCCGCAAGAGATAGCTCAGGAGTTCGTCCTTGTCCAGCTCCACCAAGGTCATCACGTTCATCATTCGGCCCAAGGCGTGGATCTCCCGATGGGCTTCAATGCCTTTCTCATTCAGCAGGCGATTGCACCAACGCAAGGCCCGGTCCGCCTCACCTGCCCCGAATGAGACATAGGCGGCCTGAAGGGCCAGTTCCGCCCGGCGCACAGCACTGGCGCGGTCGCCATATTTGTTCAGGCCCTCCTCCAGTGCGGGCAAGCGTTTAACAGCCGCGCCGAAATCCCCCTTGGCGGAAAGCACGGAGAGCTCCAAACTGGTTCCCATCACAAAGAGCTTCATCTCCAGGTCCGGGCTGGGGGCGGTGGCCAGCATGAGCGGGATCTTGCGGAATTCACGGAAGCCGTCCAAGGCCTCATCGTGTTTCCCCAAGCGCATGCGCACATGGGCCAGATTGCCCATCGCGCCGAGCACCAGGTCCGGCTCTTCCAGGAAGTGCTTCTGCTCCTTGCGCAGCACATCGGTGCAGGCGGTCAACTGTTGTTCGCACGCGACCAGGTCATTTTGCGCGTAGGCCAATGCGCTGCGCACATGGTGGTGCAAATAGCGCGCACGGGCGCTGTGCAGTCCGGCGCCATCGGCCAGCAGCGGCTCGTGGGCAAGGGCCTCCAGTTGCTCCAGCTCCTTGGGGCCGGGGGCTTGGCCACTGCGGTAGATCAATAGGAAGGAGGCGCTCTTGATCTGCCACAGCCGGTCCACCTCCTTCCATTCATCCGCCACGCCCGCCACGGATCCCGCCCGGACTGCGAGATCGGCGGCAGTGATGCCTGAATAATTGCAACGCTCCATGGCCCGCCGCTCCCATTCCGCCACCTGTAAAAGCAGCGCCTGCCTATCGTTGGCACGTGCCAGTGCGCGCGCACCGCGCAACACTTTGGAGGCATCGGCATAGAGCGCCCGGCGATGGAGCAGTTCCACATGGTGGAGCATTCGCCGCAGTTTATCATCAATGGAGCTTTCCGCGTGGAAGGCGTCCAGGCTGTCCAGTACGGCTTCGTAAAGGCGCCGCTTGGTGATGGAGAAGCGCCGCATGAAGGGTTCGCCCGCGAATTGTTCCTTCAAGGTCTTCAGGTCATAGGTGGGCATGGCGCTGATGGCATCGAAAAGAGCCTGATGATTGCTGTGGCCCGCCACCAGATGGCGCGAGGTGTAGAGCTTGAAGTACCGCTTCTCCGCCCGGGTCATGGACTGGATCAATCGGTGCAGGTGGTCTTGAACAAGCTTGGGCATGGCAGCAGGGTATTGATGGCATTCCGTAAGCTAGGGATGCTCCTGCGGCCTGCGCATGCCCGATGCGGGGAACGGCGCCTTGGGGGACAGCAACGGCAAGAACATGAAAAAAGCCCGGCGATGCCGGGCTGAACCTGCGAAGTGTTACGGGATCAGTTCTTCGGGCGGTTGGACCGCTCGCTGTCACCGAGGTCATCGCCATCATCCGAGATGGGGGAAATGGCATTGTTTCCCGACGTGCCAGTGCCAACGGTTCCGTTGCCGTCAACCTTCCCCGCCTTGGTCTGCATCATGGGGGTCGGCGTGTTGGGCGCAACCACCTCTTCCTTGGTGCAGCCGGTGGAAACGAGCAGGAACAGCGCGAAGAGCACCGCACTGCCGACCATCGTTCTGTTTCCGGAGTAGTTCATGGACAACAAATGTAATGGATCGGACGCCGGATCGCAAATGGTCGGTTCGGCCATGGTCTTACACCGGGGTTGGCAGGTCCACGATCACCTGTGTGCCCGCCTTCCCCGGTTCGCTGAGCTGTTCGGGTCCTTGGATGCGGATGTCCGCAAGGTTGAGCTTGCGGAGGATCTCTGCACGGCCCTTGGTGATCTCGATGCCCCGGGAGATGTGGTCCCCGATCCGGCCGGCCTTGCCGTCCACGCTACGCTCGATCCCAATGCCATCGTCGGTGATGCGGATCCGTGTGCGGCCCTCGGCAGTGCGTTCCACGGTGATGTCCACCCGCCCGGCATGGGCCATGGGCAGGATGCCGTGCCAGATGCTGTTCTCCACGTAGGGCTGCAGCATCATCGCGGGGATCTTCACCGCATGGGGGTCCACATCGGGCGCCATGTTGATGGCGTACCGGAACTTGTCCTTGAAGCGCATGTGCTCAAGCTCCAGGTACAGTTCCAAGCGGTCGAGCTCCTCGGCCAGGCTGGTGGTGTCGCTCTGGCTCGCATCCAGGTTCTTGCGGATCAGCTTCGCGAAGCTGGTGAGGTACTTGTTCGCCATGGCCTTGTCCTGGCGGTTGATGCTGTACTGGATGCTGTTGAGCGCGTTGAAGATGAAGTGCCGGTTCATGTTCGCGTTGAGCGCCTGTTGTTCCAGCTGCAGCATGCGGGAGCGCAGGATAAGGTGGCGCGTTTTTTCCTTCCGTCGGCGGCGAAGGCTGCGGTAGCGTGCCGTGGCCAACAGGATGCCGGCAATGCTTGCGGCGCACAGGGCGAAGAACCACCAGCGCAGCCAGAACGGCGGCGTGATGGTGAAGGCCACCTCCGCCGCGGGTCCCCAGTTTCCTTGACGATCGGCGGCACGCACCTCAAAGGTGTAGGCCCCCTGGGGCAGATTTGAATAGCTGGCAAAACGTGCCTCCGTGGGTGGCAGCCAATCCGTGTCGAAACCCGCCAGGCGGTACTGGAAGCGCACGTGCCGCCCGTAAGCCAGTGCGATGGCGGTATAGGTGAAGAGGAGATGGTTCCTGCGATAGCCCACCTCCAACGGCAGCACGGGTCCGGTGCCGATGCCGATGCTGTCCGAGCCCGCGATGGGTTCCAGGAAGCTGCTGATCCCGGTGATGTGGGTGACGGGCGGGGCAAGCTTGGCGCGCAGGGGGGAGCGCTGCGGATCATGCATGACCAAGCCGGCATTGGTGCCGAAGAAGAGCCGCCCTTGGCGGTCCATGAAGCCCGCGTTCAGGTTGCATTCCAAGCCGCGCAGACCGTCCTCCTCGGTGATGTGCTCCTTGGCCGAGGGATCCGCCAACAGGCTGTCGGGATTGAAATGGAACAGCCCGTTGTTGGTGCCGGCCCAGAGGTTGTTCTCCCCGTCGCGCAGCAGCAGGCCCACATAGTTGGACCCGAAGTCCATCCCCAGGTCGATCTTGGTGAACCGTCCCTGGTCATGGCAGGTCAAGCCGTTGGACGTGCCCATCCATAGCCTTCCCTTCGCGTCGGCCAGTAGGCAGAAGACCGTGTTGTGGCTCAGGCCGTCCATGGTCGTAAATCGCTTGGCCTTGCCTTCTTCGATCTTCACGATGCCCATGTCCGTGGCCAACCAGATCGTATCGGCCCCGCCACCCTTGATGCTCCTCACCCCGCGCAGCGCCATGCCGTCCATCTCGCCGTGGTGCTCCACCCTGCCGTCGCGGAAGAGCACGGAGATCCCGTCCCGGGTGCCGCACCAGAGATCGCCCGAGGGGTTGCGGTACAGGGAGAGCACCCGCTGACCCGTCAGGGCCTGCATTCGGTCCAGCGGCATCACGATCCCGTTCACGATGTGGCAGAGGCCATCGCTGGTGCCGAACCACAGGGAGCTGTCCGCGTCCACCAGCCCGCACCACACGGTGTTGTTGGGCAGGCCGTCCAAGGTGGTGATCTGCGCCATGCCGTCCATCCGGCATACGCCGTTGCCGTAAGTGCCCAGCCAGATGTCGCCGGCCTTGTCGCTGAGGGCGGTCATCACCAGGTCGCTGCACAGCCCTTCGGTAACGGTATAGGTGACGTAGGATGCACCGGCGTAGCGCAGCACACCGGCTCCATCGGTGCCAAACCACAGGCTCCCGCCATCATCCTCGAAGAGGCACCACACGTTGTCGTTGGGCATCCCTTGGTGTACGGTGTATGCGCGCAGGCGTCCCTCGTCCAGCAGGTCGATGCCGAACTTGGTGCCCACCCAAAGGCGGTCCCGGCGGTCGACGAGCACGGCGCGCACGTTGTTCTGCAGCAGCCCTTTGGTCTCGTCATAAAGCAGGGGTGGCCCGTTCCGCGGAAGTCCGATCAAACCGTCGCCGAAGGTGCCCGCCCATATCGTTCCATCACGCCCGAGGGCCAAGGAGCTGATGGATGCCGGGAACGGAAGCGGAACTGCGGACCAGCTACCGATGCCCCCGCGCAGCAGGCCGTTCCGCAGGCCCACCAAGAGGTTGCCATCGGGCAGGGTGAGCAGCGACCGCACGTTCTGCGCGGTGTCGGAAGGCCAGCCATCGGCGGGGGAGACCCGACCTCCCTTCAATTCGAGCAGCCCGGCACCGTCCGTTCCCACGTATATCGTGCCGCTCGGACCTTCCGCCAAGGCTAGCACACGGACCTCCGTGGCTTGGGCGGGCAAGGGCACGTTGCGCATGTCATGGCCATCAAAATGCACGAGGAAGGAGCCGCAACCCAGCCATACCGTACCGTCCGATGCGGCCAGCAGCGCGTTCACCTGCGGGTCCGGCAGGCCATCGCGCAACCCGAAGTTGATGAAATCCAACCCGTCAAAACGGCTGGCCCCGCCCAGTGTACCGAACCAGAGGTACCCCGCCTTGTCCTGTGCCATGCAACGCACTTGGCTTTGGGCAAGGCCATCGCGGGGCGCGAACTGCGTGAATCCGAACTGCTGGGCATGAAGGGGCAGCGTAGCGAGCAGGAGCAGAGCTGAGCACAGCACGATGGCGAAGCCCGGATCCCGGCCCTGCGACCGATCGGAACCTGCCGCGTTCACCACGTTCAAAAGGTATTGATCATCGCCAGGAGCTCCGGCAGGCGGCGGCGGCTCACCGGCACCAGCGCACCATTGTCCAGCACGGCCATGTTGCCTTCACTACGACTGAAGCTTTGCAGGTGCTCCAGGTTGATGATGTATGATTTGTGTACCCGGAAGAACTTCTTGGGGTCCAGGTTGACCTCGAACACCCGGATGTGCTTGCTGCTGACGGTCTTCTTTCCGCCTTTCACATGGACCACGGTGTAGCTATCGCTCGCCTCCAGATAGAGGATGTCCTCATGCCGGAGCAGCACCAGGCCATCCCGGCCGGGGACGGCCATGCGGGTGCTCAAGGGCGATGCCGGATCGTTCATCAACGCTTGCAGGCCCTCGCTGTGGCGCCTTGTCTCGGCCGGGTCGCCCAAGGTGTGCATCAGCTTACCCACGGCGCGGTCCAACTCCTCCGGATCGATCGGCTTTTCCAAATAATCCAGCGCATTCTCCTTGAAGGCGCGCAGGGCAAACTCATCGTATGCGGTGGTGAAGACCACCGGAATGTGGGGGACGGGTAGTGAACGAAGCAGGGAGAACCCATCCTCGCCGGGCATCTTGATGTCCAGGAAAAGGGCTTGCGGGTTTCCCTCGGCGATCACTTTCCGGGCCTCTTCCGCCGTTGCCGCCATGCCGATCACCTCCACTTGGGGGCAGTGTTCCTTCAGCATCAGGCGAAGGTTATCGCGGGCATCCGCCTCATCGTCCACTATCAACGCGCGTATGGCCATGTTCTCAGGATCGATCGGAAAGTAGGACAAGGTATGACGATGAAGACTTGCAAAGCCACGAACGGTGGCTCCGGATCAAGGGACGGTACGGAAGTATGGGCTTGGTCCTCCCTGGTGAAAGAGGTCGTGCTTTCCGCTTCCGGAACGGAATGCGCCGTTGCTCGTTGGGCGTGCATGGCTACCGGCGAACGGGAATAGTTTCGTGCAGGACCAACACCTCCTTGATCATGAAGAACGGCTACTCCCCCCTCCTTGCGACCGCCAGCGATTGGATCTTCAACGACCTCGGGAACTAAGTCCAGCCCCGGTGCCCGGAACCTTTGGCCCTCCCTGGCGTACCAACGACCGGGTACCAAAGCCCAGGGAACATGCACAGGGGATCACCAACCACGGAACTGAAGGTCCGGATCGACAGGATCGAGCAACTCTTGATGTTCGATTATGAGCCCGGTACGGAAGATGCACTTCCTGTTTTCTGCCAACTGTTAAGTTTGAAAACGGGTTTTGAGCAATGACAAGGGTTTGCGAAGGTTTTTGCCTTCTATTTGTCATACTAAACCCTTGTTTTGGCCTCTATTCGTCGAACCTCAACTGCCTCAGGTGCCAC
>JAIOIH010000005.1 GCA_019912395.1 Flavobacteriales bacterium | reverse complement strand
GCCCGCCTGGGGCACGTAGTAGCTCAAGGTGGTGTGGTCCGTGAATGGATTGGGATGGATCACCAAGCGCTGCTCCTGCACGTCCTCCTTGGCGGGGGCGCTCTTCAGGGAGCCATCGCCGCCCGGTGCCATGCCGGGGTTGGCAGCGCAGCATTGGTCCAATTGAGCTTCCAAGGCATCAATGCGAGCAGACTGTTCCTTGAATGCCGCTACAAGGAAGGGGATGATGGTTGTTGGGTTCATCTCCATTGTGGAAAGCGCCGGAACCACCTCATTGCCCAATGAGTCCAAACGGGCTTGGAAGGTGATAGGCTTTACAGCCTCCGGTATCACTGTTTGGAGCTCTTGCGCAATGAAGCCGTATTGGTTCCCCGAAGGCAGGCCCACCTGTGGGAATTGGTCCACGAGATAATCGAATGATTTAGGGACCAATTGCTCGATCACCCCCGTGGCGTCCATAATATCCGCTATGTTTTCCTTGAGATTTTCATCCGACATTATCCACATTCCTGACGGAATTGTGGCAGTCCCTGTTACGTTTATATTGCCGTCGAACCAGCCCGCCCAATCCACGCCGGCTTGGTGGTTGAGCGTGGTGGCGAACAGCCCATAGTTCCCATTGGGAATAGACAAGAACGCACCTGTGTTCTGAGCTCCATACAGCCCGATATTTGCAGCTCCTGCATTATCACCTGCTGTATGGCACCAACCCATTACGCCGAAATTACGGGAGCCTGGTGAGTTGGTTATGCCAGAAACACCATAGCTATACCCGGTGCCTGCATTTACAGTGCCCTTGATGCCAATTGCGTTGTTCGCGGCATTGTTGGAAATGAAATCCCCGGCTATGGCAACAGTGCAGTCACCATTGGTGAAAGCCTGTACTCCCCGTATGCTTCCCGCGCCGCCTGTTGCAGTGACCACCGCGCCGTATGCCGACCCTGCATTGGTCGTAGACAGGTTCATGCCCGTGTTGATGGATGTCGCGCGTACGACCAGCTTGGCCGCTGGGGGACCACCGGTTAAGGCCGTGCCGATACCTACTGCATCCGCATTCTGCGGAAGGCAAGGATTGCTATTGAACGCGGTCACAGCATTATTCCCTTGCAACGTCCAGCCAGAGGCACATAAGCCAGTGGTCGTCAATGGCCGATGTTCCAATACCCCGGTGGTGCTATTCACCGTAACGAAATCGTTGGAAGTGCTTATCGGGTCGTTGGGCAGATCACGAACGCGCAACTTGCCGTCCAAAAGGTCCAAACGTTCGGAGGGGTTAACCCCTGCCGTATTCCAATCCCCTATGCCCACAAAGCTCTCCAGACCGGTGGTCGTCGGCAGTATGCGCATGGTCTCCAGACCATCGACCGTGCCTGCCGTGCCCGTGGTAGTGGGGTTGGCCAAAAAGATGATCTTGAACAGGTCCGGGCCATCACCAGCAGTATTATCCGCCCAAGCCAACGTGAGGTGGTTGAGGTCGCCCCCTTCGTTCTTCAGGCCGATCCAACCCAGATCACTGCCGTTGGTGATGGTCATCCCCGGCCGGAACCAAGGCCGGTAGCCGGAGAATTGGGTACCTCCATTGTCCAAGTGCAGCAGCGAAAAGGGCCGCTGCACGTTGCCGCTGGTGAACGCACCAATGCCCAAGTTCCCGCTCAGATTTTCATTGATGTAGCTGCCGATGACCTGCCCTGGAAGGCTCTCGGTAAGCCGCATCCGCTGGATCGAATCCGTCCACCACTGGATCGGGTAGTTCCCATCATGGCGTACCTCTAAGGCTTGGGGGGTACCGGAATCCCAGCCCAAGTAGTCTCCTGGTGCTCCTGAATTCCCCAACGTTGTAGCCTGCCCGAAACCGTGGGCCGCTAGTAGCAGTGCTGCACCCATCAACAGGTGCCTGTATGTATGTTGCGTTCTCATGTCCTATCGTTTTTTAGTACGAACGGACCGTAACGATGCGCTTAGTCGATCAACACGAACTTGAAATTCTTCATCTCCGTAGCTCCTTCCAACTGTAGAACGTAGCTCCCCCGCGCCCAATTGGCCACCGGCAATACCCAATCATCCCCTTGTATAGTACCCATCCAGACCAAGCGGCCCAAGGCATCCAATGCCCGTGCCTCCAGTCCATTTCCTTTCCGAACCCTGAGCGCATCCCGCGCAGGGTTGGGGTAGACCACCACCAGATCAGCATTCTGTTCCTCCACAGCTTGACTCATGTCACAGCCATTTGGACTTGCCGAAACGCACACCGCATCGATCAAGGTATATCCCCGAGGATACCAAGGGAACACACTGCTCGGATCTGCGAAATGCACCGTATCGGTGAGGCCATTGCTGAAGAAATTGCCGATCATCAGGTAGGTGTAGGCACTGTCCGCCACGAAGCTGCCGCTCACCAAGGTCCAACCCACCGTATCGGTCAAGACCTGTGGATAGAACACTTGTGCAGTGTTCAGCGGCGCTGGATAGGGGTCGCCATAGTACCAATGCCTGTCGTTCGTAGTGAAGAGCATGCCCACATTACTATTGGCCAGCCAGATCTGTGGATATTCCGCATTGCCACCGAAAGCTGCATTCGCTCGGAAACTGCAGTAGTAGGTTTGGCCCTGCACCATGGGTTGAATCAAGGGCACCATGATCCACTCGCGCTGTTCACTTAGACCGTTCTTATGGTAGGTAAAAAGACCCACACAAGAATTTCCCTCATAGGGTTCTTGATAGGTGAACAAGTTCATCGGCAACCCGTTCAATGCACCATAAGTCAAGCAACTCTGCAAATGATCTGGCGTGAGGTAGGCACTGTACCAATCATGTATCCCGCTCAGGCCTAAGATCGCTCGGCACGTATCTGTCTCTTCGAACCCCGGGTTGGGAATCAAATTCTGCGCTTCGCAGCGTGAGGAAGCAACAAACAACAGGCAGCCCAAGAGCCATTTTGCCCCGGGCCACCTGCCGTTCATTGAAGAAAGAAGCATTCGTTCGTTGTTCGTTCGTGTTGACCGGTTTAGCATCGCTCCGGTCAAAAACCGCTTCAATAATGCCTTCGTTCGCGGCAATTCCGTGAAGGCATCCTTGGAGGTACTGCCAAGGGGCAGTGGCACATTTGCGGTAGTGCGATACCTTTGTCAGCTCTGTTTCATGTTCATGCGAGTATTCGTGGGACTTAGATACGGCCCTCGGTGTTGCAAGCACCGGGGGCTTTCTTTTGTTGGAGTGGGTTTGCAGGTTGCATAACATTAATATCGTAGATGCTGAAGGTAGTACGAAATTTTAAGAGATGAGGCATAAGTTGAAAATTCACGCAACGCATTGAATAGGATGTGTGTGTTTGTCGCCGTCACCCGCAGTATTGTCCGCCCAAGCCAACGTGAGGTGGTTGAGGTCGCCCCCTTCGTTCTTCAATCCGATCCATCCCAGATCACTGCCGTTGGTTACCGTCATGCCGGGGCGGAACCATGGCCGGTATCCGGAGAACTGGCTGCCACCATTGTCCAGGTGAAGGAGCGAGAATGGTTGGCTAACGTTCGGACTGGTGAACGCACCAATGCCCAAGTTCCCGCTCAGATTTTCATTGATGTAGCTGCCGATGACCTGCCCTGGAAGGCTCTCGGTAAGCCGCATCCGCTGGATGTTGTTCGTGCTGAAATTTATCGGCTGGTTCGCTCGCGTTTCGATCGATAGCGGTATGGTGCTGTTGAAATCGGCACCGAACCATTCCGTGGTATTGATCACATCGCCACCTGGCAATTTATTCCAAGGCTGTGCTTGGGCCATCTGCATGGCCAAACTTCCTGCCAAGGCAAGAAGGAGTTGTTTGGTTTTCATTGTCGTTCGTTTTAGAACGACCGGACTTTTACCACACTATGAACTTCACTACTTGCTGCTTCTCCTTGCTTTGCAATCGCAAAAAATACACTCCTGCGGACATCGGTTTGGACATATCCACAAGCGATCCTGTGGAGTTCGACGCCTCGACCATTCTGCCCCAGGCATCCCTTACTTCCGCCCGATAGACTTCCCCATCCCATAGCACATGGATGATTTCCCCGTTCCATTCGATGCGTGGGGTGCCGATGGACTCATCCTCCTGCACACCCAGCCCGTTGCATCCTGGGTCAAGGGGGATGACCTCCACCCCGTCGATCAGGTAGAAGGTGATCCCGTACCAAGGGTCTGTATTATCGATCTGGAAAGCGGTGGTGAGTGAATCCGGGAAAAAGTTGCCCAGCACCAAATGGGTATAGGCACTGTCCGCCACGAATGTCCCTTCAACCAGCGTCCATGCAGCAGTATCAGCTACCGGTATTGTGGTCCTGAGTTGGGCATGGTTCCGATAGGGAAAATCCGGCCCAGTAGTCCCGTACCAGGCATTGGAATGGGTAGTGAACAGCATCCCCACATTGTTGCACGCCGTACTACCACCAACGAGCCAATAATTGCCGTTGTTCGCGGGATTGGTCCGAAAGCGTAGTTGGTACGTGCAGCCCACCTGCAAAGGTTGTATCAGTTCCGTGCCCACATATTCGCGGTAATCACCACCACCATCGTACGTACGCATGCCCACATAGGCCTCGCCTTCCCAAGGATATTGGAAGGTCCAACCGTTCTGCGGAACACTCACCAATGGCAGTGAACCCGCACAGGTGTTGAAGTAGTCCGGGCTGTTCAGCCAACTGTACCAATACAGCGGTCTGTCGCCTTCTTGGAACCCGACGGTATAGGGGCAGGTATCCTTCAACTCAAAGGATCCGTTCGGCACTAAATTCTGCGCTTCACAGCGCGGAGTTGCAACAAACAGCGAACAGCATACCGCCAAGAAGGCAGCACACCGTTCACCGTTCATCGTTAAGGGAAGCATTCGTTTTGTTCGTTCGTTGGTAATGATGCATTTCGCATCTATCCGGTCAAAAAAAGCCGCTACGATAATGCCCTTTCGCCGCACGGCTGTGGCGGGAGCATGCCAGATGTTGGTCCGGTGGCTACGGTGGCGGGGCTTACTGGAGGGTATCTCGAAGAATCCTGTACTTCAGCCTGCGCCGTACCTTTGTCAACTCTGTTTCATGTTCATTCGAGTGTTCGTGGATCTGGGAATTCGAGGGCCTCAGCCCTCGTTCGGCCCTCGGTGTTAGAAGCACCGGGGGCTTTTTTGTTGGTGTGGGTTTGCAGGTTGCATAACATTAATATCGTAGTGAGGTGGTCGGGAGAATCGGGACAGGCGAAGGTCGGAACTTTGCCAAACCATGAGCACCAAGAAGAACTACCGCAAGCACACCGCCGCATTCAAGACCCGTGTGGTGCTTGAAGCGCTGAAAGAACGAGAGACACTGAGT
>JAIOIH010000083.1 GCA_019912395.1 Flavobacteriales bacterium | reverse complement strand
ACATTACCGTGAACGGGGAACGTACCGTGGAGCGGTTGAGCATTATGCGCTAGGCATCGATAAACTCAGGGTCTCCGCCATGCGGCGGAAGGCTACTGAAAAAGCGAAAGCAAAAGCCCCTGCGGAAACGCGGGGGCTTTTGCTCTTGCTACCTGATCCCTTCGGGGGGCGTTAGCGTGGCCCACCCTTGCGGGAAACCACAGGGGGTGATCACACCGGGATCTTGAAGAGCTTGGCGGCGTTCTTCCACAGGATCAGCTCCTTCTTTTCCTGCGGGAGGTCGAGTTGCGCCATGAACTTCACATACGAGCTCATGGTGCTGATGGGCCAATCGGTGCCGAAGAGCAGGTAGGCGGGTTCGCCGGCGTACAGGATCATCTCCTCCAACTGACCCTTCATGTACTTCTCGAAACGGTCGGTGAAGTCGCCCAGGACCAAGCCGCTGATGTCGGCGTACACGTTCTGGTTCTTGTACACCACCTCCATGCAGTCCTTGATCCAGGGGTTGCCCACGTGGCAGATCACGATCTTCAGCTCGGGGTGGTCCACCGCCACATCATCCAAGTGCAGCGGGTGGCTGTAGCGCACGCGTCCGGAGGGAGCGTACGTATCGCCGCTGTGGAACATCACCGGAACATCGAACTCCACCGCCATGTCGTACAGCACCTTCAGGCGGCTGTCGTTGGGGTAGAAGGGTTCGTATCCGGGGTATAGTTTCAGGCCCTTCACCAAGCCGGACCGCAGGTAGTCGCCGATCTCGCGCAGGTCGTTGTGCGTGTAGTGCAGGAAGCTGATCCCGGCGATGGCGTGCAAATGGTCGCGTCCGTCGATGGCCTCGATCACCGAGGCGGTGCTGGGCCGGTTGGGCGTCACCTTGTAGCTCGTGAGCACCATGGCCTGATCGATGCCGCTCTTGGCCATGGACGCCTCCAGGCTGTCCAGGCATTCGTTGATGGAGGAGACCTTTTCCTCGTGGTAATTGTTGAGGTGGGTGTGTACGTCGATGATCATGGAAGTGTGTTCGCTACGGGTAAAAGAAGTGAAATAATCACAGGCCGAAGAAGGTCGGTCCACAATGTGTGAGGCGGACCGGTCCGTCGCTCCGGGTCTGCAACCACCCAAGGTGGGATCCCATCCTAGGTCCGGTACGCGAACCCGTCCGCAGCCTCCGATACATTGATCACGTGGTCGCCCACCTTTTCGCAGGAAGAGAACAGGTCGCTGTACACCAGGCCGCTGCGCACATTGTAGTCACCGGTCTCGATGCTCTTGAGGTGCGCCTCGCGCAGTTCGTCGCGCCGCTTGTTGATCAGTTGCTCCAGCTCAAAGGCCTCGTCGAAGTACATTTTGTCCTCCACGTCGAGGTTCTTGCACATCACGTGAAGTGCCTTTTCGAGGAGTTCGAACATGCCCAGCAGGTCTTGCCGTTGTTCGGGGGTGAACCACAGTTGCTCCTCCTCCTTGCGCCGGATCACCATGCTCATCTGGAAGTAGATGTCAGCGATGCGCTCCATGTCGTTGATCTCCGAGAGCATGCCACGGATCCGGATCGAGAGCCCTTCGCTCAACTCGCCCTGGCTCACCTTGGTCAGGAAGTTGGCCACCTCCACTTCCACGCGATCGGTGATCTCCTCGTATTTCCTGATCTTCTTGTACAGCTTGGTACGCGCCTTCAGGTCGGTCTCGGTGATCAAGCGGGTCACCATCCTGTTCATCTTGGACACGAGCTTGCCGAAGCGCGCGACCTCCCGGCTGGCCTCGATCACCGACAGTTCGGGGGTGTTCACCACGCCGGAACCGATGTGCTCCAGATGGAATTCCTCATCCTCATCCGTCCTACTGGGCACCGACCAGATCGCGGTTTTCACCAAGGGCCCCACGAAGCCGATCAGCAGGAACATGTTCGCCATGTTGAAGAAGGTGTGGAAATAGGATAACGCCAAGGGAATGGCCTCTGGTGACGCGGTGGATCCCGCATACGGGCTCGCGTTCCCCATCACATCCACCGAGAACCAGGTGATCAACTTCAAGGCATGGGGTATCAGCACCACCATCCAGGCCACACCGATGATATTGAACAAGCTGTGGATGCGGGCAGAGCGCTTCGCATGCACGTTGCCCACCATGGATGCCAACTCCGCGGTGATCGTGGTGCCGATGTTCTCCCCGAGGATCATCGACGCCGCCACCTCGAACGGGATCCAGCCGTTGGCCGTCATCACGAACGTGAGGGTCATGGCCGCGCTGGACGACTGGACGATGATCGTGAGCAAGGCGCCCACACCCACGAACATCAGGCGCGAGAGCAGGCTGGGGTCTGCGTATGCGCTCAGGAACCGCAGCACTTCCGGGCTCTCCTTCAGATCGGGAACGGAATCCTTCAAGGCCGCCAGACCCAGAAAGAGGATCGCGAAACCCATGAGGAACTCGCCCCACGAGCGCACCACGGCGCGGCGCATGAAGATCATGGGCAAGGCGAAGGCCATGAGCGGAATCGCGATGGCCGACACCTTGAACTTGAAGCCGAGGTAGCTCACGATCCAGCCTGTTACCGTAGTGCCGATATTGGCTCCCATCATCACACCTGCGGATTCCACCAAGGTGAGCAGACCGGCGTTCACGAAGCTCACGGTCATCACCGTGGTGGCCGAGGAGGACTGGATGAGGCCGGTGATGAAGAAGCCGGTGAACACGCCGAAGAAGCGGTTGCGCGTCATGGCCCCCAGGATCTGGCGCAGCTTTTTGCCGGCCGCCTTCTGGATGCCCTCGCTCATGATCTTCATCCCGAAGATGAAGAGGCCGAGCGACCCGATCACGGTCAGCACACTGACGAGGTTGCTCCAATAGTGTGAGGTATCCATGGCTTGAGGGGCAGGGCAGGAGGGACTGGCGGTCGGCGAAAGTACCGGACACGTTCCGGATGGGCGGTCGCAAAGATCAAGATCCCGCTTACCCACGAATTCCAGCCCCGCGAACCACGAATGGGCTGAAATTCGGGGCAGCACCGTTCGCCCCATGGCGCCAGGGGTTCCCAGTTCCCACGCATCGCTCCTGGAGCAGTGCGTTCCTCACTTCTGTTCCGCTTTCCGTTCGGGGCCTTGTGGTCCACGGCACCGGTCGATGCCTCGGCCAATGTGTTCGGCAAGGGCCTTCGGGAACAGCGGAGATCGCTTCAACACCATCCTCGAACGCTCCAGCAACAGCACCAGCGGGGTAAACAGGTTCAAAGAGTACAGTGCAGCGGTTGAGCATCATGCGGTAGGCGTCGGTTCCTCCGGGTCCCCTTCGGGAGACCACTGGGGGAGCATAGTGGCAAAAGCCCCTGCGGGAACGCTGGAGCTTTATTGTTTTTACCCCCCGATCACGCCGGTTGCGGTCACCAGCACGGTGCGCAGTACGGGGTTGCCGTTCACGATGGCTTGCACGAAATAGGTGCCCGGCTCCAAGCCTTCGGTGCGCACGAGCACCTGATCACCGACATAGGTAAGGTTCATCGGCATGAACTGGCCGCGGTTGTTCAAGAGCTGTACGTCGCTGATGGATCCATCACCGCGTACGGTGAACCGTTCCGGGTCGCGATCGCCGTGGATCCGCAAGGCCGGGACCGGGTTGTATTCCACGGCAAAGTCATCGGACACTTCCAGTTCCTCTCCACCCTGGGTGGCGATCAATCGATAGTAGGAGATGCCCGAGAATGGTGCCATGTCCATCACTTCGTAGGCGGTGTAGCCGCTGTGCGCCCCTTCGCCGTCCTGCGTGAAGGCGGTTCGCCAGTTCATGCGGTCGGAAGAGCGCTCCACGGTGAACATGGTGTTGGGGCCCTCGGTCGCGGTGTTCCAGTGCAGGCTGATGCCCTCGCCACTAACGGCGGTGGCCACGAAGGAGACCAGCTCGTAGGCTGGCGCCTCCATTGTCCGGCTGTCCATGTGAATTGTCCCTGGACGCTGCATAAGTGCTACATCACCGGATTGGGCGAACCCCGTGATGGAGAGGCAAGCCGCAAGGATCGATAGTTCTTTTTTCATGGTCCGTCGATTGGAACGGGCCACTGAACGAAGAAAACGGTGCCGGGGTTTCGGGAGAACCCTATCGGATCATTAGAGGGACGGTGCCCCTGCGGCCGTTCGCGGTGACACGCACCACGTACAGGCCCTTGGCCAATCGCTCCCCCAGGTCGATGGACAAGGGTTCAGGGGAGAGCATCGCGCCCATCGAGAAGTGAAGTCGGCCCATCGCATCGAATACCTCCACCTCGCCCCGGCCGATCTCCGCTGTTCGCAGCAACAGACTTTCGCCGGCATTGGGGTTGGGCCAGATGGAGAAGGGCAGGAGGAGGTCCTGTGGCGATCGGATACCGGTGATCAGGGACCCGGCGCAGGTGCAGGAGTCCGTGATCATGTCGTCCACGGTCTCGGAGAGGCCATCATCACAGGGTTCGCCCACCTTGCCCACCACGCCGATGCAGTTGTCCGTACTGTCGGCCACGTAGCCCGGGACGTGTTCACAGCTCCATTCCATCACCAAGGGGTCGCCGAAACCGTCGTCGTCCACATCCTCGAACCAAGGGAGAAGGGGGTCTTCCGTGATCATCACCAGCGCGAAGCAGCCCCGTACCGAATACCGGAAGGTCCCGGAGGAATCGATCCCCGGCTCATAAATGCCGCTATGGGGTACGAGCGAGATGAACACGTACCGGTTCCATTCGCCACCTGATGCCACCCCAGGCGCAAGGGCCCCCATAAGGTCGAAGGCGCTATCGCTCTCACAAATGGTGATGGCCGTATCACGTCCCACTGCGGTCTCCACCACGGTGATGGTGGCGGTTTGGGAGGTTCCGGGACAGGTGGCGGGGAAAGGAGCGGTGTAGACGTAATCCCCCGGAAGGTCGATCGCCGGATCGTAGATACCGCTATGGGGCAGTTCGTTGAATCCCCATGCGCCCCCTGCCGCATGCGGGCCCAGCGACATCTCCAATGCGCGTGGAGGCCCATTATCACAAACATGCAAGGTGTCATCGTGGCCTGCTCCGGCACCTTGGGCTGTGATCGCCACCACGGCGGTATCGTTCCCGCATTCCCCGTATACGATGACGGTGTACTCCCCGAGGATCGGGAAGGGGAAGGAGTAGTTGGGAGAAAAGCTGAAGAAGGTGCCGGTTCCGGGGCCTTCCCAGGAATACCCCAGAATATCGCCCGTGGCGATGACGGACAAGTTGACGTGGTCACCCGGACAGATGGGGCTGTTGCTGAGCGCGGTATCGATCGCGGCGGGATCACAACTCCGTTCGGCATCCGCAGGCTGGGCCCACAGCAATGCAGGGACCCAAGCAAGGGCTGCCATGAGCGGCCAGGGGAGCAGATCGCGAAGGGGCATACCGGGCGAAGGACGAAGATCAAATGTAGGACAAGGAGGTGAGGAAGAGGCGGTTCTTATCTCCTCCATCGTCTTCGGGTCCTCTTCCGTCGACCATTTCGGGCGGTTCATTGGGCTGCGGGAAGCGCTTTTCCCATGTTCCAAGCCGGCCAGTCGTTTCGACGAACGGGGTGTTTTTCCCGACGAAAGCGAACCAATGGGAGGGGGTGACCGTAAACGCGTCCCGTTTCCCCTGTCTAGGGATAACACGCTGGACCCATGAAACAATTTCTCTTTCTCCTGCTGCTGGTGCTTGCTCCCTCGGTCCTGGTCGCGCAGACCGGTACCGAATTCTGGGTGGCACCGCCGGACGTGACCCGCCTTCACAATACGCCGGGCGATGAGCCGATCTACTTCAACGTAACAGCGGGGAACACGGCGGCCACGGTCACCATCGCCCAGCCGGCGAACGCCGGGTTCAACGGAGGCTCCCCCATCGTGCTGAACGTTGCGGCGAACAGTTCCGTGCGCTACAACATGACCTCGTTGAAAGCCCAGCTGGAGACGCGCCCCACCAACACCATTTGCAATACCGGCCTGCACATCACGGCCACTGCGGACATCACCTGCTATTACGAGACCAGCAACACCAACAACCCGGACATCCTGGCGCTTAAGGGAGCGAACGGCTTGGGCACGGAGTTCTACATCCCGCTCCATAAGCATGCACCCTTCAATAACCACAACTTTGGGAACAACGCTGACAAGGCGTTCGCCTCGTTCGAGATCGTGGCCACGGAGGACAACACCACCGTGCTGATCAACTCCCCGGTGGACGTGGACGGCCACCCCGCACTAACGCCCTTCATGATCAGCTTGGACCAGGGACAGACCTATTCCTGCGCGAACACCAATTACAGCACCTATACCGACCCCACCAAGCACCCCTCGGGTGCGGCCGTGCTTTCGGACAAGCCCATCGCGATCTCCATCAAGGACGACTCGAACCACAACCCCTCCGGCGGCTGCTACGACCTGATGATGGACCAGATCGTTCCGGTGGGCATCCTCGGTACCGAATATGTGGCCGTGAAAGGCGCCTTGTACGCCACGGGAGACGAGTCGGCGTTCCTGATGGCCGTGGAGAACAACACCAAGATCTACATCGATGGGGGCAGCACGCCCGTGGCCACGCTCTTCGCGGGGCAGTACTACCGCCACGACATGGACTACCTGAGCGGGGCGGCCAACAATGCCACGTACATGACGGCCTCGAAGCCGGTCTATGCCATCCACGTCACGGGTTTTGGCTGCGAGATGGGCATGGCCATCCTTCCTCCCTTGAACTGCGCGGGCAGCCAGCAGGTGGGGGTAACGCGCTCCACGAGTGAAGGCTTCTTCCTGAACCTCTTGGTGCGCGCCGGCTCGGAAGACGACTTCGTGGTCACCGGTCCCGGCACGGCGACCATACCGGGGTCGGCCTTTGTAACGGTGCCCGGCACCGGCGGCGAATGGATGGCGGCACGGATCCAGTACAACATCACACAAGTCCCGGTGAACCAGGCGATCATCGTGAGCAACACCTCGGACGTGTTCTCCCTGGGGGTGATCAACGGTGGTGCTGGATCGGGTTGCCGCTATGGCTTCTTCTCGGAGTTCTCCGGCAAGATCGACGTCAACGCCGGGATCGATCAGAACCTGTGCGCCGGTGAATCGGCCGACCTCTCCGGTACGGTCTCCGGTGGTAGCACCACGGGCATTTGGACCAGCACCGGCAGCGGCACCTTCCAGCCCAGTGCCACCACCCTCAATGCCACCTACGAACCCAGCATCGGCGACATCGCCATAGGCAGTGTGACGCTCACGCTAACGTCCACCGGGCATTGCACGCCCCAGCAGGACGACATGACGCTGACCTTCAGCGCGAAGCCGATCCCCGACGCGGGGGCCGATCAGTTCGTTTGCACCAATAATCCTGGGGTTGCACTCAGCGGCAACGTACTGAACGCGGTAGGCGGTGTGTGGACCGGCGGTGCGGGCAGCTTCCTTCCTTCGAATTCCAACCTGAACGCCAACTACACGCCCACCGCAGCGGAGATCACCGCCGGTTCCGTTTGGATCTACTTGACCACCACCGGCAATGGGGTGTGCGATGCCGTGAAGGACAGTATGCTGGTGACCTTCACCCCGGCGATCACCGTGAATGCCGGAGCGGACAAGGTGCTTTGTGCCAACAATGCGGGCACCGCGCTCAATGGCAGCTTCACCGTGGCCACCGGAGCGGTGTGGAGCGGTGGTGCAGGCACCTTCGATCCCAGCACCACGAACGTGAACGCCACCTACACGCCCACGGCAGCGGAGATCGCCAGTGGATCGCTCGTACTCACGCTCACTTCCACCGGTAATGGCAACTGCTTGGCCGTCACCGACCAGGTGCAGCTCACCTTCACCACCGCCCCCACGGCCAATGCGGGAGCGAATTCCTCGGTATGCGCCAACAATGCGAACATCGCCTTGAACGGCAGCGTGACGGTGGCCACCGGTGGTGTGTGGAGCGGCGGAACGGGCTCCTTCAACCCGGACAACACCACGTTGAACGCCACCTACACGCCCACTGCGGCGGAGATCGCGAACGGGTCCGTGACGCTGATCCTCACCACTTCGGGCAATGGCAATTGCCTCCCGGCCAACAGCAGCCGCACAGTCACTTTCACACCCGCACCCGTGGTGGATGCCGGACCCAACGGTACGGTCTGCGCCAATGCGGCGGCCATTTCCTTGAACGGCTCGGTAACGGGTGCCACGGGCGGCGTGTGGAGCGGCGGCACGGGTACGTACAATCCCGGAGCTTCCACGTTGAACACCACCTATACCCCGAGCGCTGCGGAGATCGCTGCAGGAACGGTAACGCTCACGTTGACCTCCGCGGGCAACAACAATTGCAACGCGGTGAGCGATCAGGTGACGTATTTGATCACGCCCGCACCCACGGCCAATGCGGGGGCGAACCAAACACTTTGCGCGAACAACCCGGTAGCCTCGCTTAATGGAAGCTTTACCCTCGCGACCGGTGGTATATGGAGCGGCGGCAACGGCAGCTTCGATCCGAGCACCACCAACATGAGCGCGACCTACACGCCCACGGCGGCGGAGATCGCCAACGGCTCGGTGACCCTCACCTTGACCACCACGGGGAACGGCAACTGCCTTGCGACCACGGACCAAGTGGTGCTGGCCTTCACGGCTACCCCCACGGTGAATGCCGGGGCCAACAGCTCGGCTTGCGTGAACAATGCCACCATTGCCTTGAACGGCAGCGTGGCCGGAGCCACCGGTGGTGTTTGGAGCGGCGGCAACGGTAGTTTCACGCCCAACAACACATCCCTTTCCGGCAGCTACACGCCCACCGCAGGGGAGCTTGCGGCCGGTACGGTAACGCTCACGTTGACCACTACGGGCATCGGCAATTGCCTGGCCGTATCCAGCGATCGGACGATCACCTTCACCCCGGCCCCCATCGTGGATGCCGGGCCGAATGCATCCGTTTGCGCCAATGCCTCCGCCATGCAACTGGCCGGTAGCGTCAGCGGTGCCACGGGCGGCATCTGGAGCGGAGGCAACGGGACGTACAGCCCGAACAACACCACGCTGAACGCGATCTACACACCGACGGCCGCCGAGCGCGCCGCCGGTACGGTCACCTTGACCTTGACCTCGGTCGGTAACGGTACCTGCAACGCGGTAAGCGATCAGGTGACCTGGACGATCACGCCGGCACCCACGGTGAACGCGGGTCTTGACCGCGTACTCTGCGGCAACAATGCGGCAGTGGCCTTGAACGGCAGCTTCACCATCGCCACCGGCGGTGTGTGGAGCGGTGGCTCGGGCAGCTTCGATCCGAGCACCACCAACATGAACGCCACCTACACG
>JAIOIH010000082.1 GCA_019912395.1 Flavobacteriales bacterium | reverse complement strand
GGTCTCGTTGCAGGAGTGCCCGTATGCTGGCGCTTGGATCAGCTCGGTACAGGGCACCACTTGAGCGGCTCCCAGGCCCATTTCGCAACCTGCCCCGAAGTGCGCCGAGGCCAAGGGGCCGTCGCGGTCCGTGCGGACCCGTGCGAAGTACTTCACGCCGGGGGTCAGCGGCACGCTCAGCATCTCGTTGAAGATGATGTAGTTGCGGTTGCGCGCAATGCGGCGGATGTATCCCGCGTCGGGATCGGAGAACTCGAACTGGTACATCGTTGCACCGGTCACCTTGTTGCAGTACACCTTGTTCAGCAGGTTGTTGTTCATGATGCCGCACTCGGTGGGGGCGATGTTCGCCGGTCCCTCTGGCAGGCAGAAGCTGTGGGTGCTGCCATAGGCCGGGTTCGCCGGCGTGGTAGAGGGTGAGTTCGCTCCCGTGGCGAAGTCATCACCCAAGAGCACTTTGCCGCTTGTGGTCCGTAGCTGCCAATTGCCGCCAACGATGCCGTCGCCGAAACTGTCCATCAGGCGGAAGCCATAGCAGGTGGGGGAAGGTGAAGCACCGAGGCATACCGTTTCGGATACCAGTTGGTTGGCTGTGCCGGGGGTGCCGGAAGCGATCACTGCATTACCTGCATCGGTGACCTCCCAAGTGATCTGAGCCGGGTTTAGGTCCGTCTGGATATTCACGACCACTTCGTTGCCCGTACAGGCCGGAATTGGGAAGTAGGTCCAATCGATAGTGGTGGCACCTTCGTCGCTTCCATCCTGGATGAAGTAGACCGTCTGTGCCACACCGGTCTCGTTCAACCAATAGTAGTCCGCTGCCCCGGCCGCGCAATACAACTCGTTCGCACCCGGACATGCAGTTCCGTAGGCAACACGTACTTGGCCTGTGTAGGGACCTTGAGGGGAGCTGGTGAAGTAGACACCAAAGCCAGGTTGCACCGTGTAGGAGAGCACAAGGTCGCCGCCAGTGTTACCGCTGCCACAAACCGAAATATCATCGTTGGCACCGGTGGTATTAACGGCGATCGAACCACTCGCACCCGATAGTGCGATCACTCGACTGCAATCATCACCGTTGATGAGGGTGAATGGTATGGGAGTTCCGTTCACTCCGTAAGTGCCGCTGCCGCAATCCTGGCGCACGTACACGTCATAGGGTGTATCCAAGGCGAGTGTGTTGAGCACGGTGCTGGTGCCGCTGGCCGCCACGGCCGTGCCTTGGCCTGCGGTTGCGCCCGTTCCCGGGGTGAAGCCTGCAGCACCATACTCCACGATGACGTTGCCGCTGCATGTGGCATCCCAGTTCACCGTGGCGCTGGTACCGCTATTGACGGTATTCACCGCCACACCGGTAACAGCCGGGCAGAAGGGCCCCGCAGGGGGAGTGTACACGTAGTTGAAGATGTAGATATCTCCACCGGTGGAAACTCCATCGCCCATGAAATATAGCCGTTCGGTCTGGCAACCAGTATTGGTCCAGATCAACGTTTCATAATCATTGATCAACTGCACGTTGCCCCCAAGAGGGAAGTAACCTCCAGCCGTACAGACCACGCTGGTCGTGCCCGGGCAACTTCCGCCGTATGCCACGATCAAGCGATTGGCGGAGCTCCACAGGCCGATGGAGATCGTGGCACCTGCTTCCACATCGTGGTAGAGCACTACGTCCGGCCCGGGTAGGCTGGGGATGCAGCTCGAGCTGGTGTAGTTGTTGGCAGCACCCACCGTGCTGCCGACGATGGACCAGTCGCCGAGCGAAAGGGTGGTCAGGTCAATGGCGTTGGCGCAGAAGTCGCCGGCCACGATGCTGAAGGTCACGGGACTCGAGTTCTCGCTGATGCCGTCATTAACACCGCAGTCTTGGCGTACATAGGCCTGGTAATTGCCGCTGGCAACACCGCTGATGGTGGCCGGGCTACTGCCGAAGGGACCGGCCACAGTGCCGGTGCCGAGGGTGAACCCGGTAGTGCCGTACTCCACGTAGAAACTGCCCGTGCAATTCGTGCAGGTCCATCCGATGTCAACAATGCCAGGGCCTGTTACGGCCGCGTTCGGGGTGGTGGGCTTGGCACAGGTCGGAGCTGGGAGGATGCGGAAGTTGTCCACTCCGATATCGTTCCCGCTCGCACCGGCACCGGCCGTCCCCTTCAAGCGGACAATGGTTTGCGCGGAGGTGGAACCCAATGTGAATTCCTTGGTGTACCACGTGTTGAATGCACCGGGAGGGGCAGTGCTGGCCCCAAGAATTCCCAGGGACGAGAAACTGGTGCCGCCGTTGCTCGAAACAAGCACCTCGAGCGTGCCGTTCCCAGCGGAATTGATATACTCGAAACGGAGCATCTCTCCACCCGTGCCGGAGGAGAGGTCGATATGGAAATCAAGCACGCCCGTGATCGAACCGCCCTGCCGACTATGAAAGCGGGCTGCCGGTGCTGCCGCACCATTGTTGTATGCAAAGAAACCGCCAAAGGTGTTATCCCATCCGGACTCCACCGTAGTAGCGGCGTTATTGCGCCAAGTGCCTGCGCCGTATGCTGGGCTACCGACCCAATACGAGTCCGGCACGTCGTTCGTGCTGCAGAGGTTCTGCCATGTGCCGAAGTCTTCCGTGTATTGGGTGCCGGCGAACACGTAGTAGTTTGGGGTGGGGCTGCTCACAACGACTTGCACGGAGGTGCTTGTAGTGCTCACAGGTCCGATGGAGCAGGTCACCACGCAATGGAACCAGGTGGTGCTGGCAAGTGGGCCGCTGTTGTACGTAGTACCGGTGGCACCGCCAATGGCCGTCCACGTGCTGCCATCCGGGCTGCTCTCCCATTGGTGGGTGATCCCGGGTCCTTCCTCGGGGTTGGCCACGCTCAGTGCGACCGACAGGCCCGGGCAGATCGAGGTCGCACTGGCCAGCGTATTGCCTGGAGTTGGTGTAACGCAATTGGTGGAAGGAGGTGTGAAGGTCAATAGGAGATCATCACCGGGCCAGGCTGCCAAGCGCGTGGCATCGGAATTACTGGCGGTCGGCCCGGGGCGAACGTTGAGGAAATTGCTTCCCGTCGCTCCGCTGATCCCGGTCCACCAATAGGCGTTCCCACCCGGATATGTGCTTGGCGCACCCGTTCCATAACGGAAATCGATCACGTTGCTTCCTTCATGCAACCACACTTGGAACAGGCAGTTGGGGGCAACGGCGTTATAATCCACTCCCACGTTCCACTGGATGATGCGGACCTGGTTCGGGGTGCTGCCCACCAGCACGGTGCTCACATTCCCTGTGGGGGTTGTACCCCCATCGGCCATGAACGCAATGATCTTGGGGTTATAGTTGCCATCGTTAATGTTATCCATGGTGTAGGCGGACACCGCTGTTCCGCCAAGTCTCATCCCGCCGTTCGAACTGACCGAGAAATCGGTGTACGGAGTTTCCTCATAGCTGAAGGTGAACCCGATGGCGGTAACCCCTGAGGCTCCATCATCCGTGTTGCTTCCCACCAAGGTCGTAGCACCTACCATAGGGTCCAAGTTCGCCCCGCTGCTGGAAGAAAAGACATATTGATTGGCGGTTTGGGCCGAAACCGTGGACATCAAGCCTAGGTACACCAGTGCGGCCAGTCCCGTTCGCCATGTGCGGCGCTGTACAGGAGGGGTAAATGGGTCACTGTTTTTCATGATCGGTTCGGGTTGGTTGGTGAATGGTTTTGTTGCGGCTGGATCTTTCGATCCGCAACCAAACTAACAGGTGGGTCCTTCCGCAAGGACGTTGCAGGTACGGACGGTTCAGATCGGTGCGAATGAAGCGCGTGCTTACCGGATCAACCTCCAAGTGGACGGCTTACCGTTTCCCATTGGCCAAGATGGTCAAGTGGCCAGTAAGGCGCTTGCCGGTGCGGCCATCGATCACCTCATAGAAATAGGTACCATCCGGAAGCCCGATCCCTTTCCAATTGTTGCCGTAGTTGGCAGTTTCGTATACCATATTGCCCCAACGGTTGAAGACCTTCACCGAGCTTCCGCTCTTGGCCAAGCCGTTGATCACCCACGTGTCGTTGTGCCCATCACCGTTCGGGGATATCACATTGGGAATCACAATGTCACAACCGGCATGAACATGGATCTGCATCCGGACCGTTTCGGGGCATTGGTCCGTGGAGGTCACTGTATAGCTGCCATCCTCCAGTCCGGGCGCGTAGCATGGACCGGGCACTTCGGCAGATCCCCAAGCCAAGTTGATCTGCCCCAGACCGCCATTCACCGTCGCTTCCAGCAGTACGCTATCGCGATCGCAGCGCAACCAGACGTCCTCGGCGAAGATCTCCATGGGGGTATAGTCCAACAGTGCCAATGAGACGGAATCAACAATGGTGAACCCGCAATTGGAGGTCCAGCTCGCGATCAGTGTAAGCGATTCGCTGCCTTCGGCATCCAGGTCGCGCACCGTGCTGATGGGGAAGGTGACATGATCCTCTCCTGTCGGGATGCTGACCTGTGCGGGAGGTGCATTGAGATCACCGGGTGTGATGCTCATTCCGGTGTATGTCAGTTGGATGTCCGCCTGATCACCGCTGGATGGCCTGGTGATGGTGACAAGCGCTTCCCCGCAGCCCTCGGTGAGCGTGCCATCGCCCAGGGGTGTGCTTACTGAAACTGTGAGGGACCCGGTTGAAGTGAAGCTTCCCCCCTCAATAAGCACGGCTGAATCCAAGGTGGCATCTCCCGCATGCGCGATGGCGATCTTGATGTGATAGGATTGCCCGCACTGCACAACCGCCTTGGCGCGTATGGGCACAGTGAAGCCGTCCAGTTCCACGGTGGCTCCGCTGGTGTTGTCCACGTAGTAGATGGAGTTCGCTTGCCAGTTGGGGTCCGATGATGCACATGTGGACGCATTGCCAAAGCCAGGAACACCGGGGTTTACGGTGTTGATGGCCACCGGTGCAGTGGAACCCGGCACCAAGGCCAGGTTCACCGCACTATTCGTGTAGGGTCCGTTGATACCCGGACCGCTGAGGAAGAAGCCGAACACATCGTTGTATTGCGAGCACACATATTCGGGATATTCCTCCGATCCGAAGACGAAGCGGAAGCTCAATGAATCCCCGGTGGGGATGAAATCGAATTCCAATACTGCCACGGAGTGCTGGGAGCTCACAAAGTAGCCCAGGTCCGGATCGGGCGTATTCCATGGGTTGGCTGGTGGTACCGTGAGGCTGGGGTAGTTGTTGGGTCCTTCGACCAAGATCACTTTTCCCGTGGCCAACACCAAGCCGCTGGCCAGACCGATGTTGGAGTTGGTGCCATTGAAGGAACCCGCCTGATCGTTTACCGTGTTGGCCGGTTGCCCGTTGAACATCACATTGCTCACCGTCACGCCTTGCCCTACCAGGATGTTGTTCACCAGGTCGTTCGGGGTGAGGTTGTTCTGCACGGTGAGCTGCGCATGAACGGTGTTGGAGAGGTACACGAAAGCTGCGATCGGTAGCGTTGCCTTGAGCAGGGATCGGTTCATGTTAAGCAGCGTGAAAAGTAGATCCCTCAATGATCGCCAAAAATGACATGGCCGGGAGGAAGCGCGGGGTGGACCGTTGGACAAGTTGCGGACCGGTGATCAGGGCAGTACAGTGATGTGCCCGACATACTGGCGCATGAGGCGGTCCACCCCGTTGCGCACCCGCAGTTTCCATACATAGACGCCGGTCACCGGCGGCGCTCCGTTTACGCGCCCATCCCATCCGTTGGCGGGCTCATCGGAATGGAACACCTCGCTGCCCCAGCGATCAAAGACGCGCAGATCGTAATCGCGGTCCGCATCATCGCGCACCATGGGGAGGAACACATCGTTGCTTCCATCCGCATTGGGCGTGAACGCATTGGGCACATAGACGCTGAACACTCCGTCGATCCTTACGATGTGCTGGGCGGTGTCAGTGCATCCGTGCATATTGGTCACAATAAGCTCCACCGGATATTCCCCGCCACCATCACCGGGGAAGCTGGTTTGTGGATCCTGTTCCGGGGAGCTGGCTGGCGCGCCTTGGGAGAAGGTCCAAAGCCAAGCGACGGCATCCGTGCTGGACTGGTCCTCAAAATTGATCAGCGGGTGATAGAAGTCGGTAGGCTGCGGCCCGAAGGAGAAGGCTGCCTGAGGGGTCGGGTCCACTTGCACCAGATGGTACAAGGTGGTGTCGCCCTCGCATCCGGCCGGTGAAGTGACCATGAGGGAAACGGTGTATGTGCCGGGGTTGATGTAGGTGTGGCCGGTGCTGCAATTATTGGATGCGCCTCCATCGCCGAACAGCCAGGAGCAGGTGCCGATCATGCCGGGTTCGGTGGTGTTCGTGAACTGAACCTCGAGCGGAGCGCAGCCCGTATCGGGTTCCACGAAGAAGGTGACCGTGGGCAGCCCGTAGGCATGTATGGTATCGGCAGCGGTGAGGGTGGCGCTGCATCCGAGCGTATTGGTCATGGTGAGCGATACGCTGTAGGTGCCGGGCGTGGTATAGTTGGTGCTGGTGCTGAGCTGCGTGTCCGATTGCCCATTGCCCAGATCCCAAAGAGCCGTTTGTTGGTCCTGTCCGGGTGTGAGGTTGTCAAAGCGCACATGGAGCGGTACGCAACCGCTAACGGGATTGATGGAAAAGGCCGGCTGTGGTGTTGGCAGGATCTGGATGAGCTGGGACATCAGCACATCATCCATGCACCCGAAGGCGTTGGTCACCTGCAGCATCACGTTGTAGGTTCCCGGGTTGTTGTATGCATGCTGGACCGTGGAACCGCTGCCAAGGGCACCATCACCGAACGACCAGGTGCACGCGTAGTTCCCCGCCGGTGTACTGGTATTGGTGAAGGTAACGGCAGTGCCCACGCAGCCGATGGTGGTATCGGCGGTGAAGGAAGCCACGGGTGTGGGATGCACGGTGATGAGGTCCTCGAATAGGCTGTCGGCCATACATCCTTGCGCGGTGGTCACCGTAAGGCGCACATTGTAGGATCCCGGCTGTGTATAGGTGTGCATCACGGTGCTGCTGGCCGCAGTGCTACCGTCACCCAGGTCCCATAGGAGCGTGCCGCTCATTGCGGGGTCGGTCTGGTTGGTAAGTTGCACCACAAGCGGTGCACAACCGGACTGGGGCGTCGCGGTGGCCAAGGGGATGGGATATGCCACCGTAACCTCCTTTTGGGCCAGGGCGCAGGAACCATTGGCGCGGATGACGCGCATGGCATACATGCCCCCACCGAGACCCAAGGCGGATGCATTCAGCACCGGACCTGTTTGGCCCACGATGGCCACGCCATCCAAGTACCATTGATAGGTGTTGGGCGGTGCATCATATGGGGCGGCAGTGAGCACCAGATCGTTGGTGCAGGGGTGCCCGGTGCTGGTCACGGACACTTCTGCATTCACCAGGCTCATGTCGTCAATGAAGAAGTAGGGTTCACTGGAACCCCACATGTTGTAATCCTGCGGAACGGGGCAGGCAGGGCCGAACATGATGGCACCCACATTGAACGGTGCCTCGAAGGTGATGGAAAGATTCTGCCAAGCGTTCGAGGGATTGTAGGTCACCGTGCCCAATAGCGTGAAACCCAGTTCCGTGGGACAGTATTGGGCTGGCATGGGCGAACCCCACACGGGGTCGTACATGGTGTAGGGCAGCGGCGGGCAAGTGTCCAGCCCGTAGATGGCCATTTGCAACGGCCCGAAATTGATCGGAAGAGTGCCGTTCATGCCGAACTGCATGCGCACGGCGGCCAGGTTTAATCCTAATTCGTACGTCTGACCTGCGGCCAGGGGGGCGGCCAAGCATTGGGTCAGGAACTCGTAGGAGGCACCGCCCGGCCACGTGTGTACCACGATGCCGGCCACGGCGTTGCCATCCGGCACGGGTTGAGGGATCATGGGCGGGAAAAAGCCACAGGGGTTGAAGTAGTCGGCCGTGGCGGAGATCTGGTAGTCGGTCCAACCTTCGGTGCAATCGATGTAGTTGCCTGCATTATAGCCCGGGTTGCCCGGGCAGCAGGTGTGGTCCTCAAAAGATCCGTTGCTGATCAGGTTCACTGGGGGTGGAAGCAGGTTGCACGGGCAGGCCAGTGTGTCGTTCAGGTCCACCAAGCCATTGCCATCATCATCGATGCCGTTGTCACAGATCTCCTGCGCGAACAGCAGCGGCCCGAAGCACGCCGCCAGCACCGTAAGGACGATGCGGGTTCGGAGCACTCCGGGCCATTTGCTGCTATGTCCGGCACAAAGGCTCATGGATCAATGGGCCACCATCACGCGCAAGGGATAAGTGTTGCCGTTGGCGAGCACAACGTGGGCCACATAGGCTCCGGCTCGAAGGTCCTGCACCGGCACGTTCACTTCCGAACGGTCCTGCACTTGCACGATGCGCACGATGCGACCTTGACTATCGGCCACGCGGATCATTTCGATGGGCTTGGGGCTCTTCACCGTGAAGCCATCGGTGGCCGGTGAGGGGAAAAGCACGGGTACGTTTTGGCCTGAACTCAGGTCCTCGATACCCACGGATATGGCGATGGTTTGGCAGTTGTTGGCCGTGGTGGGTTCCGTGCCACAGATTCCCGTCACTGTCAGGCAGACGGTATACTGGCCGTTCGCTGCGTAAGTGTGGCTGGGGGATTCGTCCGTACTGGTGGTTCCGTCACCGAAGGACCAGCTGTAGCTATCCGCGTTGGTGCTCGTGTTCGTGAAGTTCCATGTGTAGTCGGTGCCAGGATTGGCCATGTTGAACCCTGCGATCACTTGGCAGCACGGATCATAGCTGCCCACCGCAACTGCTTCCTGCCCCATGATCCAAGGATACATGATATATGCCGAACCACTAAGACTGGTGTAGGGGGTCACCGTCGCGGTTTGAGTGGTCCACTGTAGGTCCAAATTGATGTTGTGGCAATCGGCGTTGCCGGCGGCATCCGTACGGATCAAAATGCCCTGCCAATCACCCGGCCCTGTACCGTAGCTATCGGTGAACCCAAGTATGGTGTAGCCACCATCCCCCATGGGAACGATGGTCAGTGGGTTGTCCGAGCCGGCTGCTCCATAAAGATTGGACCACAGCAAAGTACCATCAGCACTGAATTGGCCCCAAAGCATTTCATAGCCGCCCTCACCTTGATCGAGGTACTGTGGATCCGCTACCCAAGTAACGCCACCGTTCGGTGCAGGAGCGATGTCCACCACTTCGATCCCCTGTTCGAGCACACGGGTCCATACATGTTGGCCGGTGGAGGAGATCTTGGTCAGGAAGGCGTTCACGTTTCCTGTGAAATAGCCCAGCGAACGCCCGCCGACATAGAGGTCCCCATTACTGGATTCCATCACGCAATATGCCTCATCCACCCCGTTGCCGCTGCTGATGCTTCGCGCCCACATCTCGTTGCCCAAGGCATCGGTGCGCACCAAGTAACCGGAAGGAGAATAGCCCGTGCCCAGCCCATCGCCATAACCAACCAATGCGAAGCCGCCATCGGCCAGTTCGGTGGCCTTGTAGGCCCAGTCCCAGCCAGTGGTACCATAGTAGCGCGACCATTGCACTTCACCCAGGGTGTTGAGCTTGGTGAGTTGCATGTCGTATTGATTGCCTCCGGCATCCGTGCGGCCTCCGGCGATGAAGCCGTCGCTGGTGGCGGTCAGCGTGTGGAGGGCATTGGATCCGCCGGCATCCATGCGCTTCGCGCTCAGAAGGGTGCCATCGAGGTCGATGCGCAGGATGATCCCGTCCCGGCTATTGGTGCCCGTTCCTATGGCGTAGCCCACTACGACGATGCCGTCCGGGCCAACAGCGATGCAGTTGCCATACAGTCCCTCATCCACGAAATAGGGGTACTTGAACGTCCATTCGTGCTCACCTGTAGGCGATATCCGGGTCACTTGAATGTCGCCATCGTTCTCATTGGCCAGCACGAAGTGCCCCTCAGTGTCCACGGCCACGCCGTGAAGGTCAAGGGCACCGGGCAGGGTGAATACACGTTCCATGGGATCCTGTGCGAACGCGAGTGTTCCGATGCAGAGCAGGAATGGGAGTAGTGTCTTGCGCATGTGGTTGTTCTTGGTTCATGCAAAGGACGTGGATATCCGGCTGATCGTCCGTTGACCTTGTCCCTATTTCAACGGCCTGCCCCAACACCATGTTCACTGTTCCCGCTCGGTCAGCAAGTTGGCGATCTGCTCCTTGTAGTTGCGCCCGCTGAGCAAGTGTTTCCCATTGCTAAGCGTGAAGGTGAACTCGTTATTGCCGCTGTATCGCGTGTTCCGCACATGGGCCATGTTCACCATGTAGCTCCGGTGGATGCGCACGAATACGGTGGGGTCCAGTTCGGTCTCTATCATGTTCATCGTCATCCGCAGCAGGTACCTGCGTGCCTCGGTCTGCAGTTCCAGGTAGTTGCCTTCCGTGCTGATCCAAAGCAGGTCCTTCACCGCCACCCGATATTCACGGCCCTTTTCCTTGATCACATATTCCTGTGTGAACTCTTTGCGCGAATTGAGATGTCCATGCAACAGGTCCAGCATGCGGTCCGTAAGCCGCTTGTTCTCCTTCATGGAGATAAAATCCTTGGCACGGGCCAGGGAAGAGAAGAATCGGTCGTCATCGTACGGCTTCAACAAATAATCCACTGCTTGCACGTTGAAGGCCTTCAGCGCGTACCGATCGTGAGCCGTGATGAAGATCACGAACGGGACGTGCCCCGGAGGTAATTTCTCGATCACGTCGAAACCGCTCAACTGGGGCATTTGCACGTCCAGGAACATCAGGTCAAGCGGTCCTTGACGTATGGCCTCCAAGGCTTCGAAGCCGTTCCGGCACTCCGACACTACCTGTATCTCGGGGTCTGTTGCCAGCAGCCTCAGGACGCGCGAACGCGCGGCCGGTTCGTCATCAACCACGATCGTGCGGATGTTATTCATGTCCGGTCGATCGATCAGCTACCTCATAGGGGAAGCCGAGAGAAACTCGGAAGCCCCCGCCCTCCTCGGATACGGCCTCGAACTTTCCCTTGTTCCCATGAAGGAGTGTGAGCCTCTGCCTAACGTTACGGAGGCCGATGCCTCCATTGGACAAGGCAAAGGAAACATCCGCACAACCCTTGCCGTTATCGCTCACGGTCAAAAGGATATTTCCCTGGTCACGCCGTGCGACGATGTCAATGCGTACTTCATCGCTCGTAGCGTCCAGACCGTGCTTGATCGAATTCTCGACCAATGGCTGCAGGACCATTCCGGGAACCAGTGCACTTTGGCATTCCGATGGGATGTCGTAGCGCACCTGCAACCGGTCTTTGAACCGTATGGTCTCGATCCCCAGATAGTTTCCAACGTGGTCCACCTCGTGGATCAACGTCACGCGCTCACGGCGTTCCTCGTCCAAGGTGGTGCGCAGCAATTCGCCCAATCGGGAAAGGACCGTGCGTGCGCTCTTATTGTCCACGTCCATCAAGGCGCTTACGGTGTTGAGTGTATTGTAGAGGAAGTGGGGTTGCAATTGCTTTTTCAAGGCGAGCAACTGGGTGGTTTGCAGCTCGTTCTGCAACTGAAGTACGCGCGTGCGCTCTTCCCGGACCTGCCGCTGGGTTTCCGTATACATCAATAGTACAAGCAGCAACCAGTATTCCATGAACCGTTGGACGATCCCCCCCGGCAAGCTGAGCAATACCCCGTTCAGCATGCTTGGCTGCCAGGATATGCGGCCACTCTCGTTCAACACGACGACATACAGCAAGTTCGAGAAGGCTTCATGGAACGTACATAGCAACAGGCCCAAGGAAAAATGGAAGAGGAACGGTCTCCACAGCGGACGATTGTTCAACGGCCACTTTTTCGTCCACTGATTTACCAGAGGAAGCACCAGGGCCCAAGTGAAAAAATTGAGGAATGGGATCGGGGCCTGGATCCACCAATCAAAACGTGAAATGTGCGTACCCAGTTCCGTGCGACCAATGAACGAAGTGAATACGAACAACACGGACAGCAGGCCGGCTGCGAGCAGCACCGTCCGCATCGGGATCGGCGAGCTTGCGAGGTACGCCCGAATGCCGGAAATGAGCCTCATCTTGAGACCCACCCTTTTAGAGGAGGATAGTTTCTGATCGCTGAACGGTGCATTCCCTTGTCCGAACGAGGGTTCATACCGCCAATTTAAGGAACTCCCCGTACTTCCTTGTTCGTGATCTATTTTGGAAGTTGCTTTGGCCATACCCGGGTATCGTTGCTTTGGTCCTACCCGATGGAGGGGCGAAAGCCAAGATACAGGTGAATGGAAATGGCCTAAGCATGGACGGGACAGTCCGTGGATAATGGGACGGATCCCCATGCGAGGGGCACCGGGACCGTACTGTGGCCATGCTGGTTGATATCATCATTTCCCTTGGATGCCCTCTTTGAGAAGGCGAAAATGGCAACGGCCCTTCCGAATGGGGCGCCGTTCCAACTACAGGCTCGGTGCTTAGCCGATGGTAAAGCTGAACGTGTAGCCGTTCACCGTCACGGTCAACGTTCCGTCGCAGGTCCCGTCCCCATAATCGATGGTGCGTGTGGGGAGGTCCTGTGGAGTGATCTCCATCGTGCCTTGGGTGATGAAGGGGCAGCCCCATTGGACGTGCAGCACATTGGTGACCATCACCGTATAGGCCAGTCCATTGCGGTTCACCCCGTTGCCGCTCCCCGTAATCTCATAGGCATCGTCCAGCGGGGTCTGGGTATCACTGCCGGCAGTCCATGTTCGTACCCGCTGGGAATGGTGCGTCGCGGTCCAGCTGCCGTCGGTCGCGGTGATCGTGCCGTCCACCGTTACATTGAAGTACGGCTGATGGTCCGTGTTCATGCCCATGTTCGTTACGGTCTTTGTGCCTTCCACATGGTGGTCGTTCACATAATAGTCCTGCGGGGTGATGGTGATCACCGTGCCTTCGTCGCGATAGCGTCCCGTGAATGTGACCGCCAGGACCCCGCGCCGCAGACGTCCGTTCGCTGCCGTGCAGTTGGTGTTGCCGAAATCGATCACAAGGGTGTGCGGCATGGCGATGGTGTCAATGGTCACCGTGGGTGAACAGGCATCGTCCACATCGCGAAGCCCATTGTCGGAGGCCGCCGCCTCCACTTGGACCAGCATGTCATTGAAATAATCCTCGGCCGTGGCATTGTCCGAGACGGAGGTATAGCTCAGGGCCGGTTCGGGTTCCTCGTTGGTCTTTCGGCATCCGGTCAGTGCCAAGAGCACCACCGCGGTCCAAGCAACTTGTTCCAGGTTTTTCATCGGAATGGTCGGTTTATGGAGGTAGGACGAGGGAGCACCCGAAAGGTTTGACCTGCGGCAAGCTCACTTCTGCAATACCGCCAGTGTAAAGGCGTACTTGTGTCGTTCGTCGGCCTTGTGCTTTTCGGTCCACACTTCCTTCCAGCCCTTGCCGATCTTCGGGAAGACGACGTCACCTTCGGGCTTTGCGTGCACCGTGGTGAGGTAGAGCCGATCCACCAATTTCTTCTCAAAGGCTTCCTTGTAGAGTTGACCGCCACCGATGAGGAAGACCTCCTTCACTTCGGCCTTGCGTGCGATGTCCAGGGCAGCTTCCAGGGAATGGCAGACGATCGCACCGGGAGCTTCATAGTCCGTGCCATGCGTCACCACGATGTTCACGCGGTCGCGCAAGGGGCGGAAGCGCTTGGGGATGCTCTCATAGTTCTTGCGACCACTGATCACGTAGTGGTTCAGGGTCGTGCGCTGGAAGAACTTCATGTCGTCCGGCAAGCTCCAGGGGAGCCCGCCGTCCTTACCGATCACGCCGTTCTCGGCCACGGCTGCTATGGCGCTGATGATCATACGGATACGGATGCTTTAATGTGCGGGTGCGGATCATAGTCCTCCAAGGTAAAGTGCTCGAAGCGGAATGCAAAGATGTCCTTCACGGAGGGGTCGATACGCAATGTGGGCAACGGACGCGGCTCCCGGGTGAGCTGGAGCTCGGCCTGTTCGAGGTGGTTCAAGTAAAGGTGTACGTCGCCGAAACTATGGACAAATTCCCCGGGCTCCAGATCGCAGACCTGCGCGACCATCAGGGTGAGCAGGGCATAGCTGGCGATGTTGAAGGGAACGCCGAGAAAGGTGTCGGCGCTGCGTTGGTAGAGCTGGCAGGAGAGCTTGCCGTTCGCCACGAAGAACTGGAAGAGGCAGTGGCAGGGCGGGAGTGCCATGCGGTCCACATCGGCGGGGTTCCATGCGGTCACGATCAAGCGCCTGCTGTCAGGGTTCTTCCTGATCATCTCCACCACCTTGGCGATCTGGTCGATCTGGCCACCGCTTGGCGTGGGCCAATGGCGCCACTGGTAGCCGTAAACCGGGCCGAGATCGCCATCGGCATCGGCCCATTCGTCCCAGATCTTTACCCCGTTCTCCTGCAGGTACTTGATGTTGGTATCGCCTTGCAGGAACCAGAGCAGTTCGTGGATGATGCTCTTCAGGTGTAGCTTCTTGGTGGTGAGCATCGGAAAGCCCTTGGCCAGGTCGAAGCGCATCTGGTAACCGAAGCAACTGATGGTACCGGTGCCGGTGCGATCGCCCTTGCGGGTCCCGTTCTTCAGGATGTGGCGGAGCAGGTCCTGGTATTGTTCCATGGAGCGTGCGAAATTACTTGCCCGGAGGTGAAAGAGGAAAAGACGTGGAGGCGCTGAGGGGCGGAGAATTCGAAGGTGGGTTGGGTTTTAGACGCAGAGACGCTGAGGCGGGGAGAATGCGGAGTTGGACGCTGAGGCGGGGAGAATGCGGGGATGGACGCTGAGGCGCAGAGGCGTATAGAATGTGGGGTTGGACGCTGAGGCGCTAAGGCGCGGAGAATGTGGGGGTGAGACGCTGAGGCGCGGAGAATGCTAAGGCAAGCGTGAGTTTCTTGGCAGAAGGCCGTTTATCTTAAAGTGATCCGGTGGTTTAGCTGCCTTCAACGAGGTTGTTGGCGACGCGCTTCACTCCTTTTACCAAGGTTTCCTGGTTGAAGTTGATCAGTAGGCCGAGACGGCAATCCGTAAGCTTGAGGTAGGTGAGCAATTGGGCTGCATGGACCGGATGCTTGTCCTCCACCGACTTGATCTCTACGATGACCCGCTGATCCACCCAGAGGTCAATGCGGAAACCCAGATCAAGCTATTCACCCTTGTACTTCACGTTCACCTTGTGCTGTCGAAGCACGGGAAAACCGAGTTTACGCAGCTCCTGTGCCAGACAATGCTCATAAATGCTTTCAAGCAGCCCTGGTCCCAATTCCCGATGGACCTCGATCGCGGCACCGATGATCAGTTCTGAAAGCTCATCGTAGGTCAATTGCGATGCCATTCTGTCAAAGGAAGTACAAATACCTCGTGTATGGGCCAACTCCCATCCTCGTGCTCATTCCATTGATCGAACGGTGCTATGAAGAACTTTTCTCTTCTCTGCGCCTCCGCGCCTCAGCGTCCCCCTTTCTATGAGCTCTCCTCCCCGGAGAACCTCTTCCTCAGCCCCGGCACGGATGCGATCAGGCGGTCCTTCATCCGCTCGTAGTAGGACTTGTCGTCGATGGCGTGGGCGATCATGGAAGCGATCATGGCGGCATACATCAGTTGGAGGATGGCGCTGTGGCGATCGGTCATTTCCAGGATGAGGATGGCGCTGGTGAAGGGCGAGCGCGTGATGCCGGTAAGGAAGGCGCACATGCCTCCGAGCACGAGGATGTTCAGCTGCCCGCGGTCCACGCCGAACCAATGGCCGAAGAGGCCGCCGATGGCCGCGCCGGAAGAAAGTGCGGGGCCGAAGAGCATGCCCGCACTGCCGCTGCCGGTGGAGATGATGGAGCCCAGTAGCCGACCGGCCACATCCTTCACCGAAGGGTTCGGTTCCGTGGCGAAGAGGTAGCGGTCCATCAGCGCCTCGCCGCTACCCAAGGCCATGGGGCCGAAGGCATTCACCACGCAGGCGAACGTGAGCGCACAGAGCAGTACGAAGGTGCCCTGGGCCGCCTGGCCGCGAATGGCACGGCGCAACTTGTCCAACAGCAGTACCGCCTTTCCGCTGATCACGCCCATGGCACCGGCCACCGCACTGATGACCAGCAGGGTGTACATGAACGAGGGACCCACACGCTCGATCTTGGGATAGCCCAGCATCAGGTAGGGTCCCAGGAGCCATTGCGCCGTCATGCCGCTGATGATCACCGAGCTGAGCACGGCCGTGCGGAACTTGCCGATGTGGGTGCGCGTGAGTTCCTCCATGGCGAAGACGATGCCACCCAGCGGGGTGTTGAAGGCCGCGCTCAGGCCGGCCGCTCCGCCGGTCACCATCATCACGCGGCGGCTCACCTTGGGCCAGAAGGGCGGCAGCAGCTTGTGGACCACGCGATAAACGCTGCCCGCGATCTGCAGGATGGGACCTTCGCGCCCGATGGCACCGCCGCCCATCACCATGGCCAACGTGGCCCCGACGCGCACGAAGATGATCCTCACGTTGAGGAAGCGCCAGCTCCCGTCATGCTTCTCCTCGTCATCGGCCACCTCGGCCGCTGCGATCAACTGGGGCACGCCGCTGCTGCCGGCCATGGGGGAGAAGCGGGTGACCAGCCACCAGCTGAACAGAAAGGCCACCGGCGCGGTGAGGAAGACCAAGTGCGGGTGGGCCGTGATCAGTTCCACGTTGCGGTGTTCCACCCACATGAACAGTTTGGTGAAACCCACGGCGACCAGCGCGGTGACCACGGCGGCCACCTGGTAGGGCAGCGCCAGCATCCAAAGGTCCTTGATGTGGCTGCCCACGGATGAGCCGCGCATGCGGCCAAGCCATGCACGGAGCCCGGCGCGAATGCGCGTGCCCCAGCTTTCCTCAGCCGACCTGTGCGTGCCCTTTTTCACGGCGCAAGGTTAGTGCGGTGATCGAGGCGATGTAGCGCTGCTCCGCAGCGTTCATCAACAGGAGAGATTGAAATGGGAGGGGAGGTCGCGTGTTTGAACCACCGGTCAATTGAAGGCTGAAACTGGAAGGTTGAAGGCTGAAAACTGAAAACTGAAAACTGGAAAGTTGAAAGCTGAAAGATGAAAGATGAAACTTATGCAACGGCGTTATTTCTCCGGCAATGCCCGCTATTCACCGATCACCGACCACCAGCCACCAACCGCCGAACTGATCCGCGTTCCATTCAGACGCCCACTTACATCAAGATCCCCGCGATCGTAGCGCTCATGTAGCTGGCCAGGGTTCCGCACATCAGCGCCTTCAGGCCCAGTCTGGCCAGGTCGCCGCGCCGCTCCGGGGCGAGTTCGCCAATGCCACCGATCTGCATGCCCACACTGCTGAAGTTCGCGAAGCCGCAGATGGCGATCGATACGATCAGCAGGCCCTTTTCCGTAATGATGGGCACCTCGTGCGAGGTGAGGCTCTTGAAGGCGACGAACTCGTTGATGGTGAGCTTCTGCCCGAGCAGGGTGGCCACGTTGGCGATGTCGGCGGTCGGCACGCCCATGGCCCAGGCCATCGGGTAGAAGAGCTTACCGAAGATCCAATCGAGCGAGAGGTTCAGGTCGGGGTTGAAGAGGTGGCCGATCCGGATCAGGCCGTAATCGATCAAGGCGATCAAGGCGATGAAACCGATGAGCATGGCGATCACGTTCATGGCAATGCGCCATCCGTCACCGGCGCCGTGGCTGATGGCATCCACCGTGTTGATGTAGGGACTTTTCACCTCCAGCTTCACCTTGCCCATGGTCTGGCTTTCCTCGGTCTCGGGCCACACGATCTTGCTGATCACCAGTGCGCCGGGCGCGGCCATCAGGCTGGCGGCGATCAGCTTTGGAGCGAGGTCCATGCCGGCCTGGGCGCCCATGGCTACATAGACCACCAGGATGCTTCCCGCGATGCAGGCCAAGCTGCCGGTCATGCTCGCGAGCAGCTCGCTCTTGGTCATTCCCGCGAGGTAGGGCCTGATCATCACTTGGGCCTCCACCTGCCCCACGAATGCGCTGGCCACGTTGCTCAGGGCCTCGGCACCGCTTACGCGCATCACCCAGTGCATCGCCTTTGCGATCACGGAGACCACGTGCTGCATGATGCCCACGTGATAGAGCACCGCCACGATGATGCACACCAGGATGATGGTGGCCGTGATGTTGAACGCGAACACGAAGCCACCTTGCACGTAATTGGCAACGGTGCCGTCGAACTGTTCCACCCCGATGCCGCCGTATACGAATGCCGCACCTTCCCGCGCAAAGGACTCGATCTTCTGCATGCCAAGGCCGATATTCTGGAAGAACCGGGTGACCGGAGGGATCTTCAACACCAGGACGGCGACGAGCAGCTGCAGGCCCAGCCCGCTGAAGACGGTCCGGTAGTTGATCCGCTTGCGGTTGTTGCTGGCAAGGAAGGCGATGCCCAGGATGAGCACCACGCCGAAAAGACCTTGAAATCGCTCCATGGATGGTGGGAAAGGCGGTCAATGTAGGAGGAACCGAGCAAATGGTCGGGAAAATCAGATGATCGGATGATCAGAGGATCAGAAGATCGGACGATCGGAAGATGAGCGGATCAGAAGATGGCGTGCCATGGCCGCGAAGGACTGCGTTCGGCACCGCTCCTGCTCGCTTGCGCTCGGATCGGACCCCTGTCGCCATCGGTGCACGTGCGCGATGCCGATGGTGGTGGAGCTACTCCTTCTCCGCTCGCTCCGCCGAGGGGTGTACCAGCGGAACGATCACGTTCCGGCGCACCCAGCGGGGCAGGATGATGGCGCCGATGAGGATGTACGGATAGTAGCTGAGCAACCGCCAGAGCAGGGCAATGGCCGGTGCCAGCCCCGGTGCCACGTACATGCCGAGAAAGTCGTTGAAGATGAACTCCGCCAGGCCGCTGCCGCCGGGGGTGGGGCTCAGCAATACGATGATGCCCATCACCACCTGCTTGGCATACACCACCAGATCGCTGAAATGGCTGCCATCGGGGAAGGCGTGAAGGATGCAGTTCACGATGCTGTACCGGGCGCTCCAGCTGATGAACGTGGTGAGCAGCGCGGGCCACCAATAGCTCCATCCGCGATGCTTCAACCCCCTGGCCGCCACGATCAGTTGGTCACCGGTGGTTACCGCCGATCGCCGCCACCGTCGCAAGACCGGGGCGGAGAAGAAGCCCACCATGGCGCGTTTCACGAATACAGGGTTCACGAAGAGCGCGTACGCAACGAAGAGCTTGTAGGCCAGGATGATGAAGTACACCGTCCAGAAAGCAAAGAAGATGCTGCTGCCGAGGAAGCTCCCGGTGAACTCGGTGCCTTCGAAGAGCTCGGAGCGGCCCACGGCGAAGTAGACCAGCGGGGCCATCACGGCCAGGAAGATGCCGTCGAGGAAGGAGGTGAAGGTGATCACGGTAATGCTGGAGCCCGTATCGATCCCCTCCCGGGTGAGGAACCAGATGGCGAAGAAGAACCCTCCGCCGATCATGCCCGGGGCCAAGGCACTGGCGAATTCCCACAGCATGATCACCACGAAAGCGCGCCACCAGTTGAGCTTTTTGTCCGTGAGGTGGCGGATGCGCACCATGTACATCCAGTCGCGGACCACCAGGCTCAACAAGGCCATCACCATCCAGAAGGTGGTGTTCCAGGTCCACTGGACACGTTGCAGGGCATCGAGGTCGGACGTGCGCCAAATGAGGATGCCGGTGATGCCGAGCCCGATCACCACGGGCATCAGCATCTTGGTGATGCTGAAGTTCTTCAGGATGTTCACCTCATCCTTCACCATGGCGGATCCCGGATGCCGGGTTCGGGGAAGGAGGGGCGTTCCTCATGGTGGTACGGTTCGTCCGCCTGGGCTTGGTCCTGTTCAATTGGTGCCCTCCCGTCGCTTCAGTTCATCGCGCAACTTGCTGGCCCCTTCGTAATCCTCCGACTCAATGGCCTCCTGCAAGAGCTGCCTCAGCTCCTCGGGCGTCGCCGTGCGAATGTTCTTCTTTGCCGGGGGCGCTTCCTGCTCGGTCGCTGCGGCTTCCCCCTCCACGTCCCCATCGTCCAACTTCAACCCGGCAGCGGCGAGGATGAACTCGAAGGTATGGATGGGGCATCCAAAGCGCAGTGCCAAGGCAATGGCATCGCTGCTCCGCGCATCCACCTCCACCGTCTTTCCATCCTGGTCCAGCACCAGCTTGGCGTGGAAGATCCCTTCCACCAGATCATTGATCACCACCTCGGTGAGCCGGATGTTGAACTGGTCACAGAAGTTCTTGAACAGGTCGTGCGTGAGCGGGCGTGCGGGCCGGATGTTCTCGATCTGGATCGCGATGGCCTGTGCCTCCACGCCACCGATGATGATGGGCAATCGCCTGTCGCCGTGCAGTTCCGAGAGGATCAATGCGTAGGCGCCCGCATGGGTATGGCTGTACGTGATGCGAAGGAACTTCAGCTCGACCTTTTCCATGACTTGATTGCGGGTGGTGAAGATAAGGGGAACGCCGTTCCCCGGTTGTCAGTTGTTGGTTGTCAGGTCGGCCCCGGCTTCCGTGTGTTGTGGTTTGTTCATTCGTTCCATGGCCCAAGGCCGGCTTGCCAGCGTGCCGGTTGCCTCGTTCCCAACGGTCCGGCCGAACTGGCCAAGGACCCTGACAACCGACAACCGGGACCTACCGCTCCGCGTTCAATTTTTTGGCGGCCTCGATCAGCTTCGGCAGCACCTCGAAGGCATCGCCCACGATGCCGTAATCGGCTGCCTTGAAGAAGGGGGCCTCGGGATCGCTGTTGATCACCGCGATCACCTTGCTACCGTTCACCCCGGCCAGGTGCTGGATGGCACCGCTGATGCCGATGGCGATGTAGAGGTTCGGGCGGATGGCGAGCCCCGTTTGCCCGACGTGCTCATGGTGCGGGCGCCAGTCCATGTCCGCTACCGGCCGGCTGCAGGCGGTGGCGGCGTGCAGCTCCTTGGCCAGCTCTTCCACCATGCCCCAGTTCTCGGGGCCCTTCATGCCGCGACCGGCGCTCACCACCACTTCGGCCTCCGGCAAGGGGATGCCCTCACCGGCCTTGCGCGTTTCCTTCACGGTGACCTTGGCCGCGCCGAGGTCGCCGCTGTATTCCTCCACGGAAGCACCCGGGCTGGCGGCCTCCACGGGGATGCTGTTCGGCAATACGCTCACCACCTTCACCGGTGTCTTCAGCTCCACCCAGGCCTGGGCCTTGCCGCTGAAGACGTTCCGCTTGATGTGGCCCTGCTCGTTCGGCAGGGTGATGGCACCGGCCACCTCACCGGCCTTCAGCTTGGCGGCCACGCGAGGGGCCACGGCCTTGCCGGTATCGTCGTGGCTGAAGATGATCCATTGGGCGCCCTCCTTGCCGGCCATGTCCACCACCAGGCGCGTGAGCTGCTGGCTGTCCGCATCGCCGATGTTGCGGGCCACCACCACCTTGTTGGCGTCCAGCGCGGACAAGCGGTCCTGCGGCGCATCACCGAAGGTGACCAAGGTGACCGTGCCGCCGTCCTTGGCGGCGATCTTCCGGCCGTAGGTCAATGTTTCCAATGTGTTCTTGGCGACCTTCCCGCCGCGGGTATCCGCAAATACGATAACGCTCATGTTGACTCTTGTGTTTGTCGACCCCATGGGTCGACGTTACAGATGCTTTCGTTGAATTCCTCCGCGTCTCTGCGCCTCCGCGTCCTTCTTCCTCAGATCACCTTCGCCTCGCTATGCAACAGCTCGATCAGTTTCCCGGCCTCTTCCGCAGGGATCATCTTCACGGCCTGCTTGGGCGGGGGCAATTCGAATTTCACCGTGGTGCTGAGGGCCTCGGTGGCCGCTGGCGGGATCACCTGCAGGGGCTTGGTGCGAGCCGCCATGATGCCGCGCATGTTCGGGATGCGCTGCTCGGCCATGCCTTTCGCGCAGCTCACCACCACCGGTAGTGCGCATTCCACCACTTCCACATCGCCGCGCACATCGCGCTCGGCGGTGGCCTTTCCATCGGCCACGTCCAGCTTGGTGGCCAGGGAGAGGAAGGGGAGGTCCAGCAGTTCGGCCAGCATGGGGCCTACCTGGCTGCCGTTGTGATCGATGGTCTCCTTGCCGGCGAGGATCAGGTCATAGCCCTTGTCCTTGGCGAAGGCCGCCACTTGGGCCGCCACATCGTGGCCGTCCTTGGGCTCGGTGTCCACGCGCACGGCATCGTCCGCGCCGATGGCGAGGGCCTTGCGAATGGTGGGTTCGGTGACCGCCCCGCCCACGGTGATGGTGGTAACGGTGCCGCCCTGGGCCTCCTTCAGTTCCAGGCCGCGCACCAGCGCATACCATTCATCGTAGGGGTTCACGATGAACTGCACGCCGCTGGCATCGTAGGCCGTGTTGTCGTTGGTGAAAGCGATGCGCGCCGTGGTGTCCGGCACGTGGGAGATCAATACAAGGATCTTCATCTATTTTGCTTGAAATGGAGCGGCAAACTTAACCACCGGCGCGGGGATGGTGTGAGAAAGGGGAGGGGATGCCAGAGGGACAGCGTGTGCCGGGGAGAGTGCACCACCTGTTGTACGCCTGAACTTCCATCCCTCCTCCGGTGTTCATGCACGAAGCGGATGCAATAGGTTCGCACTCCCTTAGTTCCCTGCATGAAGAAGACGTTCAAAAAGATCCTGCACTTCGCCAAGCGGATGGTGACCGAATACGGCAGGGACAACACCTTTGAACTGGGCGCCGCCTTGGCCTACTACACCATCTTCTCCATCGTTCCCTTATTGGTGGTGGTGATCGCGGTCAGCGGCATTGTGGCCGGGCCCGATGCCGTGCGCGGCCAAGTGTTCGGCCAATTGACCGGATTGGTGGGGCCCGATACGGCCAAGGCCTTGCAGGACATGCTGGGCGAGGCCTACATCAGCGGCAAGGGCGTACTGGCCACCATCATCGGTCTGGTCACCCTGTTCATCGGTGCCACCGGCATTTTCAATTCGCTGAAGAACTCCCTGAACCGCATGTGGGGGATCGAGCCCAAGCCGAAGAATTCCGTGGTCCACTTCCTGGTCTCGCGGCTGCTTTCGTTCTCCTTCGTCATGGGCCTGGGCTTTCTGCTCGTCGTCACCTTCACCCTCAACGCCCTGGTGAGGGGCTTTGCGGACAAGCTGGGCCACTACATGCCGGAGCTGGGCGCCCAACTGGTGCAGGTGATCTCCTTCGGCATCACCTTCGTGATCAGCACGCTGATCTTCGCCTTCATCTTCAAGTTCCTCCCTGCCGTGAAGATCGCCTGGAAGGACGTGCTCCCCGGTGCGGCCTTCACCACGGTGCTCTTCGTGCTGGGCGAACTGATCATCGGCCTCTACTTCGATTCCACGGAACCCGCCTCCATGTTCGGCGCCGCAGCGGGCCTCATCTCGCTGCTCATCTGGACCTTCTACAGTTCGCAAACGGTGTTCTTCGGCGCCGAGTTCGTTTACGTGTGGTGCGAGGTGCATGGCAGGCCCATCCAGCCGGCCACGGATGCCGTGAAGGTGGTGCGCCGCGTGGTGAAGATGGAAAACGGAAAGCCGGTGGAGGTGGAGGAGTGAGGCTGTGGGTTCCTCGGCAATTCAGGCACTCGGCCAAATGTTTTCATCCAAGTCCCCGGTGCTGTTCCCAGGGCAAGCTCTCAACACTTATTCTGAGCAGGATCCATCCCCGCTCAAAATGACCTGTCTCCCTGAGGCATGGCATAAGGTCACGGAAGTTCTGCCAACCGGGGCATGAGCGGAGCGTCGCCTCACAACATGCCCAACGTGCGGGTAATCAAGAATGGCGCTCCAGTGAGCGGGACATGTTCCCGATTTGGGGCTCCTCCCAACCCGGGAGGGGTTTTTTGCGTAAGAGCGTGCGAACTGCTAGAACCGCACCAGATGAGAACAGCACTACACTTCCGGAACACCGCAATGGTACTGCCCTTGGTGGCCTTGCTCATGGGCGGTTGCACCAAGGAGGAAAAGGAGGAGCTCATCCCCGAGGCCTCGTTCTCCATGGACTACCCGGCGATCCCGTTCAGCATCGATTCCGCTGCGGTGGCCGGGCCGAACGGGGTAAGCGTGGAACTGGATGCCAGCGTGCTGGCCCAGGCGCTGCAGGCCCAAAGCTATACCGTGGGCCAGTTGAAGGAGTTCAGGTTCACCAAGGCGCGCCTCTACTTCACCAGCCCGCTGAACAGCTATTACAATTCCGTGCAGTCCGTTACTATAGGGATAGGGGTGGACCAGTCCGTACCGGTGACGGTGGCCAAGCTGAACCCCGTACCGGACGGCGCGCAGACCTTGCTGCTGCAGCTGCCGGATGTGAACGTGCTGGACCTGGTGAGGAGCAGCAATGTGCGCATCATCGCGAAGATGCAGTTCGACGGCCCCGTTCCCCAGATCACCTCGCACACCTTGGTGCTTGGGGCACTGGTGACGGTGACGCTGTGACGGTCCGGTCCTTGTTGGCAGGGACCGGTAAGGGGTCCATCGGAGTTCCATCCCCGGTGGGCCCCTTGTCCATTCCCAGCAGCCGAAAGGCTAACTTTGCGGTCCATTTTCATATAGCGTCATGCGTACCGTACAATTCCGTGAGGCCCTGAACGAGGCAATGAGCGAGGAGATGCGCCGTGATCCCAACGTCTTTCTCCTGGGGGAGGAGGTGGCGGAATACAACGGGGCCTACAAGGTGAGCAAGGGCATGCTGGACGAGTTTGGTGCCAAGCGCGTGATCGACACCCCCATTGCGGAACTGGGCTTCACCGGCATCGCCGTGGGTGCCGCCATGAACGGGCTGCGACCGATCGTGGAGTTCATGACCTGGAACTTCGCCGTGCTGGCCAGTGACCAGATCATCAACTCGGCGGCGAAGATGCTGCAGATGAGCGGCGGGCAGTTCAACATGCCGATCACCTTCCGCGGTGGCAACGGCAGCGCGGGCCAGTTGGCGGCCACGCACAGCCAGAGCTACGAGAGCATGTATGCCAACATCCCGGGCCTAAAGGTGATCACCCCGAGCAACCCCTACGATGCCAAGGGCCTGCTGAAGGCGGCCATCCGCGATGACGATCCGGTCCTCTTCATGGAGAGCGAGCGCATGTACGGTGACAAGGGCGAGATCCCCGACGGCGAATACCTCCTGCCCATCGGCGTGGCGGACATCAAGCGGCCCGGGGCGGACGCCACCATCGTGAGCTTCGGTAAGATGATGAAGGTGGCCTTGGATGCTGCGGATGAACTGGCCAAGGACGGGATCGAGTGCGAGGTGATCGATCTGCGCACCATCCGTCCCTTGGACCTGGCCACCATCATCACCTCGGTGAAAAAGACCAACCGCTTGGTGGTGGTGGACGAGAATTTCCCGTACGGCAGCATCGCCAGCGAGATCGCCTTCCGCGTGCAGCGCCATGCGTTCGACCACTTGGATGCACCGGTGCTGCGGGTGACCCAAGCGGATACCCCGCTGCCCTTCGCCTTGAACCTGATCGATGAATCCCTCCCCAGCATAAAGCGCGTGGTGGAAGCGGTGAAGAGCGTTTCGTACGTGAAGGCGTAGTCGGAGATCCGGTGATCCTTGAATAGCGACGCAGAGGCGCGGAGCATGCCTCCGGCAGCCAGGGGCGCGGAGAAGAGTGATTGGTGATTGGTGATTGGTGACTGGTGATTGGTGACTGGTGATTGGTGATCGGGGGGGCATTGCTGAAGAGGTAACTCCGTGGCATGCGTTTCATCTTTCAGCTTTCGAGCTTCATCTTTCATCAAACTGGTGACGGATTTCCAACACCCAAAACCGCCTCTTGTCCCGCATTCCAAACCTTCGGCTAATTTCGCGCCCCCCGCGAGCGGGGTTCCTTATTTACAGAAGACACAAAAGCAGACGGACATGGGAAGTGAATTGATGTACTACATCCCGGTGATGGGGCTTATCGGCCTTGCGGTGATGATCGGCAAGGCACTTTGGGTGAACAAGCAGGATGCAGGGACCGAGGATATGCGGGTGCTGGCCGGGCACATTGCCGATGGGGCCAGTGCGTTCCTGAAGGCGGAATGGCGCGTGATGATCGTGTTCGCCGCGATCGCTGCGGCACTTCTTGCGTGGAGTGGCACACTGGTGGCCCATAGCGATTGGGTGATCGCCATCGCTTTCCTGATCGGGGCCTTCTTCAGCGCCTTCGCCGGCTGGGTGGGCATGAGCGTGGCCACCAAGGCGAACGTGCGCACCACACAGGCGGCCCGCACCAGCTTGGGGCAGGCCCTGAAGGTGAGTTTCAACGGCGGAACGGTCATGGGCCTGGGCGTTGCCGGCTTGGCCGTGGTGGGCATCAGCTCGCTCTTCATCATTTTCCTGAAGATGTACGTCACCGATGGCGATCCCAATGGAGAGCAGATGATGACCGCCTTGGAGGTGCTCGCCGGCTTCTCCCTCGGTGCCGAGTCCATCGCCCTGTTCGCCCGTGTGGGCGGCGGCATCTATACCAAGGCCGCCGACGTGGGCGCGGACATCGTGGGAAAGCTGGAGGCCAACATTCCCGAGGATGATGCCCGCAACCCCGCCACCATCGCGGACAACGTGGGCGATAACGTGGGTGACGTGGCCGGCATGGGCGCCGACCTCTTCGGCAGCTACGTGGCCACCATGCTTGCCACCATGGTGCTGGGCCGTGAGGTAGTGAGCGTTGACAATTTCGGCGGCATGGCCCCGATCCTCCTGCCGATGGTGATCGCCGGTCTCGGCGTACTCTTCAGCATAGTGGGCACCTTCTTCGTGAAGGTGAACAAGGAGAGCGATAGCGTGATGAAGGCGCTGAACATCGGTAACTGGGGATCCATGCTCCTCACCGCGATCGTGGCCTATCCCCTGGTACAGTGGATGATGCCCGAGACCATGCAGTTCGTCCGCAACGGAGTGTCCGTTCCGCTCACCAGCATCAACGTCTTCTTCGCGATCATCCTGGGCCTGGTAGTGGGCTTCCTGATGAGCGCCGTGACGGAATACTACACCAGCATGGGGCGCCGCCCGGTGAACAGCATTGTGCAGAAAAGCGGCACGGGCCACGGGACGAACGTGATCGGTGGCTTGGCCATGGGCATGGAGAGCACCGTGCTCCCGATCCTGATCCTCGCCGCCGGTATCTGGGGTTCCTTTGAACTGGCAGGCATGTACGGAGTGGCCATTGCCGCAGCGGGCATGATGTCCACCACGGCCATGCAGTTGGCCATCGACGCTTTCGGCCCCATTGCGGACAACGCCGGAGGTATCGCCGAAATGAGCGGCCTGCCCAAGGAGGTGCGTGAGCGCACGGACAATCTGGACGCGGTGGGCAACACCACGGCCGCCACGGGCAAGGGCTTTGCCATCGCCTCCGCGGCCTTGACGGCCTTGGCCTTGTTCGCGGCCTACGTGGGCCTTTCGGGCATTGACGGCATCGACATCTACAAGGCGGATGTACTGGCCATGCTCTTCGTGGGCGCCATGATCCCGTTCTTCTTCAGCTCGCTGGCCATCAGCGCCGTGGGCAAGGCCGCCATGGACATGGTGAAGGAAGTGCGCCGCCAGTTCCGGGAGATCCCCGGCATCATGGAGGGAACCGCCGCTCCGGAATACGAGAAATGCGTGGCCATCAGCACCAAGGCCTCCATCCGCGAGATGATCGCGCCGGGTGCGTTGGCCTTGCTCTCACCGGTGATCGTGGGCTTCCTGATGGGGCCCGAGGCGCTGGGCGGACTGCTGGCCGGGATCACGGTGAGCGGCGTGCTCATGGGCATGTTCCAGAACAACGCCGGTGGCGCATGGGACAATGCCAAGAAGAGCTTCGAGAAGGGTGCGCTGATCGATGGCGTGATCCATGAAAAGGGCAGCGAAGCGCACAAGGCGGCGGTTACCGGTGACACTGTGGGTGATCCGTTCAAGGACACCAGCGGGCCCTCGATGAACATCCTGATCAAGCTCACCTCCATCGTGGCCCTGGTCCTGGCCCCGCACTTGCCCAAGGACGATAGCTCGGATGCGCACATCCAAGTTCCTGAAGCACAAGAGGTGATCCTGGGCCGCTCGGCAGACACCGAGGCACCAGCCGCCGTAGCGTTCAAGGTCCCCAACTGATCCGATCAAAGGCCAACCGGCTTTGCATGAAGAGCGCCTCCTCCGGGAGGCGTTCTCCGTTTGGGACAGTGCCATCTCGCGCTCGGATCTTTTCGGAGCCTGCGTGCCGTAGGCATGTGCATCCCATCCCAAGGCCTCCAGCCCGTCTCGGACATGTGGACATCGGTCAACGCACACCGCCGGCCAGAGGCAAAGCAAGCCGAGCCGCACGCTGACAACCCCGCTCAAGTCCGGGGCAGGTTGAAACTTTGTTACTTCGTTTCAACTTTCAGCCTTCGATTTTCTTCTTTTCAAACGAAGCGCCTCACTTCTTCTTCACCGCCGGCTTCTTCCTCACCGGGGTCTTGGCGGCTTTCCTGGTCGGCGAAGCCTTCACCGGGGCCTCGTTCGGGAACAGACCATGGATCTCGGCATCAATGGAGTTGATGATCTTGCCGAGGTCCTCCGGGTTGGTATGGAAGGAATTGGCGTCCACATCGATCACCAGGACCTTTCCCTTGTCGTAGGTGCTGATCCACGCCTCGTAGCGCTCATGCAGCCGCTTGAGGTAGTCGATGCTGATACTGCTTTCGTAGTCGCGGCCACGTTCGGCGATCTGGTTCACCAGGTTCGGAACGCTGGCGCGGAGATAGATCAACAGGTCCGGCGGGGTAACGGCGCTGTCCATGTTCTTGAACAGCCGGAAATAGTTCTCGAAATCGCGCGTGGTCATCAGCCCCATGGCGTGCAGGTTGGGGGCGAAGATGTAGGCATCCTCATAGATCGTTCGGTCCTGCACCACGTTTCGCCCGCTGCGGCGGATATCCAGCAGTTGCTCGAACCGCGAATTGAGGAAGAAGATCTGGAGGTTGAAGCTCCACCGCTGCATGTCCTTGTAGAAGTCGAACAGATAGGGGTTGTTGTCAACGGCCTCCTCAAGACGGTCCCAGTTGTAGTGTTTTGCCAACAGTTTGGTGAGGGTGGTTTTACCTGAGCCGATATTTCCTGCGATCGCAATGTGCATGATGATGTTCACTTGTGGAGGATGGCGAAAATACCCCCTTCAGCCCAAGCGAGGTGCCGATGTGGATAAAGTCTGTGAAACGAGGCCTCCATGTACTCATTTGGGGATGGGGGACACCCGGATGGCTTCCGGGGTTTGGCGGTAGAGCCGGCCATGCTCAATGCGTGCGTTGAGCACCTCCGCGGTTGCACTGTCCTGCGGCCAGGGGACCATTTCCGTGGTGAAGGCACGCAGGTCGTAGCGTTCCAAGCGGCCCTTGTGCACGTACCACAGGAAGCCCTCGCGCACTTGGATGCGATCGGCACCGAGGATGGGCAGGGTGCGCACGTAGGTGCCGAACAGGTCGAAGACAAGCACGCCATGCTCGGGATCGACCATGTAGAGCCGGTCGTTCGCCTCCTCCATATAGGTCGGTTGCGGGGTGAAGCTCAGAAGCTGGTCCAGCCGCCCGGTATTGGCCAATTGGTTCAGCTTGCCGTCCACGCGCATCAGCGCCAAGTCCCGTTCGTCAAAGAACCAGAAACGACCTTGCACCCCCGTGCAAACGAGCGTGACTTGCGGGTAGCCGTTGCGCGATAGGTCCATGACGTTTCCTTGGATGCTCAGGGTATTGTCCAGCAGCGCGAGTTGCCCTTGGTTGCGGGAGAAGATCATCGGTTTCATCGATGAAAAGGCATCGATCCGGCTGATCAGGCCAAAGGCGTTGAGACTGTTATGTGCTAAATGGACCCCATGCCTGTCGAACAGGTCGAGGTCGTTCCCGCGGACGGTATAGAGGTTGCCGAGCTCATCCGTGGTGAAGAGGTCGACCGGGCCTTGGACCGTCCAGTACGCGGTATCCGTCTGGGCCCATGCACAACTCCCCGAGGAGATCGATAGCAAGGCGAAAAGAAGCAGTCTCATGCGGGGGTGCCGAGCAACAACTGGTCCAAGATCGAGCGGTCGTTGCAGAGCCGGGGCACCTTGTTCTGCCCGCCCAGCTTGCCGCGCTGTTTCAGCCACCGATGGAAAGTGCCCTTGGCCACGGCATGTACGATGGGCGGTTGCAGGACCAACCCTGAACTGCGCTTGGCATCGTAATCGCTGTTCAGGTTGCGCATGGTCTGGTCCAATACAGTGGTGAACCGTTCGAGGTCTTCGGGCAGCTCCTCGAACTCGATCATCCATTCGTGCCCTCCGCGGGCCATCTCATCCATGTAGACCGGCCCGGCCGTGTAGTCGCACACCACACTGCCAGTGGCCGAACAAGCCGCCTGGATCCCGCGATCGGCGTTCTCCACGATCAACTCCTCACCGAAGGCATTGATGAAACTGCGCGTTCTGCCGCTCACTTGCACCCGATATGGCTTGGTGTCGGTGAAATGGACCGTATCACCGATCATGTAGCGCCAGAGCCCTGCGTTGGTGCTGATCACCAAGGCATATTCCTCGCCCGCCTCCACCTCGTGCAGCAGTTTGGTGGGTGGTTGCTCGCGATGCAGGTCCTTCACCGGAATGAATTCGAAGAAGATGCCATAGTCCAGCATGAGCAATAGGTCTTCGGCCCCATGGCGGTCGGTGATGCCGAAGAACCCCTCGCTGGCGTTATAGCTCTCCAGGTAGTTCACGTTGGATGACGGGAAGATCTTCCTGTACTGCTCGCGATACGGGCGGAAGCTCACCCCGCCGTGCATGAACAGTTCCAGATTGGGCCACACTTCCATGATGTCCCTTTTGGCGGTCAACTCCAGTACGCGTCTCAGCACCACCAGTGTCCACGAAGGGACTCCCGCGATGCTGCGCACATCCTCACGCATGGTCTCGCGGGCCATCCGCTCCACTTTTTCCTCCCAGTTCTCCATCAGCGCCGTTTCGATCACCGGCGTTCGCCGTACCTCCACCCAGAGGGGCAGATTGCGGATGATGATGGCACTGAGATCGCCGGTATAGGCATCGTTGCGCAAGGGCTCCGTGGCACTACTGCCGCCCAACACCATGTTCATGCCTTGGTACAAGCGGCTTTGTGGTCGCATGGCGTAATGGAGCGAAAGCAGGTCCTTGCCGCCTTTGTAGTGGCATTCCTCCAAGGCTTCCCGGCTCACGGGAATGTACTTGCTCTTGGCGTTGGTGGTGCCGCTGCTCTTGGCGAACCAGCGTATATCAGTGGGCCAGAGCAGGTTCTGTTCCCCGGCGCGCATCCGGTCCACCCAGGGCTTCACGGAGGTGTAGTCCTGCAACGGTACCCGCTGGCGGAACTCATCGGGGGTATTGATGCTCGAATAATCGTAGCGACGCCCCCATTCGGTGTAGCGTGCGGCGTCCACCAGCTTGTGGAACACCTCCAGCTGGGCCTCATGCGGATGGTCGCGGAACAGCTCGATCTGCTGTAACCGCTTATTCATCAGGAAGGAGAATAGCGCGTTGACGGGCATGGGGGAGAGGTGGGAGCGCCTACTTTCGTGGGGAAGATAATACCGCGGAGGAATATGGATGGCTCACCCTTGGGGAAAATGCTTGCCGGACTGGCAATGGCGAAGAACGGCACCGAAACCGCACAAGTGGAGTACGCGCTGGATCTGGCCGGCGGTGCGATACCGTTGGGGGATCGCATCTCCACGGAATTCACCCTGCGGTTCACCGGTGCCCGCACGTGCATCTCCTGTGGTAGGAGCGTGAGGAAATTTTACGGCCAAGGCACCTGCTACCCCTGTTTGCGGAATGCCCCCGAAGCCAGCCCGTGCATTATTCGGCCCGAGCTCTGTCGCGCCCACCTGGGCGAGGGCCGGGACATGCAATGGGAGCTGGACCACCATATGCAGGAGCATATCGTTTACCTCTCCTTCACCGGTGACGTGAAGGTGGGGGTGACGCGCAGTACGCAGGTGCCGGTGCGATGGATCGATCAAGGGGCCATGCTGGCCGTACCCATTGCCCGGGTGCCCTATCGCCAGTTGGCCGGTGCCGTCGAGGTGGACCTGAAGCGACTTTTTTCCGACCGGACCGACTGGCGGAGGATGTTGCTATTGTCCGATCCCGAAGTAGGCGAGGCTCCCCTCCGGGAAGCGCGTGAGCGGGCGCTCCGGGAAGTGGATCTGGAACTGAGGGAATACATGCTCCCCAACGAGCCCCTCACATCCTTGTCCTATCCGCTGATATCGGTGCCTCCCAAGCTGGTCAGCGTCCAGTTGGATAAGCTGCCGGAGGTCACGGGCCGCTTGCAGGGGATCAAGGGCCAGTACCTCGTCTGGTCCGATGGGCGGGTGCTGAACGTGCGCAATCACATGGGCTACCACGTGGTGCTGGAATAGCTCCCTCCTGTTTTCTGCCAACTGTTAAGTTTGAAAACGGGTTTTGAGCAATGACAAGGGTTTGCGAAGGTTTTTGCCTTCTATTTGTCATACTAAACCCTTGTTTTGGCCTCTATTCGTCGAACCTCAACTGCCTCAGGTGCCAC
>JAIOIH010000081.1 GCA_019912395.1 Flavobacteriales bacterium | reverse complement strand
ACCTTGCGGCCTTGCTCATGCTCGCGCAGCATCGCCACGATCTGCGCTTCCGTCCATTTGCTCTTTCTCATTGTCCCAAAGTTCAGGTTGATTTTGCGGTTCTACTATCCCGCACACCTGATCTTGGGGGAGCTTACACGTTCACCATATGAGGCTTCTGAGGCCCTACAAGAATCTCTTGCTCTCTATTGGTTGGCATTTAAAGCAGTTCTACCTGGTGACCTGCAAGATAACATTGCCATCAACCTTGCCAATCACCTAATTTCTTTGGAACGGCGACTTGAAGCCATTCAGTTCTTAGATCAAGTACTGCGCAGGTCACCTGCATTTCCGCAGGCATTGGTTTCTCGTGCTGATGCTTTGTGGATGCTTCCCATTTTTTCTAACGGAGGGCTGTCCGCATCCCTGATAGCGCAGCTCTATAATGGCTACCGCTCAGCTCTTCACTGTGGACCGCTTCCGTCAAAACTCAAACAGCATTGTGAGCTTCGGATGCAACAAGCCTTGACAAAGCTGAAATCCTTTGGCTTTGATCTCCCTGATCTCGAAAGGGAACTCAGCGAGTCCTTGGTCGAGTTCCAGTCTCTTTCAGAGCAGCGCCGGTTCAGCATTGAGAATTTTCTTACACTCAATGAGCACGCGATTTATTGTTCCTGTGACGCGGCGAAGTGGGATGACCTGCAGATCGGTTCATCGCGGCTTATGCTTTTAGGCCCTGTTGTTCCTCGATTGGAATTGCTCTTGAATCGAGTCAAGTCCGAGTATTCCTTGGCTCGCTGGATGTACTTCAAGTCAGCCAAGGAGGAGAACGATTTCACTCTTGACGCAAAGTTCTCCGAACTGTTCGAGGGTGAATCCCTTGAGCCAGCGACGGAAATGTTGCGCTCGAGCTACCGCCAGTGTTACGGCATCTTGGATAAACTGGCGGAAGGAATATGCCAGCTATATAGCATTCAGCCCAAGAAGAAGGTTTATTTCGCTACTATCTGGGACCAAACGGAGGTTAAGGAGAAGTTTTTCGAGATAAAGAACAACCATCTCACCGCACTCGTGAGCATAGCCTGTGATTTGAAAGAGGGGGGCGAATTATGCGAATTCAAGACTTGGCGAAACAAAATGGAGCATGGCCTCTTCATGCTCATCGACAACGAACAGGCACCCTTAGATCCATTAGGTCTGCTGGACGACGAGTCAATAGTTTCCGTCGACTTGGAAGTGTTCAGGGATAAGGCTTTGCATTTGCTGCAGTTAACTCGTGCGGCTATTATGAGCTTCACGTATTGCGTCCGTTTGCAGACCGTAGTTGAGGATGTCGGTTCTGCAAAACCCATCGTGATCGACTTTCGAAGGTGACGGGTTAACACGAACTCAAGCAAGCGATACGCTCTCGTTCACATGAATGTGAGCTCGTGAGCCAGCAGGCCGGAGCGACTTGTGGTGTACCACACTAATGACCGATTTCCAGAAAAGGTCATTTATTTGCATGTGCCCCAACGAAATATGACCCACCATGCGAACCTCACAACTCCTCTGCCTTGCTTCTTGCGTCGTGCTGATCTCCAGTTGCTCTGAATCCAAGCTTAAGAAGGAAGCATCCGCTACGGCGCTGCAATTCTTTCAAGCAATCCGGAACAGTGATGAAGCGAAGGCTGCGGTCCTTTACCCAAAATTCAGCAACCTCACTACTTACTATAAGTCGGATTCAGCCCTTGTAAAAGGAGTGGTCCATCTGGACTCGCTCTTCATCGTAACGGTCGATAATCACTTCACCAATGGATTTGGGAAGAAGACCGAGAAGGCCATCTACTTGCTGTTGAAGACCAATGAAGATGAAAGTATGTCCATCGTCAACTCATCGGGACTAACGGACTTCGCGAGCGATGATGACTACAAGGTCGGCCTCGGAACAGGCTGCATCGCGAAGGAGGATACCCTTGACCAATCAGTCCTGTTCGGAATGGCGAAGGCTTCGACCATTAAGGTCGATCAGGCGGCTGAGCTGTTGAACAAGCTGCATGATGGATGCACGGTGTCCGGTTGGTCATGGGAAAGCGGTTATGCTGGAAGCGCATCCGGAAAGGGGATCGTCCAGAACCAGTCCGGCTTTAGTATTCCACGCCTGAAGTATAAGGTCATCTACAAGGACCGTATCGGAAATGAGATTACCAGTGACGATGGGTACATTTCCTATGATCCGATCGAGAATGGATCGAGCAAATCTTTCACCTTCTACACGAGCTATGTTGGGGATGCGTCAAAGGCTTCAATAGTACTCGACTTCGATCCGGACCTCGTTCTGGATTTCGTTGGTCAACGAGCAGATTGGACGGGAAACGAATGTGCTGAATACTTTGACAAGCATCCTGAGGAGTTGCAAGCGATCGAAGCGAAGATGCACTGAGGTTGTGGCCCCCCATTCTGGCGCGAGAGTCCACGCTCGTGCCTTTCCGCATTAGCAAGGTTTGTACTTTCGCATCCAATGGCGGCCAGGTGTCGGGGTGAAACCTCCGGAGGGCTGAAAGGCTTGAAAGGGGGTCTGCTCCACGAAACGAAGGCCGCCATTGCTATGTCTTGGCGCTCCATCTACCTTGCCCGAACAATTCTATTAGAAGATCCGCGCCCATGACCATGAAAACAAGGAAGGAGCTGGCTTGCCCCAAATGCAGCCACAAGCAGGAGGTGATGGTGTGGTCCACAGTGAACAGCATGGACAAGGAAGCCAGCCAATTGGTGCGCGACATGAAGCTCAACATCTTCCACTGCGAGGGGTGCGGAAGTGATGCGTTCATCGATGAGAACGTTCTCTACCACGATATGGAACACAAGTACTTGGTGCAGTACGTGAGTCTGGGGGCGTTCGGCAACGAAGACTTCTACAAGCGCATCACCAAACGTGGCACCTTGGTCATTGATCCAATAAGTACCGGCATACTGGAGCGCACTGAAGGAGACTATTTCAAAAACCCGCACTACGTGTTCTCCACCCGCGAGATGGCGGCCTACATCGTTTTTCGGGAACTCTGCGCGGAGTGGGGAGCGGATTAGATCCCTCCTACCTTCCCCCCATGGACCGCCCCATCTTTCTAAAAACCATGCTGGGCAGCGCCGCCTTGCTCACCCTGCCGCCTTGGACCATGCTCAACGCCAAGGAGCAGGACCGCTTGGCATGGACGCAGGATCGCACGGCGTCTTCGTCTTCGATGCCTTTGTAAAGGGCTTCCGCCACCACAAGGGTCCGGAGCTGTTGCCGCGCATAAAGGCCGAGGACCCGTTGGACCTGGTGCGTGAGCACGCTCGTGCCCGGCCAATTCCGTAAAAGCGCGAGAATGAACGCTCACCCCGTAGTTGTGACCTTAGCTTTGTAACGATGCCCGTTGAAGACTGAAAGATCACTGCGCCTAACCATGGCGTAGTTTCAATTCAGTCCGAAGCGGGCATCCTCACTATCCATGGGCCGTTCCCCCTTACAAGCTTGATGCACATTCTTGCAAGAGCACGAACGTGGGGTCGCACACGTTTCGATGTGATCACTGAGCCGATCAGGCAGATCCCGAATACGTTGATAACAAGCAAAAGATGAACCCGGATCCACTGACGGACGACCAACTACTTGACGGATATGCAAAAGGCATGCTCACCCGGGAACAAGAGGTGCAGTACTATCAACGCATTCTGGGAATGTCAAAGGACAACGCCGAAGAGTTGGCCTCCACGGACCAAGCGCAGGACATAAGGAATGCGGAAGCGGGTTCGGGGCCGATCCTTTGACTGGATCAAAACGAGAACCCCTCTTTAACGCGGGCGTCTTCGCTCGTGCGTTTGTTCGATCGCGCTATACATAGGGACGAGCATGGGCGCTCGCGCTAGTTGAGTGCCTTGAGCCCTGCACCAGCGACATTCATCTGCAACGGTCCACACCTATCTTGCTAACCCATGTGGTTCCAAGAACTCTTCGGTTTCGAGGAAGAAACACCCGAACAGGTCCGCGAGAACTTGGTGCTGCAAGGTGAAGTGCTGCATTCCAACGTGAACGGGCACAGCTTCCAATGTGGCACCTTGGAGATAGCGACCTTGGAAGAATTACGAGCCAAGGCACCACGACCGGGAGATTTCACCGATGCCATCCGCATCCGTGAATTCGTGGGCGATGTGCAGGACCTGCACTGCATCAAAGGAAGCCGCCATGCTTTGTTCCAAGCGGCCTCCCAGTTCAACCTGCTGGAAATGGTCAGTCCGCAGGTGACCCCGGAGCAAGGCATAGGCCGCTATGGATACGACCGGACGCAAGGGCCTGCGTGTGCCATCGCCTGTGGGGCGGGCACGGCCTACCGGAACTATTTCGTGCCCGTGAATGGCCAACTAGGGCAGACCAAGGACGAGCAGATCGATTGCCTGGACCTGATCGGCGCGGCGCTGGGCAACAAGGAGCTTGGGTTGTGGAAAATGAGCAATGGCTACGTGATGTCCAATGCAGCGGGCTTGCAGCACATCGGCAAGCGGCTCAACGCAATGGGCCCGCACGGCAGGGAACAGGTGAAAGGAAAGCTGAAGATCGGTTTGCAATTGGACACGGAAGTGACCCTGATGGGCAACGGGCAACGCGTTTCACAGGCCTACTGCTCGGCATTGCCGGTGGCCTATTCGCATGTGGAAACCAACCTCTGGGAGCCATTTGCACGCTTGATCCTGGAGGCGACCTATGAAGCCACGCTCTACGCGGCGCTGATCAACATGGAGATGCGCGGCTCGAACATCGTATACCTCACCTTGGTGGGTGGCGGTGCCTTCGGCAATCCACCCGCATGGATCATCGATGCGATCACACAAGCTTTTGGGAAGTTCAAGAATGTTCCGCTGGACGTGCGGATAGTGAGCTACGGGAGTTCCGACCCCATGGTGAAGTCCGTGGCGGATGGGTCCCGCAGTGACGACGTGTGAGCATCGTGCCGTCCGTCATGGCGGTTGTCCGTCACGGCGGGCTTGCCCCGCCATCCCGGTTCTCCGTCATGGCGGGCTTGACCCGCCATCCCGGCTCATTGAGGCCGATCGCCTGAGCGCGACATTGCATGTGTTGCTGGGTAACCGGGACTGCGGGTCGGGCCCGCAGTGACGGCGTGTGCGCATCGTGCCGTCCGTCATGGCGATTGTCCGTCATGGCGGGCTTGCCCCGCCATCCCGGTTGTCCGTCATGGCGGGCTTGACCCGCCATCCCGGCTCATTAAGGCCGATCGCCTGAGCGTGGCCTTGCATGTGTTGCTGGGGTAACCGGGACTGCGGGTCGGGCCCGCAGTGACGAAACGCATCCTCAACTTACATTCGCTACATGCAACAGTCCTGGGTATACATGATGGCCAACCGGTGGAACAGCGTGCTGTATACAGGTGTCACTAGCGAACTGCCCAAGCGCGTATTGGAACACAAGCAGCACAAATATCCTACCTCTTTCACCGCGCGGTACAATTGCGAAAAGCTGGTTTGGTACGAAGAGCACAACGACATTGACGTCGCTATTGCCCGCGAAAAGCAATTGAAGAATTGGAAGCGCGCATGGAAGGATGCGTTGGTGGTGGAGCACAACCCGGAGTGGAAGGACTTGAGTGAGGATTGGTACTGAAGAGGAACCGGGACTGCGGGTCGGGGCCCGCAGTGACGACGTGTGCGCATCGTGCCGTCCGTCATGGCGGTTGTCCGTCATGGCGGGCTTGCCCCGCCATCCCGGCTCATTAAGGGCGATCGCCTGAGCGTGGCCTTGCATGTGTTGCTGGGTAACCGGGACTGCGGGTCGGGCCCGCAGTGTCGACGTGTGAGCATCGGGCCGTCCGTCATGGCGATTGTCCGTCATGGCGGGCTTGCCCCGCCATCCCGGTTCTCCGTCATGGCGGGCTTGACCCCCCTTCACTCGCTCGCGTGTCTCCCCACACGGGCACTCGCTCGGCTTTTTGCCGAGTGAGCGAGCCTGCTAGGCCTCCGGCCCGCCCCCTAAGCACGCCTGCCTGCGTTGCTACCTATGATCGGGTGCGAAAGGGATCTGCGCTTATGGAACCGACTATCAACAACAGGTGGTACACTCTATAACAGGGCCAAGCCCGTTCCGATCCCGATGGCTGGTCCTCGGCGGTTCGGCTTTGGGCTCAGGCTTTTGGCCCCGCTCTGGCGCGAGCGTCACGCTCGTGCCTTTGAGGCATACACCACACGCACAGCTCCGGGCCCCGGGATCTCAACGAGCCTTCTCCAGTTTCATCCGCAAGCGGTTCAACTCCTGCTTCAGCTTGCCCAGTTCCGTATGTGCCGATCTGCGTTGCTTCGCTTCCCGCTGGATGAGGTCCTGCGTGCGAAGTTCAGCTTTGGCCAACTGACTTTTGAGCTTCTGGATCTGTTCGTGCATCTCCACCAGGGCAGCACGTTGCTCCTCGATACGCCGTTCTTTGCTGGCCACTTGAGAGTGCCGCATGTTCTCCAGGGACTTTAGCTCTCCTTGCAATGTCCTTATGGCCGATCCATGTTTCGTGCTTTCCAATTCCGCATGCAGGTCGGCAATGTCCTTTTTCAGCATGGCCACGTAGGTGCATAGGAAGCGCAGTTGCTCTGGCGCTGTCAAAGCATCGTGCACGAACAAGCGGCTCTCAGGCGGCAGCTCTTGCACCGGCGGCAATTCGCTAAGGCGCTCCACGCTGCTGGTGATATACGCCCAGCGGGAAACCCATGTGCCCGCTTCCATCACCTGGCCATCCTGATAGGTCCATCCATCGGCATAGCGCATGGCCACGTAGCGGTGATGCTCGCCCCTATGAAAGAGCAGCACCAAGCACAGCTCTTCCGGATCATCGGGCAACTGCGGAGGACTGTGCCATGGACCTGTTGCGAACGGCATGCGACGTTGAAAGTAACAAGGATCATACGTTCCCACAAGACTGTTGAAGCAGGCTATTTCACTCGGACCACCATCGCAATGGAAATCAATACCAAAACGAAAAGGTCGGTTCGACTTCCATCTCGGTGCATCCATCGCCCTACCTTCGCACCGGATGTCCCGAAACTGGATCTTGGCGCGTGCCCGAAAGGGACCGGTGGCCTGACCAGTTGTCGGGCATCTTTCGCACAAAGTACCAATTGCCTGAATGCGCCTGAACACCGAATGCACCAAACGGCCTAAATGCCGGGTGTGCCGGAGGCCGTGGTCCAGTTGTCAGCTAGCCGTTGTCTGTTGTCAGGCTGGCCTGGCCTGAACCCCAAATGCACTTGGAGGCCTGAATGCAGCCTCCCCCGGTCGGCGCCCGGGGCCACAAGTTTGACCGGATGCACCGAGAAGCCTGAATGCAGCCGTAAGCCAGAAGCCAACAGCCGCAAGCTTGACCGAATGCACCGAGAGGCCTGAATGCAGCCAAAAGCCAACAGCCAATGCGCCCCACGCTAACCCGACCAGAGCGGGCCTTGCGGCTGCTCGGTATAGGCCTCGAAGCTGAAGCGCTCGCGGAGGCAGCAGCCGCAGGGGCTTTCATCGCGCCAGCGGACCAGCCGTGCCCACTGCTCCGCGAGGGTCCAGTTCGGATGGGCCACCCAGCGGAGGTGGTTGCCGAAGGGATGGTGGCGGGGTTCGCTGCCTTTGAAGTGCAGCAGCACGGGATAGGGATAGAGCGGCTGGGGGGAATCCACATAAAGCTCCACGCCGAGGTGGCCGCAAAGGTTGCCGTGGGGCAGGTGGAGGCCGCCGTTGGGCAATTTGGCACTGAAGAAGTGGTAGGGCTCGCGGATGAAGGGGCCCAGGTGCAGGCGCTTGGGTCGGCGCTCGCCCCGCTGGCGACGGTCCTGCTCCAGCAGGGCTTTCATTTCGGGGGTCATCGGTACGCGCAGCGGGAGGTTGTTGCGGTGCAGGGCCAAGCGGAAGAGGCGCACCCCGTCGTACAGTATCCAAGCGAAGACCAATGGACGGGTGCCGAGCATCATCGGCAGTTCCGCCCCGAGCTCCTTGAGGCACATGGGCCGAAGATCCCGAGCTGCCCGAAGCTGTACAATACCCACTTGTAGGGATTTTCCCGGTTGCGTGTCTGCAGCGCGAGCTTCCGTGGCCCCTTGGAGCGCCCTTACCGGAGGGGTTCATGCCGCCCCTGGAATGCCCCTATATATATAAGGTATAAATGCAGCTTGCCTGAGGGGTGCCGGAAAGGTGGCCGGACCGTGCGGGAGCCTCCCTGCGCAGGGTGCCTCGCGCCCCGGGTGCCATGCGCCTCGTGTGGGTGGGTGACCCCGTGTGCGTCGGTCCGTGCGGCAATTACCTCTAACATCGCCGCAAGTACCTCTAACAACGCGGCAAGTACCTAGGACAATGCCGCAAGTACATAGGACAATGCGGCAAGTACCTAGGTAAACGCCGCAAGTACATAGGACAACGTGGCAAGTACATAGGTAAACGTCGTAAGTACATAGGTAAATGCCGCAAGTACATAGGTAAACGCCGCAAGTACATAGGTAAACGCGGCAAGTACATAGGTAAACGTGGCAAGTACATAGGTAAACGTGGCAAGTACATAGGTAAACGTGGCAAGTACATAGGTAAACGCCGCAAGTACCTAGGACAATGCCGCAAGTACATAGGTAAACGTGGCAAAGACATAGGTAAAGATCGCTTTGACATTGTTAAAACGGGGTCCTGCAGAGGTCGGGTAGCGCTGGACAGTTTCGCCCCTGAATGTTAAAGTTGAAAAATAATTCCCTCGCAAAGCCGCGTCCAGTACGGCAAACCGTTATTCACATCAAATCGGGGTGAAACACGACAAGGGGCACTTCCGAATCGCTCCCTCGGCCAGCGACACCCCCTGATCGGACCGCCGGGGCCAAAGTCAACTGAAGGACTCGAAACCCTAGGAAAACGAACACGAGTAACCATGAGGATCATAAAAGCAGGACTTAAAGGTTTTACAACCTCCCAGCTGATCGGTAAGAGCATGCACGTGGAAGAGCGAATGACCGGTAACGTGAATTTCGCCACTCCCTCGCCAGCCATTGCCGATGTGACCGCCGCTCGTACCGCCCTGGTGGCCGCTATCGCGGAAGCCACAAGTGGTGCACACGCAGCGATCGCCAGCAAGAACGTAGCTGCCAAGAAGCTCTCCAGCATGCTCGTCCAACTTGCCCGCTATGTGAACAGCGTGGCCGGCAGTGACGTGGACGTGGCGGTGAGCAGCGGCTTCGAACTTAGCAAGACCCCGGATCCGATCGATAAACTGGATGCTCCGACCAAAGTAGAGGGTGCGCGCGGCACCATCAAAGGGCAGATCGCCCTGCGGTGGAAAGGCGTGCGCGGCGGACGGCTGTACAATACGTACATCTGCGACGGCGACCCCACGATGGACGGCAAGTGGACCTTGGCTGGTACATCCACCAAGGCCAAGCTGACGGTTTCCGGTCTGGAAACGGACAAGATGTACTCGTTCAGAGTGGCCGCCCTCGGCGTAGTGGGGGAAGGTCCGATGAGCGAGATAGTGTCAGCGAAGGCCGCGTAAGTGGTATGCTGCACACGAACTACATCCTTCTGCAAAGCACTGGCCCCCGGGAAACCGGGGGCTTTTGCGTTGGTGGCGGTGCTGCGGCGGGCGGGTGGCCGGTTAGTTCCGCTTTCGAACTGACCCAGGTCCTCGGAGCATCCCGCCCCATGGATGCGGGCGTGCGGCTTGAACTCCTACCCAGCGCTGGGTTTAGAGGTATGTTAAGAGCATCGTCTCCCGGGCATCCGCGGCCGGGAGCTTGCCGATGGTCGGTGAGCAAGTGGGACCAACGGTATGCGTTGTCAGGTCTAACCTATTCTGCCGACCTTGTTGCCATGCGCCATTCCCTGCTCCTGCTCCCCCTCCTGTTCGCTGCCTGCACGAACGAACGCGCACCGGTCCACACCGGAGCCTCAACGAACGACACGATGCGCTACATACCGCTGCAAGACACCCTCGATGCCCGTAAGACCGCCTTTGAGAAAAAAGCGGATGCGGGAACGAAGCGCGACTATGCGGAAGGGATCGACGCGGTGCGCGCCAGCGGTATCCTGGAAGCCGCTCGCCAAGTAGGCGATACCGCTCATATCGGCGCGAGACTTCCGCTTCCAGAACTATGCGCCTGCCTGCCGTAGGCACGGCTCCAGTGGGCGGATGTCTCGTGCCATCCAACGAATGGATGACGATGGATGGGGGACTTCGTCCCCACACCCATCTTAGCGCGAGGTGAGGAACGGAATATGAGGTCGATCACATGCTCCCTTCACATCCCCTTCCGCAACCCTTCGATGGTGGCTGGCGGCACCTTGGAAAGGTCCAGCAGCACCAGCCCGTCCAGCGAATCGTTGAAATGCGGATCGCGGTTGAAGCCGATGATCTTCGCGTTGAGCCCGAGGTAGCGCTTCAGCAACACCGGCACGGCGGAGCCGCTGGCTTCAATGTCCGAGATCACCTGGTCCAGCTTCTTGATGTCCTCGCCGGAGGCTTCCAGCAGGGCGCCGCCATCCTCCTTGTCGATGCCGATGTAGAAGCGGTTGCGCGGCTTCACATGCTTGGCGAGCGCTTCGTCGTAGTGGTATTTGCGCACGAACTCGGTGATGAGGCGCCGGGAGAATTTGCTATAGCCGCCACTGATGCTCACCGGGCCGATGAGGTAGCGGTGATCGGGATGGGAGGTGACGTGCAACAGCAGCCCGCGCCAGAGCATGAAGAGCGGTAGGCGGTGGCGCTGGTATTCCGGCACGATGAAGGAGCGGCCCAGTTCGAAACTGCTGGCCAGGATATCCCGCATGGGCCTGCCGAGCTTGAAGAGCGTGTTGAGGTAGAAGCCCCGCTTGCCGTAGCGTTCCATGATCACCTGGCCATCGCCCACGCGGTAGGCCCCGGCGAGCTTGCGCTTTTCACGGTCCCAGAGGAAGAGGTGATCGTAGTAGTGATCGAATTCGTCGAGGTCGATGGCCTTGTTGGTGCCTTCGTCCACGGCGCGGAAGGTCTCCTCCCGCAGGCGGCCGATCTCGCGCAGGATGTTGGGGATGCGGCCGCTGGGCGCGAGGTACAGGTCGAATTCGCCCTGGCTGTTCAATCGCTTGTCCGCCAGCTTTGAGAGCTCTTGTTCCATGGGCTCCACGGGCCCGGCGCTCACCACGGGTTTCGGCCGACGCGGAAAGTACAGGGGCCTGAAATGTTCGCGGCGCACCGATACCCCGCTCCCGATGGCGTAGGTCTTGGCCCGCAGGTAGCGCGCCAAGGCGTCCATGGAGGTGAACTGCGCGAGCTCCTTCTCGGTGAGCGGGTTCCCGATGCGCATGCGCACCGTTCTGCCGTGCATCCGCAGCATCTCGCGGGGCAGCTGCAGGGTGCGCAGGCTCGGGTGTACCATGCCGAGGATCTGGAACACCAGGCTGTTCGCACCGTCGAACCACAAGGGCACCACGGGCACGCCGGCATGGCGGATGAGCTTGATCACCGGCGTTTTCCAGCGGGGGTCCGCCACCGCGTCCAGGTCCTTGCGGTAGCTGCTCACCTCCCCGGCGGGAAACACGCCGAGCGCGCCGCCGTCGGCCAGGTGCTGGTGGGCCTGCCGCATGCCTTGGAAACTGCTGCGCGTGGTGATCTGCTCGAAGGGGTTCACCCCGATGAAGCGATCGCGCAGCGGCTCCAGCTGCTGGAGCATGAAGTTGGCCATCACTTTCAGGTCCGGGCGGCGATCGCGCAGCACGTGCAGCAGGGCCAGCCCGTCGATGGCACCGTAGGGATGGTTGGCCACGATGGCCACACCGCCCTCCGCAGGCACGCGCTCCAGGTCGGCGGGGTCCACTTCCAGCCGCAGGTCCAGGTGGGCAAAGAGCGCCTCGATGAAATCCTCTCCGGGGAGCACGGAGATCTCGTTGTAGAAGCGCTCCAAGCGGTTAAGGCCGCTCACCTCGGCCAGTACGGCAAAGCGCGGATCACCCGGCCGCATGTGGCTGGCCTTCGCCAGTTCCGCGGGGTTCATCATTTTGCGGTCCTCCCCCATACGGTCAAATGTAGGGCGGGACCGGCATCACACAGGGTTATCGGGCAGGACTAATGCATCTCTTCCACATCATCATGCGCCCCTGGGGCCAATGGAAGCGGGACATCGAACGCCCCTTGGGCCTTTCGCGCTCGGAATTTGGTCCGATACGTTTCGGACCACGGATACACACGGATAAATGCCGCCCTTATTCGTGTAAAACCGTGTGGATCCGTGGTTCCCCTTCAGGGGCGAGCCGCGCCGCCCTTCGGCAATCTCAGGGCAGGCCAGGCGTGGTCGGGAGTTGCCATCTCCAAGCGGGATCACACGTGCAGGATGCCGATGATCTTCTCGTTCATCACGGGCCCGCCGGGGTAGTGGCGCGTGTAATCGAGGTTGATCCAACGGTCGCCGTTGGCATCGGTGTGGTAATAGAGGTCGGCGTACCGGGCCTCTTCGGGGAATAGCACATTGCGGATCAGGTAGATGGCGCGCTGAAGGCCCTTCGCATCGCCCACGCACATTTCCGGGTAGATGTGGCCGGTGGTGCGGACCAAGCGCACTTTCCCGCCGATGGCCTTGATGCAGGCCGCGATCAACACCGCATGATCGTCGCAATCACCCGCCAGCAGCGGCACGCTCTCACTGGCCATGGCGAAGTACTCGCCATCGGCCGGATCGCTCACGTAGATCCACGAGGAGTTGATCACCTTGAAGATGGAGAAGGCCTGTATCAGGGTGCGGTCCCCTTCCGAGGCTTCCTCGTTGAACCAGGTGGTGGCGGCACGTACCGCGAAGGAGCGCACCACGGGGTCGGTATGGTTCATCGCTTTCCGCAATTCCTCCGCACCCTTGAAGGGCCTCAGTTCCGATACGTCCGGCAAGGCCGTGGTGCTTTGGGAAAACGCGGAGATCGAAGCGCCATAGCTGCGGAAAAGGTCCCCGAAACCGTAGCCCCCGCGAAAGCTTTGGAAGGTGACCACGCCGACGAAGACCACCAGCGCGGTGTAACTGAGCAGCGGGAAGCGGCGAAGCATCAACAGCAGCAGCACCAGCACCAGCAGGAACACCGCCAGGCGGTCCACACTAAGCCCCAGCACCGACGGTATTTGCATCAGGGGCAGGTGCGGCCATATTGCCATGGAAACCGGCAAGGCCACCACCAGGGCCACCAGGAACTGCAGGGCCGCCTGCACCAGGCCGCCCTTGGATTCCTCGTCCTCCGTTCCTGGTTCGTTCGTGGGCATCAGACCCGGTCCGCGATCATCGTGCCGAGCTCAGCCCGAGCACGTCCAGTCCTTGTTCGAACACCACGTCCACGGGGATCTTGGCCTTCTTCAACCGGTCCAGGTCCTGTTGCAGTTCCTTCCCCATGGTCCCCTGTTCCGCCATCAGCTCCTGCACGCCTTTGAGGTCCCCATCGCCCTGCAACTTCAGGATCACGGCACTGAGGTCGCCGATTGCCTGTTGCATTTTTTCCGCATCCACCCGGTAGGTCCCAGTGGCGGCATCCCGCTGGAAGGCACCCGCCTGCATGAAGAAATTGAAGCGCACCATATTGGCACGTCCATGTGCCGAACTGGCACCGAAGCGTACCGAGCGGAACACGCTGGCCATGAAGGTGACATAGTTGTCCATGATCACGCCGTCGCTGATCTCGCCCTGCTCACGCAACTGCTCCACCATGTATAGGCCGAGGATGTCCGCCTTGCCCTCCTCCAGTGCGCTGGCCTCATCCAGCAGGGCTTCGCGCACGGTACCCTTCCCGTTGATCGTGTTCTTGATCCCCAATCCATGCGCCACCTCATGGAACATCACGTTCTGGAAGAAGGCATCGAAGGTGATGTACTCGCGCTGGTCCTCGGCCACGAGCATGTCCGCTATGGGCACCACGATCTTGTCGAACTTGGCCTTCATGGCGTTCTTCAACTGCAAGCGGCGCGTTCCCTTTTGCAGCTGGATGGATCCGTCGTTGGGCAGGTTCACGGCGATCGTTTTGCCACCTGCATTGCAGGCGCCGGCATAGAAGATCACATCATAGGCGCCCAGCTGGCCATCGCTCCCGGGCTTCTCCTGCTTATAGGCATCCGGCACGGGCAGCCCGCGTTGCAGGCCCGGCAACAGCTTCGCGAAGCGTTCCAGTCGGGCGGTCCACTCCTTGTCCTTCACCAGCACATAGCTCTCGTGCGAGGCCTTGTAGCCGTAGCGCTGGTCCTCGTAGGTCTCGATGGGGCCGATGATGAGGTCGAGGTCATTGGAGCGCATGTCCATCCACGCGATATCGCTGGCGCGGTACTCGTCCGTGCGCAGGGCGTTCGCGCGGGCCGTCAGGTAGGCTTTCAGGCCCGGGTCCCTGGCCAGTTCAGCGGCCTGCTCCAACAGCGTTGCCGCACGCGCCACCGGTGCGGCGAAGAAGCTGTGGTAGGGAAGGGCGATGAGCTTTCCTGCGCTGTCGCGGCGCACCATGGTGTAGAGGCTTTTCTTGGCACTGTCCTCCCAGGCCTCGAACTCGGCATCCGTCATGTCCGGCGGGTAGAAGCGGGCACCCTTGGGCTTTTCGCCCACGCCGTCCATGAAGGGCAGGTCCCCGGCGAGCCGGTCCCACGGGCCGTAGTTCATGTGGAAGAAGCGGCGCAGTTCGGCATCGGGGTGCTTTTCGGGGATGCTGTCCGGTGCTCCCCAGGCCTCGCGCCAGAAGAGGCTGTCCATGATCTGCGCGGCCCCGATCAGCAGCGGCAGCATGCGCCGGTCGCCATCGCTCAGCGCGCTCAGGTCCGCAGTGAGCTTCACGGGCACGTAGATCGAGGGGCGGACGCGTGCATCCATCGTGGCCTTGTCCACCCCCAGGCTGTCCCCCATCGGTGGTTCACTCGGGGATCCGCACGCGATAAGCAGAAGCAGGGATGCGAAGCGGAGCAGGGAAAGGGTGGAATGCATGCTTAACGATCATTAACCGGGGGCACAAAGATGGTGGCTGTGCCGTAGCTGTGCGCGGATCAAGGGAATCTTCACAACTGCGCGTTGGACACATGGCGCTGTTGGCGAACGGCCGGGCCTTTGGGCTTGCAGGACCGGATGAGCCGAATAGATTTGCGCGCCATGACCGGAAAAACCCTTGCCATCGCCTTGGCCCTCGGTCTTTGGGGGGCGATGCAGTCACCGGCCTTCGGGCAAGAGGACAACAGCGCCATCGGCGGACCCGAAAGCGTGGAGACGTATGAGGAGACCGGCGCGGGCATCATCGTGGACGAGGCTGAAACGGAGGTGTGGACCGCCGCGGATTCCGCCTTCCACATCCCGGCCTATGAAACGTACGGCGATTGGAACACGGACCAGATCTTCGAGCGGCGCCCGGCCATCGCGGACACCATCAACCTCCACCTCGCCTGGGCCGATTGCGATCACTACATGCCCATCTGCGGGCGCATCACCTCTCCCTTCGGCATTCGCCACGGTCGCCACCATTACGGCACCGACCTGAAGCTGCAGACGGGCGACCCGGTGATGAGCGCCTTCGCGGGCAAGGTGCGCATCTCGCGCTATCACCGTGATTTCGGCCATGTGGTGGTGGTGCGCCACCCCAACGGGCTGGAGACCCTGTACGGCCATTTGAGCAAGCGCCTGGTGGATGTGGGCGACGAACTGGAGGCCGGCGATGTGCTCGGGCTCGGCGGTTCCACCGGAAGGTCCACTGGAAGCCATCTGCATTTCGAGACGCGCTATCTGGGGCATCCCATCGATCCGGAGAAACTCTTTGACATGGAGGAGGGCGTGCTGCGCACGGACCGCTTCTCCATTACCCCGCGCACCTTCCACAGCCCCACCGCGAGCGGATCGGCCAGCTACCGGGTGCGGAAGGGCGATACGCTCTACGGCATATCCCGGCGCACGGGCACAACGGTGGCCAGCCTGTGCAAGATCAACAAGATCAGCTCCCGCAGCACCCTGCGCGTGGGCCAGCGCCTGCGGGTCCGGTAGCCCCTGGCTCACGCTTCCATGAGGTCGCCGATCGCCTTGCCGATGGCGGAAACCATGCTCTCGCTGTACTTCGGGGAGAGGAGCATTACACCTCCATTGCGGATCCGCAGCAGGACCAATGTCCGCCTGAAATCCTGGGCACTGAGCCGTGATAGGCCGGTAGTGAACGCTGCGATGCCGCCCAGGGGAACCCCGCAGAAACGCGTCAGCATCCGGCGTGCCTCCACCGATTCCGTGCCGTTGGCCCCTTGCAGGACCTCCGGATGTTGCTGCACGTAATCCTTGGCGGTCACCAGATCGATCAGATTCGCGTCCAGCAGCTCGTTCAGCGGTAGTTGTTCCTCGTCCACCCCGCGGCGCAGCAAGAGCACGTCGTGCCCCAGATCATACTCGATGATCTCCCGCCTACTGATGACGATGGCGGCGATCACGCAGAGGATGACCAGGCCCAGGGCAACGATCATCAGGGCATCCGAACCCGTGATGTCCATGGCCAAAAGCCCCAGCAGGGCAAGCACCGCGCCTACGGAACCCCAGAAGATCCAAGCACGATGGGATCGCCGACTATGAAAGCGCTTTACGGACATGTTGAATACGACCAAAGATAATCGGGATCTTCAGTTGGGGTCCGATGCCGGCGGGCGTGATGATGGTACCGCCCGTGGCGCTGCGGAATGTCCGCTCGGTCCACCGACCGGGGATTCCCGAAAAGCAGCAAAGCGGCTCCCGCCGCTTTGCTTGTACCGAAGGAGGGACTCGAACCCTCACAACCTTACGGTCACACGCCCCTGAAACGTGCGCGTCTACCAATTCCGCCACTTCGGTAGGGACTTGTTGTTCCCTTCAGGGGCCGCAAATATAGCAGCGCCGACCCCGTCCGCAACGCGCCATGTTCAATTCACCGCAGGCAGGAAGCTGTATTTTTCACCGTACTCCAGCATCTGTTGGACGAAGTCGTCCGGGTACTCGACCTTCACGTCCGTGATGTTCCCGTTCGCGTCCGTCACCGGCAGCAAGCGTGGCTGGATGAAGCCGGCGTACGGTGCGGTCTTGATGTTCTCCGCGCGCTTCAAGATCTCGGCATGCAGCGTGGGATCCACCTTCACGCCGTAGTTCTCCACCAGGTCGTGCCCGGCCTGGAAATCGCCTTGGCTCTTGATCCGCTGCACCTCGCGCAGTAGATCGCCGAAGAGGGTCCGCAACTTGTCGTAATCGCGGATGTGGAAGTAGGTCTTGCCATCGCGCTCCACCTTTACGATCACGCTGTCCGGCTGGCCCTTCTCATACACCCAAGCGCTCACCCACTGGCGGTTGCGCATGTGTGCCTCCTCCACTTGCTTCCCCATCTTCAACCGGCGCAATTGCACCATCAGGCCGTTGCGGATGTAGCCGTCGTACTCGGCCTTGCCCGCATCCAGGGAGGGCATTACGCCAAGCTCCACCATTTTGGGGTCCATCATGAAATACAAGGCTACCAGGTCGGCACGGCCTTCCTCCAAGGTGCTGGCATAGCTCTTCAGCGTGGCATCGGGACCTCCAATGCCCGGCTCGATCTGGCCGCTGGCGTGGCCCACCACTTCGTGCAGGGCAGTATGCAGATTACCTGCGAGTGAACCGTACTTCACCGCCCGGTCGATCTCCGCTTGGTCGTAGCAGAACTCCTTCAGGCTGCTCTGGCCCGAACTCTTGTCATAGGCATCGATGATGTTGCCCAAGCTGATGCTCTTGCTCCCGTGGTCCTTGCGGATCCAGTCGGCGTTGGGCAGGTTCACCCCGATGGGTGTGCTGGGTGCTGCGTCGCCGGATTCGCCCACCGCGTTGATGAAGCGGTAGGTGATGCCCACCACCTTCTTCTTCTTGTGCTCCGGAAGCAAGGGGGAATGATCCTCGAACCACTGTGCATTTTCCTGGATCACGGACATGCTCTTGGTGGCGATGGGATCGTTCACCTCCACAATGGATTCATAGGAGCCGCGCTTGCCCAAGGGGTCGTTGTACACCTCCACGAAACCTTGGATGAAGTCCACCGTGCCGGCAGTGTCCTGCACCCAGGCCACGTTGAAATCATCCCAGGTCTTCAGGTCGCCGGTGCGGTAGTATTCGATCAATAGCTTGATCGCCTTGCGTTGTTGGTCGTTCTCGGCCACGTCCATCGCTTGCTCCAACCACTTCACGCTTTCCTGCAAGGCCGCGCCGTACATGCCACCGATCTTCCAGGTCCGCTCCATGAGCTTGCCGTCCTTGCCGCGCACCAATTTGCTGTTCAGGCCATAGCTCAACGGTGTGGTGTCCCCCTTCACTTCCATGGCGGTATAAAAGGCATCCACCTCCTTTGCGTTCACATCATCGCCGTAGAAGTTCACGGCCGAGGCCAGCACCAGGTCCTTGTCCTTGTCCAGGCTCACCTTCTTGGCATCGATGGCGGGATCGAAGAGGATGTCCACCACCTCCTTGGGCAACTTCGCACCGCTGGCCGCTACCAAGGTATCCATGTAGGCCCGTGGGAACTCCGGGGTGAATTTGTCCATGCCGTAGTGGTGGTGAATGCCGTTGGCGAAGAAGATCTCCTTCGCGTAGGTCATGAAGGCATCCCATTCCGCTCCGGAACGCTCGCCCTTGTAATCCTTGATGATCGTTTCCAATGCCCTCCGCACCGTGAGGTTATGCCGATAGTTCTGGTCCCAAATGATGTCGCGGGCACTGAGGCCGGCCATGGTGAGGTAGTACGCCAACTTCTTCTGCTGGAGCGAAAGCTGCTCCCAGCCCGGTACTTGGTAACGCAGGATGCGGACATCGCCGAACTGGTCCACCTCCCACTTGAAGGTGTCCGTGGCCAAGGTGTCGGCCGTGTTCGTCTTGTCCGGTCCGGCACCGGGGCTACCGCAGGCCAATAGGAGGGGTAGTGCCAGAAAGGCGAGGAAGGATCGCTGCATGGTGGTGAATTTCAAGACCGCGAATATAATGGCATGCAGGAGGGAGGGATCACGCGGGAACCGGGAGTAGCACCCCTTGTGGCCCGGACGATCCACCTCACGTACCGATCACGCCTGCTTTGGGTCCGCACGCGCCAAGCCTCGGCGCTTATTTCGTCGGACGGTTGCGGCCGAGACCTGTCGGGCCGTTGGTCAACCCGCCTCCGGCCCTTGTTTCCTCGGCCAATCTGCGCAGCTTGTGGTATGCGGCCAACTGGCGGTTGTACCGCTTGAGGTCCGCCTGGGTCAGCTCGTTCAGCATGCGGATGTCCATCTTGTCGCTGAGGTCGTGCAGCTTCACCCGCACCGCCAGCCCGTCCTGTGCCACACGCTCGATGTAGCCCGCATAGTCCTCATCGCTGCGGCGCGAGATATGTTCCAGGGCCTTGAGCACCCGGGGCGGAATTCCCTTCTGCTCCAGGTCCTTCACGGTAAGTTCCGATCGCTCCAGCACATCGTGCAAGGCTCCCAACAACTGCTCCTCCAAGTCTTGTCCGCGCATCATCACCCGCATCACATGCAGGATGTAGGGCTTGTGCGCGCGGTCCTTTTGGCCCTTGTGTACCTTGGCCGCAATGCGGATGGCGCTTTCCAGCAGGTACTCCTCCATGCTCGCGATCAGTTGTCCAGGGTGATGCGCAGGTCCAGCGCGTTCGGGTCCTTCATGATCACCGACCAATCCGTGGCCAGCTCCAGCTTCTTGGGGCTGGGGCTTTCCTTGGTCACGCCTTCGGCCAACTGCACGTCCGCGACCTGCTTGGCGAACTTGAAACTGTACTTGTACTTCATGCTCTCCAGCATGCCGCTCAGTTCGGTGGAGTCCGCCCCATCCCCCATCTCGCCGCCCAACTGCTTTGCATAGTTGTTGTTCGTGCGCACCAAGGTGTTGCCCTCCCAGCGGAAGAAGGTCTGTTGCGTGCCGGTACTATCGGGCATCAGCACGTTCAACGCACGGTTCAGCGCGTCCAGGTCCTGAAAGGCGAAGGAGACCCGCTGGATAAAGCCGTCCTCCTCGTTCTTCTGTTTCACGCGCTTGATACCCTGCACATGCTTCAGCTGCTCGGCCCGCTCATCGAAACCCGTGCCCGTGGGGCCGTCATTCTTCTTCTCCTTGCTCTTTCCGCTGCCCTGGTCAAAGGCATCCATCAACCCCGCCAAGGCGCTCATGTCCATCACGTATTCCATGGTGCCGGAACCGTTCTTCTTGAAGGTGTAGTGCTCCTCGATGGTGATGCAGCCGGTAGCCAGGACGATCAACAGGAACGCGGCCAACCGACGGAGCGGCCGGTTGGTTAAGGGGAATGATCTCATGGGATAGAAAGGATGGAACGTGCCAAAGGTATTCGGCCACGATTGGGAGGCGGTAACCATTCACGGCAGGATCCCCGCGGACAGCACGCAAGGCCCCTCCGAAATTTGCCAGGAGCTCGTGCGAGCCGCCGAAAAGGTGGTCGGCGTGGGCTTAAAGCGCCAGTCTACCCTGCTTCTCCAAGGTGATCCGGAGCTGGCCCACCTCCTTGCGCAGGTCCACTACGCTGCGCGAAAGTTCATCGCGGCTCAGGTTCGGCTCGGGCAGTTCGTGGCTGATGAAGTGGACGAACTTCCAGACCTCGAACACCTCCGAGATAGGCACCTCGTAAGGCTGGTAGGCCGGATTGGTGCTGCAGAGCAACAGCCCGCCCGAGGTCTTCAACTGGTTGTACACCACCTTGAAGACGATACCATCCTCCTTGGTGATGATGATGTACGGCTGCCCGTCGCGGATGGTCTGCCAGTTCTGAACATACTCGCCGGTGACCCACGAACCCTCGCTCACGGGCGGCATGCTGTCGCCGCTGATCTGGAAGGTGCGGTACTTGCGGTCGCGGCTGAGGAAGGGCATCTGGAAGGCCGGCAGCACGCTGATGTACTCGGGGTCCGCATAGCCCAGCGCATAGCCGGCCTTGGCCTTTTCATTCACCAGTTCAATGTTCTCGCGATCGGCCTTGTCCACGGTGGTGGCCAGCACACGCAGGCGACGCCCGCTGAGGTCCACGTCACCGCCACGTTCCAGAATGCCGAGCTGGCTTTCGCTCAACTGGGTGAGGTCATCCTTCAGCAGCTTGTCCAAGCTCACCTTGAAGTAGCCGCTGATACGCACCAGCAGGTCCAAGGGTGGCTCCGCGCTGCCGTTCTCGTAACCGCTCCAGCTGGAGCGCTTCACGTCGAGGCCGACAGCGACTTCTTCCTGTGAACGACCGCGACGGGCGCGGAGCAACTTGAGATTCGGTCCAAAAAAGGGATTGGGGCTCATGACGCAATGGATTGGTGCGCCAAATGTATTGACGATATAACCGGATTCCAAATGACGAGGTTCCTGTCAAGGAATAAAACCGGAATTATTCAACGCAGAGACGCGGAGGCGCTGAGCATGCCATCGGCGGCGTGGCGCCGGGAATGCAGGGCTAAGGGAAAACTGTGCCCGCTTCCGCCACGCTACGCTCCATCTGCTCCAGGTCCAGCCCTGTGCGGATGCCTCGCGCTTCCAGGTCCCGCACGAACTGCTCCATCGCCAGGTTGCCCACAAGGTCATCCTCGGCCATGGGGCAGCCGCCAAAGCCTTTCAGCGCCCCATCGAAGCGGCGACAACCTGCGTTCCAAGCGGCATCGGTCTTCGGTTTCCAATTGTCCAAGCGCGCATGGAGGTGTGCACCGAACTCCACTTCCGGCATCGCCGGGACCAGCGCACTGAACATCCTTGTAATGTCCTCCGCATTCGCCACGCCCACGGTATCGCTCAGCGCGATGATGCGCACGCCGAGCTCTTTCACTAAGCGCTCCGTCCACTGATGCGCGATCTCCGCATTCCAAGGATCACCGTACGGATTTCCGAAGGCCATGCTGATGTACACCACCATCTCCTTCCCCGCCTTCCGCGCGAGTTCCGCGATGTGTGCCGTGCGCGCCCAACTGCCTTCAATGCTCGTGTTCGTATTGCGCTGTTGGAAGGTCTCGCTGATGCTGAAGGGATAGCCGAGGTAACGCACGTGCTCCTGCCTCACGGCATCCTCCGCGCCGCGCTCGTTGGCGATGATCACCAAAAGTTTGCTCTTCGTTCCTGAAAGGTCGATGCGCTGAAGCACTTCCGCCGTATCCGCCAGTTGCGGTATGGCCTTGTGGCTGACGAAGCTGCCGATGTCGATGGTGTCATAGCCCACGCGCAGCAGTCCGTTGAGGTAGTTCACCTTCACATCCGTGGGGATGAATTGATGGATGCCTTGCATGGCATCGCGCGGGCATTCGATCAGTTTCACTTGCGGCTGCATGGCTCGTATAAAGAAGGCAAAGGTCCGGGGAAACTTACAAACAAGGGATTTTACGCAGTACAACCATGCACTGGAACACTCCAAGCAAGCTGACTCCTTCCCTGCAGATTACACAGATGGCCCAGGGGGGAGCGGCTATTGCCACCTTGGCGGATTTGCCAATAGTCTACCGTGCCATTTCAACAACACCGGCGAGAGCTGCGCAAACACTGTAAAGCACCTACGGGATCCGCATTATTCGCAAATGCCCCAGAATGGAGTTCTTTCCCCGCACAACACCGTTATACGCCCCGGGCATTAGCCCTGAGAGATCCAAGGTAAGTTCATTGAATTCAGACTGTATTTGCTTATGGAAAGCTTGGTGCCCAAGTTGGTCCCATATCGCAACTTCAACCAGCGCTCCTTGATATTCGGGTGGAAGAGTGATCTCAGCAATGTCAGAGACCGGATTCGGATGGATCGCTAAAAGATCAGGCTTATCGTGCTTCGGAACTCCTAATGCTAATGAACTATTGCTGTAGATGGTGCCAAACTGACTACCGATGACGACCGAAGTGGGGCTGACCATAACGACCGATTCAAAATCATCACTTGTCGGAGGAGGTTCGGTGAACCAAGTGACCCCACCATCATTCGTGCGCACAATGATCGAATTCGCCCCTACGGCGATGCCATGCTGTGCGTCGAAGAAATGCACGGCCTTCAGGTAGTTGGAGGTGCCCGAGACACGGGAAACCCAGGTAGTACCACCGTCCGAGGTGGTACGGATCGTACCGAACTGACCCACGACACAACCATGCAGGGCATCCGGAAAGTAAACTGCTTGGCGACCAAGGCCCTGATCCACTTCGGTCCAAGTGACACCCCCGTTCTGGGTCCGATAGACCGAAGTCCCTGTGGTGACAAATCCGATGGAGTTACTTGTGAAACATATGGACCAGCTCGTTTGGATCCCACTCCCCGGCAAATAGAGCGATGAGAAACTTCCACCGCCATTAGTGGTGCGCAAAATGTCGGATCCATCTCGACCGAAAAAGGCGTTGTTCGGACTTGGGGCTTCGACCGACCATATATCATCCACAAGGGGTGGCGTGTTGAGTTGCGTCCAAGTGGCTCCTGCATCAGTGCTTTTGAATGCGAATTCGCCACCGCCACAGTATACCGTATTTGCATCCGCGAACGCAACCCCATTAAAACCGTGGCCTTGAGATTGTGGGGGTATGCTCAAGGTGAAGGTCCATGTGGTGCCACCGTCGGTGCTTCGAAAAACGACGTTATCCCCAACGACCAGAACCACTTGTCCGACGCAATCCGCGGACCTGAAGAAGGCGTCACTACCTGTTGGATGGGTCGACCACTGTGATTGGCACACCACTGATGCCAATAGTGCGAGGAAGAACAAAAGGACTCTCATGTGTAGGTTATTTACAGACGAATGTAGACGAAAAATATAGCTGATGTGATCGGCGCGGCCAATTTGACAGCGCGGGTCCATTAGGTCTATCCAACTACTGTCCTTCGCCGTCAGGTTATCAAATTACTTCGCGCAGCGAAGGCCTTATTGATCCTCTTCAATAGCGCAGGTCCTTCATACACCAAACCCGTGTACACCTGCACAAGATCAGCACCGGCGTCGAGCTTCTCCATGGCAGCCTCGGCGCTATCGATGCCACCCACGCCAATGATCACGATCGGCTTCGGCAAGCGTTCACGCAGGTACTTCACCACCGCCGTGCTCCGTTCGCGCACGGGTGCTCCGCTCACGCCGCCCGCGCCCATCGCGTCCACTTCGCCTTTCGGCATTTTCAAGCCTTCCCGTGAGATGGTGGTGTTGGTGGCGATCACGCCCGCAATGCCGCTTTCCTTCACCACGGAAACGATGTCGTTCAACTGCTCATCCGTGAGGTCCGGCGCGATCTTCAATAGGATGGGGCGATGCACACGCTTCGCGGCATCACGTTTCTTCAATTCATTCAGGATGGCCAAGAGCGGCCCCTTCTCCTGCAATGCGCGAAGACCCGGTGTGTTCGGGCTGCTCACGTTCACCACGAAGTAGTCCACCACGTCATGAAGTGCCTCGAAGCATTTCACGTAATCATCGATGGCCTGCTCGTTCGGTGTCACTTTGTTCTTGCCGATGTTGCCGCCCACGATGATGCCCGACATGCGCTTCTGCAAGCGTTCCACCGCCACCTGCACGCCGCTGTTGTTGAAGCCCATGCGGTTGATCAACGCGCGATCGGCCTTCAGGCGGAAGAGCCGTGGCTGCTCATTGCCCTGCTGGGCCACGGGCGTCAACGTGCCGATCTCCACGGAACCGAAGCCGATCCGCGACAGCGCGTCCACGTGCTTGGCATCCTTGTCCATGCCTGCCGCAAGGCCCACCGGACCGGGGAATTTCAAGCCCATCACTTCCACTGCGGCTGCGGCGGAAGGCCGCTTGCCACCCACCAAAGCCAGTGCGCCGGGTATGCGCTTCGCCACTTCCAACAGCGAGAAGGTGAGGTGATGGGCCTGCTCCGGAGAGAGGCTGAAGAGGAACGGACGGAGCAGTTTGTACATCGGCCGGCAAAAGTAGCCGGGTTCATGTGTGCATCAGGGTCCAATTCGTGAGACCCTGATGGAGCTCCGTCATCCATCAGTTACCGTCAGGCTTCCAATGGATACCTTGGCGGACATGTCCGCACAACAATCGAATCAGAACACTTCCTCGCCTTCCGGAACCCCCAAGCCGGGTGATAAACCCAAGTTGCCCCCACGCTTCTGGCTTTGGATCGCGCTCCTCGTGATCGTGAACGTGTGGTTTGCCCGCGCCTTCTTTGGTGTGGGGGCCGATAAGGCGGTGAGTGTTCCCTATACCCTCTTCAAGACGGAGGTGGAACGGGGCAACGTGAAGGAAGTGTATGGAAAGGGGGAACACATCACCGGCACGTTCGACGAGGTCGTTATTTGGCCACGGGATACGGTGGTGGAGCTGGGACGCAAGGAAATTCCCGCCGAAGTGAAGTACTTCAGCACCGTGCTGCCCGCCTTTGCGGACACGCACTTGGAGACCCTGCTGATCGATCATGACGTGGAGATCAGTGCGGACCCGATCATGGAGGAGACCAACCCGATCCTCGGCTTCCTCTACATGTTCGGCCCGGTGCTGCTGATCGTCGGCATTTACCTCTTCCTGTTCCGCCGGATGCGCAAGGGAGGCTTCGGCGGCATGGGCGGCATGAGCGGGATGACAGGGATGGGCAAGAGCAAGGCCCGCCGCTTCGATACCGAAAAGGACCAGAAGGTCACCTTCGAGGATGTGGCCGGCATCGACGATGCGGAGGACCAACTGGTGGAGGTGGTGGATTTTCTGAAGAACCCGAAAAAATACTCCCGGCTGGGCGGTGCCGCACCCAAGGGTGTGCTGCTGGTGGGAGCGCCCGGAACGGGAAAGACATTGTTGGCGCGGGCCGTGGCTGGTGAGGCCGGCGTGCCCTTCTTCAGCATGAGCGGTTCGGAGTTCGTGGAGATGATCGTGGGCGTGGGCGCGGCCCGTGTGCGCGACCTCTTCAAGCAGGCCCGGGAGCATGCACCGTCCATCATCTTCATCGACGAGATCGATTCCATCGGCCGGGCACGCGGCATGACGGCCATGGGCGGGGCGCAGGAACAGGAGCAGACGCTGAACCAGATACTCGCCGAGATGGATGGCTTCTCCAGTTCCACCGGCGTGATCGTACTGGCCGCCACCAACCAACCGGACATCCTGGACAAAGCGCTGCTGCGCGCAGGGCGCTTCGATCGCCGGGTGGTGGTGAACCTGCCCGACCGCACGGGGCGCAAGGCGATCCTGGAAGTACACACCCGCAAGGTGCCGTTGGATCCCGATGTGAAGCTGGAGAATGTCTCCAAGGCCACGCCGGGGCTTTCGGGTGCCGACCTGAAGAACCTGGTGAACGAGGCGGCACTGCTGGCCGCACGCAGGGAGCAGGATATGGTGAAGCAGGTCGACTTTATGGATGCGTTGGAGAAAGTGTTGCTGGGCCCCGCCCGTGCCTTGCTGCTGAATCCTGCGGACCGCGAACGCGTGGCCTACCACGAGGGCGGCCATGCCATCCTCGCGCTGGTGGTCCCCGGCTCCGATCCCGTGAAGCGCGTGAGCATCGTGCCGCGTGGGCAGGCCCTCGGCGTCACCTACCTGATGCCGGATGACGAGCGCTACAACTATCCCGAAAGCTTCCTGAAGGCACGGGTGGTGGGCCTCTTGGGCGGTCGCGTGGCCGAGGAGATCGTTTACGGCGACCGCACTACGGGAGCGGAGAACGACATCGAGCAAGCCACCGGCATCGCGCGCCGCATGGTGACGCGCTGGGGCATGAGCGACAAGCTCGGCATGGTGGAATTGGCCGCTCGCGAAAACCCCTACCTCAGCAGCGGCTACGGCCAGATGAGCAGCAAGAACATCAGTGAGCACACGGCGGAGCTGATCGACATGGAGGTCCGGCGGATCATTCAGGAGAGCCATGCCATGGCCACAGAGGTGCTTACCGAATACCGGCCCCAATTGGATGCCTTGGCAAAAGCACTGCTGGATGGAGAGACCTTGGATGAAAAGGCCATCCGGGAGGCCACGGGGCTGCATGGTGCGGGTCCGGGGGGAGTTGGTGCGGTGGAGTGATCGGTGTGGATGGTACAGGGTACAGGGTACAGAGTACCGAGTACAGAGTACAGAGTACCGAGTACAGGGTACCGAGTACGGGGTACCGAGTACGTACCGCCGCTGAGGCTTTTGCGCTGAACCTGCTGACGCTATGGCTTCTGATCTGAGGACTTACCTCCGGCGAATACGGTTCCTGTTTCCGCTTTCCTGTTTCCTGTTTTCATCAGATCGCCGTCCCTCTACCTTCGCCGGCCTTCTTCAAGCTGGCTGCGCACAACCTTTGCTTGGCATCCGCTTGCCTCCGGAACACCCATGACCGACCTTCGATCGCCTGCCTCCCCTGCCGCGTCGCGGTCCTCGGACATGCTCCTGATCGCCGGGATCATGATGATCGCCGTCAACCTGCGGCCCGCGCTGGCTGCGGTGGGTCCGTTGGTGGCCATGATCCGCGACAGCACGGGGCTCTCCAATACCATGCTGGGCCTACTGACCACCATGCCGCTGCTGGCCTTTGCCGGGATCTCCTTGGTGGCGCCCCTGGTCACGCGGCGCTACGGCATCCCCGGCATGTTGGCCGCTGCCATGGGCCTGCTCACCATCGGCATTCTCGTGCGTTCCATCCCTGCCGTGTTCGCCCTGTACATCGGCACGCTGCTGCTCGGCATCGCCATCGCCTTCGGCAACGTGCTGCTGCCCGGTCTGGTCAAACAGAGCTTCTCGAAGAAGTTCGGATTGATGACCAGCATGTACTCCGGTGCCATGGGCCTGGGTTCGGCTGTGGCCGCCGGGATCACGGTGCCGCTGGCGGAAGGCATGTCCTGGGGCTGGCGCGGCGCCCTGGCCGTGTGGGCCGCGTTGGCAGCAGCAGCGCTCCTGATCTGGCTTCCGCAACTTTCGCGCTCCAAGTATGTACGGCCACCGGGCAGCTACAAGCAGGCCATGAAGCAGCTGCTCAGCTCCCGCCTCGCGTGGAACGTGGCGCTGTACATGGGGCTGCAATCGCTCGCCTTCTACGTGGTGCTGGCGTGGCTTCCGGACATGCTTCAAGGGCGCGGCGAGGACGCCGTCTTCGCGGGCTGGATGCTCTCGCTATCACAGGCCACGGGCGTGCTCGGCTCCTTGCTCACCCCGCTGTGGGCGGGCAAGCGCCCGGACCAACGCTCCATCATCCTGGTTTTGATCGCCATGGAAGTGGTGGCCTTGTTCGGCCTGATCTTCCCCGGCATCGGGCCGGTGCAGCTCTGGGTGGCCATGATCGGCTTCGCGCTCGGCGGTGCGTTCGGCCTCTCGCTCTACCTCATCGTGGTGCGTTCCAGCGATACGCAGACCGCGACAAAGCTCTCCGGCATGGCCCAGGCCATTGGCTATTCCTTGGCCGCCACCGGACCCTTCATCGCGGGCAGCCTCTTCGACCTCACCGCCAACTGGAACTACGTGTTCATCCTACTGCTCGCTGTGGCCGCGATAAAGCTCTACACCGGCTTGGGAGCGGCACGGCCGGAAGAAGTGGCGTTGGAGTAAGTTGCGTGAATGGGACGCGGAGGCGCGGAGGCGCAGAGAAATGCATAGTGCTTTTGGTGCCTGAGGATCGGACTCAAAACTCAAGACTCCAGACTCCAGACTCAAGACTCACGACTCACGACTCAAGTCTCCGGACTCAAGACTCCAGACTCACGACTCCTCACTAACCAAGCACCCACCGCACGCCCAAAAATCCCCGCACACCCTGCAAAGGCGCATAGATATACGAGGGGTCGAACGTATACCCGTACGGATTCCCAACCGGATCATCAGCTGCTTTATCGAAGGGATCAAAGGGCCGCATCAGGGGGTCATTCGGTACGAAGTTCAGCAGGTTCTTCACGCCGCCGTAGACCTCCCATTGCTCGTTGATCTTGTGCGTGGCCTGGATGTTCAGCAGCGCATGCTCCGGTGAATACTCCGGCCGGTAGTCGTTCGGTTGTACCGGCAGGCGCATCGGGCCATAGACCTGGCCGGTGAGGTCCAACGTCCAGTCCTTTGGAAGCTCTTGGCTCACGGTGAAGGTGCTGGACCATTTCGGTGCGAAGTACAGATCCTCCCGCACGCCCTCCTGCTCGCTGAACACCTGCATCCACGTGCCTCCTGCGAGGATCCGCAGGTGCTTGCCCAAGCGCGCTTCCGTGTTCAGGCTCACCCCGCGCGATACCGCGTAGCCGCTCAGGTTCGAGTAGATGATCAGGTCCTGGTCGGTGGTGTAGTCCGGCAGGATCTGGTTGGTGTAGTGCGAATAGAAGAGGGATCCATCCACGCCGAAGTAGCGCTTCTCCCCCGGCCACTTGCGCACGATGTTCAACGTGCCGTTCAGGGAGCGTTCCGGACGCAGGTCCTCGGTGATCATCACCGTGCGGGCACCGGTCAGTGCGGCATGTTCCTCCGTGAACAGGTTCACCACGCGGAAGCCGGTGCCGAAGTTGAGGCGCACCGCCCAGCGACCGCTCGGCGCCCATTTGTAGGCCACCCGCGGGGAGCTCACCAAGCCGTGATCGCGGTCGTGGTCCAGCCGGTAGCCCAGCAGGAGCTTGTGGACATCGGTGATGCTCCATTCATCCTGCACGAAAAGCCCCGGCAAGGGCCGCTTGGAGGGCGCATTCCGCTCCGCTCCTTCCGTGTAGTCGAAGGTGGCCGGTGTGTTGTCGTCGTAGCGCGTGTACCGGTACGCGACGCCGCCGAGCACATCGTGCCGCGCCGCGAAGCGCTTGCTCCAATACAGTTGGCCGAAGTAGACCTCCTGATCCGCATCGTACGGCGTATCGCCATAGAAGGAGCGCTGCTGGTGCCCGTTGGCGCTCATCTGCAGCACCACGTTCCCCGGCACCGGCAACTGGTATTGGCCGATCAACTCCCAGCGACGCGTGCTGATGGATTCGCCGTAGATGCTGTCACTTCCGCCGAACTCCGGGGTCCAATCCATCTCACCGCCCCAGCGGTCCTCGTGTACATAGCGCCCCGCCAGGCTGGCCACCTTCCGGTCCGGCCGGCGCAGGTCCACTTTGTTGAAGATCGAAATGCGCTTCTGCAGCGTGACATCGGTGAAGCCATCGCCGTTGCTGTCGCGCGGATCATCGTAGTGGAACACGTTCACGCCGAGCAGATCGGTCACCTTCTTCTGGCCGAATTTCACGCCGATGTCGGCATTGTACTCCTGCCAGCTGGTGGCCATCAGGTCCACCGAGGCCTGGGGTGCCAGCACGGGATCCTTGGTGATCACGTTGATGATGCCGCCCATGGCCTCGCTGCCGTAGAGCGAGGAACCCGGACCCTTCACCACCTCCACCTGTTCGATCAGGCTGGTGGGGATGCCGCTCAGGCCGTACACCGAACTGAGGCCGCTCACGATGGGCATGCCGTCGATCAGGATCATGGTGTACGGGCCTTCCATGCCGTTGATGTGGATGTCGCCCGTGTTGCATACGCTGCAGTTGATCTGCGGCCGCACCCCGTTCACCATGCCCACCGCCTCGAACAGCGTAGGGCTCGGGTTCTTGCGGAACAGCGCCGGGGTGATCACCTCCACGGAGACCGAGCTTTCACTGCGCGACATCGGCTTCATCGTGCCCGTCACCACCACTTCCTCCAGGTCGTGCATCTCCCGCACCAGGGTGATGATGCCCAGGTCCATGTCCGCCAGCGAGGCCAAGGTGAAGGACTGTTCCTTGCGGGCATGGCCCATGCCCACCACCACCAAATTGTAAGTGCCCGTGGCCGTCAGCTCGAGGGCGAAGCGACCATCCATGCCGGTGGAAGCACTGGCCTTGGTGCCTTGCACCGCCACATTGGCGAAGCCCACCAGGCCGTCCGCATCCACCAACTGGCCGCTTACGGTGGCTGGTTGCGCCCATGCCGTAGTGCCGAGGAGGAGCAGGGCGCTCCCCAGCGCTGCGATCCGTTTCATGCCGCAAAGGAACGAACTATTTTTAGTCTTATCTAATTATCATTGATACACGCATCAAACTGCATTCACCCGTTCACCACTTCGCGGCCCGCAGCCGCATGGGGCTGTAGGGGCTGCGGAACCTTTGTACACGGGCCTTCCTGCGCATTCCGGACCACGAACGATACTTAGACGCAACTAATCATTTTATTTAGACCTACTTTTGCACCCATGCTCACCCGCAGCGAAGAGGACCATATCAAGGCCGTACATGCCCTCCTGCAGGATGGCGCTACGGCCGGTACCAAGGACCTCGCCGAGAAGCTCAACATCAAGGCCAGCAGCGTTACCGTGATGCTGAAGAAGCTCGCGGAGAAAGGCCTGCTGAAGCACGAACCCTACTACGGCGTGAAGCTCACCGCCAAGGGCAAGGCCGCCGCCCTGAAGCTCGTCCGCAAGCACCGCCTGTGGGAGACCTTCCTGGTGGAACGCCTCGGCTTCAAGTGGAACGAGGTGCATGAGGTGGCGGAGCAATTGGAGCACGTCAGCAGTGAAAAGCTCACCGACAGCCTCGCCGAATACCTCGGCGACCCGGCCTTCGACCCGCACGGCGACCCCATCCCGGACCGCGACGGGCGCATGACCGAGCGGGACACCCGGCCGCTGACCGAATGCAGCGCGGGCATGCACGTGCGCATCGCCGCCGTGAAGGACGGCAGCGACGACCTGCTGCACCTGCTGGATGGCAAAGGCCTCAGCATCGGGATGACTTTTGAGGTGAAGGCCCGCCATGCCTTCGACGGGAGCGTGGAACTGCAAAGCGGAAAAACGATGCTTCTCACCCTCTCCGCGCAAGTGGCCGCGCACCTGCTGGTGGAACTGCTGCCCAAGGGGAAAAGCCGGAAGCCATGACACACGACCGCCGTTCCCTCGGCGACGCGCATTCCAGCGTGGCCATCCCCACGGCGAAAGGCTGGCGCCGCATCCTCGCCTTCCTCGGCCCCGCCTACCTGGTAAGCGTGGGCTACATGGACCCCGGCAACTGGGCCACCGACATCGCCGGCGGCTCCGCCTTCGGCTACCAGCTGATCTGGGTGCTGCTGATGAGCAACCTCATGGCGCTGCTGCTGCAAAGCCTCAGCGCACGCCTCGGCATCGTCCGCGGCCTCGACCTCGCCCAGGCCAGCAGGCACACCTACCCGCCCATCGTGAACATCCCGCTCTACGTGATGGCCGAGATCGCCATCGCCGCCTGCGACCTCGCCGAAGTGGTGGGCATGGCCATCGGCCTCAACCTCCTCTTCGGCCTGCCCGTGCTCTGGGGCGTGCTCATCACCGCGCTGGATACGCTGCTCATCCTCTTCCTGATGAACAAGGGCATGCGGCTGCTCGAGGTCTTCATCGTCTCCATCGTCACCTTGATCGGCCTCTCCTTCCTCGCCGAGATGTTCATCGTGGAACCGGTGGTGGGCGATGTCCTCAAAGGCTTCATTCCATCCGCGCTCTCCGACAAGGCGCTCTACATCGCCATCGGCATCATCGGCGCCACCGTGATGCCGCACAACCTCTACCTCCACAGCTCGCTGGTGCAAACGCGCCGCTTCGAGCGCACCGACAAGGGCATGCGCGAAGCCATCCGCTTCAACTTCTTCGATACCACCATCGCGCTCAACCTCGCCTTCTTCGTCAACGCCGCCATCCTCATCCTTGCCGCCGCCGCCTTCCACACCGCAGGGCATTACGATGTCGCGGAGATCGATCAGGCGCACGAGTTGCTCGGCGAGCTCTTCGGCACCATGGCCCCGGCCCTCTTCGCCATCGCCCTCATCGGCGCGGGCCAAAGCAGCACCATCACCGGCACCCTCGCCGGGCAGATCGTGATGGAAGGCTACCTGGACCTGCGCATCCGCCCATGGCTCCGCCGCCTCATCACCCGCCTGCTCGCCATCATCCCCGCCATCGTCAGCATCATCTGGTTCGGGCCGGATTCCCTGGGCCAGCTGCTGGTCCTCAGCCAAGTGGTGCTCAGCCTGCAGCTGGGCTTCGCCGTGATCCCGCTCATCCACTTTACCTCCGACAAGCTGACCATGGGCAAATTCGTCACCAAGCCCTGGGTGCAGCTGCTGGCGTGGGCCACGGCGCTCATCATCGTGGTGCTCAACGCCCAACTGGTGGTGCAGGAGGTGGACGGCTGGCTGCAAAGCGGTGGACCGCACGTGATCTGGGTGGAGACCGTGGTGATCCCCGTCATCGTGCTCTTCGCGCTCCTGCTGCTCTATATCACCGTGAAGCCGTTCTTTGCCAAGCTGAGAACCGCCAAGCAACATATCGATAGCACCCTGCCGGAGCTGAAGGTCCAGGAACTGCGCCCGCCGCAGCGCATCGCCGTGACCGTGGAATTCAAGCCGCTGGACGAGCGGGTGCTGAACACCGCCATCGCCCAAGGCGGAAAGGTGGCCGAGTACATCCTGATCCACATCACCGAAAGCGCCGCCGCCCGCTACCTCGGCGCGCACAGCGGCGACCGCGAGGCCGTGGACGATGCCACCAACCTGGAGCACTACGCCGAGAAGCTCCGCGCTGCCGGCTACAACGCCGAAGCCGTGGTGGGCCAAGGCAGCCCGGTAGTGGCCATCGCCAAACTGGTGAACACCAGCGAGGCCGACCTCTTAGTGATGGGCTCACACGGCCACCGCGGCTTGAAGGACCTGCTCTTCGGCGCTACCGTGGATGCGGTGCGGCACCGGGTGAAGGTGCCGGTGTTGGTGGTGAAGTAGGATCTGCTGATCGGTATCTCAGATAGCGCTCGCGTGCCGCGAGTGCGGCCATTCAAGTGATGTATCCGCTCGAAGCACCCATCAGCTGATCAGCTAATCCACCGCATCAGCTAATCGGCATCTCAGATAGCGCTCGCGTGTCGCGAGTGCGGGTATTTAGCTGATGGATCCTCTCGAAGCAGCCATCAGCTGATCAGCTAATCACCTGCATCAGCGAATCGCCATCTCGGATAGCCTACGCTCCCGCAAGTCTTCCCGGCCCAACCAAAAAGTGAGCTTCTCAAAGCACAGGCCGGGGCGACTTGTGGGTACACGCACAAGAGCCGGTCAAAGCGAAGAAGCGCGCGGCAGTCTTTCTCGGAAGCCGAAGCCTTGGCGAAGGTTTCAGACCGCGACACGGAGCGAACCATGGCACGCTGTCGCTCGGTTGAATGACCTGGACTGTCTTAGATCCGTCGGATGAAGTCTTTCGCCAGGCACTCGGCAGCTTGTTGAAAATACTGGAGAAGCCGAGCGCCGGGGCAGGAAGCCGGGCGCAGGAATGGGAGGAATTTTTTTCAACAGACCTTACTTAGGGTCAAGACGGGGAAATGTGGCGCAGTTGCCTGCCGGCCCGGAAAATTTCCGGGCCGGAACCGAACCGGGGAGCGAGGCCTTGGTCGGATGTTGCATCCAGTGCAGGGCCGCGTCACGGGTGTGGCCGGCCTACTCCACTAAGAGGAGCTTTGTCCCGCGTTGCCCCTTGGCTGTGGCGATCTGTACGGAATACAATCCCGGTGCCAATGAACTCAGGTCCACCACATGCCTGCCGATACCCACGGGCTGCGGTCCAAGTATGGCGGAGCGCACCAACCGGCCAGTTGCGTCAAAGATGGACAGGTTCAATGCCTCCCCCGTGGTAGAGTACAGAATTGTAGTGGCATCATGCGCAGGGTTGGGCACCAGGTCCATGCCGATCGGATCGGCCACCGCTTCACGGACCCCGGAAGTGGCAAAGGCCAACCAAGCGCCATAATCGAAATTCGCACTGTCATTGCTGATCGAGCCACCTGCGCGCTGGCGACTAAAGGAGAGCAGGGGGTATGGAACGCCGGGCTTGTAGAAGTCCACTATTTCCACGAGGTAATTCATGTATCCGGAACCGATGTATACATCAGAATCGCTGTAGCTGGTGGATATCCGCAATACGTTCTCCACCGTGCCGTAGGGCATGATCAACGTGCCCGCGCCATCGGCGACGCAGGAGATATGACCATAAGTGTATGCAGCTAGCCCCGAGGCCATCCACGGACCACCAAGATCGTCCTCCCAAGTGGTGTTCAAACTTGAGCCCACTCCGGTTATTGACCATTCTGAACTGATGCGTTGGAGTTTCGGGGCGATAGGCTGCTTTTTGCGAAGAGTTGGATCGGTTGGAATGTATATTTCTGCGACCTCGATCTTGGGAGGATCACTTGGTTTGGTTCGAACAGGACGCTTATGGCGCGCAAAAGTTGAGCAACAAGGCCTGATGCGGTCTTTTCCACTTCGTTTTTCAGGATCCTTCTGAAATTGGTCCACCAAGCGCGTGAGAGGACGTACAACTTGCACTTGAACATTCCCCGGTATTTCATCTTGTCCCTTTTGAGCAACCTATGGAAGACCTGATGAATGGTGGCTTCCACATTGGGGCGGATGTTGGCATCCTCCTGCTTCTGGTGGCTCAGGTGGGCTTGTAGGAGCAGATATTCCTCCAATTCTTTGCGGGTCATGTACCTCTTGCTTCCATCCTTATGGTGGATTATCAGCTTATCTCCCTTTTTGGCCATGTTGTGCTCGCATTGGGCGTCTGTTTTCGTACAGTACACCTGTAGTTGGCCATGTTCATCCACACTTATCGCATAGCGCTGCCGGGTGCCCTTGTGCTTGGCCATGTTCCAATGGGGGCTGCCTTGTTGGGCCATCACCTCTCGGTTCTCTATGCTGTCGTACCCGCCATCGGTGGTCACATGTTCAACGGCCTGAGGGCCCAATACCGCGTTGCTGTTCTCCACAGCGGGCTGTAGAAAGGTGGCCTCTGAGATGTCGGCCCCATCCACGTGTACATCGGTTAGCAGCTCGAAGGGATTGGACGGGTCGTATGTCTCGGTGATGTTGGCATGATAGCCCGATACTTTTTGTTGGCCCTTGCGACGGTATGCCGCCTGCGGGTCATGGGCGGACTGCAGGCTGTTTGCCGGGATACTGCCCGGGGGCCTCAACGCCACCTTCTGCTGGTCAGGACCGCCCGGCTCGTCCTGGTCCTGCTCTATGGGCACCTGTTGATAGTGTTCTTGATAGAGCCGGGCCAAGGTTTGCTCACCAATGCAGTGGGGTAGTAGCCGCTCTATGATGTAGCCGGCCCTGATCAGCAGTGCGCCTTTCTGCGCATCGTCCAACGGATAGGTGATATTGGTCACCGTCTTGTTCTTCTCCCTGAGGTCCTTGAGCATTTGCATGTCCTGCTCCGGTAGCTGGGATACTACTGTTAGGTCCAACGTGCTAATGGCCTTCTTAATGGTGTTCAAGATCAGTTCCAAACGGCCCGATTTGGCGATGTTGGATTGGATGAGCTTGGAGTCCATCCGGATCTTTGAACCCTTGATGTCGTAGGTTTCTATCTGGCCTTGGGTGGCGGTGCGAAAGGCTGCTCCCGCAAGGTCTTTGCCGTGCTCTTTCTGATATTCGTTCAGCCTTCTGCGAAGCTCATAGTAGGTGGACTCCACAGGTACATCATCTTCGATATTGAACTGCCCCAAGGCCCGCATGCAACGCAGGTCGAACCGGCAATGGTCAAAGAGTTGCTTGTCGCTCCAACCGTTGCCTTCCTTTAGCACCATCATGCCTATGAGCACACGCAGCGGAGCATTGGGTCGGCCACCGGCATTGAACAGCGGCTCGAAGACCGCCTCATCCACCCGTGAAGTAACCTCCCGCAGGAACACATTGTGCCAGGCATTGGGGTCATCCAACATGGAGGACTTGCGGGCAGGCAGTTGTGCCGAGAAATTCTCGAACAGATCAACTTGTGTATCAGGTGTCCTTTTGAACATGGCTTCAAGATACGGATCACCGCTCATCATACTTTTGTGCATGAGCACACTTTATCAACTATCCTGATCGAGTTTTCGGAGTGGACTCAAACTTGTGGGGAATTGAAGCCTTCGCTCCGGGTCTTGGTAAATGCCATAATATTCGAATAACGTTGAATACGCCCCGTAATAGTCAATGCCTTCCGGGGAATAAGCATAATATTCGATCACCTCCTGCTGGGAATCCGCTGCATGGGTTGCATTCGGAGCGGATGACCCGCCGGGTGTGCCCGCCGGATCCAAGAAGGTCAGGGAATAGGCAGGGGTTCCGGGTAGCGCGGAAAAATCCCAGATCATTCCGGCGCTTCCGGTATTCGTGGCTTCATAGGAAGTTTCGTTGATCTCAAAGACTTCCCCGAACTGAGGGGTGAGATTGTCGTGCTCCAAGGTTTGGCCCAGCAAGGGGGCTGACAAGAGCATCAGGAACAGCGGCAGCGATGTGTTGGTGCGTGTCTTCATTTATCTCAAGTTTTTGGATCAACAATTTTAAGAATGATCAATGCCATGTCCTTCTCATATATTCATGTGGTTTTTCCGCTTCCGGTACCGGGACCCATGGCTTCCGCCAAGGAGCTGCGCCCAAAGCCGCCGGGTCTTGCAAGACCGGTTGGACTGGTTCCGACCCCACCCTCAGATAGCGCTCGCGTGTCGCGGGTGCGGGCAATCACTCGAAGCCCACATGCTGGCACTCGCGACACGCGAGCGCAAGCATTTGGGGATGCTTAGGCCAGTTGCAGTGTACCGTTACCTCGGTTCAACCCAGCGATAACCCAACGTGAACCGCTGTTTCAGCACTTCTGTGGTACTTGGCAAGAACTCCGCAAACGGCAACGCCGGGATGAAGGTGCAAACAAGCTTTTTCAGCATCGTCCGCATTGGCGGCACAAAGCGAAGTGGCGAAACGTTGCATTGTATCGGTCCAATAGCCGATCACCGTGTACGGGGACTTCATCATGTTACATTTTTCCTGATCGTGAGGCTGCTTCATTGGTGAACCGTTTGGCTATTAGCCCATGCCGAGCCCGCCTCCGCCCGCGAACAATTCCAGTGATCTCATTGGTCTGGCGCTGCCGAAATTTCCGTCAAGGCAACGACCACAACATACGGTCCGAACGGCATGGAAAGAGCAACGCCGGTGATGGAATTTATCAACAACGCCAATACCTCCCTGCTCTATCGCGTGGTCCGTTGGATTTCGGTCCGATACGTGTCGGAGCACGCTCGTGCTTTCCTCCCCCAGGCGCTTACTTTGGCATCATGAGCGAAGGCTACAAATTCGTTGAGACCAAGGCACGAGCATGACGCACGCGCCAGTTGTGCCTGCAGGAGAAGCCCCCATGCCCATTCGAATGACCCCGATCAAGGAGTACCCGAACGTCAATCCTCGGAATGAGGAGCTGAGCTTTGGAATTTCCCGGATGGAGGACATCCATGCCAAGCGCGATGGAGCGGTGGATGAACCCCATCGGCACGATTTCTTTACCGTGCTGGTGGTCAAAAGGGCCAAGGGCGTGCATAAAGTGGATTTCCGCTCCTACCCCCTTGGCCGGAGACAGGTCTTCTTCGTCGCTCCCGGACAGGTGCATCAGGTGATCGAAGAGGAGTCTTCGCTCGGCTTCGCACTCACGTTCTCTTCGCAGTTCTTGATCGAGACCAGCATCCCGCTGGCGTTCATCGAGAGCCTCAACCTCTTCCGCAATTATGGGGAGAGCCCGCCCTTACCGGCCACGCAAGCGCAGTTCGACCGGATCGAGGATCTCGCGGAAAGAACGCTGGCGCTCTTCCGCAGTGAGAGCAAGCTGAGGATGCAATCCATTGGCGCCTACCTCAAGCTCCTGCTGATCGAGTGCAACAACATCTGCTCCATAGACCCTCTGGAAGCGCAAGCCCCCATGGGCGGAAGCCTCATCGTCCGGGAATTCAAGACCCTGGTGGGAGCGCACTACAAGAGCCAGCATTCCGCCGCGTACTATGCGGACCAGCTGGATGTGACACCGGACCACTTGAACCGCACGATCAAGGGGAAGATCGGGAAGACGGCGAAGGAATACATCCAGGCCCGCATCATCACCGAAGCCAAAAGGCTGCTCTTTTTCTCCGGCCTCTCCGCCAAGGAGATCGGCCATGAACTGGGCTTCAGCGAGCCCGCCAACTTCAGCGCCTTCTTCAAGAAATGCGAAGGGCTTTCCCCTTCGGCATTCAAACGGAAGGAACGGCCCCTTTGAGCCCAGCGCGTGAGTTGAAGTGCAGGACCGGAACCCGTTTTCCGGGGAGATGTCGGATTTTCATACGCATGCCCCGCATTGTCATATTCCAAGGCGTAGGCGGGCGCCCGACCTTTGTCCCGCAGTTCAAAACCGGACGATCATGGAACGAAGCACCTTCATCAAAAAGTCGCTGCTGGCCGGCGTAGTGGGCGTTGTTGCTCCACGCCTGGCAAGGGCCGCAAAAGACCAGGTCGCGGACTCGACCTACGATGAATTGATGGAGCGGGTCGGCTTCAACCATTTACCCAATAAGGAACACAGAACGATGAACACGGTGATACATAAAGCGGCGACCAGAGGTCATGCCGACCACGGATGGCTCAACTCCCATCACACTTTCAGCTTTGCCAACTACCACAACCCGGAGCGGATGAACTTCGGCGTGCTCCGGGTCCTCAACGACGACCGGGTACAAGCTGGGAAGGGCTTCGGGACACATCCGCACGACAATATGGAGATCGTCTCCATTCCGCTCCAAGGCGATCTGGAGCACAAGGACAGCATGGGCAATGTGGCCGTGATCAAGGAAGGCGATGTGCAGGTGATGAGCGCAGGCACGGGCGTGACCCATTCGGAGTACAACAAGAACGCGGACAGCGAAGTGAAGTTCCTGCAGATCTGGCTTTTTCCCAGAAAGCGCGGCGTAACACCGCGGTACGACCAGATCTCGATCCGTGACATCCAGAAGCAGAACGCATTCTATCAGGTCCTCTCCCCCGACCCGGATGACCAAGGGGTGTGGATCAATCAGGACGCTTGGTTCCACCTCGGGAACTTTGATGCCGGGCACGCGGAGAAGTACAGCATCAAGAGAGCCGGGAACGGCGTGTACGCGTTCATCCTGGAGGGGGACGTGGAGATCAACGGCGAAAAGCTTTCGAAAAGGGATGGCATGGGCGTATGGGATACGGATGCGATCACGGTGAAAGCCACCACCGGATCCCGCGTGCTGCTCATGGACGTCCCGATGAGCATCTGATCAATTGCGGGAGATCCCGGAATCTGGCCAACGCGGGCCGACGAAGCTGTTTGCTGCTGGCGATAGGTGAGCAGCACGATGGCATATTCAGGCACCGTGGATGGCCACTTAGGGAACAGCGAACAACTCAACATAGACCAATAAAGAACGAATGATCAAGGTCCTTTTCAACCCGGGCAAATATTCCACGCGGATCGACACGGTACTCCTGCTGCTCCGCGTCGGTATCGGCATCTTCATGCTGACACACGGCATGGGCAAGTTCACCCGCTTGTTCGGGGACGAGCCGATACGCTTCTCCGACCCTCTTGGCGTGGGCGCGCCGATCTCCCTGGCGCTTGCGGTATTCGCTGAATTCTTCTGCTCCCTGTTCCTGATCGTGGGATTCGCCACGCGCGCAGCCGCCATTCCCTTGCTGATCACCATGCTGGTGGCAGCCCTGATCGTGCATGCGACCGATGGATTTGGAAAGCAGGAACTGCCATTGCTGCATAGCCTGGTGTACCTGTCCCTCCTGATCGCCGGAGCGGGCAGATTCTCCATTGATCATTTGATCTGGTCGAAGTACGGTTCTGCGCAAAAGGGGGGATCATAGCCGCAGCACGGTAGCGCGAACGTCCACGTTTTGGGATAGCGCTCGCGTGTCGCGAGTGCGAGCGATCACTCGAAGCGCACTCGAAGCGCACTCGAAGCCCTGATGCTGGCACTCGGGCCACGCACGCGCCAGCATCAGGTCCTACACGGTTCCCCGCGCCTACATTTGGGCAGGTCGATCAAAGGCCGTTCCCAACGCCAGGCACTGGAAACGGTCGGATCATTCGTTCATCCAATAGCCCCCGGACCGTTGAAACACCCCCGCAAACTCTCTTCCGGCGCGAACAACACCGTGATCGTCCTCAGCGAGACCGAGGTGGGCAAACTCTTTCTCGGCGACACACGCTCCGAGATCGGGAGCGAGGCGGAGAAGATGCAGTTCGCGAATCGCATCAACGGTCTGGTGGTGCAATTCATCCGCTTGGATTTCAACGAGGAGCTCCAGGCCGAGATGCTCGTGATGGAGCGCTTGTATCCCATGGACTATAGATCGTACGAGGTGGAGATCCGGGAACTCTGGCTGGACGTGTTCGAGGATGACCTCACCAAATTGCACCAAGCAGGCTTCGTTCATCGCGACCTGAAGCGCCCCTCCAACATCGGCGGGCTTGCCTTCGACAACATCCTGCTCACGCCAAAAGGGCTGCGCCTGATCGACGTGGGGATCTCCGCATTGCAGTCCCAAGTGGGTGACAAGATCTTCGGCAAATACTTGGAGATCGAGCGGCAGGAGATCGCTGAGTTCAAGACGTACTTCTTGAACAGGTAGTGGACCTTGCTCCTGCCGGTCAATCCATTTCCCATCTCCGTATCACGATCGTCTACGTTCGTGCTCCCTTCATCCAAGGCCCTTACCTTGGCATCTGGAATGAACGCCACTCCTACCTGGAGACCAGAAGAAGGCAGGAGCATGGCCAGCCCCAGGACAACCGAGTAATAACTAAATGTCTAAGAGAAGAACAAAACGAATAATCCAGTTCGTCTTGTTGACCGGAACGGTCATCTCCTTGTTCTTCGTGCCATGGATCCTGGTGAAAGCGTGGATCTTACCGTTGCCCGATACCGTGCAGGAGCAGTTGGAGGAAGCCGTTGACGAGGGCTTTGCCGGGATCATCGTTTATGTGGACCAAGCGGGCAGGCCACCTGCATTCTTTGCCGCCGGTTGGCATTGCCGTGAGAATAAAATACCCGCGGACCCGCATGCGCTGTTCAAGATCGCCAGCATCAGCAAGCTGTACACCGTGGTCGCCGTCACCAAATTGGTACAGGATGGCCGGCTGTCCTTGGACAAGACGCTGGCGAACTATCTGCCCGAGCTGATCGGCAGGATCGAAAATGCCGACAGGATCACCTTGCGGATGTTGGTCCAGCACCGCAGCGGGATCCCCAACTATACCGATGCCCCCGATTATTGGGCCAGCCCGAAAGGAAGCTATGCGGAGAAGCTCAACTTGATCCTCGGCCTGCCGGCCGACTTCGCCCCGGGCGAAGGCTACGCCTACTGCAACACCAATTACCTCTTGCTTTCCAAGATCATGGACCAGGTGCTGGACCATCCTCACTTTGAGTTCATCCAGGAAAGGATCCTGGACCGGCTTCAGCTCAAACACACCTTCCGATCGGTCGGTGATGTGGACATGAAGGATGTGATGAGCGGTTATCATGTCGGCTATCCTCTCGATCTGAAGACCGACGATATCGGCATGGTGGCCTCGGCGGAGGACGTGGGCCTGTTCCTCCGCGCCTTGAACGATGGATCCTTGTTCGATGCCGGCGAGCAGGAGATCTACTCGTCCATCTATGAGTACGAACACAAGGGATGGGTACCCGGCTACCAGAGCATCGCGAAATACCACAAGGACATCGATGCGGTGGTGGTCCAATTCACCAGCACCACGGACCCCAAGATGTACAACTGGAACTTGGCCGATATCATACGGCCGCGCAATGAAGATCATAAGAAAGGGCCGGCGATGAGCTCCTTGTTATTGCGCCAGCCTCCGATGTATATCGGAGTTCGCTCGTGCTCACTTCCGTGCTTTCATCAACCAGGCGCGCTTACCTTAGCCTCATGCGCGGGCACCCCATGCACCCTGAACAACCAAGCAGGCACGAGCTCGCCCTTTCTCTGCCGGTGGCTCGCGCCAGTTGTGGATTGGCCCATGTGGCTTTACCGTCCTCAATAGTGACCTACTGCCGAAGTTCCCTCACGAACTGAAGGAGAAATAAACCACATATGTTTACAACCGAGAAGTTGGGCGCAATTAAATGGCGCGTTAAATAAATAGCCCGGCCGAGAAATATAAAAACAAAAGACGAGCGGCACAGTTTAGGGAAACAATAAATCCGCGAATTAAATTAAAAAGATATGAAATAAAACCACAGACAGAGCA
>JAIOIH010000080.1 GCA_019912395.1 Flavobacteriales bacterium | reverse complement strand
ACCTAATTCATCTTGCACCGCCTTGCGTTCATCATTTGGTGAGACCATGGGAGGAAGGGGTTCATGGATCTTGAACAAGAAGAGGACTAAGGCAATGTAGCAAGAATTCCGGAAGGTGTGGAACGTGATCTCCGGACTGGTCCAAGTCGCTATCCAGCAATCCCATTCACAAAGTCAAACCGGTGATTCACAAAGTCGTTGCACCGCTCCACAAAGCCTCTCTTGCACAGCGGGGTAACGCAAGGGTAGCCTTGCGGCGTTCTCTTCCATTCATCTAAATCCCCCTAAGACAATGAGACATGTAGCGCTTTTCCTGACCTTGGTGATCACGGGTGTGCTGTTTGCACAGAAGGACGGATATGAGGCGATCCTCCGCTTAAACCCCGTAGCCGCCAATGGCTATTTCATTGTGAACCCCGAGCAGTGGGACCAATTGGACATCGACCACATCAATGTCGATATTGTGCTAGTGACCCCGCAAGCTGACGAGAGTAGCACGAAGGAGGTCGTGCAGCAGTTCACGATCCATGAAAAGGAGGACCTATATGGCAAGGCCGACCTGGCCATTCTATCTACCTTGGATGAGGGTCAATACGTAAGCTACCGACTTCAGGCGGTTGACAAAGGAGGTCTGATCCAAGTGGATGTGGATCCCCAGTATACAGGCGATCCCGGACCGGTTTGGGGTCAGGGCTGCAATGAAGGCTGCTTAGGTAACACCTATGCATGGCTGCTATGGGCCGAGTACTGCCCCGAATTGTCTGAATCGAATATCATGATGACCCGAGGCACTACACCAAACGGTGAACTATTCTATTTCTACATCCCCCAATCGCGTTGGGCTCAATTTAAGTCGCAATATCCATTTCCGTCAAACTTCAATATTGAATCGTACGGCGATTGGAACGCAGGTTTGAATAGCACTAATTCCCATAAAATAATTTATGGACCTGCAACAAGTGAAATGCGCGATGAACAGGGCTTCACATTGACTCCGGGTGAAAACGCCTATGGCATCCCTAAGCTTTGTGGACCGTGGGAATTTGCTCTTGAAGGAGCACGTACTGGGAACTTAAATATGTCCATATCCCAGCTTTGTCAAGACACAGGTGGGTATTACAACACTCCGGGTAACCTGAGGCCCATTTTCAATAACGATCCCGTCATTCTGGGTTTAATGGCGCAGTATGGGGCACCTCCTCTTGAGTGTCATCCGTTGTTCCCTTTAGGTGGAGCAGGTCTCCAATGGGGAGGTGTTTTTACGGAATGTACTGCGGTTACTGTATATTCCAACGAGAACCCGGACGGCACTGTTGACATTTTAGGATGGATGATGGAACTGACCAATTGTGCGGTATCCCCGGCCGGTTACGAACCTTATATCGATCTTTGCCTTACTATTGAGGAGGTGACACCGGGGGGAACGGAGCCAGTAATGGGCGTATCCCTACCCTTTGGCAAAGACCCTAAACTGGTTGTCATTCCCAAGACCGAACTGGAACCTGGCCTCTATCAGTTCATGGTGATCGGCAAGGATGGCCAAGTGATCAGGCACATTGAGGACTTTGAATCACCGGTCGTTCTCAATTCGCGCTTCGCCTCTTTGGCCGATATCAACATCTACCCCGTTCCCGTATCAGGGATGGAATTTGCCGTGGAGTTCAACTTGGCCACTCCGCTACAGATTGATATAACGGTGGTGGACAACACAGGTGAACAGTTCTTAACCAAGGAAGTGGATTTCCCGACAGCCGGTTTGGACAAGATCGTGATCGGAATAGATAATCAATGGAAGCCCGGTCTCTACCATGCCATCTTCCAATTCCAGGACGGTTCATCCACCTCCAAAAACTTCACCATCGGTGAGTAACGAGACCAAGGCCACCAAGCAGGCCCTCACACCCGCCAGCAGCTCGCGAGGGCCTCTTGGCCTGTTTGGCCTACCTTCGAATATGAACTGATCTCCACAGATGCCCAAAGCCATGTTAAAGTCCATTCCTGTGCTGGTGTTCTTGACACTCCCGTTCATATCCATTGCCCAATCCGCCCCGGC
>JAIOIH010000079.1 GCA_019912395.1 Flavobacteriales bacterium | reverse complement strand
GCCAGCTTGGCTTGCTTGTGATGCACATCGAAAAGACCGGCAGTGGGACGCTTCTTGTTCATGCCTCAAAGAGATCGATCACACCCCACATTGTCAAGATCATCAGGCATCAAGTTGTCAACAGGTTCTTCGAACCACCCTATAGCCTAATAGCGGATCGAAGGTGAATGTGACGGTCATTGCTCCACTCGCGGAAGGCGTCAAGTTGCGCACGGTCATCCCATTACTGAACGCGAACCCGGGTCTTGCCACGCCACTGCCAAGCGAGAGCTGCACATCCAATGGCACCGATGAGGTATCGGCCAAATTGACGGTGGCTGTAGCACCTGCGGTTATTACGAACGCCAGTGGTCCACTCCCGCAATGCTCACCCAGGACTTCACTTTGCTGATCGATCGTATAGGACCCCGTAGGAAGTGCCAGCGAATACAACCCTTGAGAACTCGTTGAGGCGTAGTATGGGCCAGGAAGGATCTCTACAATTCCACCGGGTACGTATGGCTCGCTCGTTTGCCTAGTGCAATTCAGGTTGTAGTCCATGAAAGCCCGACCGGTGACCAAGCCGCAATTCACACCCAGATCGGGAATTGTAAAAGGAACGAACTGGCAGGAAGTGAATTCCGGCTGAGCCTGCATCGAGCCGTCGGAAGGTCGCACGACCATCTCGTAGTCTCCTGGCGCCAAACCGCTGAATGTGCGCACACTCCCATTCGTGGGCGCATCCTGGATCCCTGTCACGCCGCATTCCGGCGACAAGAACATTCCCCCAGCATGTCGTATGGCAACACCCAAGTAGTAGCTGATGCCGAACTGTGGCTCCACCCACGCCCCTGTTGCCACTACAACGCTGCCTTGCGAAAGCCCATTGCAGCTCCCGCTAACACTCAGTACCTGTAACGGCACCGCAGGTATCGGTGCCTTTACCGTGACCGTAGCATAACCGGGACAACCATTGCCATCGGAATAATTGATCGTCAAAACTTCGTCCACCGCATGATCCAATGGCAGGTACCACTCGGGGTCGAGCCAACTGTTGTAACAGGCATTGGGAACGGTAGGGGTCGGTTGGCCATTCACAGTGAAGTTCCATGGGCCCGGACCTGTCCAATGATCGCCTTGGCTATCTGTGAATGCTCCATACGGATACGCATAAGGCGTTCCATCGGCGCACCAACCCTGCACTTGAGGCGGACCGATGTTGTCTCCATACCAACTCCCATAGGACCGGTCCTCCACCTCCCCTTGAACGATGACGACCTCCTGATCGGCATCAGTGACCGTTACTGTATAAATGCCCGCTGTAAGTCCCGAAATGCTCGTACCGGTCGCACCAGTGCTCCAAGAATACGAGTATGGGAACACCCCACCCGTAACCCATACCTCCAGCCTGCCAGTGGAAGCACCACAGAAAGAGGGATTCATTTGCTGAATGTCTGCCTCCAGGGCATGACCGATGCTCACACAGAACAAGGCAGATACGAAGAGTAGTAGTCGTAAATAGTTCATTGTTCAATTGTGTTTGTTGAACGTTCGCACGAGAACGCCATCGTTCGTTTGTGCCCGCAGGACGTAGTGGCCTGATGTCAGACCGGTCAATGCGATCGTTGTCAAGGCGCCTTCTGACCGACCTTGAAGTACCACGCGACCATCGACGGACAGGATCTGCCATGTGCCATTCGTGGATCCGGAACCGATCCGGAGCAGGCTGAGTTGGTCAGTTGCAGGATTCGGGAATATGCGGATCTGGTCCACAACCACCTCTAACACCCCCGTACTGAACTCCGCCACCAGCACGCTCGGCTCGGTGATCACCGGCGGGTTGTAGTCGAAGTAGATGTTGGAAGTGTTCTCGATCGATGTTCCGGGAAGTAGCGGTAGCGCAGGCTTGATCCGGAAGGTCACGGAGCCGTGGCTCTTCGGCTCGTTCACATTGCTGTCCGGCAGTAGGATGTTGGGGAACATGAACCGCAGGATGCCTTGCCCTGTCATCTCCTTGATGACTGAATGTGATGCCGTTCCGAATTCAAAGGTGGCCGGGTCCAGCGTGCTCGGCAGCGTATCGGTGATCACCACGAAGAAGGCGGTGTCGTTCCCGGTATTCTGGAAGTGGAGCGTGTAGTCCACCCAATCATCCTCATCGATGATGAAAAGTGCATCGCTTTGGCCGGTACTGGTCCTCGCTTCTTTCGCGTTGGGGTCGAAGCTGCCGGTAATGGTGCGATCCAGCGCGATGGTATTGTTGGTGAGGTCGGTCTCGGCCTGCGCGATGCCCACGGTGGCCGTGTTCATCAGTTCCGTGCCGATAAGGCCCACGTCCGGCGGCACGTCGAAGCTGGCATGCACATCCCGGTGCCCGAAGGAACCGAGCTGTGACAAGGCCCAGGTGATGGTGTTCCCAGTGACATCCGAGGGTGTTGGCAGCCCGCTCACATAGGTCAGCAGCGGATCGAACACGAGCGTGATGGTCAGGGTGCCGGTGCCCCCGGGGGTCAGGTTCTTCACCCCCACATTGATGGTCGTTTGGAACCCGGGGCGGGCGAAGTCGGCACTCCCGTGGATGGACACGTCGCGCGGCAGCAGGGCCGTGTCCCCGAAATTCCGAATGGCGGTATGGATGGAGGAAGAAAGGTCGAACGGCTGCGGCGCACCTTCGCAATGCTCGTCCACCACGGCGCTGGGCTGCTCAATGGTATAGGACCCGAAAGGCAGGTTGGTCTGGTACCGCCCCGCCCCGTTGGTCATGGCGAAGTAGCCTCCCGGTTCTATCTGCATCACTTGGCCCGATACCCTGGCTTCGTTGTACGCGGCCGCACAGTTCAAATTGTCATCCATGTACACAGTGCCTGAAACCGTTCCGCAGGTATAGCCCAGGTCCGGAATGGTGAACCAAGTGGTGTCCGCGCAATAACCACCAGTGGGGAAGTAGTCCTCCAACCACGCATACGGGTCCGGGAACCGCGAATAAACCACCATGCCGTATGTACCCGAAGGCAGATCATTGCGCTCAACGGTAAGCGGTGTTTCGCCGAACATTTGGCCTTGGTTGTACTGCTCCTGCAAGAGGCCGTACGGTTGCCCGTCGCGGATAAGGTCGATATAATGCGGCCAGTTGTTCGGTGCCACGGGCACATGCACCAAGGCGCGACCGTTGCTCCCTCCGGAACAGGCACCATCCACGGTAAGCACCTGCGGCACCGGATAAGCGAAGGGCTCCGGTATGGTGGCGTGGACGATGCCCGCACAGCCCTGTGCATCGGTGAAGGGCAGGTCCAAGGTGGTTCCAGGGGTACCCTGCCAACCGTTCCAATTGGAGACGTACAGCGCTTCCTGGTATGGTTGATTGCCGGTAACCACATCGCCCATGTATCCGGCATCCTGAAAAGTGATGGGCACTTGGCCAACATAGTAAATGCCACCTTGCCCCATCATCCGGAACTGGGGGCCGAGCTGACCGTTCGGGCAACCTTCGAAGGCGAATACGTTCGCTTCCGGGGCCAATGGGTCCAGCGTGGTGCTTGCCACGGCTTGGTCACCGAGGTCGTCGGTCACCGTGACCGAGTACGTTCCCGCTACCAGCCCAGTTATGTAGGGATCCGTAGCCCCGTTGCTCCATAGGTAGGTATAGGGAGGCGTACCCCCGGAGGTATACGCTGAGAGTTCGCCCGTGGGGTAGGTGCAGATCGCCGGGATGCCCCACGAGATCGATACGCTAAGGTCTGCCTGGACCGCTTGAGTCGAGAACAAGAATGCGAGTGGGATCAGAATGCGATTCATCTGTGATCGGCTCTTCGGGAACGGGTTACTTGGTCGATAAAAGCGGAATGGAAAACCGGGATCCAGCGCCACTGAATCCGTAATAGCAACTTGACGCTATTGCTAGGACGGCCCGGCACCGAATGCGTTGCCTCTCGCCCCGGGGTATTTCCACGGAACCTGCATTCGATGGGCGATTGATACCTTCGCGACCTTCCATGAAAAAGGGGCGGTAGTTAGGCGCACCCGGTCCCATGGTATGCTGCCGACCCCGCCTGCTGACTGCCGCCCACCCCCCGGAAAATGAGCACCCCGCTAAAAGCCGCATTCCACACCTTGGGCTGCAAGCTCAACTTCGCCGAGACCAGCACGCTTGCGCGTTCGTTGGAAGAGGCTGGTTACGCACGCGTGCACGTAGAGGAACGACCGGACGTCTTCGTGCTCAACACCTGCAGCGTAACGGAAAACGCGGACAAGGAGTGCCGCCGCCATGTGCGCCGCTTCCGGGGGATCAACCCGGATGCGTTCATTGCCGTGGTGGGCTGCTATGCACAACTGAAGCCGGATGAGATCGTCACTATTCCCGGCGTGGACCTGGTGCTGGGCGCGAACGAGAAATTCAACTTGGCCGAGCACATTGAACGCTTGGCCGCACATGCCGGAGGTGATGGTGTGATCCTCGCAGGCCCCATCAAGGAGGTGAAGCGCTTCATCCCTTCCTACAACGCGAACGACCGCACACGCACCTTCCTGAAGGTGCAGGACGGTTGCGATTACTTCTGCTCCTTCTGCACCATCCCCTTGGCCCGCGGAAGAAGCCGCAGTGCCACCATTGCCGAGACCGTGGAGCAGGCACGGGCCGTGGCGGCCAGCGGCGTGAAGGAGATCGTGCTCACCGGCGTGAACACGGGTGATTTCGGTCGCCAGCACGGCGAGGATTTTCTCCAGTTGATCGAGGCACTGGACCAGGTGGAAGACATCGAGCGCTTCCGCATCAGCAGCATCGAACCGAACCTTTGTAGCGATGAGGTCATCGACTTTGTGGCCACGAGCCAACGCTTCGCACCCCACTTCCACATTCCGTTGCAAAGTGGCAGCGACGTGATCCTGCAACGCATGCGCCGTCGTTACGACACCGCCCTGTATGCCGATCGCGTGGCGCACATACGCCGCGTGATGCCGCACGCCTGCATCGGTGTGGACGTGATCACCGGCACACCCGGTGAAACGCAAGAAGAGTTTCAAAGGACGCATGTCTTCCTGCGGTCCATACCGGTGGACTACCTGCACGTCTTCACCTATAGCGAACGCGCCAACACCACGGCGGTGCGTATGGAGGATGCCATTCCGATGGAGGTCCGCCGGGAACGGACCAACCAATTGCGCATCCTCAGCAGCAAACTACAGCGTGCGTTCTACGAAAGACACATCGGCGATACACGTCCGGTGCTCTTGGAGCATGGCGACGATACTTCGGAAGGCCCCGCCTCAGGGCAGTTCTTCGGCTACACGGACAACTACATCCGTGTGTCCGTACCGTTCGACCGGGACCTGGCCAACACGATCACCCCGATAACACTGGGTCCCATCGACGGAGCAGGTCTCGCTCGCGGGGCGGTCGCGGCCAAGCAATTTTCTGATCATCAATTCGTCTGATCTTCTGATCGACCGCCATGTACCCCACCCTCTACCACGCCCTTCTCGACCTCACCGGACTGGACTGGCCCGTGCTGAAATTCCTCAACAGTTTCGGTTTCTTCGTTGCGCTGGCCTTTATCGGTGCCTACCTCACCCTGGTGTGGGAACTAAAGCGCAAGGAAGGTCTCGGACTGATCAAGCCCACGCTGCAAAAGGTGATCGTTGGTGCAGGTGCCAAGCCTGCGGAACTGATCATGCAGGGCATCGTCGGCTTCATTGTGGGCTGGAAGGGCCTCTACATCCTTTTGCACACGAGCGAGGTCACCGGTGACCCGCCCGCCTTCCTGCTCAGTGGCAAGGGCAACCTCATCGGCGGCATCGCCGTGGCGGCGTTGTTCGTTTGGCTGCTTTGGCGTGAAAAGGAGAAGCATCGCCTGAAGGAGCCGAAGGAGGAGACGATAACGATCCATCCGGCGCAACAGGGCGGCAACATTACGCTCACCGCCGCGCTCTGGGGCTTCATCGGTGCCAAGCTCTTCCACTGGCTTGAAAGCCCGCGCGATTTCATGGACCTCGTGGTCACCGGCAACGTGCGCGACCTCGTCTCGGGGCTCACCATGTACGGCGGCCTCATCGTGGCGGGCTTCATGGTGGTGCGCTACTTCAAGAAGCATGGCATGGCGGTGCTGCCCTCCATGGACGCTGCCGCACCGGGCCTGATGTTGGCGTACGGCATCGGCAGGCTCGGCTGCCAAGTGGCCGGCGATGGCGATTGGGGCATCGCCAATACCGCGCCCAAGCCGGGCTGGATCCCGCAGTGGCTCTGGAGCTACGACTATCCGAACAATGTGAACGCCGTGCTCGGGCCGCACCGGGGCGGCTACAGTGGCGTGCCCATTACGGATGGCACCTGCTTCGAAGGCTACTGCACCCACTTGGTGCCGGGCGTCTTCCCAACACCCTTGTACGAGGTGATCATGTGCCTGGCCCTCTTCGGTGCACTGTGGTGGCTGCGGAAACGGTTGCTGATCCCTGGAATGCTTTTCGCCGTCTACCTGATCATGAACGGCGTGGAACGCTTCCTGATCGAGAAGATCCGTGTGAACGAGCTTTTTCTGGGTTCGTGGACCCAAGCGGAAGTGATCAGCCTGCTGCTCATATTCTTGGGTGTTGGAAGTATGCTGTGGCTGCGCAAACACAACAACAATGGAATTGAAACAACTGACGGAACAGGTCACGCTGCTGAGTAGGGAGGTCGCAGCGTTCATCCGCGCGGAAAGCCCGAAGTTCACCGAGGCCAGCGTGGAAAGCAAGAGCCTGAACAACCTGGTGAGCTACGTGGACAAGGTGGCGGAGCAACGCTTCGTGGACGGCCTGAGGACGATCGTACCCGAGGCCGGCTTCATCGCCGAGGAAGGCACTGGCGAGCAGGTGGAAGGCCTCAACTGGGTGATCGACCCGCTGGACGGCACCACCAACTTCGTGCATGGCGTGCCATGCTATTGCACCAGTGTGGCGCTGATCAAGGACGGCGAGATCCAGCTCGGCGTGGTACTGGAGGTGAACCGCGACGAATGCTTCGCGGCCTGGCGCGGAGGCGGTGCCACCATGAACGGCGGGCCGATAGCCGTTTCCACCAGGAACCAATTACAGGACAGTCTGCTGGCAACGGGTTTCCCGTATGATGACTTCGGTTTCGAGAGCGAGTACATGGACCTGCTGCGCGAACTGATGCACCGCACGCGCGGCATCAGGCGCTTGGGCAGTGCCGCTGCGGACCTGGCATACGTGGCCTGCGGACGGTTCGAGGCGTTCTATGAATACGGCCTCAATAGCTGGGACGTCGCTGCAGGCGTGCTCCTGGTCCGCGAGGCGGGCGGCAAGGTCAGCGGCTTCCATCCTACCAAGGACCCCGTGTTCGACGAGGAGATCGTGGCCAGCAACAGCGCCATCCATGAAGAGCTGCTGGAGGTGATCGAAAGGAACTGGCAGCGGCAGGATTAGTGCCGAGGTTGGAGGAATTTCGTGGTACTCCGTCCGGAAAACACCGGTGATCGCAGGGGAAGCGCCCGGTATTGGAAATCCCGTAAATAATACTTTAACTTTATACGAACAAAACTCCCCGCCATGCGAAACGTGATACTCCCCTTGTTCATGGTCGCTCTCCCGGCATTTGCGTTCGCATCAGGTCCAGCCAAAATGCTGGTGGTGGTGCATAGCACGGACAGGGTTGTTGTCGATTATGTGTGCAACAACAACCAAGGCGCAGGTGCCGATGCCACGGTCTTCCGTACGGAAGTAAGGTCCCCAGGAGGGATCTCCTGGCATGTGGTGGGCGGTGTTCCGCCGTACCGGGTGGTCCGCAACGAAAACAATACCATCAAGGGTTGCATCACGGTGATGGATGCTGAAGGAGAGATGGCGACCGGCTGTAGCACGATCGGCCTACAACGGACCCGTGTAGCGGTGGATTGCCAAGGGGGGGACCTGGACAAAGGCCCCTACGGACTGGTGCCTTCCGATTCAACGGACATGCAACGGACGGGCTGGAAGGACAATACTCCGACCCCGGTCGAGCCTCCGGAGATCAAGAGAACCACTTCCGCCCCCCCGCCACCAGACCGGCCAGATAGTGATCCCGGGGCCCGCTACCGGCCTCCGGTGAAAACCCCATTGCCGGATACCCCCCCTCCCGTAGGTCCCAACCCCCGGGTACGAAGGGGGAATAAAGGCTTCGCTCCAAGCCCCGTACCGCCTCCCAGTCCCGCACCCAGGCCTCTGCCGGATAATTCGGGTCATCGGCAACCGGCCTTTCAACAGCAGCCTTCGGGAGGCGGGAGTTCCAGTCCAGGCAATACTCCTCGACCGCTTCCGCCACCAGTGCAACGGGCACCGGCCAAGGCCAACCAGAGCCTGTGAGCTTCCCGAAGTCCACTTCACCTTCTTCAGGTACACCTCGGCCGGGAATACCCGTGAACCGTGGGGATCAATGGACCGGTCCTGAATTGAGGGAATTGCTGGACGAAGCGTACGACAGGTATGCCAGGCCGGCCTTTATCGCGGACGATCCCATACAGGTACCGCGATCGTTCCTGAAACGCGAGGATGCCGAAACGATCGGCTTCATCACGGCGACCATTGCATGGGGCCAGCGCAAGACCATCATCGCGAACGCCTGGAAGCTGGCCCAACTGATGGATCGGCAGCCCTTTGATTTCGTCATGCACGCCTCCGCGAAGGAACTCGATCGGCTGGACCGCTTCGTACACCGCACGTTCAACAGTACCGACCTGCGGCATTTCATTCGGGGCCTTAGGCACGTGAACAACACGCACGGGGGGGTGGAAGCGGCCTTCCTACCGAAGGATGCCGGCACTCCCCTTCCGCCCATGGCGGAGATGATCTCCATCTTTCGCGAACGCTTCCTCGAACCCGAACACGAGTCCCGGACGCGTAAGCATGTTGCCGATCCCTCCCGCGGCAGCAATGCCAAGCGCATCAACATGTTCCTGCGGTGGATGGTGCGCCCGAACGACCGCGGCATCGACATGGGGTACTGGAAACGGATCCCGACCTCCGCACTGCACGTGCCGTTGGACGTCCATACGGGCCGCGTGGCGCGTGAGCTCGGCCTGCTTCACAGGAAACAGGACGACTGGAAAAGTGTGGAGGAACTCACTGGGGCGCTGCGCAAGTTCGACGCAGAGGACCCCGTGAAATATGATATCGCGTTGTTCGCGTTGGGGGTGGATGGCAATCGCCCTCAACCCACGCTATAGTTCGGCGCCTCCCGGGTGATGAAGACATCGTGCGGATGGCTCTCCTTCATGCCCGCTGTGGAGATGCGCATAAAGGTGGCCTGCTGCAGCGCCGCGATGTCCGCCGCCCCGCAATAGCCCATGCCCGCACGCAATCCACCTTCCATCTGGTGTACCACTTCGTGCAACGGACCCTTGAACGGCACGCGGCCACTGATACCCTCGGGAACCAGCTTCTTGATGTCGTCCTCCATGTCCTGGAAGTAGCGGTCCTTGCTGCCTTTTTGCATGGCTTCGATACTGCCCATGCCGCGATAGGTCTTGAACCGGCGGCCCTCGTAGATCACCGTTTCGCCGGGGCTTTCCTCCACACCGGCGAAGAGTGATCCGATCATCACACTGTCCGCCCCGGCGGCAATGGCCTTCACCATGTCACCGGTATAGCGGATGCCGCCGTCGGCGATAACGGGTACGCCGCTTCCGGCGATGGCCTGCGCACAATCATGCACGGCGGTGAGCTGGGGAACGCCCACACCGGCGATCACGCGCGTGGTGCAGATGCTGCCGGGACCGATGCCCACCTTCACGGCATCCGCCCCCGCGTCCACCAACGCCTTCGCGGCCGCGCCGGTGGCCACGTTGCCCACCACGAGGTCCACCTTGGGGAAAGCTTTGCGCATGGTGCGCAGCATGTCCTGCACGCCAATGTGGTGCCCGTGAGCGGTATCGATCACGAGCGCATCCACACCTGCGGCCACCAGGGCCTTTGCTCTTTCCATGCTGTCGCCAGCAACGCCGATGGCCGCCGCCACGCGCAAGCGGCCCAGGTGGTCCTTGCTGGCATTGGGGCTCTGCTTCAGCTTGATGATGTCCTTGTAGGTGATCAGCCCCACCAGCTTGCCCTTGGCGTCCACCACGGGCAGTTTCTCGATCTTGAACTCCTGCAGAATATCCGCTGCCTGCGCCATGGTCACCTCCGGCTTGGCAGTGATCACGTTCCCCTTCGTCATCACCTCGGCCACGGGTTTTGCCATCTTCTTCTCGAAGCGCAGATCGCGGTTGGTCACGATGCCCACCAGCCTATCGGCCTTGTTCACCACGGGAATGCCGCCGATCTTGTTCTCGGACATCAGGCGGAGGGCATCACCCACGGTGGCCCCCTCCAACAATTTCACCGGATCGGTGATCATGCCGCTTTCGCTGCGCTTCACCCGGCGCACCTCATCAGCCTGGTCCGCAACGGATTGGTTCTTATGGACCACACCGATGCCGCCCTGTTGCGCGATGGCGATGGCCAGGTCCGCACCGGTCACCGTATCCATGGCGGCGGAAACGATGGGCAGGTTCAACGTGATGTTGCGCGAAAAGCGCGAACGAATGTCCACGGCACGCGGCAGCACCTCGGAATAGGCCGGTACCAGAAGGACATCGTCGTACGTAAAACCTTGGGCGGCAAAGCGGTCTGCGAGCGGTGCGGCCGCCGGGACCGTGCGATCGCCTCGCTGAGGGGCGACGGCGGTGGTGGATCGTTCCATGCACAAAAGTAATACCGGGCCGGGAATGGGGCGCGATCACGTGCTTTCACCAACACATGCCCCCACGTGCCATCGCATGGTCCGGTAGGAGACCCCACGGGATACTCAAGGCGCATTACCCCTGCTCGACAGGGAAACGGAGGTATCCTTGAACGATCGTTCCAATCCCATAAGTAGCCAAAACCGGCATTATTGAGGTACATTTGGCTACTTATAGAATTGCATAAAGGGATGGTCATCGGTCGAAAACAAGAGAAGGCGATCTTGGATGATGCCTTGAAAAGCGATCGCTCGGAACTCGTCGTGGTGTACGGCCGTAGGCGTATCGGAAAGACCTACCTCGTGCGCAACATGTACCGGGATTCGATCCGGTTCGAGCTTTCGAGCCTGCATCGCGGTACGCTGAACGACCAATTGAAGAACTTCCATTTGGCACTTTCAGCACATCGCAAGCATGCCGGCCCGCCCGCTGATTGGCTGGAAGCGTTCCATCGGCTGGGGGAGCACATCACCAAGGACCGCTCACGGAGGAAGAAGGTGATCTTCATCGATGAGTTCCCGTGGCTTGATACGCGCCGCTCGCGCTTCCTGCCCGCGTTCAGCAACTTCTGGAACAGCTATGCCAGCAAGCGCAAGGACCTCGTGGTGGTGATCTGCGGATCGGCGGCCTCGTACATGATCAGCAAGGTGATCAAGAACAAGGGTGGCCTGCATAACCGCATTTCGCAGCGCATCCAGCTTATGCCCTTCGATCTTGTGGAGACCGAACAGCTACTCCAATGGAGGGGGGTAAAGTTCACGAGGTATGACATCCTCCGGGTTTACATGGCAATGGGCGGCGTACCGCACTACCTGGAGAAGATCGCTCCAGGGGAAAGCGTGGCCCAGGCCCTGGACCGCCTCTGCTTTCAGCGCAACGGGCCGCTGAGTGCCGAGTTCGACAATGTGTTCGCTTCCTTGTTCGACCGTTCCGAGAATCATGAAGCGATCGTGCGCGTCCTGGGCCATGTGCGCAAAGGGCTTACCCGCACCGCGATCGCAAGGAAGAGCGGCCTGGCATCGGGAGGCACGCTGACCAAGACCCTGACGGAGCTGGAGCAATCGGGTTTCGTGCAGCGGTACATGCCCTATCGCGGGGTGAAGGACCCCCTGTTCCGCCTGATCGACGAGTATTCCATGTTCTACATCAAGTTCATGGAGAAATCGGTACCGGGGCGCGGAGGATATTGGGTGAAGCTGCAAGGGGGCGCATCCTACCGCATTTGGAGCGGTTTCACCTTCGAGACCGTATGCATGAAGCACGTGGACCAGATCAAGTTCGCACTGGGCATCTCCGGTGTGCATTCCGAGGATGCGAGCTGGATCGAGAAGAACGGGGACAAGGGTGCCCAGATCGACCTGCTCATCGACCGAGACGACAACGTGATCAACGTGTGCGAAATGAAGTTCGTGAACGCGGCCTTCAAGATCGACAAAAAGTACAGCTCGGAACTCGCCAACAAGGTGGAGCTGTTCCGGCGGTCCACCGGCACAAGAAAAAGTGTAATGCTCACCATGATCACTACCTACGGGATATTGGAGAACATGTACAGTCGGCAGACCGTGCAGAACGAACTGACGATGGACGACCTGTTCGTCACGCTATAAGTAGCCATAACCAGCATTTGAAAGGCACATTTAGCTACTTATGGATGCTGATCGGATCGCACCTTCGGATCCGGGACCGAGCATGAACGGACTGCCGTCGAGCAATTGGAAGGTCCGACCTTCCCCGCACGCATTGCACCACGCTCGGAACGGAAATTCCCTTGGAGGACGAAGCGGGATTCGGGCCAGAAGGCTCGCCTCCCTCACAACCCGGCAATGAAGGTCACCGTCCCTCGCCTTTCCACGGTCTTGCCCGCACCGTTCAGGAACGAGCAGTAGTAGGCGTACACCCCTTGGGGCACGGTTTGGCCGTCCACGCGTCCGTCCCAGGCCTCGTCCCTGTCGGTGGTGGTCCAGATCTGTTGGCCCCAGCGGTTGAAGATGGAGAACTCGTAGCGGTCCACGTCGGCGTAGGAGAGCACGGGTTGAAAGGTGCTGTTGTAGCCGCCTTGGATGAAGGCGTTCGGGATCCAGACCTCCTCCTGTTTGACGGCGCACGCAATGTTGCTGGTGGACATGGCATCGATGCCGGCGGGGTTGCCCGATTCGCTGGCCACCACGTAGTAGCAGAACTTGCCCGGCGTGGAGGCCAGGCCCTGCACGTTGTCCTCGAATATCCATTCGCCCATGGCGGTGATGCCGACCAGCTCGAACGGCCCATCCGCCACGCTGCGATAGACCGAGTAGCCTGCCACCGATCCGGCCCATTGCACATAGCCGGCCCAGTGCAACCGGTTGTAGCCGTCCAGGTCCGCCGATGCATTGAGCAGGATGGAGGTTCCCTTGTTGCTGGTGACCACGGTGTTCCCGCAGCTGTCCTCCACCAGCACGCGGTACGTGTAACTGCGTTCCGCCGTGAGCACATCCTCGTCGGTGAACACCACTATCGGCCCCGTTCCACCCGCCACGCTCGCGACCTGTTCCCACGGCCTGCCATTGTAGGTGCGCTCCAGCACCAAGCGGCGGGTAAAGGCATTGATGTCCATGCTATCCACCACTTGCACCACCTCGGGGCCGAGCACCGTTGCCGTGCGGATGTAATTCCACTGAGGCACCGATGGGTAAGCGGTGGTCCGGCAAACCAAGTTGGATAGCGAGCTCCGCCCGGGTTCCGTCCCGATGGCCTTGAGCACGTAACAATAGTCATGGCCGGGGATGGCGTTGGTCTGCAGGTATTGGGTGGTGGAAGGACCCAATGTGGCCACATAGTTCACCGGTCCTGCATGGTCCATCTGCAAGTAGAGCTCGTAATGGTCCACTGGCCAGCCGCCATAGTCGGTCCGCTCCACCAGTATGGTACCCTCGCACCGGTCATAGCGGGTAGTAAGATGGATGGTGGAGTGCGGATCCGAGGCTGCGCTGGTGTTGGGGCTGGGCGGGCTCCCCTTCCAACAGGTGTCGATCGCGGCGATGGTGTACGACTCCGCTCCGGCACCGGCATCACTCAGGGGCCAAGTGAAGGTGGTGCTCATTGGGCCGTAGAGTGTATCGAGGATCACGTTGCCCCCCGGTGTGGCCAGCACGATGATATAGCCGTCCGTGTCGGTCTCCGGGCTCGGCTCCCAGTGTACAACGGTCTGGTTGGTGGTGGTATCCACCGTTACGTCCACGATTACCGGGACCGATGGCGGTGTAATGTCCTGGAACATGGCACCGGCAACATTACTGGAGGAGACACATCCGCTCGCATCGGGCAGGCGTACGCGAAAGTTCAGTGAATCCTCGCACACCGAGACCGTACGCGACCAATGGTGAATGCTGTTCGCCACGCTATCCGTAAGCGCCCACGTGCCGATGGGATATTCCATGTCCAAGTACGCGGTGGGGCCGGAGGTCCCGATCGGGGGCGTATGCTGCAGGTTCCAATCCACCACCGAACTGCCCAAGGGCACGCTTTGCGATACCTGCACATGGATCGAGGCCAGGGTATCGCTGGTGGTGGAGGTGTTGGGCGGTGCCGAGGTGGACACCGTGGTGAGGTAGTAGAACTGTGGTGCGGCATCCGCCCCGGCTCCCGCATGCGTGAAGGTGGTTTGGGCATGGATGGCAACGGGTGCCACCAAGGTGTACGGTCCCGCCAATGTCGTGGAGTGGAAAACTTCGTACTTCAGGAATTCCGCCGTGGGGTCCGGCGGGATCACCCAGGTGAGCACGGCCTCCCCGCCCAGGCCCACGGAAACGCAGCGCAGGGATGGCGGGTCCAGTACGGTGGCCTTCCCCAAGAGAGGAAGCGCCATCAAAAGCAAAGGGACCATCACACGCACACAGCTCCAACGCAACATCATGGGGATCGGTATCGGCATGATGACGTTCGAAAGCGCATTCCGGTTCATTCTGGGAGCGACGAGCCCGATCGTCAGGCGATATCGAGGGTGGCCAGCTTCCTTCGCGCTTCAACAAATTCCTCCATTACATTGGTCACGATGGTCCCGGCGGGAAGGATATCGTTCAAGGCCGCGCCGACCTGCCCGATCTCCAGTTCGCCTTGTTCGAGGTCCCCCTCGAACATGCCGCGCTTGGCCCGCGCCCTGCCGAGCACGCGTCGCAGTTCCTCGGGACCGGCGCAGGTAGCATAAGCCTGCTGCACTTCCTCGTAGAACCTGTTCCGCATCAGGCGCACCGGTGCCAGTTCCTTCAAGGTCAGGATGGTATCGCCTTCCTTGCTATTGATCACGTGTTGCTTGAAATCAGGATGTCCGCTGGATTCCTCCGAACACACGAAGCGGCTTCCCATCTGCACGGCCTCGGCACCCAAGGCCATGGCCGCCAGCATGGCCCGGCCGTCCGCGATACCGCCGGCCGCGATCACGGGCACCTGTACCGCATCGCACACCATCGGCACCAGCACCATGGTGGTGGTCTCCTCGCGGCCATTGTGCCCGCCCGCCTCGAAGCCTTCAGCCACCACGGCATCCACGCCGGCATCCTCCGCCTTTCGGGCAAATTTCACGCTCGCGGTCACATGTACCACCGTGATCCCGGCATCCTTGAGCTTGCCGGTCCAGGTGGCCGGGTTGCCCGCGCTGGTAAAAACGATGGGGACCCCCTCGTCGATCACCGTGGCGATGTGCTTGTCCACATCGGGATAGAGCATGGGGATGTTCACGGCGAAAGGGAGGGCGGTGGCTGCCTTGCACTTACGAACATGCTCTCGCAACACTTCCGGGTACATGGACCCCGAACCGATGATCCCCAAACCGCCCGCACGGCTCACGGCCGAGGCCAACCGCCAGCCGGAATTCCAGATCATTCCCGCTTGCACCAAGGGATAGCGGATACCAAAGAGGGATGTGACGCGGTTGGGCAAGGCGCGGAAGTTCAAGGTTGGCAGGTGCCGCGAAGGTAACCTTGGGGGCCGCACAGGGCGTGTTGATATTCCCTCAATTCATTTTTAGGTGGAAGGCAGCTTGTTTTCGTTAAGTTTGCCAGTCAATTGGAGAACTCATCGCATGAAGGCAGGAAGAATACACATGGCACTGGTGGTGCTTATGACGATCACCTTGGTGGGTGAGGCCCGTGCCCAGTACGATTGGGACATTGGGGTCCACTTGGGCGGAGCGAACTACCTGGGTGAATTCGGCGGCAAGGAAAAAACACGTCAGGATTTCATCTGGGACATGAAGTTGGACCAGACCCGATGGGCCGTTGGTGCCTTTGCGCGCCGCAAGCTCAACCGCAGCTTCTCGGTGAACGCCGGCATTATGTTCTATCGGATCCAAGGCGGCGACTACCTGAGCACCAACCCCGAACGGGTGGGCCGGAACCTGAGCTTCCGCAACGATATGTTCGAGCTATACGCCCGTCCCGAATTCACCATATTCCAGGACAATGACCTGGGCGGTCGTGGCCGGTACCGCACGGACTTCCGCCTGTTCGCCTATGTAGGCGCCGCCGTGTACTACAGCAATCCCAAGGGGCAGATCAACCACAGCGGGGAGTACTACAAGCTACGCGAGCTCACCACGGAAATGGAGAACTACTCCAGCCTTGGCTTTGCCGTTCCGGCGGGCATGGGCTTCCACTTCACCTTCAAGCGTCGCCACCGCATCGGTTGGGACTTCGGCTGGCGCACCACCTTCAGCGACTACATCGATGATGCGAGCAGCGTGTATGCCGATCCCGAACTGCTGCCCGGCGGTGCGGAGGGTCTTGCCGCCCAGTTGGCCAGCCAGTCCACGTTCGTGGATGACGGCGATGGCCCCATTCCCGACCCGATCCAGTACACCAAGGGCCTGAAGCGCGGCGATCCCACGCACAACGACAGCTACCTCACCATGACCCTGACGTACAGCTACGTGCTGAGGGGACAATCCAACTTCTACCGCCAGCGCTACAACTGGATGCGCGGCAAGAAGCGGATCGGTCGCAAGAGCCGCGCGAAATTCTAAGTGCGGAACGGTTCCATTGAAAAAGGGGCTTCGGCCCCTTTTTTTTTGTGCTTTGATAAGGGGAATCGCCTCCCCTAATCGATCGCGTTGGCGTGCATCCATTCCTCCAGCACCACCAACATCCACACCCGGCTCCAGGTCACTGCCGGGTCCCCTGTGAGGAACCGCTGCCAGAGTGCGTTCACGCCTGATGCATGGAACTGGGGCCGAAGCGCCAATGTGGTCATGCGCGATTCGCAGAACGAACGGAGCTGCTCCCGCATCCAGTGGTCCCACGGCAAGGTGAAACCCATCTTAGGGCGGTGGGTGACCTCGCGTGGCAACAGGTCGTCCAAGGCATCGGTGAGCAATTTCTTGGGGGTGTGCGGGTACTTGATCGCGTCGGGTACCCCGAGCACGAAGCTCGTGAGATCATGGTCCAGGAACGGGGTGCGCACCTCCAACGCGTGGGCCATGGCCATCTGATCGGTATCGCGCAGCAGCACGTCCGGCAGATAGGTGGTCAGCTCAGCCACGCTCACCTGGCTCAGGGGTTCCAGCCGGGAGCCGCCCATGGGTCCCATCCAGGCCCGCACGTCCGCTGCCACGGCATCCGGCCGGAGCGGAACGGCCAACAAGGTGCGCAGCTCCGGGTCGCTGAAGGCCAAGCGTGCCAAGGGATAAGTATCCGCCACTTCCCAGGCGGGGAGCTTGAGCAGTTCGGCCGCCTTCCATCCCGCCGCCCCGGACCTTCGGCTCTTCACCGCCAGGCCGATCAATGCACGCAAGGGCCGCGGGATCGCGGTGATCCCCTTCTTCCGCAGCAAGGCGACCGAGCGCTTGAAGACCTCGTACCCGGCGAAGACCTCATCACCGCCCAAGCCGCTCAAGGCCATGGAGATGCCGGCCTCCTTGGTCATCTTGCTCACCACCCAGGTATTGGGGCCATCCGCACTGGGGTGGTCCATGTCCGCCAGTGCCTCTGGGAGCATCCGGAGCATGTCCTCCGGACGCAAGCGCACCTCGGTGTGCTTGGTGCCGAACTTCTTGGCGATAAGCTGCGCAAAGCGGGCCTCGCTGAATGCCGCTTCATCGAAGGTGACGGTGAACGTATGCACGCGGGCCCGTGTGGCTTGGGCCATGGCGCCAACCACGGCACTGCTATCAATGCCCCCGCTGAGGAACGCACCGAAGGGCACATCGGCCACCATGCGCTTTTCCACCGCACGCGAGAAGCGATCACGGACCTCGCGCCGAACCTGCCCGGCATCCAGGTCGGAGGCTGCCGCATTGGCCGTGCTCACCGGGTTCCACCAGCGTTCGGTCCTCACCTCATCGGCGGACCATCGCAATAAATGGCCGGGCAGCAGCATGCGCACGCCCTGCACGATGGTGGCCGGGGCATGCACGGCCCCGTGGCGCAGGTGATCGCACAGCGCGGCCTCGTCCAATTTCCGGGGGACCAGGCCTGAGGCGAGCAGGGAACGGACCTCGCTGGAGAACAGAATCCGCCCGTCTTCCACATGATAGTACAGTGGCTTGATGCCGAAGCGGTCGCGTGCGATGCTGAGCTCCTGTCGCTGCACGTCCCACACGGCGAACGCGAACATGCCTTCCAGCCGGTGCAGGCATTCCTCCCCCCATTCCGTCCAAGCTGCCAGCAGCACCTCCGTGTCGCTCTTGGTCCTGAAGCGATGCTGTGAAAGACTCTCGCGCAGCTGGCGGAAGTTGTAGATCTCACCGTTGTAGCTGATGACGTAGCGGCGGTCCGCACTGTGGAAGGGCTGGTTGCTGGCCGGATCAAGGTCGATGATGCTGAGGCGCCGGTGCCCAAGCACCACCTTGCTCCCACGCCACAGGCCCTCGGCATCCGGGCCGCGGTGGGCCAGTGCGGCCGTCATGCGTGCCACCACCGGCTCAGCACCCCCTTGGCCTGTGCCGTCGAGGTCCGATGAGGCGATGCCCGCAATACCGCACATGGTCGGGGATCACCCCAGGATGAACGAGGTATCGGCGAGCACACGCTCCAATCCCTGGCGCAGCGGGATCAGGTCGCGGCCCAGGAGCGAGCGCATCCGTGCGATGTCGGGCATCCGCCGCGTCATGTCCCCTTCCTCCAACGGGGGCAGATGGATGATCTGCGATGCGCTTCCCGTAATGTCCACCACCAAGTGGGCCAGTTCGAGGATGGATATCTCCTTGTCGTTGCCGATGTTGGCAACGTCGTTCAGCACCTCCCCTTTGCGGAATGCCGCCGTGGTGGCATCGATGTTGTCATCGATGTAGCAGAAGGTACGGGTCTGGCTGCCGTCGCCATAGATGGTGATGTCCTCTCCCTTCAAGGCGGCACGGATGAACTTGCTCACCACAAAGTCCTTGCTCTGCTTGGGGCCGTAGGTGTTGAAGAAGCGGAACACGGTGTAGTCCAGGTCGTACTCCTTCTGGTAGCTGCGCAGGAAGGCCTCGCCGATGTTCTTCACAATGGCGTACGGCAACTTGCTGTTCAATGGCGTGGTGTACTCGTTCTGGGGGAATTCCACCGGTTCACCGTACACCTCGCTGCTGCTGCTGAAAAAGACACGCTTCACGCCGGTGTTCTTGCACAGGTCCAGCACGTTGCGGATCCCGTCAATGTCGTGCAATACGCTCACCGGGTTGTCCGTGGTGCGCTTCACCCCGACCACGGCGGCATAGTGAAAGACCTGGTCCGGGCGGTAGGCGTAGAACACGCTGCTGATGTCCTCGAATCGATTGACGTCGCACTTGATGAAGTGGATGCGAGGATACTTCTCGAGCTCGAGCTTCCGCAGGTCCCCGGTGGAGAGGTTGTCCACCGCGATCACTTCGGTATCGGGCTGTTCAGCTAGTCGGATGGCGAGTGCACTGGGGATAAAACCCGCGGCACCGGTAACAAGAATTCGGGGCATGTCCAATGTTCTGGGCGGTGAAACTAAGGGTTAGCGCGCAGGCAGGATCAATGGCTCGGGCGCCGGTGAGGTCTCTGCCTCCGAGGCATCGATTTCCTCCTCCACGAGCGAGGAACCGATGATCTCATCCTCGGACATCACGGTGAGGATCACCAGGAGCATGATGGTGTACGGATTCAGGGATCCCGCGAGCCAGCTTTCGTAGAGGATGGAGAAGAGCACGGAGAACATGACGGCCATGGCGAGGGGTGTGTTCTTACCGGCCTTGATGAAGATCAGTGCGAAGCTGCGCAGGTAGATGATCAAGCCCACAATACCCACATTGCACCACAAGGCGAGGTAGGAATTATGCACTCCGCCCTGATGGCCCATCAAGGACAGATATTCACGCCCTGACTTCATCACTTGGTCCTCTGCCTGGAATCCAGCACCGAAAAGGAACAAGCCCTGCTCATTGATCTGCTGCCATGCGTATTCCCAGGCTACGTACCGTCCGGAACCATCCTCCAGGGTTTCCACCCGCATGTACTCCTCCAGGCCCAGAGTGGTGATGATGTAGGGAAGATTGCTTGCCATAAGTTCACCGATGCCCAGGAAGGCAATGAAGGAGATGACCCCGAGAAAGGTGGAAATGCGGAAGAACTGGATGAAGAGCACGAACATCAGGGTGGACATCAACGACGTGCGCGCACCACAGGTGATCACGTAATAGATCAGCACCGCATAGATGAAGACCTTCGCAGTGCGCGAAAAAAGGTCGGTGCGCAGATGGTTTATCACCGTGAAGAGCACGAAGACCAGATAGACGAAAATGGCCAAGCCATTGGGGTTGCCGAAATAGCCCCGGAAACGACCTACATCGGACCACCATACGGGCGTGTAATACGGCATGAGCTTCTGCGTGAGCAGGATCAGCACCAGGAACCAGATGAGGTTCCTGAAGAAGTTCCATCCGTCCCGCCTGAAATTGAACAGCACGTAGTTGGGCACCACCAGAAAAAGGAGGGCATAGGAAACCGTTTTCTGGATGGCGACGATCGGGACAGCGGAATTGAGGATGGGAAAGAAAGCATAGATGAAGAAGGGCAGGAAGATGCTGAACAGGCGGGCCATGGGCTGCATGCGGGCCTGGTCCATCAGGAGGATCAGGCCCAAGGCTATGATGTACGTGTACTTGGCCGTTTTCATCACGCGCATGGCCAGGATGTCCTGGCTCATGTCCGAAAGGATCAAGCAGATGATGAATCCGAAAAACATATCCTGCCACCTTTCGACCCGCCGCATTAGGAAAACGCTGAGGGGCAGGAGCGCATAGAGCAACAAGCCAACGTGGGCCGCCACCAACACCCAGATGATGATGAAGGCCAGAAGCTGGTAGTGCTCTCGAATGAATTGCTTCATGGACAAACTACGGCGGGAGGGCCGGGGGGCGGCAAATGTAACGGGTCACCCCTGGAGGCGGGCGGCGCCGGGGCGCAAGTCAATGGGACCGCATCCCGACGGCAGCGCGTACCATGAACGGGGATCTGCACATGCACTAGCCCCGGCCGGTCCAGGCGGCCAAGAGTTGCAGTTTGCGTTCGATCACCCGTTCCCAAGTGAACTGATCCTTGACCCTCTTCAAGGAACACCGTTTCATCGCGGTGAGCACTTCCGCTGGCAGACGGATCGCCTCCAGCATGGCCGCTTGGATGGCAGCGGGGTCCGGCTTGGTCAACAGCCATCCGTTATCGCTGACCTGTTGGCTGATGGCTCCAACATCCGTACCGATCACGGCCAGACCGGAGGCCATCGCCTCCATGATCACCGTGGGCATGCCTTCCGAGTAGCTGGCACAGATCAACACGTCCGAGGCCCGGAGCAGCGCCTGAACCCGCTCCTCATCATGGACGGCGCCGTGGTAGGTGATCCGCTCATCCATCACCTTGTTCTCCTCCCGGATCGGACCGACGACATGCATGCGGAAGCCCGTGACCCTTTCCCGGATCAGCCCGCTCACCGCCTCGGAGAGCTCCTTCACGCCCTTGCGTCGCTCGTCGCGACCCACGAAGATGAATACGCGATCCTTCCGGTCCGGCGCGGCGACCTTCTCCACCAGCCACTGCTCCTCGATCCCGATGGGGCACTCCAGGATATGCTCCTTGCGCACGCCCATGTTCAGCAAGATCCCGGTGATGCGCCCCCCGAATGAGAACACCGCATCCGAGCCCAGCGATATCCGCTTGGCCATTGCGCGCATCGGCCCACGGGTCAACCGGGCCCTGAACGAGGGCGGGGCCTGGAACATCTCGTATCCGTGGAGGTTGCTCAGCACCGGTATCCGAAGCTCGCCTCGCCGCCGGGCCTCGATGAAGGCCAAGCCCGTGAAGCCTTGGGCATACACCAGGTCGAAGTCCCCCAACCGCTCCCTCACCCGCTGCAGTACCTGCGCTGAATAGCGCTTGTTCGCCCGGAGGTAATGCCCCGGAAGCTTCGCTGAGACCGGAAAGGGCAGGCTTTCGAAGGTGATGTTACCCGCGTCGAAGTCCTTGAACTCGGTCCGTTCCTGCTCGCGCCCGGCCACTTCATCCGGGACACAGTGGACCAGATGTACCCGCACCCCCTTGCGGGCCAGGAACTTGGCCAAATAAAAGGAATGCTTCTGCATTCCACCCATCACGAACGGATGGATCCCATCGGTGACCAGGAGTATGCGCATGCTTGATATTCGGGGGAACCAGAAGGGCAAAGGAAGGACAAACGTCCGGCTATCCGCCGAGTGCCGCATCGTACACTTTGGTCAGCGCCGCATTCCGCTTGGCCAAGGTGAAGCGATCGGCGATGATCTGCGCATTGGCTGCCCCCATCTTCACGCGCAGCTCGGCATCGTCCATTAGCTGTACCATGCGGGCGGTGATCTCTTCGGCGATCTCCTCGCTGGTCCTGTTGGCCACCGGCAACACCCAACCATTGCGCCCGTCCCGGGCCACTTCGGGGAGGGCGCCCACATCGGAGCAGATCACCGGCAGTCCGGTGCCCATGGCTTCCAGCACGGTATTGTTGAACGGGTCCTGGAAGGTGGTGCTCACGAAGAGGTCGGCGGCGCGCATGTGCCGGATCAGTTCCTCGTGCGGCAACCTCCGGTACAAGGTGATGCAGGGGTCCTCGGCGATGGTCTTTTCCGCCCAGGCGATCACCTCGGGTTCGGGGAAGACCCCCCAGTCCACCTCCAGCGTGCTGATGATGAGGAGACGTGCTTCCGGCCTGCCCAAGCGCTTGAAGGCCTTGAGAAGCTCCACACCTCCTTTGCGGAAAAAACCATTGCCGGCAAAGATGATGGTGAAGTGGTCGGCATCGCGTCCCCGTGGCTCGTACTGTTCCACTGCGCGGTAGATCACCGACATCTTTGCCGGGTCCACACCGGCGGCCAGCAGATGTTCCCGATTGCGGTGCAAGGCGCTTTGGCTGGTAAAGATCAAGGCCTTGCAATGGGGGCCCGCCAGCCGACGGAGCGCCCATTTGTACAGGGGGTTGCCCGGGCTCATGGTCTCATAGCGCGGCATGTAGCTTTCCACCTCGATCACCCATGGATGTGCATTGGCCACCACTCCATTATACGTATGGTAGAGGTCGGCCTTCGCAAAGGGAAGAAAGAACTTGGTGTTCGCCAGGAACTCCACGCGGATACGGGCGATGTGCCAAGGGATGTCCACCATGCGTTCATAGCGGAAACCCTCGGGAGGATTACTGAAGCAGTAGTGCTGCCAGTAACGGGTCTTATGACTGATCCCGATCGTTCGCATCACGGAGCCGGCCTTGCGTTCAGGCATTGGGAACGGAGCGCCGGGCATTCTCCATTTCAGCATACCACCGATGGAAATGCCCAAGTCCATCGGCGATGTCCGTGGAGGGCACGTAGTCGAAGCGGTCCCGTGCCTTCTCCACATTGGCGAAGGTCTGCGGCACATCACCGGGTTGTTCCGGTCGCACCTGAATGATGGCCTTCCGCCCGACTTCCTTTTCGATCGCGGCGATCAGCTCCCGCAGTGCGACCGTTGCGGAATTGCCCAGGTTAAAAACATCGAATGCACCTTGGCCCACCTCATGTGCCATGGTCCGGTCCATCGCCCCACGCACCCCGCTGATGATATCATCCACGAAGGTGTAGTCCCTGCGGGTGCCTCCATCGCCGAACTGCTGGATCGGTGTGCCTTCGGAGATCTTCCGGAAGAAGGAATGGATGGCCAGATCGGGCCGCTGCCTGGGGCCGTAAACGGTAAAGAAGCGTAGCACGGTGGTATTCAGGCCATGCAATCGGGCATAGACGCGCGTGAACTGTTCCGCTGCCAGTTTCGTGGCGGCGTAGGGACTGATCGGGTACAGGTCCGGCAAGCTCTCCTTCCACGGCACCCGGGGGTTTTCCCCGTACACGCTGCTGCTACTGGCCAGTACGAAATGGGCGACCCCATGCGCACGTGCCTTCTCCAGCAGCTTCAAGGTGCCCTTAACGTTCACCTTGTGATAGGCCACGGGGTCGGCGATGCTGGGGCGCACCCCGGCCAACGCGGCCAGGTGTATCACCGTGGTATCCCCGCCAACGGCCCGCCCGAAGGCGGTCTCAAGGGTCCGATCGTCCAGAATGTCCCCCTCGATCAGGGTGAAAGCGGGGTTGCGGCGGTGCTGCCGGATGTTCGCCTCCTTGATGGCCCGGGGATAGAACGGATGGAAATTATCGATCACCGTGACCTGCCATTCCCCCTCATCGAGCAGCTTGTCCAGCAAATGGCTGCCGATGAATCCTGCCCCTCCGGTAATGATCGCGTGCCTTGCCATGCTCTTAAAACGGGGTGCCAAGCTAACGAAAACATGCAGGGCATATTTTCAGGGGTCCCGGCTACCTTCGCCCGCACATGCGCCCCGAGGAGCCCATACTCCTGATCTGCCATTCCTTTCCTCCCAACTACGGGATCGGTGGCCGCCGCTGGGCGAAATTCGCGAAGGAGCTTGCCCGAAGGGGACATCCGGTGCATGTGATCCACAGTGCAGGCACTCCGCGTGATCATACCTCACTCTGGTCCGATGATGTCCTTCACCCAAACATCATTGCCCATCCCCTGCCCAACCGCTACCCGTATGTACTTACACGCTGGCCCGTCACAACTGTGAAGGACAAGCTGCTCTATGCGTTCTGGGTCAAGGTTCTTCCCCTGTTCACGCGCGGCAATTGGTTCGACCGCGGGATATTCTGGCGTAAGCCGCTGCTCCACACAGCCGGAAAACTGATCCGCGAGCACCGCATCCGCAATGTGATCGCCACGGGAGCACCCTTCAGCCTCCTGGCCTATGCGGCTGAACTGAAACAGCAATTCCCGGACATTCATTTGGTCTCCGATCTCCGCGACATGTGGACCGGGGGCAGTTCCTACGGCTACCAGGCCATTGGTGAGAAGCGCCTGCGGTATGAGCAACAACTGGAGGCCAGGGTCGCGAAGGTCAGTGACATGCTTGTCTCGCCGCATTCCGTTGTGCTGGACTATTTGGGCCGGGCATACGGCGTACCAGCCGAGCACATGAAGGTACTGCCCCATGCCATTGATCCGGAAGATCTGGGCGAGCCTGTGAAAAAAGCCGACAACGATGTGTTCCGGATGATCTATGCCGGCAGCCTTTACGATGCGCGGGAAGCGCAACGCTATTTCGAACTGTTGCTACAGGCATTCGAGCATGTCCGCCACACCCGGCCGGAGCACTTGGCCAACTGCCGGTTCGACCTGTACATCACCGACCACGGAACCAAGGCCTTCGCGGACCGCGTGAAGGAACGAGGCTTCCAGGACGTGATCCGCTTTCACGACCCCTTGCCACCGCGCGAAGTCCTGGAACAGATCGCCCAAGCTGACCTTGTGCTCGCCTACCACCCGCAGGATAAAAAGGACGTGATGGTCACGAAATTCACCGAGGTGGCATACCTGGGCCGTCCGATCCTGCACATTGGCGACCCGGGATCGGCGAGCCGGACGATCCTGGAACAGCGCATGGGTGATTCGATCCGCTTGGAGGAACTGGTCACGGAATTGCCCCGGATCATCCAAGGGGAACGCAAGGTCAGCAGTGACAGCCAGGCCGATCGGCAAGCGCCCCTTCTTGGCCATGTAACCGACATCCTCGTGAAGGAAGTGTTGGTATAGCCGGTTTCAAGTACAATGGATCCACGCATCTCCTCGCTTGAGCCGATCCTGCTCATCTGCCATGGCTTTCCCCCGGTGCGCGGCATCGGCGGAAGACGCTGGGCCAAGTTCGCCAAGGAGCTGGCTTCACGCGGATATCCCGTCCATGTGATCCGAAGTGCGGGTACCCCCGGCCGAACGGACTCCCTCTGGAGCGCGGATGCCACACATCCCCGGATCATCCATCACCCGCTGCCACAGCGTTATCCGGCCGTGTTGACCAAGCGACCGCTCACTTCCTTCAGGGACAAGGTGATGTACCGGGTGTGGTCCAAGCTGCTCCCACTGCTGGTACGCGGCAACATCTACGACTCCGCCTCCCTGACCAGGCGCTCCATGTTGGGCAAAAGCAGCCGGTTGATCCGCAAGCACGGCATTCGCAATGTGATCGTTACCGGTGCCCCGTTCAGCCTGCTGGCCTTTGCCAGCGAACTGAAAAAGCCATTTCCCGGGATCAACCTGGTATCCGACTTCCGGGATGTATGGACCTGGGGCAGTGACTACGGCCTGGGCTCCATGTCACCCCGGCGCTTGGCACACGAGAAGAAAATGGAAGCCTTGGTGGCCCGCAGCAGCGACAAGCTCATATCCCCGCATGCCACGGTGGTGGAGCACCTCCGCAATACCTATGGCGGTGCGCCGGAGCGCTATGTGACCTTGCCGCACGCCATCGATCCGGATGACTTCGACCCCGATGCCGCACCCCGTGAGGACGGCGTATTCCGGATGATCTATGCCGGCAGCCTGTACGGCGCTGGAGAGGCTGAACGCTATTTCGGCGCATTGCTCGATGCCTTTGATGCGCTGCATCGCCATACGCCGGATGCGTACACCGCCAGCCGATTGGACCTGTACGTCACGGGCCACGGCACGGCGGCATACGAGCTGCAGGTGAAGGCCCGCGGCATGCAGGACCGCATCCGCTTCCATGCACCCCTGCCACCGAACGAGATCTTCAAGCGCGTAGCCCAATCGGACCTGGTGCTCACCTTCATTCCCAGCCGGAACAAGGATGTGCTTGGCACCAAGTTCAATGAGATCTTCCACCTCCGGGTACCCGTGCTCCACATCGGCGATCCGGGGCTGGTCAGCCGCACCATCGTGGATCGGAAACTGGGCGACTCCCTGCGCGTGGAGGAACTCGTCGCCGAGTTGCCGCGCATCATCAGTGGGGACCGGAAGGTCGAGTTGGACCGGACGGCGGATCACAGCGCATTCCTGCTTGCCAACATTACCGACCGCCTGATCGCGGAGGTGCTTGCGTGAGCTGGTCAAGCAGCACAACGTCCCGTTCAAGCCAACGCCTCCATCACCTTCCGGTACGAGGCATTGTGCGCCTCCTTGGTGAAGTGCTCGCGTGCATGGTCGTGGCAACGCTTGCGCTCATCCGCCCTCGGCCTTTCCAGAACGGGCAGCGTGGCCCCCTCGGCATGCACGATACCCAGCCGGTGCTGTTGCACCACTTCGGAGAAATCACCGATGCGTTCGCTGATGATCACCGGCAGGCCGCAAGCGAGGTATTCGGCGAACTTGGTGGGCGAGGCCACGCGATTGGTGATGGAATCCTCGCGCACCAGCAAGGCCACATCGCAGGCCTGCAGCACTGCGGGCACCTCGGCCGAAGGCACCCAAGTGGAAAGCACGCGGCCGAGATGATCCCTTGCCATGCTATCGATGGCGGGGTCCGGCGGGCACAGGAAGAGCACCTTCGTCCTCGGCTGGACCTCCAGCACCGGGCGCAAAAGCCCCTCCAGCAGCGCAAAGGATTGCCAACCCGCCGTGGAGCCGGAGTACACCATCACCACATCCTCCGGTCCGAAGCCCAGTGCTTCCCGCTCGGCTTCCACCTCCACAGGCTGCCCCACATGGGCGCGGCCCAAGGTGCAGGGGATCACCACATGCCCTTGTTGCGCATAGCCGTATCGTTCGCGCCAATGCTCCACCAGTGCGTTGCTCACCGCAAGGCGGAGATCGCTCCGGGCCACCACCTCCTGCTCCACCTCGCGGAACTGGGCGATCAATGCGTCATCGTCAATGATGCGGTACTCCTCCCACTCGGCAGCATAGGCACCGCGCGCATCAAGGCAGACCTTCTTCACCAACCCCTTGTCCCGGACCCGCAACGCCATCCACGTGGCCAAGGCACCTCGCGCGATCATGCCGCTGGGCCGCAGCCAACGGCAGGCGATCTTCACCAGCACCGCATTGCTGCGCCAGCGCTTCATCTGCGGCACCATGGGCAGCACCAAGGCATCCGGGCTGTGTGCGCGGATCTTCCGGCGGATGCCGAAGTAGTCGCGGGCACTTACCAGCGCAACCAACCGAACTTGCGGACCGCCCAAGGTGTTCAGGTGTGCCACCACATCGGTCACCTGGCTCCAGTACACGCCCGAGGGCTGGTCGTTATAGGTGAGGTAGAGGATCACAGCTTGGCGATCACATCGAATACACGTTCGGTGGCATGGCCGTCCCAAAGCGGCGGTACCTCACCCCTTTTCGCGCGCCCCTCGGTGATGTCCGCGATGGCCGCTTGCAGCAGCGGCAGGTCGAAGGTGATCAGGCGGTTGGAGCCGAGGGTGATGGTGATGGGCCGTTCCGTGTTCGGCCGCAGGGTGAGGCAGGGTACGCGGCGGTAGGTGGACTCCTCCTGGATGCCGCCGCTGTCGGTGATCACGAAGGCGCAGGTGGCGATCAGCTTCTGGAAGTTGAAGTAGTCCATCGGCCCCGTCAACAGCACATTGCCCAAGGCTTTCAGGCGCCTCATCAGGCCGGTGGTCTCCAATTTGGCGGTGGTACGCGGGTGTACCGGGAACACCACCTTCCGGTCCTGCGCCACAAAGGCGATCAGCTCCACCAACTTGGCCAGTTCCTCCGGGGAATCGACCGTGGCCGGGCGGTGTATCGTCATCAGCACATGGCTTCCGGGCTTCAGGCCAAGGTCCTCCAGAACCGTTGCGGCCTGCACTTGGGCATCGTAGGCTACCAGCGTATCGATCATGGTGTTGCCCACGAAATGAATGTCCTCAGCGGCCCGGCCCTCGGCCTTCAGGTGGTCCAGGCCACTTTGCTCGGTGACGAAGAAGTGGTCCGTGATCCGGTCGGTCAGGATGCGATTGATCTCCTCCGGCATGCCCATATCGCCGCTGCGCAGGCCGCTCTCCAAATGCCCGAGGGGGATGCCCATCTTGTTGGCCACCAAGGCCCCGGCCAAGGTGCTGTTCACATCCCCGGGCACGATCATCAGGTCCGGCGCGAGTTCCTTGGCAGTGGCCTCCAAGGCGATCATGATATGGCCCATCTGTGCGGCAGGGCTGGCCTGTGGGGTGTTCAGAAAGCGGTCCGGCAGCAGGCCGAACTGATCAAAGAACACGGTGCTCATCTGCTCATCGTAGTGCTGGCCGGTATGCACCAGGTCCACGTGCATGCCGCGTTCGGCGGCCACCGCCTTGAAGCGGGTCACCTTGATGAAATTCGGGCGCGTGCCCACCACTACCATCAACTTCTTCATCCTTTCCACGGGGTCCAACTCAGTTCGGCGCGAATGTAGAACCCTTCGTTCCGATCAGGCATGGAACAACAGGACCATCGGGTCTTTCGGCTCCGCCTGAACGAAAATGGACTCGTGGTCCATCGCCAAGAGATCCTGAACAGGTTCTTGGGGAGGAACCACGGATCGGCACGGATGGATACAGCTTTTCCCGCACGGGCATTGGTGGTCATCGGCATGCTCGGTGATCCATCCCCGTCAATATCGCGGCTAAGGCCGAGGTTCCGCTGATCGGCTGCTCGGCTGATACCCTGTGCGGCCTATATTTCCAGCCCGCCCCCTTCCCCGATCCCGCATGGCTCTAGTCCTATTTATCTGGGCATTCACCTTCATCTGCTTGTTCGGCCTCGGATGGGCCTGTATGCGTGTAGCCGCGCCGCTATTCGCTATCGAGCACCACGCCCGGCATCCTTTTCTGATCGCCGTTGTGGGCTTGGCCGCAGTGATCGCCCTCGGCAATTGCTGGGCCTACTTCGCTCCCATCGGCATGGTGCTGAACGGGGTGGTGCCGGGCCTTGCGCTCCTCACCCTGCTGCTGGACCGGAATGCCGTTTCGGATCATCTCCGCCATTGGATCGGCCGATGGCGCAGCGCAGGCTGGCCGGTGAAGCTGGCCTTGGCCGCCCTGTTCCTCATCGCGTTGGTAAAGTCCGCCTCGCCCATGGAGCTGCTGGACGAAGGCGACTACTACCTGCCCTACATCCGCTGGATGGAGAACTACCGGATCATCCCCGGCCTGGCGAACATCGAAGGGCGCTTTGGCTTCAATTCCTCCTTCCACATCGCAAGCGCCTTCTTCGGCCTATCGTGGCTGGTGCCCGGCGGCAGCTACGAGCTGAACGGCTTGCTGCTGCTGCTCTTCGGCGCGTGGTGCCTCGGTGCATTGGAGCGCTTGCTGAAGCCGGGCACCATCCTGATGTCGGATGTGATGAAGCTGTTCTGCCTGTTCTTCCTGATGCGCAACATGCTCACCTCCAGCGCGGCCGACCTCTCCAACATGCTCTTCACGGAGGCCGTGCTGATCCTCTTCGTCCAAAAGATCGAGAAGGGTACCGTGGCCCGCCCGGACGGCCACTACTTTCTCATCCTGCTGATCGCCCTGCTCACGGTCACCATCAAGCTCAATTCCATTCTGCTCTGTCTGGTGCCCGCCTACCTCACCGTGCGCATCGGCTTGGCCGACCAACGGCTCCCTTGGGCCAAACTGATGGCGTTGGCCGCCGTGGTGGTGCTGCCCTGGCTGGGCCGCTACACCATCCTTTCGGGCTACCTCGTTTATCCGGTCTTCCAGGTGGACCTCTTCGATGTGGATTGGAAAGTGCCCCTGGCCCTGACCGAACGGGAGTACCACTATGTGGCGGAATTCGCCAAGACCAATGCCCTGCCCGAGGAGAGCAAGCAGCTGGCCGAGCACCGGACGTTGCTGGACTGGGTGCCGCGTTGGTTCGCACGGGAGAACCTGATGAACCGGGCCATGGCGCTGGCCATGCTCGCCGCCCTTGCGGCGATGGTGGGCTACGGGGCCTTGCACCTGCGGCGCTTGGCGCGGCAGCATGGCGATCTGCTGGCGCTGGGCGTGATCCTGGCGGTCGGCATTGGTTTCTGGTTCGTAAGGAACCCGGCCTTCCGCTTCGGATGGTCGTGGGGTATCATCCTGTTGGCCTTCGTCCTGCATGCAGCAATGGCTTCGGGGCGGAGACGCGCGTGGTTGCGGGCGGGCACCGTGGCCCTGTTCGTGCTCAGCCTGTCCTCCAACACGGTGAAGACCGGCATGGAGGGCCGTGAGGTGCTGGCCCGGCACCTCGTAGTGCCCGCATCCCAGCCCAGAGCCAGTGTGCGGGAGGCCACCTTGGGCCCGGTAAAGGTGCGGATCGCCAGTGACCGGCAATGCTGGGGGGAGCAACCGCCCTGCCTGCCCGCCGATTATCAACGCAGCCTTCAACTCCGGGGAAGCTCGGTGGAGGATGGTTTCCGGATGGCGGACACGCGTTAGGGAACTCGTATCCGCACTGACAAGAACTGGACAATTGCCTGCCTTGCGGATACGCGGGGCGTTCAGCCGTTCGTGCCCCACATTGAGCCTTCGCTCACTTCGTGCTGATGCCTGCCATCATCCGGGCGATCATCTCCTCGCGATCAGCCTCCACGAACTCACGTTTCCAGTGCATCCGGTCCTTCAGCATGCTGTCCGGGTAGGACGCGATCGAACGGAAGTACATCTCGAACAGCTCCTCCAATCCAGTACCAGGTACCTGCTGTCTCATGGCGCTCCAATCATTGCTTTCCGCTACCGCATTCCTTGCAACCGGGGGTGAGGCGATCCTGAACGCCACATTCCTTTCTTCGCACAGTTCATTCAATCGCTGCAACCAGTGTATGGCGAAGGGTGAAAGGACATCGAGAGGCTTCTTAACCCCGTTTTCCATATCCACTTCGGAGATCGGCAGGAACTTCACGGGGATGAACAACTGTGCCCAGCTGGCCGGGTACTTGTCCAACTTGTCCGTCACCGTGCTGTCCAGCCGTTCCACATTCTCCGGGAGCCAGAACGGCTTTACGAAGTTGTTCCATGTCCTTCTCCTTTCGAATTTATGCCCGATGACCTGCGGAATGCTCATATAGATCACCGTGGTGATGTCAGGGTTGTTGCTTAGTGCATCATCGACCAAGAGATAATTCCCGACCGCGTACACCGAGCCGTTGGAAGTAAGGACGTTCTTCCCGTTGTACGGCATGATCTGGCCGGCCACGCTGTCACCGATGTACAGCGTATCGCTGCCAATGTTTCTTTTGGCCGCGTTGGCGCATCGGAGTACGCTCATCCACGCTTTGGGATACCCCAGATCACTGGCGGCCTCCGGAAAGCGGAAGGCCGCCCATGCAACGCAGCAGAAGCAAAGCATAGCGATCGATCCAGCGACCAGGACCCATCGAAGAAAAAGCACCATTTGTCTGTCCATCAGAACTGGAAGTAAATGAACTCGGTTTCCCCGAATTTCCCGTAGAAGAGAATGATCAACAGCACCACTATCTGTACTGTTCGCTGAAGGCTCCAGGGTACTCTGGCGGAAAGCGTATTGTCCTGCCTTCGGTTGTTCCACTCAATGATCAAGAACAAGCCTATCAGGCATAGGGGTAGTCCGAAGAACCACTGTTGACGGTTCTGGGCATTGGGGTTGAGTTGTCCATGGGTCATTTTGTGGTTTTCAGGCCGTGTTTCAGGCCCATTTCGATTCGTCAGGTCACACGATCCCCACGGTTGATCCAGGTATGA
>JAIOIH010000004.1 GCA_019912395.1 Flavobacteriales bacterium | reverse complement strand
GCCAGCTTGGCTTGCTTGTGATGCACATCGAAAAGACCGGCAGTGGGACGCTTCTTGTTCATGCCTCAAAGAGATCGATCACACCCCACATTGTCAAGATCATCAGGCATCAAGTTGTCAACAGGTTCTTCGAACCACCCTCTACACTGTAATCCGTAATTGTTGCGCCGTACAAACCAACGTAACGCTCGTTACCCGGTGGGCCGGCCCAGTTCCAACTTGGCGCCACGGAAACACCGTTGCCGCATTCAATCTCTCCGGTTGTGCACGATTGCTGGTTCTCCCACTGTGAAGTTCCATTGTTCCACATCTTCAGATCTGGTGTCATACTCCCACCAGAATTAAAACTATTGTGGGGCGCTACGCTGTAGCTATTCGGGTCGATGCCCTCGAAACCACCGCCGTTCACGATGTTGCAGGTTTCGACTCCGCAGATATCCGGCGGCCACACTTCGATGAAAATATGTGTCCAGTTGCCTCGGCGGCCATCTGATGCAATAGGCCGGTAGCGCACTACCGCCCAACCCACATAACCGGCAGGCGGTGTATAATCGAAACTTGTCGCGCTTTCGTTCGTAATCGAAGTCGCGTTACCGCCAATAATTACTTCAAGACAGTCATGATCCACTGGCATACCTTCGGTCTGTGTTTCATCCTCGTCATTGCTCAAGAAATTATTCACGGTGATAGGTGAAGGCTGTCCTTGCTTGTATTTGTAAAAATCGAATGTGACATAGTCGGAGAAGAGATCATCCACCCCAGCTAATCGGCGGCCACACGACGTCCGTGTCTCAAACGTGCCGTCCCAAGCGGATCCACTGACGCCATGGTGTGTATTCGTGTGATAGTCGATGTCGCAGAGCACGTTCACCTCTTCCTGTAGCGGGATACGAGGCTGGGCTGGGTAGATTGCCGGATTCATCAAGTATGTCAGCCCGCCGGGGCAAGTGGCGTCCAGATGGGACAGATTGCTCCCGTCCCATGTGCTCGGTGTGTAGACTATAGGAGGATTCACACCGGAATAAATGCCGGATAGAGTAACGTCGCACAGGCCCGAGGTGGAGTTGAAGGTGGCATTCGTATTCGTGGCCCAGTCGGCGCATAGGACCGGATCGTTGATCCATGACGAACCGTTCTGCTGCAGTAGAAGGTCCAAGCGCGAATAGTAATTCGTACCCATGAACCCAGTACCCGCGTCAGTCGTCAGAGAATTGAAGCCGAGAAGGTGCATGGCCTCGTGAGCGATCACTTTATAGAGATCCACTTCGAGAGGCGGAGCCGGTAATGTCGAACCCGTGTACCATGCGGGGGCACCAGCTGAAAACTTGACCCCGAAAAAGCCGTGATAAATCCCAGGACCTGAACCGCCGGGAAGAAACGCAGCGGGTAGCGCCCTCCAAGAATCCACACCGCCGTTTATCGTTTTCCAGACCTCCCCGTCCAGCACACCTTCCTGTAAATCGGGAGGTGTCAGATCCGGACAACTTATATATGAAGGATAGGGAACCGGTAGGTAGCTGTAGTAAGACGAAGCCGCCGCAATCGCGTTCGCGGGCAGGTCTGTGATATTGGCGAAGTCCTGAACGTCGATATGAACGGTCGGCGTTGGGCCTACACCAGGGTACGGATATGGAGAAGGATATGGGTTGGCCGCTGGCAATATCAACTGCTCCAGGTCTGCGAAGACCTGGCAGGCAACGTCGCGGCGTTGAGCACCCAGTACCATATCATCGAATCCCGCACCCGATTCGTTGAAATGCAGTGCGAAGAGTCCGTTCGGTGTAGTGCAAACCACCGGACCGCCGCCCCCCATCTGCATATTCGATCCGCCATTTATGTACACCTGTTCTTCAGTATAACTGTTGCCGAAACGATCAACTGCCATGGTGCGCTGCGCATTGGCCGTTCGTACGTTCAAGCTCAGGAATACCAGCAGACCGAACAAGTACTGTCCATTCCAGCGCTGAGGTGATCGTGCAGTGGTCTTCATCTGCAAGTCGTGGTTATTTCAGTAGTGTTGGCAGAAGGATTTTCTGATGATGGGTCCAATCGTTCGTACTGACCGAAACGATTACGATCCCCGTATGATCGCCAGATGGCATGACGACGATACTGGTAGCTGGCAATTGCTGTTCGAGCAGTAAACGCCCCATCATGTCATGCACGAGCACCTTGGTGGCCACCGGCGCTCCGCTCCACTTGATGGTAATCGTTCCGGATTGTGGACCAGGGAGCAGCACCAGTGGATCGCTGCCATAGGGAGCCGTTGTCCCGGTCGATTCTTGTTGTCCGACCTCCACAGTGTCCGTTTCAGCACAACCACCGAGATCGGTAATTGTGTAGACATAGACACCAGCGGCCAGACCCGTCCGATCGAAAGTCGTATCCCCATCCGTCCAGAGGATGGAATATGGTGGCGTCCCTTGGGTCATCGTAACGGTGATCGATCCATCCGTATCCATCGCCGATGAAGCTGGCACCACCCCGATGTCGTGCGTAAAGCAGATCACAGGCGTGGGGGTAGTCACAGGTGTGGGATTCCCGGCCGCAGAGTTGAGTCTTATGCAAGCATGGTATGCGAAGTTTCCTGGATTCCCATTCCCGCTTATTTGCATGTAGAACGTGTCGGTCGCTGAGGAAGTCGCAAAGGGTTCCATAGCTTGCTCCATGTTCGGCACCAGAGTATAGCACTGCATGGGTTGCAATGTTCCACAGACACCTCTCCACCAACTCACATGACAGGTATCCGAACATTCCACACTAAGCCTGACCTGTGTTGGCCCGTTGTTGGGCAACATGTACCAGCGGTCATTAGCTGGCGCCGCAATGGAGGTGGTATATCCAGTGCAAGGGCTTGGATTCGCGGGATATGGAAAGTTCGCAATCGCTGTGTTGATGGAATCGCCGAACCAGAAAAGACCCGGATTGCCATCCCACACCGTGCAGCCACCCGTGGGAAAGTAGAAGACGGTCGCACTCGCGCAATCATCATTCACCACCTGTGCTTTTCCTCCAACCCCAACATCAAACAAGACCACCACCCACACAAGCCGCCACCAACCGGCATTCCGACTTGAAGAACAAAGGAGCGTGGCCATGGTGAAGGGGAGTTACATTACCGGAACCTTCTTGGTTATCGAATACGATCCTACGGAGGAATTTCAAGAATTCAAAATTTGTGAATGGCCAGTGCTGATCCAATTTGAAATGATAGGGTTGTACCGGTCTGTACGTCCAGCCCGGTCAGGGGCGTCCGCCGCAACAAGACAAGTCGCCCGAACCGGTCACGGGGCGGAGGTATCTCAGCCCTCCCCTTCCGCATTGCCGCAACTCATCTCGGCATACCGGGCATTGCACTCCAATGCGCATGGCCCGGGCGCCCTGCGGGATACAACAAAAAAAAGAGGGAGACCGAAGCCTCCCTCAAATTCGTGATCCGTTCAATGATCAAGATCCGAGCGCGTGGCGCTTGAAACCAACGACCTTCAGGTCCTTGTCGGCCTTTTGCACATATTGCTCCACGTTCATCTTGTTGTCCTTGATGAACTCTTGGGCGAGCAATGTGCTTTCCTTGAAGAATTTGTTCAAGCGGCCTTGGGCGATCTTCTCGGCCATTTCCGGGGCTTTGCCCTCTTGGATGGCGAGGTCCTTGCCGATCTCCAGTTCCTTCTCTACTACGCTTTGAGGCGTGCTGCTCTTGTCCAATGCGATCGGCGCCATGGCAGCGACCTGCATGGCCACGTCCTTGGCCACGCCTTCATGGCCGGGCTTGTTCAGGCCCACCAGGCTGGCCACGCGGTTGCCGGGGTGGTTGTAGGCGTACACGAACTCCGCCTCGAGCGATTGGCAGTAGTTCACATCGATCTTTTCACCGATCACACCGGTCTGCTCGGTGAGCTTTTCGGCTACGGTGAGCCCATTGCCATATGGCTGGCCTTTCAACGCATCGGGATCAGCGCACATGTTCTTCAAGGCGATCTCTGCGATGGTCTCGGCCATGGTATTGAAATCGGCGTTCTTCGCCACGAAATCAGTCTCGCAGTTCACGCTCACGAGTACACCTTTCTTGGTATCACCATCGGTCTTGGCAAGTACCAATCCTTCAGCGGCATCGCGGTCGGCGCGCTTGGCAGCCACTTTCTGACCCTTCTTCCGAAGAAAGTCGATGGCTGCATCAAAGTCGCCATTGGCCTCGGTGAGGGCATTTTTACAATCCATCATACCTGCGCCGGTCGCTTGGCGCAGCTTGTTCACATCGGAGGCGGTAATGGCCATGGTAGTGCTCATGCTTTAGTGTTGACGTAAAATGAAACCGGGGACCGCAAAGGGCCGCCCTTGATCAGGCCTTCGGCTCTTCAGCCTCGTTGCCTGCATCCTCAGCGCTCTCGGCTTCCGCGATAACCTCCTCGGGTGCGGCAGCTTCGGCAGCCTCGGATATTTCAGAAGCAGTTGCCTCAGCGGAAGCTTCAGCTTTCGGCTCTGCAGGCTTGTCAGCTTTCTTGGCGGCTGGCTTCCTTGCTGGCCTTTCGGCTGCTGCAGCCTCTTCGCCTTCCTCGTCGGTATCCTCGTCCGGCGTAGCGGTTCCGCTGTCCTTGTCGCGCTTGCGCTCTTCCACTCCTTCCTGGATGGCGGCTATCATGGTATCCACGATCAGCTCGATGCTCTTGGTGGCATCGTCATTCGCAGGGATCGGGAAGTCGACCAAGCTTGGATCGCTGTTGGTGTCCACCATGGCGAAGGTGGGGATGCCCAGCTTGCGGGCCTCGGCCAGCGCGATGTGCTCCTTCACGATATCCACGATGAAGAGGGCACTGGGGAGACGGGTGAGATCGGCGATGCTGCCGAGGTTCTTCTCCATCTTCTCCCGCTGACGGCTCACTTGGAGCCGCTCGCGCTTGCTCATGTTCTCAAAGGTGCCGTCGACCTTCATGCGGTCGATGTTGGACATCTTCTTGATGGCCCGTCGGATGGTGCCGAAGTTGGTGAGCATACCGCCGCTCCAACGCTCGGTGACGTAGGGCATGCCGGTGGGCTTCACCTTGGCCGTGACGATATCCTTGGCCTGCTTCTTCGTGGCCACGAAGAGCACCTTCTTGCCGCTGCGCGTGATCTGGCGCATGGCATTGGCGGCCTCATCCAACTTGACCGCGGTCTTGTTGAGGTCGATGATGTGGATCCCCTTCTTCTCGGCGAAGATGTAGGGGGCCATGTTGGGGTTCCACTTGCGGCGCAGGTGTCCGAAGTGTACGCCTGCGTCAAGCAGGGTGTCAAATTCAATACGGGCCATTCGAGGTACTGTTGTTTGGGTTCACTTTCCTTTTTCCCGTTGTGCAGGCATTCGGCGCGGTAGCCGGTTCCCCGGGTCTGGCCGAATTGGATGCTGAACCCGCCTTCGCCTCTCCTACGCCGGGCTTCGGCGAGCAAAGCGTGGCTCTGGCGGGCATCAACAAGCGTGGGATATCAACGCTTGCTGAACTGGTAACGCTTGCGTGCCTTCTTGCGGCCGAACTTCTTGCGCTCCACCTCACAGGGGTTGCGCGTCATGAGTTCCTCGGCCTTCAATGCGGGCTTCAGGGTCTCGTCCATTGCCACCAGGGCGCGGGCGATGCCCAAGCGCACGGCCTCCACCTGTCCGGTGATGCCGCCGCCACGCACGTTGACAGTGACGTCGTACTTGCCCATGGTATCGGTGAGCTTGAAACACTGGTCAAGCTTGAACTGCTGGGTGGTGATGGGGAAGTACTCCTTTCCTTCCACGCCATTCACGAGAATGCTGCCGTTGCCCTCGCTGAGGACCACGCGGGCCACGGAGGTCTTCCGGCGGCCAAGGCTGTTGATGGGTTCCATACTTACTTAATGGTGTTCAGGTCGATCTGGCGGGGCTTCTGCGCGCTGTGCTTGTGTTCGGTCCCCACCACTACGTGCAGGTTGTTGAACTGGGCACGGCCAAGGCGCGTCTTGGGCAGCATGCCGCGCACGGCATGCTCAAGGAGAGCATAAGGCTTGCGGGCCATCAGCTTCTCTGCCGGCTCGCGGGTCTGTCCGCCCGGATGGAGGCTGTAGCGCTGGTATTCCTTGTCGGCCATCTTGTTGCCGGTAAGGCGCACCTTTTCGGCATTGATCACGATCACGTGGTCGCCGGTGTCCACATGGGCCGTGAAGGTGGGCTTGTGCTTTCCGCGCACGAGCATGGCGATCTTGCTGGCAACGCGGCCAATGACCTCGTTCTCAGCGTCCACCAGAAGCCATTCCTTCTGCGTGGTGGCCGCATTGGCCATGGATGTGGTGTGAGTCGTGGATGCCACGGTACTGGGGGTGTTGATGGGACTTTCCCTACTTTGGGGGCGCGAAGGTAATGGCTTCTTTGGGAAAACCAACAATGTGTTGTGGATAGTGTGGGTCGTTCACCCCAGAGGCACGGAGGGGATTCGGACCAGTACAGAGTACCGGGTACCTGGTACAAAGTAGTCTGGTGTCGTACACCTCATTGTACTCGGTACTCGGTACCCGGCACCGATCCCTGTGCCTCTGGCGTGCCTCTTGCGCCCCCTACTCCTTCCCCCGCTTCTGTGCCACGTTCGCAGGCTTGCCGTATTCGGGCACCAGATAGGCCAGGTCGCTGAAGCGGCCTTCCCTGAAGTACCGATCCGCGCAGCGGGCAAGACCTTCCACACCGGGACGGATGCCGGGGACATGGGCGATCGCGGGAAACCGCTGCCAGAGGTCCGTGGCCTTGTCCGCCCCATCGCCGAACACAAGGGTCCGCCCTTCCTTGGGCCGGGCCGCACACCAGGCATCGTCCAGGACCAGGGGAGCGGTGGCGTCCGTCGGTTCCTCCAGCGCGTTGAACGTGCGCGTGTACACCTCCATGCGCCGGGCGTCCACCATGGGCATGTAGAGCGCGTTCGCCTCGTTCCCGTCGTTCTCGATCAGCACTTGGGCCAGCAGGATCTCCAGCGTGCTCATGCCCATCAACGGCTTGTCCAGTCCGAAGCAGAGGCCCTTCGCGGCGGAAAGACCGATCCTCAACCCGGTATACGAGCCCGGACCGGTGCCCACGGCCACGGCATCAAGATCCTTCAGACCCGTGCCGGCCTCCTTCATCACCTCCCGAATGAAGACGTTCAGCCGCTCGGCGTGCGAGAGCCTGGAGCTGGCATCCTCGCGCCAGGCCACGGGCCGCGCACCTTCGCTCAGCACCACGGCAAGGTGCGGGGTCGCGGTATCGAAGGAAAGGAGGAGCGCCACGATCAGAGGGTTACGGGAAAGCCTTGCAGGATGTCCAAGGCCTTCTCCGCCATGATATAGCTGTACTTGGCATTGATCAGTTGCGAAGTGCTTTGCTGCAGCCTGGCCTTGGCCACATTGAGGTCGGTGGCGGTGATCACCTGCTGCTCGAACCGCTCGTTCGCCATCCGCAGCGCTTCCTCGGATGCATCCACGGCGAGCTTCGCACTGATGTATTGCCGGTAGGCTCCCCGCTGGGCGGTCAGCGCGTTCTGCACATCCACCTGTAGGATGTTCCTGCGCTTTTGCAGGTCGTTCTTTGCTTGCTCGTACTGCACCCGCATTTGGTCCGTTGCGTACCGGTTGCGCATGTTGTTGAAGATCGGCACGCTGAGCGTAAAGCCCACGGATTCGTTCAAGTTGTCGTTCAGTTGCTGCGAGAAGGATTTTACCTGGGTGGCCTGACTGTAATTGGGGGCGTAGACCGGCGTTCCGTCGTCGGTGGCACCGATCAATATGGACCCGGCCGGTTCAGGGTTCCCCACGGCCTCAAGGTTTCGACCGGAATATCCGGTGCCCAATGAAGCGTTGAAGGAAATGGAGGGCAAGGCATTGGCGCGGGTGATGGCAATACCATACTCGGCGCTTTGCATGCCGAGGTCTGCCTGGGCATAGGCGGGATTGGAGGCCACCACCTTGGCCAACACCTCCTCTTCCGTGGCCGTGGGCTCCACCAGATTCAATTCACTGATGGCCGGTGCGGCGATGTTGAACTCCTTGCTCTCTTCCGGGGTCAATTGCATCAGTTGGGCCAAGGTGAGCTTCGCCTTTTCCGCTTGGATCTTCAGGTCTTCCACGGTATATTCCTCCTGAGCAAGCTGGGCTTGAATGTCAAGCAGGTCGGCCCGTGCCACCCGGCCGGCATTAACCAGTTCCTGGGTGATGGTGGATTGCTGCCTCGTGGACGCGCTTTGGTTCTCTGCCGCCTTGATCTGCTCGCGCATGCCCAGAAGGTCGAGATAGGCCCGCACCACGGCGGTGTTGATATCGTTCCGGAGCGCCTCCAGCGCTTTGTCCGACGCTTGCTCATCCAGGGCCGATCGCTTCAGCTCCTTGTGCTTGCGACCGCTTTGAAAGAGCACCACATCACTGCTGAGGTAGAGGTTGTTGGTGCGCACCCGGTCCGTGGCGAAGGTGTTGGTGTACTGGTCGATGGTCTTGCCCCAGTTGTAGCCGTGCGTGGCCGCTCCGTTCAGGTTGGGAAGGAACGACCAGTAGGCTTGTTCGTGGGCCTTGGATGCCAGGTCCGCGTTCAGTGAAGCATTGCGCAGGTCCAAGTTGCGCTCTTGGGCGCGCGCCATGCACTGGTCCAACGTCCAAAGCTGTTGGCCCGCCACCCCGATGGCCACGGAAAGGGACAGGAGGATGAACAGAGATCGCATGAGGAGGGATCGGACATTGGAAAGCCCGGAACAAAACTAGCAGCGAGCACGTGCGGTACCCAACCTATTGGATGAACGGCGGAAGAACTGTTCGGGCGGCGCAGTCCCACCTCGCCTGAAAGTGCGATGGACTCAATGGAGGGATGGCCGGGAGCCTGTTCAGGCTCGCCGCCCTATGTTCCCGTCACGCGCACCTCGACACGTCGGTTGGCCTCGCTCTCGGTCCTGTTCTTGGGCTCGGGAAAGAGCATGTGCGAATTGCCCAGGCCCACGTATGAGAGGCGTGAGGGGTCCACATCATTGATGAGGAGAAAGTTGTACACCGTCTGTGCGCGTTCAGTGCTCAACTCCACGAATTCGGTGATGTTCTTCTTGTACGTGGGGCCGTTCACATGGCCTTGGATCTCCACCTTGGTGGTGGGGTTCTGCTGAAGAAAATGCAGGAGCAGGTACAGTGCCGCTTCGGAATTGCGCATCACCCTGCTGTCATTCCCCACGAACCGAATGTCCTCCAGCACCACCTGAGCGCCAGGCTTGATCGGCATCAGCTTGATGAGTACCCGCACCTCCTCATCCCCGGAGGGCTTCACCTGCTCCGAATGGAACATGTAGCCTTTGCGCAGGCAGTTGATGCGCAATTTGCGGTAGTTGTCCATCATGAACTCATAGTGGCTCCTGCCCTTGGCCTCCACGATGGAGTCGAAGCGCATGCCCTCCACCGATAGCGCGGCATCCACAGGGCTTCCCGTGCTCCCGTCCGTAATGTCGATCACGAGCTTTTGCGGCAACTCCTCCTTTACGGGTGGCGGCGGTGGCGGGTCGTAGTGGAAACGGATCGTGAACCCGTCCCGGGGGCGGTCCTGATAATCCACCAGCAAGTAGAAGAGTTCGCCATCCTCCACCTCGATGGCACTGCTGTAGGAACTGCCCACGCCTGACCGCACAAATACCTCGGGAGCGTCCTTGCTGAGGCCGCACATCGAGTTCAGGCTCTTGTCATTGCGCGATATGTTGCTCCGTACAGGTGCCACTTCCTTTTTCATGATCTTGCCGCAGATATCCGGAACGGCACCTTCGAAAAGCAGGAAGTCGATGTCATCCTCCGGGTCCTTGGGGATGATGTCGAAGGTGAGCACGGTCTTTACCGGTGCACGAAAGATGTACCAGGTGGAGTGGTGCTCCCGCTCCAACCACATCAGGTCAGTGGCCGGATTCTCCTTGATCTCCAGGATGTTCCCGAAACCGCGACCCGGCCTGTCGCAAACCACGACGGAATCCTTGATGAAGATCGCACCGATGCAATCGCCGGGGTCGGACGGACGGTTCTGTGCATGCACCGCTTGCAGAAGCGGAAGGCAGAGGAGCAATGCGCGATATGTTACAGTACTTCGCAACGCGAGGTTTTGGCAATGCCCCTCCTACGCAGGTGTATAGCTGAGGTTACTTCCCAGCCAGCGTTCCATCCATTGCGCACTCTCTTTTTTTCGCCGTGCGAGGTCCGCCACTTGGTCCTTCCCCACCCGCCCCACGCCGAAGTATTTGCTGCGCGGATGCGCGAAATACCAGCCGCTGACAGCTGCTGTGGGGAACATGGCCAGGCCTTCGGTGAGGGTGATGCCGGTGTGATCTTCGGCGTCCAACAGGCGGAAGATCTCCGGTTTTTCGGTATGGTCCGGGCAAGCGGGATAGCCTGCTGCCGGACGGACCCCATCGTATTTCTCCTTGATCAATTCCTCGTTGCTGAGCTGCTCCGTTCCGGCGTAGCCCCAGATCTCCTTCCGCACCACTTCGTGCAGCTTTTCCGCAAAGGCCTCGGCCAAGCGGTCGCCCAAGGCCTTGCACATGATGGCACTGTAATCATCCCCGGCGGCCTCGAACTGCTTGGCCCGCTCCTCCACGCCATGGCCCGTGGTGACAGCGAAGGCACCGATCCAGTCAGCGATGCCACTTTCCTTCGGTGCAATGAAGTCCGCGTTCGCGGTGTAGGGAACGCCAGGTGCTTTCTTGGATTGTTGTCGCAGGGTATGGAAGGTGCCGATCACCTCGGAGCGGCTTTCATCCTTGTACACCTCGATATCGTCTCCGATGGAATTCGCGGGCCAAATACCGGCCACACCATGTGCCTTGAACCACTGCTCCTTCACTAATTGGTCCATCATCTTCAACGCATCCGCGTGCAGTTTGGAGGCTTCGGTTCCCACCACGGGATCGGTGAGGATCTTCGGATACTTGCCCGCCAGCTCCCAGGCCTGGAAGAAGGGCGTCCAGTCCAAGTAGGGCACAAGGTCCTTCAATGGGAAGTTCCGGAAGGTGAAAATGCCCGTGCTGCGTGGCTCCACGGGCGGCTCTGCATTCCAATCGATGGTGAAGTGCTTGCTGCGCGCTTCTTCAATGGGAATGAATTCCTTCTCGCGCTGTTGCGTGGCGTAGTGCTCGCGCACGGTCTCGTATTCCTCCGCGATGCGTTTCACGAAGGCATCATGCGTGCTCGGGCTGAGCAGTTCGCTCACCGCAGGCACGCAGCGTGAGGCATCGATCACATGCACCACAGGCTTGTTGTAGTGCGGCGCGATCCGCACAGCGGTATGCACGCGGCTGGTGGTGGCGCCGCCGATCAACAACGGAAGTTCGAAGCCTTCGCGTTCCATCTCCTTCGCCACATGCGCCATCTCGTCCAGCGAGGGTGTGATCAAGCCGCTGAGGCCGATGACGTCCACCTTCATTTCGCGCGCGGTCTTCAGGATGGTCGCGCTCTGCACCATCACGCCGAGATCGATCACCTGCCAGCCGTTGCAAGCGAGGATCACGCCCACGATGTTCTTGCCAATGTCATGCACGTCGCCCTTCACCGTGGCGAGAAGGATCTTGTGTGGAACATCATCCCGTGTCGTATGAACGGGAACACCGAAACTGTCCTTCAGCACTTCCGCTGCGGCCGGTGTGTTCTTCTTGAATTCTTCCAGGAAAGGTTCCAGGTATGCCACGGCCTGCTTCATCACGCGGGCGCTCTTCACCACTTGGGGTAGGAACATCTTGCCGGCGCCAAAGAGATCGCCCACCACCGTCATGCCCGCCATCAGCGGCCCTTCGATCACCTTCACGGGATCGAGCAGTTCCTTGCGGGCCTCCTCGGTATCCTCCACGATGAAGTCCGTGATGCCATGCACCAGCGCATGCCGCAGGCGATCGTTCACGCCGGCCTCGCGCCAGCTCATGTCCTGCACATTGCTCTTTGCGCCACCGCCCTTGAACTGTTCGGCAAGGGTCACCAAACGCTCGGTGGCGTCCGGCCTGCGCGCGAAGAGCACGTCCTCCACGTGTTCCAGCAGCTCCTTCGGGATCTCGTCGTACACGCCGATCTGGCCCGCGTTCACGATGCCCATGTCCATCCCCGCTTGGATGGCGTGATACAGGAACGCGGTGTGCATGGCCTCGCGCACCGGCTCGTTGCCGCGGAAGCTGAAGCTGATGTTGCTGACGCCGCCGCTCACCAGCACGCCGGGCAGGTTCGCCTTGATCCACTTCACCGCAGCGATGTAGTCGATGGCGTAGCGGTCGTGCTCCGTCATGCCCGTGGCCACGGTGAGGATGTTCGGGTCGATGATGATGTCGTGCGGCGCGAATCCGATCTTCTGCGTGAGCAGATCATAAACGCGCTGGGAGATCTCGATGCGGCGTTGGTAGCTATCGGCTTGACCGGTCTCGTCGAAGCACATCACCACCACCGCGGCGCCCAAGCGCTTCACCGTGCGGGCGTGATCGAGGAACTCCTCCTCCCCTTCCTTCAGGCTAATGGAGTTCGCGATGCCCTTTCCCTGCAAGCATTTCAGGCCGGTCTCGATCACCTCGAACTTGCTGCTGTCGATCATCACCGGCACGCGGGCGATGTCCGGCTCGGCGGCGATGAGGTTGATGAATTTGCGCATGGCGGCCACGCCGTCGATGAGGCCCTCGTCAAGGTTGACGTCGATCACCTGCGCTCCGTTCTCCACCTGTTGGCGCGCTACGCGAACGGCCTCTTCGTAGTTGCCGTCCTTGATCAACCGGCGGAAAAGCGCGCTGCCGGTGACGTTGGTTCGCTCGCCGATGTTGATGAAGTTGGAACCGGGAAAAATGCGGAGGGGCTCTAGGCCGGAGTAGGTCGGGATGCTCATTTCTGAAATTGAACTGCAACGACGCAACGCCGCAACGGATACGCAACGTGGTATTTACTGTGCAACGACTGAAAGTTGTCGCGGCTGATACATCTTGGCTTCTGCTGCCAGCGCTGCGATATGCTCCGGTGTGGTGCCGCAACAACCGCCCACGATATTCACAAGGCCGTCCTTCATGAATTCCCCGACGAGACGTGCGGTGACCTCCGCGGTTTCGCGGTACTCGCCCATCTGGTCGGGCAGGCCTGCATTGGGGTACACACTCACCAAGCACGGCGCCTGTTCCGCGAGCACTTGGAGGTAGGGCCGCATCTGCGCCGCGCCCAGCGCACAGTTCAGGCCGATGCTGAAGAGCGGCACGTGCCCCATGCTGATCATGAACGCATCGATGGTCTGGCCGCTCAAGGTGCGACCGCTGGCATCGGTGATGGTGACGCTGCACATCAGCGGCAACCGGGTGCCGCGCTTGTCGAAGACCTCTTCAATGGCGAAGAAGGCGGCCTTGGCGTTGAGCGTGTCGAAGATCGTTTCCACCAGCAGCAGGTCCACGCCCCCTTCCATCAACGCATCCACTTGCTCCTTGTACGCCACGACCAATTCATCAAAGGTCACCGCGCGGAAACCGGGATCGTTGACATCGGGCGAAAGCGATGCCGTCCGGTTCGTGGGACCGATGGAGCCTGCAACGAAGCGCGGTTTCTCCGGGTCCATCGCCGTGAATTTGGCGCAGGCGGCTTTCGCCAATTGCGCCGAACGCAGGTTGATGTCGCGCACCAGGTGCTCGCACTTGTGCTCGGCCTGCGCGATGCTGGTCCCACTGAAGGTATTGGTCTCGATGATGTCCGCACCCGATTCCAAATACTGCTCGTGGATGCGCGAGATGGCCTCCGGTCGCGAGAGTGAGAGCAGGTCATTGTTACCCTGCAACAGCACGTCATGCTTCTCCATGCCGGGCGGGTGGAAATCCTCCTCCGTCAGTTTGAGGCGTTGGATCATGGTGCCCATGGCGCCGTCCAATACCAAAATGCGCTCCTGCGCGAGTTGTTCGATCGTCTTCATTTCATCGCATGCTTCTTAGTGCGGAACATGCACCGCTTAGAAAATTACCCGCCGTCGCCAAGGCTATGGCGGTGTGAACCCGCCTTCGCTGAAGCTTCGGCGAGGTTGTATCCACTTTCGCTCGGCGAAATTGGATACAAAAAAACCCCATCCGATGTCCGGATGAGGTGCGTCCACTTCACCGTGAAGTGCGGTTCCTGATCACGGCTCATCTTCTTGCCTCCCTTGTCTTTCTCGACTGCGCTCGAAATGACAAAGGGGACAACTGGATTTAGCACCTTTCCGGAACGGGGTTCCGAACGGTTGCCAAGGCTTCGCAGGGCCAGTCCCTCCGCCTTTCTGGATAAGCTCAACTTTAAAGAACGAGGGGCAAAGATAGGATCGGAAGACTCCGGAATCAAAAGCTCAGCGCTACCAACACCGTCACCAACGCTCCGGGGAGAACGCCGATAAGCCAATGCCAGCCCGGTCCACTCCTACGCAAATACGCGTAGGCGGCTTCGCAGCACGCCGAGAAGCCGAGCACCATCAGCACGAGCGTCCGTGCATGGAACGTGAGTTCGCTTTCCGTGGCGATCGTGAACGTGAACCAAACGGCGATCAGTACGGCAAAAAACCATTGTGCCGAAAGCGACATGGCGCGGTGCAGCACTCCCCCGGACGTGTCCGGTACCGCACGGCAGTTCGCCGTGAGATAGAGATTGGCCGCAGCAAGACCTTCCAACCAGATCGGCACGGACTTGCCCAACGCCAGCAGCCCGACCCAGCCGATCAGCATCAGCATGGCCACCGGCCATGCGAACCGGCGGACCGATGGATCATAGAGCCGGGGCTGCGTGTTCAGCATGGTGTCTCTCTACTTCGCCCCACCCCCAATGTGTTTCTCCAACCAACCGAACACGGTCCGGTGCCACTGCATGGAATTCTGTGGCTTCAGTACCCAGTGGTTCTCATCCGGAAAGCGCAAGAACTCCGAATCGATGTTGTTCGCTTGGCATGCGGTGAATACGCCAATGCCCTGTGAAAGTGGGATGCGGTAGTCCCTATCCGAGTGGATCACCAGCATCGGCACGCTCCAGTCCTTCGCATGGAGCAAGGGATTGAACTCATCGTATTTCTCCGGATGATGGAACACGTCCCCATCATTCTCCCAGTCGGTGAACCATAGTTCCTCGGTGGAATAGCCCATGGCCCGGGTATCGAAAACACCGTTGTGGGAAACGAGGCATTTGAACGCATCGCGCCAGACCCCGGCGATCCAGTTCACCATGAAGCCGCCGTAGGATGCGCCCAATGCGGCAGCGCGATCACCATCGAGGAACGGATAGGTCTTCAGTGCGTAGGCCCACCCCTTCTGAAGATCCTCCAGGGGACGATCACCCCAGTGTGTGGAGATCGCATCCGTGAACTCCTGGCCATAGCCGGTGGAACCGTGGAAGTCGATCATCACTACTGCATAGCCTTGGCCAGCGTAGCTCTCCGGATTCCAGCGGTAGCTCCAGGAATCGCCGAAGCTGCCTTGTGGACCACCATGGATCAGGAAGGCAACGGGATACTTTTTGCCTTCGACATAGCCTGCGGGTTTGATCACATATCCATATACCGCTTCATCGTTCCAGCCTTTGAAGTTGAACTGCTCGAAGGCACCGAATTCCATGTCCTTCAAGTTCGCGTTCACACTGGTCAGGTTCGTGGCGTCCACATCGATCAGCTTGGCCTTTGGCCTGGCAGCATAGAGCTGGCTTGGGCTATTGAGCGCGCTCTTCATGAAGACGAAACCCTTCGGCGTTTCCACGAAGGCATCGATGCGACCATCCTTGGACATCGGCGTTACCGCACCCGTCCTCACATCCACTTTGAACAACCGTGTCCTTCCCACATCACCGGCCACCACGTACAGGCTCTTGCCGTCGGCACTCCACTTCATCTCGTCCACGCTGCGGTCCCAGTCGCCCGCCACGGTGGTCACTTTCCCCGAGGCATCACGCAGTTGGATCCAAAAGCGATCGGCCTCGAAGCCCGGGCGCTTCATGGCCTTGTAGGCGAGCGTCTTGCCATCCGGCGACATGCGGGGTGCCGCGTCCCAAGCCTTGTTGCTTTCGGTGAGATTGGTGATCGCACCGCCGGTCACGGGCACACTGTAGACGTCGAAGTTGGTGCTCCAAGGTTCGGTCTTTCCCGCCTCGCGGGCACTGAAGTACACGGTCTTGGAATCCGGCGATATGGAGAAGTCGCCTTCATCACCCCAGGGCTTCGAGGGTACATCACCGTCGAAGCCGTTCATCAACGGGATCGGTGCCTCATTGCCATCCAGCGGCATAAAAAAGAGGTGATTTCGCATCCCATCATTCCACGTGTCCCAGTGTCGGATGAAGAGCTTGGTGTACAGTTCGCCCGTCGACTTCTCCGCTTTTCGTGCATCCATCTTCCTCACGGTGCAGGCGATCTCGTTGCCCTTGCACTCGGGGAAAACGGCCATTGCGAACACCAGTCCTTTGCCGTCGGGCGTGATCCGATAGGCCTGGATGTCCAGCGGCTGGCGCGTGACCTGCGTGGCCGCCGCACCGGTCGCGTCCGTCCTCCACAGTTGGGTGGTTTCACCAGCACCGCGTGATGAAAGGAAGAAGAGCGTCTTACCGTCGGGGCTCCATTGCGCACTGTTCGCACCGCCATCCGAAACAGCCAACTTCACTTCCTGTACGGCTGGCTTCGTGAGGTCCTTCAACCAAAGCGTGGTGACGCCCTTGTTCGCCTCCATGTCGGTGGCGCGCACATTGAAAACGGCGTAATGGCCGCTGGGATCCACGCTGAGCCCGCCGATGCGGTCCATCATCAGCATGTCCTGGTACGTGAAGGGCTTCTTGGATTGGGCAAAAGTGGTTCCGCTGAGGAGGACGAGCGCACCCAGCTTCAGGCAATACAGGCCACGGGAAAATGAATAGTAGTTCATGTTGGTGTATCGCGCCTTTATTCAACCTTATCGGATGCCGCACGAAGAGCGCAAAGTAAGGTTGCACGGAAGATCGGATCAAACACTAACTTGCATTTCCAACCACTCCCTCGGACCATGTCCCCCATCCGAACTCTCCCCCTCTTGTTGATCCTGTCGTGCCTGTTCGCCGCCTGCAAGAAGTAGACAAAGGGTGGTGGCAGCGGCACCTTTCTCGACCAGCACTTGCAGTTGTCCGTGGACAGCCTTTGCGTGCAAGCTCCCGAACGAATTCACCCCCGAACGGGGATGGCATGAATGACATCTTCGTTGTCCGGTGCAGCAACGCTACTGCATTCAGCATAATCATCCACAATGAGGCGGACAGCGTGGTGTTCTCCTCGACAAACGTGAACGAAGTTTGGAACGGGATCGATCCAACAGTGAACGACAGCGTGCCTACATCAGGTACGTACCATTTTGCCATCAACGTTACCGGCACCTCGGGTGCTAAGCTGTCCGGCAACTACGTGGTTCATGTGATGCTCAATCACACCAGCCCTTGCTTCAACCCACAGGTTTCTCCTGTCTTCGGCGACCAGTTCGATCCACGGATCTGCGGGATCAGTTATATGGGTACCACGAAGTACCGGTTCACTTGGGTTGCTAGGTCGATCGATGATCTGATCATGGTTCGATCGGTTTCGTTTTGCAGCCTTTGACCGAGCCTTTTGGCCGGTTTTGGCTGCGTTGGGTCACACGCTCCCCAGGGTTGGGTGGTTTGTTAAGAGGGTGAGGGAGCGCAAGAAGTTGTAGCACAGGTTGGTCAGACCTACTTGGAAGGTGGCGCGTGCCAGGCCGATGCTTCGCACGTTCAACCCTCCGAGTTGTTTGTTCATGGCTCCGAAGACGTGCTCCACACGGGCCCGCAAACGGCTACGGCCGGTGTTGTACCGCTTGTCCCGCTCGGTCAGTGGCTTGTTGCGCCGGGCCTGCTTGAGCACGCGGTATTTCATCTTGGCCAAGCGTACCCCTTCTTTGGTGTGGGCGCTGTCGTAGGCCTTGTCCGCATCGAGTTCCTGCCCTCGGTCCGCTTCGGTGAGCAGGTCCCATACCACAGTGCCATCATGCACACAGGCGCTGGTCACTACATAGTGGTCGATCAACTTGCTGCCCGCATCCACCTTCACATGGTTCTTGTAACCGAAGTAGCTCTTGCCGTGCTTCTTGGTCCAGGTGGCATCCACATCCTTCTGTCTGCGCTTGGCATCGGACCAATCCTGGGGTATATCGTTCTCTTTGATCCGCTGGTTCTCATCCCGACTGTTGCGCTGTATGGGTGCATCCACGATACTCGCATCAACGATCTTTCCTTCGTTGAGCACCAGTCCCGCCTGTTCCAAGCGCGCATGGAAGTGGGCGAAGAGCTTGGGCATGGTGCCATTATCAACCAAGTGCTTGGCGAAGAGCCGCACCGTGGTGGCATCGGGCACCTCATGCTGCGGCTCCAGGTCCAGAAAGTCTTGAAAGCTCCTGCGGTCGTTCACCTGGTACTCCAATGCTTCAGCACTGAGATGGTAAAGACGGCACAGCACCAGCATCTTGAACAGCATCAACCGATCGTACGGTGGTTGGCCTCCCTTGCGCGGATCCCGTTGCGGGAAAGCCTCTTCCACAACAGGGCGGAAGCCGTCCCAGTCCACTTGGGCCTTCAAGCGGATCAGAACATCGTTGAGCTTGGCCAGCTTGGCTTGCTTGTGATGCACATCGAAAAGACCGGCAGTGGGACGCTTCTTGTTCATGCCTCAAAGAGATCGATCACACCCCACATTGTCAAGATCATCAGGCATCAAGTTGTCAACAGGTTCTTCGAACCACCC
>JAIOIH010000078.1 GCA_019912395.1 Flavobacteriales bacterium | reverse complement strand
GCCAGCTTGGCTTGCTTGTGATGCACATCGAAAAGACCGGCAGTGGGACGCTTCTTGTTCATGCCTCAAAGAGATCGATCACACCCCACATTGTCAAGATCATCAGGCATCAAGTTGTCAACAGGTTCTTCGAACCACCCTTGAGGCTTTTGGAGGGAGTGTGATCGCGTTCCATGGTCTCGTTGGAGTTGGTGGTCGGATCATTCCGACGAACAAATGTAGATAGGTTTATGAAATGAGCAAAACGTGGTTCGATTTTATTTCTTGTCGACCTTCACCGCATGTCCAGAGCGATCCTCCTCGCCGGTGCCACGGGGCTTGTTGGCAGCGCCTGCCTGCCACTGCTGCTGGCTGATGAACGCGTGGATAAGGTGATCGCTTTGGTGCGGCGCCCCTTGGCGAACGAACACGCCAAGCTGGAACAATGGGTGGGCGATGACCTGCTGAAGGCATTGAAGTCCGCGCCCCTCGATGCCGTGATCTGTTGCCTCGGAACCACCATCAAAAAGGCTGGTAGCCAAGCGGCGTTCTAAAGTCCCCGCATGGTCACCGCTTCGGGACCCTGCGTTGGGACGATCGACTGTCAAGCTGTCACCATTCCACCTGCTGGCATATCCTTTGTCCCTCGCGCGGCGCAACAAAAAAACGATCCATGGCCACTATCACCGAGGAGCAGGCGCAAGCCAAGCAGGGCACCATCAGCGTGCATACAGAGAACATTTTTCCCATCATCAAGAAGTTCCTGTATTCGGATCACGAGATCTTCTTGCGGGAATTGGTGAGCAATGCCGTGGATGCCACCCAGAAGGTGAAGGTGCTCTCCGCTAAAGGAGAGCTGAAGGAGGAACTGGGCGAGCTGAACATCGAGGTGCGCATCGACGAGAAGGAAGGTACCCTCACCATCAGCGACCGTGGCGTGGGGCTCACGGCGGAGGAGGTGGAGAAATACATCAACCAGATCGCCTTCAGCGGTGCCGAGGAGTTTTTGGAGAAGTACAAGGGCGAGCAGGATGCACCGAACATCATCGGGCACTTCGGCCTGGGCTTCTACAGCGCCTTCATGGTGGCCGACAAGGTGGAACTAGTGAGCCGCTCCTGGCAGCCCAGTGCCGAGGCCGTACACTGGACCTGCGAGGGGAGCACGTCGTTCTCCCTGGGGAAGGGCGAGCGCAAGGAGCGCGGCACGGACGTGATCCTGCACATCGCCGCGGACAGCAAGGAATTCCTCAGCGAGGCGCGCGTGCGGGGCATCCTGAAAAAGTATTGCAGCTTCCTGCCGGTGCCGATCCTCTTCGGGGAGGAGGAAAGCGGCGAAGGGGACAAGAAGGAGAAGAAGCCCGCAGTGATCAACAACACCGATCCGGCGTGGACCAAGCATCCCACCAAGCTGAAGGACGAAGATTATAAGGCCCTCTACCACGAGCTATATCCGTTCAGCGAGGACCCCTTGTTCCACATCCACCTCAACGTGGACCATCCTTTCAAGCTCACGGGCGTTCTCTACTTCCCCAAACTGAAGAATGATTTCGACCCGCGCCGCAACAAGGTGCAACTGTACAGCGAGCAGGTTTTCGTGACCGATGACGTGAGCGCGATCCTGCCGGAATTCCTCACCCTGCTCAACGGCGTGATCGACTCGCCGGACATCCCCCTGAACGTCTCACGCAGCTACCTGCAAAGCGATGCCAACGTGAAGAAGATCAGCGGCCACATCACCAAGAAGGTGGCCGACAAGCTGAAGGAGATGTTCAACAAGGACCGCAAGGACCTGGAGGCGAAGTGGGACGACATCAAGGTCTTCATCGAGTACGGCATGCTCACGGATGAGAAATTCTTCGAGGCCGCGCAGGATTTCAACCTGCTGAAGGACAGCGAGGGGAATTTCCATACGCTGGAGGAACTGCGGGAAAAGACCAAGGCCCTGCAGACCGACAAGGATGGCAACCTGGTGCTGCTCTACGCCACCGACAAGGAGGGGCAGCACTCCTTCATCCAGGCGGCCAAGGGGCGCGGCTACGAAGTGGTGCTGCTGGACGGCCCGCTCACCGCCCACGTGGTGCAGCGCTTGGAGATGAAGCACGAGAACCTGCGTTTCGCCCGCGTGGACGCCGACACGCTGGACAAGCTGGTGCCGAAGGAAGAGAAGCATGTCGGGAAGCTGAGTGAAGAAGAGATCGGTCAACTGAAGCCCGCCTTCGAGGCGGTGATCGGGAAGGACCAGTTCCACCTGCAGTTCGAGCCCATGGGCAGCGAAGGCGACGCGGTGGTGATCACCCGCCCGGAATTCATGCGCCGCATGCGCGAGCAGCAGCTCACCGGCGGCATGCGCATGATGGGCGAGATGCCGGAGATGATGAACCTGGTGGTGAACACCGACCATCCCCTGACGCAGACCATCTTAGAGGCGAAGACAGACAAGCGCAAGGAGAAGCTGAGCAAGCAAGCGGTGGACCTGGCGCTGCTGGGGCAGGGCCTGCTGAAGGGCGAAGCGCTGACCGCCTTCCTGCGCAGAAGCGTTGAGTTGATCAAGTGACCGCAGTGAGGATGACGCTTTGAAGCCCCCGCAGGGTCACCGCTTGAAGTCCCCGCTGGGTCACCGCCTCGGGACCCTGCGCTGGGACGCCCCCATCAATCTTCACCAGTCCCCAAGTACACCTTGATCGCCTTCACATAGGCCTCGAAGGCTTTCAGCCCCTTGGCGGAAAGCGAGCAGCTCGTGTTGGGGTAGTTGTCCTTGAAGGTCTTCTTCACCGTGACATAGCCCGCGTCCTTCAGTTTCGTGATCTGCACGCTGAGGTTGCCGCGCGTGGCGCTCGTTTTCTCCAGCAGGAAGTTGAAATCCGCGCTGTCCACACCCACCAGCAGGCTCACAATGGCCAAGCGCAATTGGTTATGCAGCAGTGGATCAAGCGGTGCGAAGGCCATCCTCTTGACGCTTGAGCAGGTAGCCGGGGACCAGATAGCCGAAGAACATCGCGACGATATACAACAAGGCCACGGCGCGCATGTCCACGAAGAAGGAGATGGCACCGAGCACCCAGAAAAGGATCCCTCCTAGGATCAATGGCTTGAAACGCATCAGCTGGCCGGTGAGGAAGGTGGGCAGGCCGGTGAGCACGATGATCGCGCCCACGTTCATGGGGTCCCCGGAAATGCCACTCCCCAGCATGGTGATGAACAAGGTGGCCAAAAAGCCGGCCCATAGCCATGCGATCATGCGGTCCATCATCGTATGCACGTGTTGGTGCTTGGCCTCGCGTGCGCCGCGCCACCAGCTTAGGAGGCCACCGACCATTCCCACTACGGCCCATCCATACGATCCAATGGGGCTGCCCTGCATGGCCATCACGTAGTTGAAGATCATCGCGGCGATCAACAACGCACCCCACAGGAGGAAGTAGAAGCTCTGACGGTGGAAACTTTGTTTGGCCTGGGAGATCATTGTCTCTATCAGCTTGAGGCTTTCGGAGGGAGTGAGTTCGCGTTCCATGGTCTCGTTGGAGTTGGTGGTCGGAACATTCCGACGGGGCAAATGTAAATAGGTTTATAAAATAAACAAGAAGGAGTGTGATCATTTATTTTTTGGTAGTGCCTTCAGTAGTCTTGCTTCCCCACCACCACAGTGCTGAAGGTGATCCGGTGAAGAGGAGGTCGGCGGACCATATTCTGCCGAACTTCACGCCATGTCAAAGACCATTCTCCTTGCCGGTGCCACGGGGCTTGTTGGCAGCGCCTGCCTGCCACTGCTGCTGGCTGATGAACGCGTGGGTAAGGTGATCGCTTTGGTGCGGCGACCCTTGACCATCACACACCCCAAGCTGGAACAATGGGTGGGCGATGATCTCCAAGAAGAACTGAAACCGGCGAAAGTGGATGCAGTGATCTGCTGCCTGGGCACCACCATCAAGAACGCGGGTAGCCAAGCAGCCTTTCTCGCCGTGGACAAGGCGCTACCGCTGGGGATCGCGCGGTGGGCCAAGGCGCAAGGGGTGCCTACCTATGTGATCATCAGCGCGGTCGGTGCGGATCCGGGTTCCCGGGTTTTCTACAGCCGCGTGAAAGGGGAGGTGGAGCAGGAGCTGGAAGCGATGCAATTCAGCAACTTGTCCATCTTCCAGCCTTCCGTTCTTTCCGGTCCCCGGCAGGAAAAGCGCTTTGGCGAGGGGGTGGGTATTGTTGTAATGCACCTGCTTGGCCCCTTGCTGTTGGGCTCGTTGGCCCGGCTCCGCGTGATGCCGCACATGGTGCTGGCCAGGGCGTTGGTGGAAGCCTCGATCGATCCTCAAGGCGGAATGCACCGGTATACCTACCGCGATATTCGTCGGATGACCGAGCGCTAGAAGGTAGCTACGCTGAGGGTCTTCGCCTCGCTTTCCGCCTCGTCCATGCGAGCGAGAAACTCGTCCCGTACCTGGTCGAACGCGGGGAGGTCCGCGGGTTTCAGCGGGTCGGCGCTGGGCAGGATCTCCCTGCGCGGGTCCACCTGCTTGCCGTTCTTCCAGAAGCGATAGCACACGTGCGGCCCCGTGGCCAGCCCCGTGCTGCCCACCTCGCCGATCACCTGCCCCTGCTTTACCACTTGTCCGCGCTTTACCAGGATCTTGCGCATGTGCAGGTATTGCGTCTCGTAGGTCCGGTTGTGGCGGATCTTCACGTAGTTGCCGTTGCCCCCGGTGTAGCCGGCCTTTTCCACTACGCCATCGGCCGTGGAGCGGATGGGCGTGCCGTAGGGTGCGGCATAGTCCGTGCCCAAGTGGGCCTTCATGCGTTTCTGTACCGGGTGGAAGCGGCGGCGGCTGAAGCCCGATGAGATGCGACTGTATTCCAACGGGGCTTGCAGGAAGGCCTTGCGCAAGCTCTTGCCCTCCGCATCGTAATAGCCTCCCTTGCTATCGGGACTATCGAACAGGAAGGCTTCCTGCGTGCTGGAACCTTCATACCGGACACTGAGCAGAACGGGATCTTCGTAGGGCACGCCGTCCACGGTCTTCTGCCGATAGATCATGGTGAAGCGGTCACCCTTCTGGATCCGGTAGAAATCCACCGTCCATGCGAACACCTTGCTCAGCTCCGCGGCCAAGGCCGGAGTGGCCCCGGCCCCCACCAGGTCGTTCCATAGGGCACCGGTCACTTCCACGCTGAGGCTCTTCTCCTCGGTATGTACCGGGCGCTTTTCCATGCGCACGGAATACGGTGGGCGCAGGTCGAACACCACATGGTCCACGGGATCGGACTCATAGACGAAGTAGGCCGGGGTATCACTGGAATCTTCCGGGAAGATGAAGGCCAAGGGATGGCCTGCACGGATGCGGTTCACATCGAAGATCGGAGCGGCCAAGCGCACGAGGCTGTCGATGGTTGCCGCGCTGATGCCCAGGGGCAGGAGCAAGGCGCTGAAGGTGGATCCGGACCTCACATGATCGCGATCAACGCAAAAACCGGCCAGCGGAATGCCATAGGCGCTGGGCGGCGCAGGCAGGGTATCCTGTGCCGACACCGCTGCCTCCTCCCTGTATTCCTGGTGCGGGGAGAGGTCCACACCCAGATAGAGATAGGCCGCCCCGGCCGCGACCAGCACCAGCCCGCCCATGTTCCGTACTGTCTTTCCCCGCATGCTACGAAGCAAAGAACGGTACTGCCTCCGAAAAGGTGCCCGGATGCGGGATTTTCAACAGTGGGGCCGGGAAAGCCCGAACAGGTTCCAGGTTACTCCTTGGCGATCGGGTTGGCCAAACCCTCGTAACCACTGAGCTCCAGCTTGATCGAACCCACCAGCACCTTGGCCTGCGCAAGCACCGGAATGTGGTTCGCATCGTCGGTGATCCACACGTTCAGGTCGTCGTTGGTCTTGAACACACGCCCCTCCTGCACCACCGGTTGGAACTTCAGGCAGCGGTATTTGCCGTTGCGAAGCTTGATGGTCTCCTTCTTCACGAAGCGCATCCGGAGGTTCCACTCCTCATTGTCCATGAAGCAGGGGATGCTGAACTCCTGGCCGGGTTTGGCGTTCGCATAATCCAGCGTACGGGCGAAGTAGAAGGCACTGAGCATGTCCTGTATATGCGGCGGCACGTCGTAGGTCTTCTGGTCCTGGGTGGCCACCTGCTGCCTGCGCTGCATGAACACGTAGTCCTGGTTGATGATATAGCCGCCCTCGTTCACGCGACGGATGAACAGGTAGGGGAAGACCCCGCTCTTGTCGATGTACGTCTCGTACCGGTCCTCCACCTTGTAGAAGGCCTTGAAGGCACCGGTGCTCTCCCCGATGCCCACGGCGTGAAGCACCTTGCGTCCGGCGATATCCTGCGGGGACTCCTTCAGCTCCAAGGTGGCCACGCCGGCATTGAGCCAACCGTAGTGCAGCACGTAGCTCAGCTTCTCCCCGCTGGCGAACGCATGGTGGTCCAGAGAGCGCAAGGGAAGCAGTTCCGGTGAAGTCGCCGGGGGGGCGCCGCTTTGGGCGAAGCCCAGTGAGAAGAGACAGGTTGCCGCAATAGCAACCACGGATCGGTGTGCCATGAAGGCAACCTTGCAATTGCCATACCAAGCTGCGGATCGGGCCAAGGCAAGGGGCATCATCACATCACGATGTTCACGATGCGCTTGGGAACCACGATCACCTTTTTGGGCGCTTTGCCCTCCATGCGCTGCTGCACCTCCGGGTTCGCCAGCACTGCGGCCTCCACGGCCTTGGCGTCCATGGTGGCGGGGAATTCCAGCTGCAGGCGGGTCTTGCCGTTGAAGCTGATCGGATAGTTGAAGCTGCTCTCCACGAGAAACTTGGCGTGCCATTGGGGCCAAGCGGCCGTGGAGATGCTTTCCGTATGCCCCAGTTCCTTCCACAGCTCCTCCGCGATGTGGGGCGCGAACGGGGCAAGGGCAATGGTGAGCGGTTCCAGAATGTCCCGCTTGTGGCACTTCAAGGCGCTCAGCTCGTTCGCCGCGATCATGAACTGCGCCACGCTGGTGTTGAAGCTCATTTTGCCGATGTCCTCCGTCACCTTCTTCAACGTGGCGTGGAGCACCTTCTGCTCGGCATCGGTGGGCGCCTCTTCACTTACGCTGATGATATCACTTTCGAAGAACAGGTTCCAGAATTTCTTCAGGAAGCGGCTGGTGCCTTCGATTCCGTGCGTATCCCAGGGCTTGCTCTGCTCCAGCGGGCCAAGGAACATCTCGTAGAGACGAAGTGTGTCCGCGCCATAGCGCTCGATGATGTCGTCGGGGTTCACCACGTTCAGCTTGGACTTCGACATCTTTTCGACCTCGCGAATGGTTAATACCCGTCCATCTGGATCACGCAAGAAGTCGATTGTTCTTGGCTCGGCGAGATTCCCTTCTTTTTCCTTAACGAATCCTTCTATTTGCAACGCATTATGTTCATCCACGAATTTTATGTCAATGTTCACTGGGACCATCTTGAAATCCAAATGGATCAGCGATTCATTGTCACTGTACGCGGGCCAGTATTCCTTGAACTTCTTTATTAGCAGTTGCTTTACGGCATCATCTCCTTGTGCTGCTATCGACCCACTGACGTAGAGCATAGGAGTTGTTTCAGCGGTGAATGAATTGCCGGATAGGTGCTCTAAACCTTTTGGAACACCTATTTTCCCTAGGAAAGGAAGCAAGGCCGACACCCCCTGTATCATCCCTTGGTTCACCAGCTTCTTCGCCGGTTCATCAAAGGGGATCAGGCCGAGGTCGTAGAGGAACTTGGTCCAGAAGCGGAAGTAGAGCAGGTGGCCGGTGGCGTGCTCGCTCCCACCGATGTACAGATCGATCTGTCCCCAGTACTTGAGCGCCTCCGGCGAGGCGAACCGCTCCTCGTTGTGAGGGTCCATGTAGCGCAGGTAGTACCAGCTACTGCCGGCCCAACCGGGCATGGTGGTGGTCTCCAAGGGAGCGCCTTCGCCCGTGGCGACGATCCGTTCCTTCGTTTCGTCCCAAGCCCATTGCTTGGCCCGTGCCAAGGGCGGTTCACCGGTCTCCGTGGGTTGGAACTTGTCCACCACGGGAAGCTCCAGCGGCAAGGCGCTCTCCGGCAGGGCGTAGGGGATGTCGTCCTTGTAGTAGATCGGGATCGGCTCGCCCCAGTAACGCTGGCGGCCGAAGGCGGCATCGCGCAGCCGGTAGTTGATGCGGCCTTCGCCGGCACCCCGCTTTTCCAGTTCCTCGATCGCCCGGCCGATGGCATCGGGCACCTTCAGGCCTTTCAAGAAGCCTTCGCTGCAGATCACCGCGTCCTTGCTTTCATCTGCTCCTTTGCTGATGTCGGCCCCTTCCGTCACGGCAATGATGGGCAGGTCGAAATGCTTCGCAAAGCGCCAATCGCGCTGATCGCCGCCGGGAACGGCCATCACCGCACCGGTGCCATAGCCGGCCAGCACGTAATCGCCCACCCAGATGGGGATGTTCGCTCCGGTGAAGGGATGCTTGGCGTACCTGCCGGTGAACACGCCACTGATCTTGTCCACCTCGGCCTGGCGCTCGCGCTCGCTGCGGTTCGTGGCGCTCCTTACGTAGGCCTCCACTTCGGCGCGCTGGGCATCGGTGGTGTACTTGCCCACCAGCACATGCTCGGGGGCAAGGGTGATGAAGCTGACGCCGAACAACGTGTCCGGGCGGGTGGTGAACACCTCGATGAAGTCATCGCCCACGGGGAATCGCACACTGGCACCGGTGCTTCTTCCGATCCAGTTCCGCTGCGCCTCCTTCAGTGAGCCGCTCCAATCCAGTTCATCCAAGCCGTCCAGCAAGCGCTGGGCGTAGGCCGTGATCCGCAGGCTCCATTGGTGCATGCGCTTGCGCTCCACGGGGTGGCCACCGCGTTCGCTCACGCCGTCCTTCACCTCATCATTGGCCAGCACGGTGCCCAAGGCGGGGCACCAGTTCACCCAGGCATCGCTGAGGTAGGCGAGGCGGAAGTACTGGAGCACCATTTGGCGCGTCCGTTCACTGAAGCCCTTCCACTCCGCTGCGGTGAAGGGTCCAAGGGCTTCCTCCACTTCGCCGGTGAGCACCTCTGCATCCTGCCCTTGGCAACCGGAGTTTTCGAACCGTTCGATCAATTCGGATATGGGCCGTGCCTTGTCCGTCCGTGGGTCGTACCAGCTGTTGAAGAGCTGGAGGAAGATCCACTGCGTCCACTTGTAGAACTTCGGATCGCTGGTGCGCACCTCCCGGCTCCAGTCGAAGCTGAAGCCGATGCGGTCCAGTTGTTCGCGGTAGCGGGCGGCGTTCTCCTCGGTGGTCTTGGCCGGATGTTGGCCGGTCTGGATGGCGTACTGTTCCGCCGGCAGGCCGAAGGAATCGTAGCCCATGGGGTGCAGCACGTTGTAGCCGCAGTGCCGCTTGTAGCGCGCCACGATGTCGCTGGCGATGTAGCCCAGCGGATGCCCCACGTGCAGGCCCGCCCCGCTGGGGTAGGGGAACATGTCGAGCGCGTAGTACTTGGGCTTGGACGGATCGTTCTCCACCCGGAACGTCTGCTGTTCCTTCCACCTGCGCTGCCATTCAGCCTCGATCTTCTTGTGCTCGTACGCCATGCTTCCCCTTGGATGGAGGGCGAATTTAGCCCGCTGTGGCCGGTCGGGGAAGCATCATGCACGATCGGTAGGTGGGAAACCGCCCGGGGATGGACCGCCGATGCGCCCGCTCGGAATAACTTCGCCGCCCGAACGGTCCTTCCAAGGCCACCGGCAATGAGCGCATGAGCACCGGACGTTACCTCCGCAACCGTACCCGCAGCAGCAATGTGGGCACCATCGTTGGCATCACCCTGGTGCTCTTCATGCTGGGGCTGCTGGGCTTCATGCTGCTGAACGCCCGGGAACTGGAGCGCCACTTCAAGGAGAACGTGAAGGTGGACATCTACCTGAAGCGCGACCTGAAGGAGGTGGATGTGATGAAGTTCCGGAAGCAGCTGGACGCGGAGCCCTTCGCGCGCGAAACCCGCTATGTGACCGCCGACGAGGCCGCCGAACAGCTGAAGGCCGATATGGGCGAGGACTTCCTGGGCGTGCTGGGGGCCAATCCGCTGCTGCCCTCCATCGAATTGAACATGAAGGAGGCATACGCGTCGCCGGACAGCTTGAAGTGGGTGGCCGAGCACCTGCGCCAGGATGCCAACGTGCATGAGGTGAAGTACAATCCCGTGGTGGTGGAGAACATCGATGCCAACATGGGCAAGCTGCGCTGGGTGATGCTGGGCTTCAGCTTGCTGCTCCTGGTGATCGCCGTGGCGCTGATCAACAACACCATACGCCTGGCGATCTACAGCAAGCGCTTCCTGATCCGCACCATGCACTTGGTGGGGGCCACCGGCTGGTTCATCAAGCGTCCGTTCCTGGGGAACAGCCTCTGGCAGGGGATCGTTGCCTCGATCCTGGCGATCGGGCTGCTGGTGGGGAGCATCCAAATGCTGGTGCGCTGGCAGCCGGACCTGGGCACGCTGGTGCATCCGGTGCCCTTGGCCATCCTGCTCGGGAGCATCGTGGTGCTGGGCCTCCTGATCTCCCTCCTGTCAACCGCCTTCGCGGTGAGGCGCTACCTTCGCATGAACACCGACGAACTCAATTGGACCTGATCATGGCCTCGAACACGCACGACGCACTGGCTTTCGAAGCCATCAACTACAAGCTCCTACTGATCGGCATTGGTATCGTGATCATCGGTTTCATACTGATGAGCGGCGGTGGAAGCGGGGATCCCGAAGTGTTCGACGCCGAGGAGATCTTCAGTGCGCGACGCATCACCGTGGCCCCCATCGTATGCTTGATCGGCTACGTTTTCGTGATCTATGCCATCATGCGCAAACCCCGTGAAGAGGCGTGACCATCACCAGGGCCGTAGGGCGCGTGGGGGGATCGACGGTGCAGGATGACCATTTTCCAAGCTATTGTTATCGCTATCGTGGAGGGGCTCACGGAGTTCCTGCCGGTGTCCAGCACGGGCCACATGGTGATCGTGCAAGCGCTCCTGGGCCTTGAGCCCACGGAGTTCACCAAGGCCTACATGGTGAACATCCAGTTCGGGGCCATCCTTTCGGTGGTGGTGCTGTACTGGAAGCGGTTCTTCCGCTCGCTGGACCTCTACTGGAAGCTGCTGGTGGCCTTCATCCCAGCGGCCGTTTTCGGCCTCCTGCTCGGCAGTGCGATCGATCGGATGCTGGAGAACGTGACCGTGGTGGCCGTCGCCCTCTTGCTGGGCGGCATCGTGCTGCTCTTCGTGGACAAATGGTTCAAGCCCAAGGGCGTGGAGCAAGTCTCCTATCCACGGGCCTTCGGCATCGGCTTGTTCCAATGCTTGGCCCTGGTTCCGGGCGTATCGCGCTCGGCGGCCACCATTATTGGCGGCATGAGCCTGGGGCTCACGCGCAAGCAGGCGGCCGAATTCTCCTTCTTCCTGGCGGTGCCCACCATGGCTGCGGCCTCGGGCTACAAGATGCTGCAAGGGTGGAAGGCCGACCCGGAGATCTTCAGCGGCGACCACATCGGCCTGCTGCTATTGGGCAACGCGGTGGCCTTCATCGTGGCGCTGCTCGCCATCCGCAGCTTCGTGGGCTTCCTCACCCGCCACGGCTTCCGCGCCTTCGGCTGGTACCGCATCATTATCGGTCTGCTGCTGCTGGCGCTTCTTGCGCTGGGCACGGACCTGAACATGGCATGAACGAGGAACTGGACCCCGAGGCCGGGGCGATCCTGTTGGTGGACAAGCCCATCACCTGGACGAGCTTCAACGTGGTGGCCAAGATCCGTGCGGCATTGCGCGCCCTGTGCGGCCACCGCGTGAAGGTGGGCCACGCCGGCACCCTGGACCCCTTGGCCAGCGGATTGCTGGTCCTCGGAACCGGCACCTGCACCAAGCAGCTGCAGCACTTGGCCGATGAGGACAAGAGCTATACGGCCACCTTGCGCCTGGGGCAAAGCACGCTCAGCTACGATGCGGAGACCGATGTGGAAGTGGAGCGGCCCTGGGAACACATCGACGAGGCTGCCATACGTGCCGTTCTGCCCCGCTTTACCGGGGAGATCGAGCAACGCCCGCCGGATTTTTCCGCCAAACGCTTCAAGGGGGAGCGGGCCTACCACCTCGCCCGCGCCGGGGAGTTCGTGGACCTGCCGCACGTAACGCTCACCATCCACCACCTGGAGCTGGTGGAGGTCCAGGGTTCCGATGTCACCATCGAGGTCCGCTGTAGCAAAGGCACCTACATCCGCTCCTTGGCGCACGACATCGGTGAGGCCCTGGGCTGCGGCGCCCACTTGGTGGGCCTGCGCCGCACCGCCAGCGGTGACTTCCATGTGCGCGACGCCCGCACGCCGGAGCAATGGTCCCGGTGGTTGGACCATTGGGCTTCCGAGCGCAGCGGGAAAACGGACCGCTGACCCACTACCCACAGGGGGTGCCGATGTGCTATCTTCGCGCCCCAATTACGAAAATGGGCCTGTAAGCCCTGCACAACTCCATGAAGCTCACATCATTCAAATTCGACGTACCCAAGGAACTCATTGCCCTATATCCCACCAAGGATCGCGACGGCGCGAAGCTGATGGTGCTGGACCGCAAAACGGGCAAGATCGAGCACAAGAAATTCAAGAACATCCTCGACTATTTCGACGAGGGAGACACCTTCGTGGTCAACGATACCAAGGTATTCCCCGCACGCATGTGGGGCAACAAGGAGAAGACCGGAGCCAAGATCGAAGTGTTCCTGCTGCGCGAACTGAACCGCGACAGCCTGCTGTGGGACGTAGTGGTGGACCCCGCCCGCAAGATCCGTATCGGCAACAAGCTCTACTTCGGCAAGGACGATGAGCTGGTCGCGGAAGTGATCGACAATACCACCAGCCGCGGGCGCACCCTGCGCTTCCTCTTCGATGGCAGCTACGAGGAATTCAAGCAGACCATCACGGCGATGGGCGAAACCCCCCTGCCGCACTACATCAAGCGCGACCTGGAGGCCAGCGATGCCGAGCGCTACCAGACCATTTATGCCAAGCACGAGGGTGCCGTGGCCGCGCCCACTGCGGGCATCCACTTCAGCCGCGAGGTGATGAAGCGTGCCGAGCTCAAGGGCATCAACTTCGCGTCGGTCACCTTGCACGTGGGCCTCGGAACCTTCCGCCCGGTGGAAGTGGAGGACCTCACCAAGCACAAGATGGACAGCGAGCAGGTGATCATCGGACAAAAGGCCTGCGACATCATCAACGCCAGCGTGGACGCCAAAAAGCACATCTGCTGCGTGGGCACCACCACCATGCGCGCCATCGAGAGCAGCGTGAGCACGGACGAGCACATCAAGCCGTTCAACGGATGGACCAACAAGTTCATCTTCCCGCCCTACGAATTCAACATTGCAGACCGCATGGTCACCAACTTCCACATGCCCGAGAGCACGCTCCTGATGATGGTGGCGGCCTTCGGTGGCTACGATCACGTGTGGAACGCGTACAAGGTGGCCATCAAGGAGAAGTACCGCTTCTTCAGCTACGGGGATGCGATGCTGATCATCTGAGTGGAAAAAACACGGAGGCACGGAGGCCGCAGGGAAATTCCTTGCGGCTTCTTCTTTACACCTTTGTCGTCGTCTCAATGAAACGTTCAACCATCATCGTCGCGGGCGGCAGCGGCAAGCGCATGGGGGCTTCAGTGCCCAAGCAATTCCTTCTGCTCAAGGGCAAGCCTGTACTGTGCCGTACCATCGAAGCCTTTTACCAGGCGGACCCGGACATGCAGCTCATTGTTGTGCTGCCGGAGGACCAGTTGGACAGTTGGCGGATGCTCTGCATCGGGCATGGCTTCACGCTGGAGCACAGCGTTGTGTGCGGAGGTGAAGAGCGCTTCCATTCCGTCCGGGAAGGATTGAAGGAGGTCAAGCACGAGGGGCTGGTAGCAGTCCACGATGGTGTGCGGCCGCTGGTGAGCGTGGAGCTGATCGCCCGTTGCCTTGCCGCTGCCGAAGCACATGGGGCCGCCATCCCCGTGGTGCCGGTAAGTTCTTCGGTGCGAGAGGTGATCGGGGACGGTTCCCGTGCGGTGGACCGCGCACGCTTGCGCTTGGTGCAAACCCCGCAGTGTTTTCGTGTGCCGCTGTTGCGGAAGGCCTTCGAGCGGCCCTACGACCCGGCCTTCACCGATGAGGCCACGCTGGTGGAACGCACCGGAACTACCGTGCATCTGGTGGAGGGGGAAGAGCGGAACATCAAGCTGACCACGCCCTTGGACCTGCGGGTGGCGGAGGTCTTTCTTGATCGGGATTGAATCCTCAGTACGGGACTTCCATCACCTGAACGGCGGCCCCATCGATCTCGGCGAACTCGGAGGTACGCTCCATTCACTGCACAGGTTTTTGAGGTTTGTTCGTGTGGATTGGGGATGGTCGATCGTTGTCCGCGCGGATCATCCCCGGCAAGGGCCGTACGGGCTTGATCCGGTCCAGTTCGCGGGCCACGCGGAAAGCGGGTAGTGAGGGGCCCATATCGTTGGTAGGACCGAGCGGTTGTACGTGTTGATGATGTTCAGTAACCGGCGGGTCCTGCCGTCCCAGAGCGTGTCGTGCCCGAAGTCGGTGCAAAAGCCCTGGACCGGCACATCAAGTTGAACGAAGTCCTACCGGCCCTACCGCGCATTCACAGCTCCCGCCGTTGTGCCCGACATCAATCGGGCGATGACCTTGGTTCCGGGAAATTGCTCCATGATGATCTTGACGAATACCGTGATGGGTATGGCCATGATCAGGCCGGGCACGCCCCAGATGTATCCCCAAAGCATGAGCATCACCAGCACGGTGATCACGTTGATGGAGAACGTTTTGCCCAGGAAGATCGGTTCCAGTATGGAGCCCATGAGCACCTGTACGCCAATGATCACAAGGATAAAGGCGAGCAGCGTACCCGATGTATCGAGTTCCACCATGGCAAAAAGGCTCAATAGAATGACCGAAACGATCGAGCCGACCATCTGCACGAAGTTGATCAGGAAAGCGAAGAGCCCCCAGAAAACAGGGAAGCTCACATCGAAGAACAGGCAGGCCAGCGTGAAACCGACACCGGTGAAAAAGCTAATGATGAATTTGACCCGGATGAACTTGATAATGTCCTTCTCTATTCTCCTGAACACCTTTACCGAAGCGTATTTCCGGCGAAAGAACACGGTCTGTATCACGTCCTGGAGGTTGATGGATCCTGCCAGAAGAAGCAGTACGAAGAAGGCCGTCATCAGGGTCATGGTCAGTGTGTTGCCGACCATCTCAACCGTGGGGCCCAGGTTGTTGAAGACATTGAACTCCTTGAGGTAGTGATCGATCACCCTCACTCCAGCGATGCGCTCAATGCCCAGGAACGATTCCAGCGACACCACCAAGCCAAGTAGCTTGGATTCGGCCAGGGCTACAAACGTGTTGTCGACCGAGAGGAGCTCGCTCGTGGAGATCTTGATCAAGCGACCACCTAGATGGAAGGTGGCGGCGATGATGCCAATGACGGCAATAACACTAAGTGCGTTTGGCACCTTCTTCTTCTTGAACCACCTCATCAGCGGAAGAAAAAGAAGGGCGATGAACATGGAGAAGAAAAGCGGTACGAAAATGAAGGAAAGCTCCTTCAGCAGATAGAAGATCAAGGGAACGACGATGACGAGCAGGAGCCTGTTGGTAGTGCCTAGGTCATTCATCTCGAAACGGATCCGATTCGGTTCATCGCGGGGGCTTGATGATCGCAAGGTCGTGAATTTCCGCTCCGCCCAATACGGCATCGGGCAGTGAACGGAGGTCCAGCGGGGAATCTCCGTTCCCGTTCCCGAACGGGAGAGGATGAATCAACCCTCACTCAGGTCTCCGCCTCGGGACCCTGCGTATGGAAAGTGGGCGATCATGCGTGGGGTCCCCTGATCGCCGGAGGTATTTCTTGGCATGACCCTGTGTGAGATGTAGTACGTGTGTAAGATGCGTGGCAACGACCTTTGCACCATGAACGCCAGCCCCATCGATCTCCGCGAACTCTCCAAGGCAGAAGTGAGCGCACTTGTTGCCGAGCTGGGGGAGAAGCCCTACCGCGCCGCACAGGTGTGGGAATGGTTGTGGAAGACACATGCGCCGTCCATCGAGGCGATGAGCAATCTCTCGAAGGACCTTCGGGCGAAATTGGCCGAACGCGCGGTGCTGCGTCCACTGGTGATCGCGGAGCAGCAGCAGAGCACCGACGGCACGATCAAATGCGCGTTCCGTACGTGGGACGGCCATGTGGTGGAGGGCGTGTTGATCCCCACGGAAAAGCGCATCACCGCCTGTGTGAGCTCACAGATCGGCTGCAGCTTGGCCTGTGATTTTTGCGCCACCGGAAAGCTGAAGCGGGTAAGGAACTTGAGCGCGGGCGAGATCGTGGACCAAGTGGTGCAGATCGCCGCCCTGGCCGAGGAACACCTCCAGCGGCCGCTCACCAACATCGTGTACATGGGCATGGGCGAGCCTTTGCTGAACTACGGCAATACGCTCCGCAGCGCCGAGCGCATCAATGCGGAGGACGGCCTGGGCATGAGCTATCGCCGCATCACGGTGAGCACGGCGGGCATCGCGAAGCAGATCCGCCAGCTGGGCGATGACGGGGCCAAGTTCAACCTCGCCCTTTCCCTGCACGCCGCCACCGACGAGAAGCGGAGCAGCCTGATGCCCATCAACGACACGAACAACCTGCAGGAGCTGATGTCGGCGCTGCGCCACTACACCGCGCTATCGCGCAAGGACGTCACCTTCGAGTACATCCTTTTCCGCGACTACAACGACTCGCTGGAAGATGCCCGCGACCTGGTGCGCCTATGCAGCAAGGTGGACGCTAAAGTGAACCTGATCGAGTACAACGCCATTGATGACGGGCGTTTCCAGCGCACACCGATCGAGCAGGCCCTGAAGTTCCAGAACTACCTGGAGAGCAAGGGCATCACCGCGCGCATTCGCAGAAGCCGAGGGCGCGACATTGATGCCGCCTGCGGACAGCTCGCCAACAAGAACGAACCCGCCGTGAAGGAAGGGGAAAGGGTGATGAAGCCGGTGAAGTGAATTCCAGATCTCGAATGGCCGATCGCTGATCCGTGGATCCATACGTCGTGGGACATGGGCCCAATGTATTTCCCATCGCCACGGTGGCGCTGTTGTCAGTTATCGCATTCCCATTTCTCCGCGCCTCCGCGCCTCTGCGTCTATTCCTTATCTCCTTCGCACCCCCATCTCAAAAGCCATACCCGATCTTCACCCCGAGGAAAAAGGCGGGCACGTTGTCGTGCGATTCCACCACTGTGTAGCTCCAGGTACGCTCCACCAGGTCCAGCCGTTCATCCACCTGGGTGATCGATCGATTGCGGAATGCCGCTCCGCAGTAGGCATCGAAGAGCCAGTTGCTGGTGCTGGACAAGCGCTGATAGCCGAAATAGACGCGGATGTCGTTGTAGATGCTCTGGTCCCGAAGTGTCTGGTCGGTCACCCGTCCGGTGCTGTCCTTCATGGCAATGTCCTTGCTGTGGTTCAAGTAGGCGAACTCGCCTTGGACGTAGGTGCCTTGAGGTTCGATATCGTCAATGAGGTACAAGCGGAAGCCGACATGCGCTGAAATTTTGGGGATGAGCTTGGTGCCGGCGCTGAAATCATCCGGTTCGTCCCCGGTGAATTCACCGCCGAGATAGTTGCGGGTGGTGATCCCAACGGCCAATTCCGCACTGATGCGGTGCGAAAGGGCGTGCTCGTAGTAGATGGGGACCTCGCCGCGGAAAAAGAGAAGCGGGTTGAACTTCAGTACGTTCTTCACGCAGTTCACCGTATCCCACTGCGCGGCCAGCCTGTCCTTGTACAACACCACCTTGGTGCTTTTGCCATTGGCTTGGGCCAAGGCACTTCCACTTGGAAAGGCCACGGCCAGCGCCAGCATGATCGGAAGTACCATTCTCACCATGTGCCGAATGTACGGGACGGCAGTGTCTCTTGGACGAGGGGATGGCCCATAGGGGTGATAATTCCCGGCGCCCCTTCGCGCCGGGCTGCCCATCTTTGCGCCATGGGTTCCCCGACCATCGCCCGCCCTGCCCCGGTCCCGCTCTCCGTGGCGGAGATCCGAAGACCCGTGACGGCGGAGATGGACCTCTTCGAGCGGCGCTTCCGGGAGGCCATGCGGAGCAAAGTGGCCCTGCTGGACCGGGTGATGCACTACATCGTGCAACGCAAGGGCAAGCAGATGCGCCCCTTGTTCACCCTGCTCAGCGCGAGGCAGTTCGGGCCGGTGAACGAGGCCGGCTACACCGCTGCCTCCCTGATCGAGCTGCTGCATACGGCAACCCTCGTGCATGATGACGTGGTGGACGACAGCAACATGCGCCGGGGATTCTTCAGCATCAACGCCCTGTGGAAGAACAAGATCGCCGTTCTCGTGGGCGACTATCTGCTGAGCAAGGGGCTGTTGCTTGCCGTGGAGCAGGAGCAGTTCGAGCTGCTGCGCTTGGTGAGCACCGCCGTCCGCGAGATGAGCGAGGGCGAGCTGCTCCAGTTGGAAAAGGCGCGTGGCCTCAACTTCAAGGAGGATGTCTACTTTGACATCATCCGTAAAAAGACCGCCAGCCTGATCGCCGCCTGCTGCGCCAGCGGTGCCCATGCCGGAGGAGCCAACGCGGAGGAGGTCGCGCTGATGCACCGCTTCGGGGAGCACGCCGGAACCGCCTTCCAGATCAAGGACGACCTGTTCGATTACGGGGCGGGCCAGGACGTGGGTAAACCCACCGGCATCGACATCAAGGAGGGAAAGCTCACCCTGCCCTTGATCCATGCACTGCAACAAGTGGACGCCGGGGACCGGCGCTGGATGGTGCGCACCGTAAAGCACCAAAGCTCCGACAACAAGGCAGTGGCGCGATTGGTGGCGAAGGTGGTGGAGACGGGAGGTATCGATCATGCCCGGCGGAAGATGTACGAGCAGCGCGACCTGGCACTCCGGATCCTGCACCAATTGCCCCTGACCGATGCACGCCTCTCCTTGGAGGGCCTGTTGGAAATGACCGTGGAACGCAACAAGTGATCAGCATGCGCGCACGCAACTACTGGATCCTGCTTTCCGCGTCGGCACTTCTCTCCTGCGGGGGGAACGCCCCGGCACCTTCGGGCCCGCCGCCCTCACTGCCGGCCATGGCGCCCCGCGAGCACACCGAGGTGGTGAACGGTCCGGAGCGCATTCTCGCCCCCGACGGCAGCGTGCAGATGGAGGGCAATAAGAAGAACGGCCTGCGCCATGGCGTGTGGACCAGCTACTTCCCGGACGGGCGGGTAAGAAGCCGGAACGAATACCGTGAGGGCAAGCTCGAAGGGTTGTCCACCGTATTCCGCGAAAATGGAGCGCTGCTCTACTCCGGCCAGCACCGCAACGATAAGCAGGTAGGGGAGTGGAGGTTCCATGACGAGCAGGGAAACCTCGAGCGCACCGTAGTCTACGACACTGCGGGTGCAGTTATCAACGATCCCGGGGAAGGCGGGTCGTGAATGGTAAATTCGCGGTCCGAAATTCCTCGGAACATCCCCCGCCGCCGTGATCACTCCACAGTCCGTTCAGCAAGTAAAGGATGCGGTACGCATCGAGGAGGTGCTGGGCGAATTCCTGGACCTCAAGCGCAAGGGTCCACGGTACCTCGGCCTCTGCCCTTTCCACAATGAGAAGACGCCTTCGTTCAATGTGAGCCCCCAGTTGGGCATCTACAAGTGCTTCGGTTGCGGAGAGAGCGGCGATGCGATCACCTTTCTCCAGAAGCAGGAGCATCTATCCTTCGTGGAGTCCATCCGATGGCTGGCCAAACGCTACCAGATCGAGCTGGTCGAGGAGGAGCGTTCGGAGGAACAGCAGAAGGAGCAGAGCGAGCGGGAAAGCCTCGGCGTGGTGCAGCAATGGGCGCTGAACTGGAGCGTGGACCAGCTTTGGAACACCGAGGAGGGCAAGCAGATCGGGCTGGCCTACTTCATCGAGCGCGGCTTTCGCGAGGATACCATCCGGGAATTCCAGTTGGGCTACGTGCCCGAGCGCGGCGATGCCTTCGCCACGGCCGCCCTCGCACATGGCTTCACGCCCGACCTGCTGGAGAAGGCCGGCTGGATCAAAAGGCGCGACAATGGAACCCCGTGGGATTTCTTCCAAGGCCGCGTCACCTTCCCCATCCATGGCCTTACCGGTCAGCCCATCGCATTCGGAGCGCGGACCTTGAAGAGCGACAAGAAACTCCCGAAGTATTTCAACAGTCCGGAGAGCACCCTCTATGTGAAGAGCCGCTCGCTCTACGGCATCTCCTTGGCGAAGAAGGCGATCGTGGAGCAGCAGAACTGCCTGCTGGTGGAGGGCTACACCGACGTGATCAGCCTGCACCAAGCCGGCATCACCAACGTGGTGGCCAGCAGCGGCACCAGCCTTACGGTGGACCAGGTGCGCATGATCAAGCGCTACGCACCGGCCGTTACCATTCTCTACGACGGCGACCCGGCGGGCATCAAGGCTTCCTTGCGCGGCATCGATCTCATCATCTCGGAAGGACTCAGCGTGAAGGTGGTGGTCTTCACCGAAGGCGACGATCCGGACAGCTTCGCACGCAAGCATTCCAGCAGTGAGATCCAGTCCTTCATCAGCGAAGCGGCGAAGGATTTCCTGGTCTTCAAGGCGGACCTTCTGGTGAAGGAGGCGGGGGAGGATCCCGTGCGCAAGGCGGCTGCCATCCACGAGCTGGTGGCGAGCATCGCACTGGTGCCGGACCATGTGCTTCGCTCGCTCTATGTGAAGGAGTGCGCCCGTATGCTCGACGTGGCTGAACAGGCCCTGGTGAGCGAAATGAACAAGGTGCTGCGGCGCGGCTATCGCAAGCGCTTGGGCGGTGATGCTCCGCCCGTGGAGGAGCTGGTGGACCCGGCCATCGCCGCACCCCAGCCCACCGTGCAGAACCTGGGCACCACCCCCCAGGAACGCGACCTGCTGCGGATGCTGATCCGCTACGGGCACAAGCGCGTTATCGTGCCGATGCAGGAACAGGACGGGACCGCATCGGAGGAGGAACTTTCCATTGCGGAGTTCATGTTCCAGTCCCTGGCCATGGACGACATCATGTTCGACGAGCCCCTCTTTCAAGCCATCTACCGCGATTACAGTTTCGCGCATAAAATGGGCGAGGAGGTGGGCCCTTCCCGTTACATCGGCAGCGACAAGGAGGAGTGGCGCAGCCTCAGCATCGACCTGCTCACCGAGCGGTACACGCTCAGCCCCAATTGGGAGACCAGGCACAAGATCCACGTCACTCACGAACAGGACCAATTGCTGCACGCGGTAGAGCTGGCGGTGAACATCCTGAAGGAGCGCCGCGTGGACCGGATGCTCGTGGAGAAGCAGGAGGAATTGAAGACGCTCAGCGAGGAGGCGGACGTGGAGCTGGTCCTGCGCATGCTGGTTGCCCTGCAGGAAGCAAAAAAGTCCTTTGCCAAGCAAACGGGCAGGGTGGTGGTGGGCTAGTGGAATGCCCCATCTGGTCGTTCCCGATCTCCGCTCCCATGTACCTTTCTGCGGCGCTGGAACACATCATCGTGCGGCGGATGCAGGGCGGAATACGCCCGGCGTGCAGAAAGAGGGCAACGGACCAGGGATCGATCGACGTTCAGTTCATCGCCCCACTGATCCTACCTTCGCTGAATGGCCCATGACCATGCGCACCACCACGGGCACGCCGGTTCCGAACATGCCCGCGGTTCCCGCAATCTGCGGCTCGCCTTCTTCTTCAACCTGGCCTTCATCCTCGTTGAGGTCGCGGGTGGACTTTGGACCAACAGCTTGGCGGTGCTCAGCGATGCGCTGCACGACATGGGTGACGTGCTGGTGCTGGGCGCGGCATGGTACCTGAGCCATTTGGCCGTGCGCGGCCGGGATGCGAAGTACAGCTACGGTTATGGGCGCTATGGCATGCTCGGCGGCTGGCTCACGGCCCTGGTGCTGGCCATCGGCTCAGTGGTGCTGATGGCGTTCACGCTGTCGCGGATCAATGCGGTGCACGAACCCCATGCCGGCGGGATGGTCCTGCTGGCGCTGTTCGGCCTGTGCATGAACGGCTTCGCGGCGTGGAAGCTGCACGGGGGAAGTTCACTGAATGAACGAGGTGCTTTTCTGCACCTCATGGAGGACGTGCTGGGCTGGGCCGCCGTGCTGGTGGGGGGGATCCTCATCCACTTCACCGGGCTCGGCATCATCGATCCGTTGCTCTCCATCGCCATCAACCTTTACGTGCTCTTCAACGCCATACGCACCTTGCACAAAGGCACCGCCATCCTGATGCAACGCCTTCCGGAGGACTTCGATGAGGCAGCCATCGCCGAGGCTCTCCTTGCACTGCCCCATGTAACGGGCTCGCACGACCAGCACGCGTGGACGCTCGATGGCCAGTACATTGTGCTCACCGTACACCTTGAAGTGGACACCACCGATGCCGAGGAACGCTTCCGGTTGACCGATCAGGCGCGCCAGGTGCTGAAGGACATGGGCGTACATCACGCCACCATCGAACTGGAACGGCCGCAGGATGAATGTTCACTGCAAGACCATTGAAGGGATGACATTGCGCAAACGAACCTTCCGCCTGCTGGCAGCCCTGAACCGCAAAGTCCTGCCCAAGCAGTGGCACCGCGACCTTGCGCGCTTGAGCAAGGTCCGTCTGGCCTTGGTGGCCTATCGGTACTGGGTAACGCGCAACGCGTTGTAAGGGACCTAGCGCACCATCAGGCGCCGTGCCAGGCCATGTTCGCCTCCTTCCAGCTCGATGATGTACGCGCCGGGGGGCAAGGACGAAATGTCCACCGATTGGCGGATGGTGGTGCCCGCACTGCCCAGTGCTTGCCTCAGCACCACCTGTCCGTTCACATCGGAGAATATGATGGTCCCGGCCCTGCCCGCATGTGCGCGCTCGATCTCCACGATCACGTGGCCGCTGGCAGGATTCGGCATCACCTCCAACCGGCCGGTGGGTCGCACGTGTGCCGCGATGCCCAATGTGCAAGGCGGGCCATCCAGCGTGACCGTCACGTAGGCGGTATCGGCGGGGCAGGGTGCTGCATCCACTACATACGCATAGACACCTTCACCATAGGCCGCCACGTTCACCGGGTCATTGTACAGCGCGATCCCGGAGCCGTCCGGAGCATACCAGACACCCGAGTTGGGCTCACCGGTGACATAGTTGTTGAGGTTCGCGGCTTCATCGTCGAAGCAGAATATCGCCGGACTACCGGTGCCCGCATCCGTACCCGTAGTACCGATCACCGTGAGCGTTGCAGTGGGATCCGCACAGGGGGGGATGCCCGGTACCGTATACACGTACTGCCCCGGTTGGCTGACACCCGGAGTGAACACGCCGCTGGTGCCGGGACCGCTCCAAGTGCCGCCCGTGTTCGGCGATCCACCCAGCAGGGGGAACAACTGCACTGCGGGCGCACCCGGTTCCGTGCAGAGCGTAGCGGTGGTGCTGGTACCTGCCGAACTGTTCGGATTGTACGTGATGACCAGGCTCTGGTACTCCGCCTCACAGGGAGGAGGAATATTGAAATAGTACTGATACCCGCCAGGAGGACTGACCCCCGGCACGAAGATCCCGCCCGGGACCGTCTGCAGCTGGGGATTCAGCCAAATACCTCCCGCGTCGGGGGTGCCGTTCAATCGGGAGGTCATGGAAAAGGGTGCATCGTTCGGGCATACGGCGATGGAGTTTGCCTCGCCCACGTCCGGCAGGACCGGCGGCAGGACGGTGAGGTTGCCGTTCCAGGTGCTGGTGATGGTACCGTTGTACTGCAGGCTTACCGACAAGGTGTATTCGCCTTCCCCAAATGGGCCGCCAGGCACGGGATTATTGAAGGAGGAAGAACCGGATCCCGGACCAGCGGCCTCGATCACCATGTTGATGCTCGTTTCGGTGTTCGCCGAATTGATAAAGTTGAAGGACATGCCGGGAGGAGCCGTGCCCATCACATGGAAGGTCATCAGCTCGCAAGCGTGCAGGGGCGATGGTGTTACAGTGACGTTCGTGATCTGTTGGGCGAACGCGATCGGAGCGGAAAGCAGAAAAGCGGAAAGGGGAATGAGCTTCATGTAGCAATGATATTGATCCAAATGTAGGGGCAATCCCGCTCCAACCCATAATTTGCCCCAATGCGTCATTGGAGCCTGCTGCTCGTTCTGCTTGCTGTCCAATACCTGCATGCCCAGGTCCGGATCAATGAATTACAGTGTACCCGGACAGTGGATAGCGATGGGTACGGACCGAATGGAGATTGGGTGGAGTTGTACAACGTGGGGGACCATGAGGTGGACCTCGGTGGCTATGCGCTGGTGCTGAACGGAAACGCACAGCGGCTGACATCCGGGCTATCCATCGCGCCGGGAGAGCAACGTGTGCTGTGGTGTGATAATGCCCCTGAGCTCGGTCTGGAACATGTGGGCATGAAACTGCCCCGGACGGGTGGTACCCTGCTCCTGATCGCACCGGACGGGGCTACCGTACTGGACCTGTTTTCCTGGCCTTCCCTGCCTCCGGGGGTTTCCATCGGAAGGAATGTTGACGGGGGACGCTCCTGGGGCTTCTTCGCCAAGCCATCTCCAGGCGGGCCGAACCGCGCGGCGGTCCCGAAACTTGCCACCATGCCCGTGCTCACGGTGCAGGCGGGTCTGTTATCGATGGCGTCCGGTGCTGGCGAGACGGTCCACTATACGCTGGACGGTTCCCTGCCGCAGGCGGATTCGCATAGCTATACGGGAGCCTTGGTGCTTCCCGCTGGCACAGTGGTGCGCGCCCGCTCTTTTGCTCCGGATGCCGTGCCGAGCCCTTGTGCCGTGCATACCATCGGTGTGCCGGACACGGCCTGGGCATTGTTCATTGAGGTGAACGACCTCATCGGGAAGAACGGAATTGCCGATACGCTCCGGGGCAATCATGCCCGCAAGGGGCGCAAATGGCAACGCCAGGCCTGGATCCAGCAGGGGGATGTCGTCCGTCCCGTGGGGATCGCCATCGCGGGCAGCGGCTCGCGCACCCTTCCGAAGCGCAACTACAAATTGATCGTCCGTGATCGCTTTGGTGCTGCTGGCCCGGTGCCCTTGCCGGACGGGACCGCGTGGCGCGAGGTGATCCTTCGTGCGGATGCCACACCTTACGCCTTGCTGCGCAATGCCTTCATGGAGGTAACGGCCATCCGTAGCGGACGCCGGGTGGAGGTGCAGCCCGGCTTCCCCGTCCCGCTCTACCTCAACGGACGATATGAAGGATTGTACCGGGCCATGCCGGCCAAGGGGGGGGAATGGCTGAGCAGCTTCAACGGAGGCGCCACCGTGGAGATCATTGAGGGACCCGACGCACAACCCGTGAACGGTGATGCCGAACACTATCAGCGGATGCTCCAAACCCTGTTATCCGGGGCACCCTTGGACACGCTGGGCAGAACCGTGGATGTGGCCAGTTTGGTGGAGCTGGCCTGTTTCGACCTGTGGACCGGCCGTGCGGACCACGAACTGAACATCCGTAGCTGGCGCCCAAGCAAACCCGAAGGCCGATGGCGATGGGTGATGTACGATATGGACCAGTGGGCCCCTGCCGATGATCGCACGGTACAGCGCATGTGCGGGGCGAACGTGTCGGCAACCCCCTTCCTTCCTGAGCTGCTGGCCGATGGTGGAACGCGCGACCGCCTGCTCGCCCGGCTTGCTGCCCTGGGTGCCACCACACTTAGCCCCGATCGCGCCGCCCTGCTGGCCGATTCCCTCTACCGGGTCTATCGCCATGCGATGTCCCTGGACCATGAACGATGGAAGAGCGACATGCCATCACCCGCTCCGGAAGCAGCCCATACCCTCCTGCTGGACCATGTTCACCGAAGGAATGAGCATTTGTTCCAGGAGTTGGCCGGATACACCGGCCAGCCATTGCTATCGATCAATGTCCGCGTGGAACCTGCCGATGCCGGCAGCGTGTCGGTGGAGGGCCTTTACCTGACCGGGACGCAACGCGGGATAACGGCCTTTGACGGCGTGCCGCTCCATTTCGGGGCGACGGCCCGTGACGGGATGGAATTTGCCGGTTGGAAGGGATCGCAGGAAAGCAGCGAAGAGGTTCTCCTGGTACCTCGGAGGAACATGGACATCACGGCCGTGTTCCGGCCGGTAGGGTATTCAAGCAAGCGCGGCCTGTAGCAAGGACTCGAACAGCGCCCTGCCGGCCGTGTTGCCCAGGCGTTCATCGGCCGCCCGTTCCGGGTGGGGCATCATGCCGAACACGTTCCGCCCTGCATTGCACACCCCGGCGATGTTCTCCACGCTGCCGTTCGGATTGGATTCTTCCTTCAACCAACCCTCGTGATCGCAGTAATGGAAAAGCACGCGGTCCTCTTCGTTCAGGACCTTCAGCGTTTCGCTGTCGGCGTAGTAGCGGCCTTCGCCATGGGCGATGGGAATGAGCAAGGGCTTTGGCTTCAACCCCGCAGTGAGCGGGGTGTTCAGCGATGCCGGCCGGATCCAGGTGTTCCGGCAAACGAACTTGCGACCTTCATTGTGGAGCAACGCGCCCGGCAGGAGCCCGGCTTCGCAAAGCACTTGGAAACCATTGCAGACCCCGAAGACCAGTCCGCCCTTTTTGGCATGCGCGGCCACCTCCTGCATGATGGGCGAGAAGCGTGCGATGGCACCGCTGCGCAAATAATCCCCATAGGAAAAACCGCCCGGCAGCAGCACCATGTCGCAGCCGCGCAGGTCATGGTCCTTGTGCCAGAGGCGCTCCACGGGCTGTTGCGTCAGGGACTCCACGGCATAGGCCATGTCCTCATCGCAATTCGAACCGGGAAAAGTGACAACACCGAACTTCATGCTCTTATGCTCCTTGTGCGGCAGTGCCGCCGTGTGGGCGCGAAGTTAGCTCAGCCCGCCCATCGGGCCCAGCCGGCCAGGAGCAGCAGGACCCAGATCGCTGCATCCGCCCATGCGGTCCGCTTGGCCTGAAGCAGCGGATAGACCAGCAGCAATGAGCCGGGTACGGCCAGCAGCACCGGGGGCACTCTCCGGTCCAGCCACCAGGCAAAGAGGGCCAATAGCCCCATGGCGAAAGCGAAGGCGAGGAAGGAGGCACGGATGTTCTTCTCCCGCATTACGCTGTGGCCGTATACCGCCGTAAAGGAGACGATCACGCTCAGGGCCAGTACGCCCAGCACCGACACCAGTATCACGGTGTACATCCAATGGCCCGCCGAAGGCGCCGGGGTTCCGCTGTCGAAATGCATGGAGGCCACGGGGCTCCAAAGCCCGGGATCGATGAAATGCAACACACCCCAGCCCAGAAAGAGCATCACCGCCATGCCCAAAGGAGGGAGGATGTATTCCCGAAAACTGAACGGACGGGTCACGGCCAAAGTGGCCCAGATCACCACCGTGAGGAAGGTGTAGGGGAGATAAAAGAGCCCGGCAATACCGAGCAAGAGACCCGCGTCGAAAAGGGCCGATCGGATGTTCTTTCGCCCCATGGCCTGCCAGGCTCGGGCCAGCGCCCAGATCACCGCCCACACCCCCAGAAAAGCGGGGCCGGGCACCAACCCGAAGGGCATTAGCGCGAGCAGCAGGGGCAGTAGCAGTACGCTCAAGTGGTTCCGGCGCTCGTACAGCTCGGCGTCGTTCGCCATGCGGTTCAAGCTGTGCGCCAAACCCAGCACCAGTAAAAGGCTCAGCCCCATGGCCAGCCACGGCGAAAGCTCCATCAGCAGGCGCACGGGAATGTAGAACGGCATTCCCTTGACGACCTGTTGGGCCACTTCAGGACCCATTGAAAAGGGCGAAAGGCCTTCGGTGCCCCCACCCGGCCAGAGCAATAGCACCAGCAAGGGCAAGGGGAGATATGCAATGGGGCTGTCCTGTCGGAAGAACCGGGTCAGCATGGCCGGAAAGGGTGGGCAGCGATCCATCCCGCGCTGCCGCTATATTTGCCGCTCCTCAAAGCGTGACCTCCCATGACAGACTTCTTTTTCGCGATCGGCCGTTTCTTCGAATGGATCCTGGAGATCCTGGTCATTGCCGAGTGGACCATCCCGGTAGCGATCATCGCGGTGCTTCTCTTTGGGATGGCGTACTGGCTGCGGACGCAGAGGATGCTTACACGCAAGGCGAAGGAACGGGGCGACTTCATTTGACCCCCAGCTTCATCCCTGCGGCCCCGCCGCCTTTTCCCGCTGTTGCCTGCAACAGGTCCCGACCGATGTCCATGCGTTGGCGCTTTCCCTCGAACTCGATCAGGGAGGCGCTCGCGTAGGCGTTGATGATGGCGTGCTCGATGTCCTTGCCGAAAGCGGTAACGCTCAGCACGCGCCCGCCAGCGGTCACCAGTTCATCCTTGTCCAAGGCCGTCCCGGATTGGAAAACGTGCGCGGCCCGCACCATCTCCAGCCCCACGATGGGTTTGCCGGTCGCGTACTTTCCGGGATAGCCCTCCGAGGCCAGTACCACCGTGGCGCAGCTGCGGTCGTCCACGTCCACGTGCCGCTCGCTGAGGGTGCCCGTGGCGATGCCCTCGAACAGGTCCATCAGGTCGCTGCGCAGCCGGGGCAATATGGCTTGCGCTTCGGGATCGCCCAGGCGCACGTTGTACTCGATCACGTAGGGGTCGCCACCCACGTTCATCAGGCCCATGAAAATGAAGCCCTGGAAAGGGATGCCCTCACTGCGCAGGCCGCGGATGGTGGGCACCGCGATGCGGTCGTGCACCTTACCCATGAACTCCTTCTCGGCAAAAGGAACCGGTGAGATCGCCCCCATGCCTCCGGTGTTCGGCCCGGTGTCGCCATCGCCGATGCGTTTGTAGTCCTTCGCCGAGGGAAGCATCTTGAAGGCTTCCCCGTCGGTGATGAGGAAGGCGGAAAGCTCCACGCCAACAAGGTGCTGTTCAATGAGCACCCGGTCCGCTGCAGCGCCCAGGCTGCTGCCGCCCAACATCTCGTTCAATGCCTTTTCAGCCTCCTTGCGATCGGTGGCGATCACCACGCCCTTGCCCTGCGCCAAGCCATCGGCCTTGATGACGTACGGGCCCTCCATGCGGCCGATGTGCGCGATGGCCTCGGGGAGCTGATCCTTGCCGAAGGCCCGGAACTGCGCCGTGGGGATGTTGTGCCGGAACATGAACTCCTTGGCGAATTCCTTGCTCCCTTCCAGCCGTGCCCCCGAAGCGGTGGGGCCGATCACCGTGACGAGGCCCTTGAGCTGGGCATCCGCCGCGATGCGGTCGTGCAGGCCGTCCACCAACGGGCCTTCCGGGCCCACCACCACCATGCGGATGCGCTTGTCGATGATGAGCTGGCGCAGCGCCCGCTGGTCGTTCAGGTCCAGCTTCACGTTGCGGCCATGGCGCACGGTGCCGGGGTTGCCCGGGGCCACGTACAGTTCGTCCAACATGGAACTCTGGGCGAGCTTCCAGGCCAGTGCATGTTCTCTTCCTCCGCCGCCGATCAACAGTACGTTCATGATGGGATCCCTTTCGCACAAAGGAAGAACCCTTCCGCTGGGAAAGGAAATGAAGTTTCCAACATATCAACAATAGCGGACCGGTACAGACTTACCGTTGCGGTACCCCCGGACGATCGGTGTATTGTTGGTCCGGTTCGAGCGGTCCCTCACCGCACCGTCGTCCGCTTCACGCTGCAGCCCGTGTTGCGCGTGGTGGCCGGATCCGGTGCATGCCCGGCCACCATGGCGGTGATGGCGTTGCGCAGCCACGGCTCCTTCACGTCCGAGGCACTTTTCACATTGTCATCAATCGCGCCCTTGTACACCAACTTCAGGTCCTTGTCGAAGAGGAAAACGTGCGGCGTGGTGCGCGCACCGAAGGCATCGGCCAGCAGATGGCCTTGGTCCAGCAGGTAGCTTCCTCCATAGTGGTGCTCCTTGTAGATCCGTTGCATGTCCGGGAAACCATCACCTTGCTCGCGTTGGGCATCATTGCTGTTCACCAGGGCGAAGCCGATCTGTTTGGCGGCGCACCCTGCGGCCAAGGGGCCGTACCTGTCCTGCCAGCCTTCGCTTCCTGCACTTCCCACCACGAAGGGGCAGACATTGCCGGTGAAGATCACCAGCAAGCCGTTCTCGCCGGCGATGTCCTTCAGGCTCCGTTCCCCGCCGATCACGTCCTTCAGTTTCACGTCCGAGGCGGGAGCGGTGGCGCCGATGGCCAGGTCGGGCAGTTCCGATGGTGCGATGGCAATGCCTGTGAAGGCGGCGAGGGCGAGGAGTTTCAAGAGCATGGTCCTGGTCTTTTGTTCGGGCCTAAAGGTAACGAGCAGGTCGGTGTCCACGGGGAACCGAGGGCTGTTCCCTCACCGCACCAATCCGGCCGATACGGCGAGCCGCACCAGGCCGGCGAGGTTGTGCATGCCCAGCTTTTTCATGAGGTTGGTGCGGTGCGTATCCACCGTGCGGGATGAGATGAAGAGCCGTTTCCCGATCTCCTTGTTCGAGAGTCCTTCCGCCAATGCGCCCAGCACCTCACGTTCGCGCGGGCTGAGCAGGGTAAGCCGTCCATCATGGGCGGCGGTCTCCGTACGCTGCTTCAACAGGGCCTCGGTGACATCGGCGGAAAAATGCTTGTTCCCCTCGTGGACGGCCTGCACCGCCCGCAGCAGCTCATCGCGCCCACAGGTCTTCAGCAGGTATCCGTGCGCGCCTTGGTCCAGCAACCGGCGCACCACGGCAGGCTCATCGTTCATGGTCAGGATGATGATCTTCATTTCCGGCCAGCGCTCCCGGATGCGTTGCATGACCTCGATCCCGTCCATGCCGGGCATGTTCAGGTCCAGTAGCACGATGTCCGCCGCGATATGCTCCAGCAGAAAGAGCGCCTCCTCCCCACTGGGCGCGGTACCAACGCAGTCCACCCATGGCTCGTCCCGAAGCATGCGCTGCAGGCCATCGGTGATGATGCAATGATCATCACAGAGTACGAGCCTTATCGGTGTTTCGGGTTCCATCGTCCAAATTGCCTTCGCGGTCGCAAGATCGTCATATCGTCCGGATGGGGCCACCATGCAGTGGAACGCGCACCGTGGCCAAGATGCCCTGTCGCGCGCCGTTGCCGATGTTGATCACGCCCTGCACGGCACGCACACGTTCTCGTATGTTGCGGAGCCCGATGCCGTCCCGGGCCCGGTTAGGGGGGAAGCCCTTGCCATCGTCCTCGTAGATGAACACCACATGCCCTTGGTTCTTCAGCAGTTGCAGGTGTACCTGCCGGGCCCCGGCATGCTTCATGGTGTTCTGCACCAGCTCCTGCGCGATGCGGTACAGGCCCACTTCCACTTCCTGGGGCAAGCGCTCGTCCAGTCCGAATTGATCCAATTGGTGGCCTATGCCTGCGCTTCCAAGGGTGCGCTTGAGCATGTCGGAGAGGGCGGCGGCCAAACCGAGCTCGCCCAGTGCACGGGGCATCATGGCATGGGCGATATCGCGTACCTCGCGGCCGGCATCACTGGTGATGGCCAAGGCTTCCGTGACGGTGTCGGCGGGCAGCGGGAGGTGGTTCCCCACTTTTGCGGCGATCTCCTCCAAGCGGAATTTCAGGCCGGTAAGCTGCTGGCCCACGCCGTCGTGCAATTCCCGGGCGATCCGTGTTCGTTCCGCTTCGGTGGCCTTCAGTATGCCACGCAATCCGGTCTCCCGCTCGGCGATCACGGCCGCATCGTGCCGGGCCCGGGCACGCCGCCGCTGCACCTGCAGCAGCAGCAGCGCGGCCATTGCCACCACGGCCGATCCGCCCACGGCGGTGACCAGCCACAGTTTGCGGTGCTCGCTTTCCTGCTCCAGCTCGGCGATCTCCGCCCGTTGCTCCAGGATGCGCCGCTCCTTCTTCTCGGTCTCGAACCGCGTTTCGGCCAGGGCCAGGCGTGCGCTCATGTCTTCGTTGAAGACCGAGTCCTTCAAGGCGGCATAGCGCTGGTGGTAGAAGAATGAACTGTCCCCGCGGTTGGTCCGCGCATACAGCCGGGCCAGGTCCAACAGGGCCTGCATTTGCTCGCTTCGTGCGTCCACGGCGCGGCTCATGGCGAGTGCCTGCAGCAGCAGGCTCCGGGCCTCGGTGATGCGCCCTTGCCGCAGGCGGGTGCCGCCCAGCCCGATGAGCGAGGAGGCAATGGCCTTCCGTTCCCCGGCCTTGGTCCGGATCGTGAGGGCCTCGCCGTAGCCGTCGGCGGCCTCGTCCAATTGCCCTCGGGCCATGCGTATCCCGGCCAGGTTGTTCAACTGTACGGCCAGTTCGGACATCATATGCTGATCCCGGAAGTAGGTGATCGCCGCTTGGAAGTGGGCGATCGCCGCGGCGGTATCTCCCAACTGTGCCTCCACATTGGCCATGTTGCCGTATGATGCCGCCAGTCCCGCCCCGTCCCCGATCCGTTCCCGGATGGCGGCAGCCCGCTGGTGTGTGGCCAAGGCTTCGGGAAGCCGGTTCAGGTTGAACCGCAGGATGGCGATGTTGTTGAGGATCACGGCCTCGTGCGCCGGTGGCCCGGTGCGCTCATAGATCCGCAGGGCGCTCAGGTTCTCTTCCAGGGCCTCCTCCAGCATGAAGCGGGATTGGAAGATGATGCCGAGCTTGTTGTGGACCGCGGCCATACCGGCCGAGTCCTGAAGTTGAGTGCGTAGATCCAGTGAACGGCGCAACAGGCTGTCCGCCGCAGCGTAATCACTGCGGTCGATCCGGAGGATGGCGAGGTCGTTGCAGGCCTGCGCCTCGCCTCGCTTGTAATGCAGGTCCTTCGCCAGGTCCAGTGCGGCTTCACCGAAGAGCCGTGCAGAATCGGCATCGACCCGGCGGTAGGCGTAGCAGAGGTCGGAGAGCTTCAGCACCTTCACCGTGTCGCCCGGCATCGCCAGGACTTGCGCCGGTGTGGGCGCGTCCGGCTGGGTTTGTGCAAGGCCCGGAATGCACCACCAAAGGGCCAACATCACCAACAGGCGAAGCGTCCGGCCCGAGGGTACGGCGGGCCAAGGTTCGCGGTGCGTCGGCAGCGGGTGGCGCATGCGGCGAATGTAGCCGCTGCACTTCGTCCGGGAACGGCACGGCCCGCCCGGTCTCAGAACCGGGCGGGCCGTGCCAGTAAGGAATAGCGGCTATTGGAAGGTAGCCGAGAGCGTACGGCTGCTTTGCTTGCCGAAATAGATCTTCTTCCCTCCGATCATTTCGTTCTGGAACGTGTAGGGCGAAACCTGGATCACCGTGGCCCCTGCGCCCTCGGTACCGAGTTCCGCCGCACTGAAGTTGCAGCTCAAGGTTCCGGGTGCCTTGGTCTTGATGATATTGCCCACTACGAACACCACCGAATCCGCGTTGTTGACGCCACTCACGTTCAGGGTGTAGCCATCGCTGCGCGTGATGGTGGTGGAGCTGGTGATGGTGCCCACGCTGGGGAAGCTGAAGCTCGGCGAGCGGTCGATAGCGGGCACCTCGCCGTTGCCGCTGACCACCCAATGCGTGCTGCCGCTCAGGTCGATGCCCGTGGGGTTGGTCTGGTCGGGGGTCGCGAAGTATGCGTTGTTCGCATTCTTGGTGAGCGTGGTCCCTTCCAAGGAAACGGTGCCGCCATCCAGGTAGACGGAGGCGTTGCCTGCGGATGGGAACATGCCTAGCGCAGTGCCCATTTGGATCTCCACGGGGATGCCGCCGACATCGTAGGAGGTGAGGGTGTTCACCGCGATGAGCACACCGGAGGCATCGGTGAACGCGGGAGTGGTGCTGGCGGGAGTGCTGCTTCCACCACCACCTCCGGAGGGCGTGGCAGGGGTTTCGGCCTCCTCTTTCTTGCAGCCGCCCAAGCAGATGGCGGTAGCGAGCATGGCCATGGAAATGGTACGTGGGATAGTGCGCATGGAATCGAGATTTTTTGGTTTTGTTCTGACCGGTTCAACGCGGGTGTTCTTCCGTGAAACCCCGTGATCGCATACGGGAACCACCGTATTTCTTCCCCATGCGCATACCGGCCCCTTGCAAGAGCTGGCCGTGCGGTGTGCCCGATCGTCCTATAGCGGGATGTTGCCGTGCTTCTTGCGCGGCAGGCGCTGGGCCTTGTTGCGGAGCATCCGTAGGGCCTCGATCACCTTCAGGCGGGTGTCAGCGGGCTGGATCACCTCGTCGATGAAGCCGTGTGCCGCCGCCTCGTACGGATTGGCGAAACGCTCCTTGTACTCGGCTTCCTTGGCGGCTAGGGTCGCTTCGGGGTCGTCGGACTTCTTGATGTCGTTGCGGAAGATGATCTCCGCAGCTCCCTTGGCACCCATCACGGCGATCTCCGCCGCGGGCCACGCGTAGTTCATGTCGCAGCCGATGTGCTTGCTGTTCATCACGTCGTAGGCGCCGCCGTACGCCTTGCGGGTGATCACGGTGATGCGGGGCACGGTGGCCTCGCTGAAGGCGTAGAGCAGTTTCGCGCCATGGTCGATGATGCCGCGCCACTCCTGCTCGGTGCCGGGCAGGAAGCCGGGCACGTCCACGAACACGAGCAACGGGATGTTGAAGGCATCGCAGAAGCGCACGAAGCGGGCGGCCTTGATGGAGGCATCGATGTCCAGCACACCGGCGAGCACCGAGGGCTGGTTGGCCACGCAGCCCACCGTTTCACCGGCCACGCGGGCGAAGCCCACCACCATGTTGCGCGCGTAGTCGGCGTGGACCTCCATGCTGCTGTCGGGGTCGATCACGGCGTTCAGCACATCGCGGATGTCGTAGGGCTGGTTCGGGTTTTCCGGCAGAATACTATCGAGCGCGGGACGGTGCTCGTCGCCCGGCTCGTAGGGCAGAACGGGTGCGCGCTCCTCGCAGTTGTTCGGCATGTAGCCCACCAGGCGGCGCAGCTGTTCGATGGCGTCCAGCTCGTCCGGCGCAGTGAAGTGGGCCACCCCGCTCTTGGAGGCGTGCGTGGCGGCACCGCCCAATTCCTCGGCGGTCACCGTTTCGTGCGTCACGGTCTTCACCACGTTGGGTCCGGTGACGAACATGTAGCTGGAGCGTTCCACCATCAGCACGAAATCCGTGAGGGCCGGGCTGTACACCGCACCACCGGCACAAGGCCCTAGAATGGCGCTGATCTGCGGCACTACGCCACTGGCCATCACGTTGCGGTGGAAAATGTCCGCGTAGCCGCCGAGCGACACCACACCCTCCTGAATGCGCGCACCACCGCTGTCGTTGAGGCCAATGACCGGCGAACCGTTCTGCATGGCGAGGTCCATGATGCGGCAGATCTTTCCCGCGTGCGCTTCGGCCAAGGAGCCGCCCAGCACGGTGAAATCCTGCGAGAAGACATGGACCGTACGACCGTTGATGGTGCCGTATCCGGTGACCACCCCGTCGCCGAGAAAGTGTTGCTTGTCCAGCCCGAAGTGTACGCTGCGGTGGGTCACCAGTTGGCCGATCTCCTGGAAGGATCCCTCGTCCAGCAGCAGGTTCAAGCGTTCGCGGGCGGTGAGCTTGCCCTTCTTGTGCTGGGCTGCGATGCGGTCTTCCCCGCCACCCTTGAGGGCTTCCTCCGTTTTCTTTCCCAGGAGGTCGAACTTCGCTTTCATGTCCATGGCGGATCTGCGGATTATGGGCGGACCCGCAAAAAGGACGGGCCGCGGCCAAATGTAGAAAGCCGCGCATCGTTGCTTCCCCTACATTCGTCGGCAGATGAACTGGCGCTTTGCTGACCTTCCCATCCGGACCAAATTCCTGATCACGCTGGGGATCCCGGTGGCGGGGTTGGTGCTGCTGATCGGTAAGCAGGTGGATTCCAGCTTGAAGCGGACGGATGTACTCGGCTATGTGTCCAAGCAGGCCCGCAACATTCGGGTGATCGGCGACGTGATGGACGGCCTGCAGCATGAAAGCGCGGTGAGCGTGGCCATCCTGGAAGGTGTCCTGCCCAACAGCAGTTCCCTGCGGCTGGCCCGGGTGCAAAGTGATGCCTACATCGCCCGGATGAACGATCCGGAATTGACCATCGACCCTCTTGTACGACCCGGGGATGTATTGCGCCCCCTGGAAAGCGATCGCAAACGGATGGATGAGCGGAACGTCTCCGCGGTACAGGTCGAGCGGTCCTATCGTGCCATGAACGAAGAGCTTCTGGGCAAACTTGCAGAGGTATCCAAGCAGGCCATGGACCCGACGACCAATCAACAGCTCTTCGCGCACCTGGGCCTGTTGAACACAAAGGAGGCCCTGAGCGATATCCGGACCCGGGTGCTGCGCGCACTGGTTTCCGGCTTGAGCCCGGCGGAGCTTGGCGAGCTCAATGAGAGCATTGCGCTCTATGAGACCAGCACCGTGCTCTTCCAGCGCGATGCACCGCCCGATGTGCGGGCCTATTACCGGAGTACGTTCCAAGGGCCGGAGGTCAACTTCCTGCGTTCGATGATCGGCACCATACACGAAAGCCGATCGATCAACGGCGTGGGCACTACGGCCTCCGAGTGGTGGGAGCTGAGCGGGGAGGCTACCGCGCGATTGCGTCAAGTGGAGGAGCGTTCGATCGATTCGATCATCGTGGCCAGTGAGGATGTATCCCGGGCCGCTCAAAAACGTCTGCTCCTGGTGCTCTTTCTCCTCCTGGTGGTGGTGGGCACGGTGTCCGTGATGGCCATTGTGATCATGCGTGGCCTCCGCAGCACCGTGTCCGAGGTTACCGATGCGGCTTCGGCTTTGGCCAAAGGGGATGTGCGGGCGCGTGTCCCGGTGACCTCGGACGACGAGGTGGGGCAGATGGCTGGTTCGTTCAACGTGATGATAGAGGCCATCCGCTCGCTTTCCGCCAGTGCGGACGCCATCGGCAAGGGCAACTATGATACGCCCGTGATCGTGCGGGGGGACCAGGACGTACTGGGCCATTCCCTCACGCGCATGCGGGACAACCTGAGGTCCGCTCGCGAACGGGACATGGAGCACAACCGCGTCCTGCTTCAGGAGAAGGAAAAAGTGGAACAGGCCAACGCACGTATCCGCACGCTCATCCGGGAGATCCACCACCGGGTGAAGAACAACCTCCAAGTGGTATCCAGCATGCTGCGGCTCCAGTCCGGGACCATCGCCGATGAACAGCTGCAGCAGGTCTTCGCGCAGAGCCAGGGCCGGGTGGCCTCCATGGCCTTGATCCACGAGAAACTGTACAAGGGCGACGACCTCGCCCAAGTGGATCTTTCCCAGTACATCAAGGAACTTTTTGCGGAGCTGGTGCAACTGAACAAAGTGCGGGAAAGCATTCGCTACCGCACGGCCATCGATCCCGACCTGGTGCTGGACCTGGACACCATGGTGCCCCTGGGCCTCATCCTGAACGAGCTCATCACCAACTCGTTCAAGCATGCATTCACCGAGGGACAGGAAGGGTTCATCAATCTGAGGATCCACCGTGCCGATCACGACCAGTTCGACCTGCACTACAGCGATAACGGGGGAGGGATACCCAAGGAGAAACTGAACACCGACTCCGGCACCTTGGGCCACAGCCTCATTGAAAGCCTCGTGGAACAGCTCAACGGATTCATGACCCTGGAGAGCGATGCCACGGGCACCCGGTACCACATACGGTTCAGGGTGAAATGAACCGGAGAAGGCCGGGGTAACCCAACAACGTCCAAGCTCCTACTCCTCGGCCAGCGCGGCTTCCACGTCCTCGCTGAGCTCCATGTTGTGGTACACGGCGTTCACGTCCTCGTCGTCGTCCAGGAGGTCGATCAGCTTCATCACGTTGCGGGCGGTGGCCAGGTCGGCGGGAATGGTGCTCAGGGGAAAGCGCTTGAGCTCGGCGCTCTTGGCTTCAATGCCCAGTTCATCCAGTTTCTGCTGGATCGGTCCGAATTCGGTATAGGCTGCCAGAATGATGAAGCCCTCCTCATCATGGTGAAAGTCCTCCGCGCCGGCGTCGATGCAGGCCATTTCGAAGTCATCGGTGTCCATCCCCTTCAGTGCGGCCTCTTCCACGACGAATTCCGCCTTTCGGTCGAAAACGTGCGCCAAGGACCCCGTGTTCCCCAAGTTGCCGTCGCATTTGTTGAAGAAACTTCGGATGTTGGCCACCGTGCGGGTCGTGTTGTTGGTGGCGGTCTCCACGAAGATCGCCACCCCGCCGGGAGCATAACCCTCGTATGTCATCTCGGTGAAATCCACTTCCGTTCCACCGGCCGCCTTTTTGATCGCGCGGTCGATATTGTCCTTGGGCATGTTCATGCCCTTGGCGTTCTGGATGGCCACCTTCAGCCGGTGGTTGGCATCCGGATTGGGACCTCCTGCCTTCACGGCCATGGCGATCTCCTTGCCGATGCGGGTGAAGAGCTTGCTGAGCTTGGCGTTGCGGGCGAAGATCCGGTGCTTGCGTTTTTCGAAGATGCGGCCCATGGTGATGGCGGGTTCTTTGGTATGCGACAGCCGGGCGAAGTGCCTAGCGGACCGCGAAAATAGGCAGGGCCGCTGCTTGCAGCGGCCCTGCCCGGGCGATAGCGAACGATGTCCCCTCGTCGCGCGGCCCGTTCCCTAGTTGAAGCCGATCAATGTGATGCCGACGTTCAAGGCGTTCAGCGTGGGCGCGGTGCCTTCCTCGAACAGGGGTGTGAGGCCGTATTCGGCAAAGAGATTGAGGCCACCGTAACCGATCTGCGCTCGGGCGGCCACCCGGTACGGCAGTAGATTGTAGCTCGCCTTGGCGCGGAGCTTCTTCGACTCGCCACCCTCGTTGAATTTCTGTTTGTACATGGTATCGAAGTACCAGCTTCCCACCAGACCGACCGCAAGGTGGAAGTTGTGTTTCCGGCTGAAGGACCAGTCCGGCTTGGCCTCCAATGCTCCGGCATTGAGGGGAAGCTGGGCGCGGTTGGTGTTGAACTCGAGCATCAGCGGTACGCGCAGTCCGATCTGCCGCAGCTTGTTCTTGCGCAGGTCGGGGCTGTCCATCGCCACAGCGTACGTGCTGTCGCTGTTGAATTGCAAGGTGTTGTTCTCGCTGAGCCTGTAGTTGAGGAATTCAATCCCCATACCCGTGAAGAGGCCGATGTGGTTGGTGCCGAACTCGAACTTGCGCTCCAGGAAGTTGATGGCGAAGAAGCGGCTCTTCGCATTGTTCAGCTGCAGTGGCCCGCTTTCCGGTCCATCGCCTATGCGACCATCCGCCGTTACGAAGCTGTTCATGCCCAGTTCCATGCCGGCCCAGTAACTAAAGAGGTTGCGTCGCTCACGTTTCAGGTCGGCCAATTTGCTCTCGAAGGTGGTGGAGTCCACGTCCGTGCGCTTGGTGGTGATGATGCGGATAAGCTTGCGCTTGGAGGTGATCCGGATGGTGTCACCATTCTGCGCATAGTTGGTGTCCGTGTTCTCCACTTTCACTTTCACGCCGTTACTACCTGCGGTGACGTAGAGGATATGTTGGTCCTGTGGAGCGGTACCGCTTGGGGCAGGGATGCTGTCCTGCTGGGCGATGCCGATCAAAGGGAGCAGCAAGAGCGGAATGCATAGTAGAGGTTTCATCACTTGGTCGCTTTGTGAATAGGACGGGGCACTGTTCCAATAGTTACAGCTCCTCAAAGGTCCTTTCCTCAAATGTGAAAGCGCCGATGACCAAGGGCATACGGCGCTTTCGCTTCAGCTTGGTGGAAGACCTATTCCGGCCGGAAGTTGAACCTCAGGTGGGAGGTTTTCCATAGCCCGGAAGGATTGGGGCCCACTTGCACGCGGCGTAGCTTTGCCAGCACATAGTCACATAGTTCCTGGTTCTCGGAGCGGGCTTCGGTTACCACCAACTTGCCTTCCGTGTTCACCACGAACTGGACCTCCACCGTTCCGAACATCTCCTCCTCGTCAGCATCCAACGGGAAGATCACGTAGCGATTGATCTGGTGCTTCACGGCGCGCTCCATAGCGATGGAGTTGCTTGTGTAAAAGGTAAGTGCTTCGGCCGTAACAGGGTTGGCCGCATGTGTGCTCATCGCGCATGCGATCAGCAAGAGCGCGAAGGTTTGACGAAGGATCCCGGTTTTCATGGTATGTGGTTTTGGGCCGTTTCGGCTTGTGATGGTTGTTTGCATGAGACACGGAAAACCGGCACTTTGTTACAGCGGATCAGCGGGAAATGGATGAGCGGTCCAGGGGCGGGGATGAGCGGCACAGCACCTTTACAGGCCCGATCGGGTGCTGCATACCCGTGGCAATATTGGGCCGATACGGTAGGCACGAACTCGGAAGAAGCTCAGCGGTTCCTGCTGGCGCTGAAGGAAAGGTTGCGCCCGAGGCGAAGCTTGATGCGTTCACCTGAGGCATTGCGCTGGAGTTGTACGCCACCTCGTCCGCCCGTCACGGTGCCGATCGCCTTATCGGCAAAGGCCAGCGCATCCTGACCATCCAACACCTCCGCGCGTTCGGGGGCTGAAAGCACTTCGCCTCGTACTGTATTGGCTACGAAGGTGCCCAAGCTTTGTCCGGTGTTCCTGGTATCCACAACAGCCAGGTCCTGATCCGTTGCAACTGATGTTGAAGATGGGCTGACGCCCATGGGTTCAGGCACCGGCTGGTCAGGAAGCTGGGCAAGTGTCGGCTCCCTCACGGGAAGCCGGTCGATCACCGGAACTTGTGATGCAGGGACCTGCGGTGTCTGCTCAAGTTCCTGTTCAGGCTTCTCTTCCGGTGTGTGTGCATTCGTTTTTCCGGGCTTCACCTTCCCAACGGTGGATGGCTCCTTTCGTTGGGTAGCGTCACTCACCTCAGCGGGTTGAGTTGCTGAAGGATCCTCCGGATGGATCTGATCTGTAGGATCGCTTTCAACCGGGGCATTAGTGGTTGAAGTGGAGGAAGGACGTTGAAGGATCTCCTTTGGTTCCACGCGTACCAATCCCGCATCCTGCCTGCTGTCCTCGCGGAGGAACCACCATCCGGCACTCAGGACCAGCAGCACGCTGGCAGCTACGGCCAATCGCGGCCAGAGCGCAAAGACACGCACTTCACGCTTTTTCAGATCACTCTTTTTCGGATAGGGAAGAAGCTCGGCCTGCACGCGCGACGCATGCACCAGTTCCCGTTCCTGGCGTGCAATCGCATTCTCGGCGAGGTAGGCCCTTAGGGCTTTCTGCTGCTCAGCAGTTAGGTCTCCCTCCAGCTCGGCGATCAGAAAATCGGTGAGCCGGTGGAGGTCAGGAAGGCCCTGCGGTGGAAAATGACGGTGCAGCTTCTCCTTTTCAGTGAAGGCCATCGGCTCGTACGGCACCTTGGCCATCGCCATTAACACGGCATGCCGTTCAGCCTCCGGATGCTCATACAGGTAATGTGCCAGCTCTTGCTGTTGCTCACTGGTCAGGTCCTCTTCCAAGCGGGCCACCAGGAAATCATCCAATCGCGCGGAATCCGGGGTGCCTGTGGGTGGAAAGGTCCGGTGCAACTGTTCCTTCCCGGGGAAGTGTTCGTTGCTGACGTTCACCCGGGGGAGTGGATCGGCGGAAATCTCCAGGTCCGGATGTTCCAGCAGGAAGGCATTCAGCGCCGCTTCTTGGGCAGGTGTGAGAACACCTTCCATGCGGTCCAGCAGCCAAGCTTCGTATGTCTCCCTGTTCAATTTCATAGCACGTTCTCCAAGCTTCCGATGTAGTGCTTCAGCGAGGTCCGTCCCCGGTAGATGTACACTTTCACTTGGGAAATGTTCAACTGCGTGAGCTCCGCGATCTCCTCATAGCTGTATCCCTCCAGGTCGCGCAGCAGCACCACGCTGCGCTGAATTTCCGGCAACGTGGCCAATGCGGCATCCAACACCTCCTTCAGGTCCGGCTGCGATTGTCCCGTCCAGCGTAGGTCGGCATGCCGGTCCTCCATCCTCGTCTTGCGGACATCCTTCCGTGCTTCATCCACCAACAGGTGGTGTGCCGTGGTGAAGAGGTAGCTCTTCGCCTTTGTGCCCTCCACATCATCCACCTTCTGCCAAAGCCGCGCAAAGCTCTCCTGCACCACATCCTTGGCCCGGTCGGTATCTCGCAGGTGCTTCACCGCGAAACGGTAGATGCCGTCCGCATGCTGGTCCACAGCGCTATTGTAGTCGGTCAGGGTCACGGGAACAGATGCTTTCCTAATGGTATGACGGTCCACTTCGCCGAAAGTTACTCCCTACCTGTATCGCGCCCTGCAGGGCCTTCCGCTGTATGGGGAAACCCTGAGGTCAAGGCCCGGTTGGTATGGTCCCGGCCCTCCGATCACCGAACTTCGCACGATCCGTTCCCATGGCCCTACGGAACGGCCCAACACGATGAGCGAATTCAGGATCCCTCCGATCTCCACCCTCGCGGGGTCGGTGCTCGGCAGCTATTTCAAGATCCTGCGAAGCGGTACCATCGCCAAGCGATCCTACTTCAAAGTGGCCCTGACCACGCTCGTGGTTCTTGTTCGTACCCCATTCCAGCTCTGGGAAGAACTGGTCTATGGAAGGCGGATCAAACGATCAGCACCGATGGAGCCGCCCCTCTTTATCCTGGGTCATTGGCGCAGCGGGACCACACTGCTCCACAACGTGCTTTGCCAAGACCCTCGCGCAGCCTATTTGAGCACCTACGCATCGGTGTTCCCGAACAACATGGCCAGCACGTGGATCTTCAAGACCTTCATGGGGTTGAACATGCCGGACAAGCGCCCATCGGACAGTGTCGCCCTGCACCCGGACTTCCCGCAAGAAGATGAATTCGCCTTCGCGAACATGCAGCCGAACGCCTACTACAACTTCTTCTACTTCCCTTCGCAGTATGCGGCTTTCTACGATCGCGCCGTACGCCACAACGGACTTGATGAACGCGAGGTGGAGCACTGGTACCGCACCTATGCCAAGCTGCTGAGGAAAGCGGCGGTATCGAGCCAGGGCAAGCAGCTGATCGTGAAGAACCCGGTGAACACCGCGCGTATTGATAAGCTTCTTCGCCTGTATCCGGATGCCAGGTTCCTGTACATCCATCGCAACCCGATCACGGTGTACTATTCCACGCTGCGCTTCTTTCAACAGCTCATGCCCACGCTATGCTTGGAGGAATTGCCCAATGATGATTTCCTCAGCGAAATGATCCTGGATGTGCATGACCGCATGATGCGTGATTTCGCTGAGCAGCGATCGCTTATCCCGGCAGGGAACTTGCTGGAGGTCCGTTATGACACCTTCGCGGAAGCTCCCTTGGATGCCTTGGAAATGATCGAGCGGCAGTTGCTTCGCCGGGATCCCTCGGTCGCCATGCCCTGCTATATGGCTTATCTCAAGTCACAAAAAGGCCATCGAACGAACACCTACCAAGTGGACAAGGTCGATTTGACATACGTGATGAAACGATTGGAGCCGTACATGCGCGAGCAGAACTTTGCACTTCCGAAGAATGTCCAAGTGATAACAGACCCTACCAAGGAACCCCGACCGACCAACGAACGCCCATGATCCTTATCGCTGCGATCGCCCTGTTGACTGCACTTCCAACCGGAATAGGTGAATGGTCGCTGAAAAAGGACCAGGATGACATCAAAGTGTACACGCGCAGCGTGGAAGGATCGGCGATCGCTGAATTCAAGGCCGTGACCACCTTGAACAACGCCCGGTTGGCCGACGTGCTCGATATCGTAACCAACGTGAGCGGATTCATGGAACTTTTCCCGAATTGTGCCGAAGCCACGGTCCTGGAACAGCAAGGCCGTTATAACACGGTGCATTACATCCGCACGGATGTGCCCTTTCCGGTAAGTGATCGGGACGGGGTATATGAGCAACGCACGGAAATGGACCCCGCAGGTGGTGCGGCAACGGTAACCATCCGTGCCCTGTCCGACCGCATTCCGGAGAATAAAAAGCTGGTGCGCATTACACGTGCGAGCGGTACGTGGAAGTTGACCCAAGCGGGGAGCAACGTCAACGTGATCTATCAATTCCACGGCGAACCCGGCGGGGCCGTACCGGCCTGGCTGGCGAACAGCTTCATTGTGGACCAGCCCTTCGGAACGATGCAGAATCTGCGGAAGATCGTGGCGCAGTGACCGCTCCATGTGCTCCGACGGTCTTTCGTGGAGCGCTCTTGAGGTCAAATACCTTCGGGCAGCGTTTCGCACAGCGATAGCGTCATGCATCCACAACCTTCGGACCCATGAGCAGATCAAAGACCCTTCACGTGCTGCTGGCGGCAGCCTGCGTTTGTCTCTTTTCCACCGTTCAGGCACAGACCTACTTCTATGTCGACGAGATCGCAGTCACCCCAGCTGACCCCACCGAACAGGATAATGTACAACTTCAGCTTATCGGCAACCTGTCCAGTACGGGGTCGTCGGTTGCAACTGCTACTGCACAGGTAAATGGTTTTTCGGTTGAACTGACGCTGGTAACGCAGAACACGATCGGCCTGGATGTGCTGGTCCCGCATACGGAGACCATCGACGTGGGCCTGTTGCCTGCCGGAACGTACACCGTGAATGTGGCTGGCTTCGGTGTGTACGATGGAGCACCGTTCGAGCAGCATGTATTCACGGTCTCTGGTGGTGGCGGAAGTGGTGGGTGTGACTCGTTGCTGATCGGCAGCATCCAGTGGGCCGCCTTTTCGGACACTGCACTGGTACTGCATGCCTTCAACTCCTCCACCACGCTGTTCGACTATCCGGGATTTCTGCTACTCAGCGACAATGGTGATACGCTGGCACGCGAAACGGTCGATCTCTTCGGCATCGGGACCGAAAGCACCCACATACTCAACATCCCAGAGGGAGCAAATATGCCGGTGTCCCCCTTCAATGCTACGCTGCAACTGTGGACCGGCTTCTTTTCCGAGTTGGCCTGCACATGGGACCTCAGCATTGACCTCTGCCCGCCGGACAGCTGCTCTCCCATGCTGGTGCACCTCGGGAATTTTGGTGATGCGCTCGGTTTGGGGGCCTTTACCTATACGGTACTCTCCAACGGGATCCCCATCACCAGTGGTTTGCTCACGCTCACTGTGGACCAGCAATCCGATCAGGACACGCTGTGCCTCCAATCCGGGAACTATGAGTTGCACCTTATGCCGCAGCAGGAGCCAACCGGTGGTCAACTCGTATACGGTGTGGCGGATCCCAATGGGACCTACGGTCCGGCCGAATACGTGAGCTCAATGGACCAGAATGAAATTGGCTTTACATTTTATGGACCTTGTGCCGACCCGGTGCAGTCCGTCACTGAGTTCGCCGATGCTCGCTTGGTGGTGAGCGTGGGGAGCGGCTTCGCCATCCTTTCCAGCACCGATGGACGGTCCCTCGGTGAACTGCGCGTGATGGATGCACAGGGTCGTTTGATCCTGGCCGTGAGCGAACGGACCGCCCGGTATCAATTCAGCACGGACGGCTGGGCATCTGGGGTGTACGTGCTGCAAACCCGCAATGCGGACGGCCAAGTGCTGACCGCCCGCATTGTGATCGGGTAGCGATGGCTATACTATGGGATAAGACCTTAATTACCGCCCACGCCAACGGCGAGGTACACTTGCAGGCAGCGGTTCTGGGCATCACCCACCACAGCGCTCAGGGTGGAATCGTCGATCACGTCCACAAGCCCGTGGAGGTATCGCATCCCGATCTGTAGGTTTTCGCCCACATTGAAACCAATGCCGCCAACAATTCCGGCATCGAGTGAGGTGAAGTCGCTCTTGTCGATCTCACCTGACCCACTGCCCAGATCACCGGAGGTCTTCACCTTGCCGGAAAGCAGGTAGGCCGCATAGCCACCGATCTGAAAGTCCACCACATCCATCACACGGATGGAGGCCATCACGGGAAGTTCCAAGTAGTTGAGGTTGAAGTCAACGTCCTGTTCCACCAATCCGAAGAAGGCATTGTACGTGGTTCGATTCCCTTTGGTGGAATACAGCAGTTCCAATTGGACACCCACTGGTGATTCAGGCATGGTGCGCGCAAAAACGCCCGCATTGAAACCCACGCGGGCATTGTTGTCATCGGCATCCAGGCCAGCGAGGTTGGTGTAGTTCAATCCACCTTTCAGACCGAAGGTGGGGCCTTGGGAGAACGTTGGTGCCGCGAGGAGGAGCGCTCCGCATAGGGCCACCAGATTGAGATAAGCATGTTTCATGTTGAAGGTTCTTTTGATCAGCACCGTGCGAACCATGTGCCATCGGGTCTTCAAGGTGTTTCCCGATGAAAAGGACTGATCTCATGGGGCATGATATCCCCGTTGACCTCCCGAACATCCTTCCCATTCCCCGCAATGGGCTCCTCAACCCATGTATGGAAAACAAGCAGGGCGACCCCAAGGTCGCCCTGCTTGTTCGGAGCATCCGGCAACGTCCGCTATTCCACGACGATATCGCCGCGCATCACCACATGGATGCTGCAGAAGTACTCCGTGGAAGCGCCGGGCACCACCTTCCAGCTGTCACCCGGTTTCAGGGGGCCGGAGGTCCATGCGGAATCCGGCAGTGCCGTGGCGTCGTGGTCAACCACATCGTTGTTGGTGAAGATCAACGTGTCGCCCTGTTGGATGGTGACCGTGTCCGGGTTGAATTTCATCTGCGCGATGGAAATGGCAACAGAAGTGGGCACGTGTCCGGTCTTGGCGACCTCAGGTGTCGCGGCACCGGTATCCTTCGCCTCCGGCGTGCTGCAGGCCGACAGGCAAGCGCAAGCCAGGAGCAGGGGTAGTGCGATCCGTTTTCCCGCCGTGGTGATCATTTCCCGGCAAATTCCTTCTGTACCATCTCGGCATGCGCCAGGTGCGAGTCCAGTACGGGTGCAACGCTTACCAGCAAGTTCTTCAGCTCAGCGTTCTGCGTTTGGGGGATCAATACGTTCTTCACGGCATCGATCACGGCTTTGTGGTAGGCCACCTCATTGTCGATGTAGGCCTTATCGAAAGCGGCTCCGTTCAAGGAACGCAACATTTTTGAGGTCTTGGCTTCGCCTTCCTTCAGGGATCTGCTCAGCGCATTATCCTTGGGCGTAACGCCCAGCTTGGCCGCCAGCTCCGAAGCCTGCTTGATCACGCCGGTGTGGTCCTTCGCCATGGTGGCAGCGAACTGGAGAACGTCCTTGTTGGTGGATCTTTCCTTGGCGATCGCCGCGTAGTCCACGTCTATTTGGTTCGCCGTTACCGCCACGTGGGCGATCTCGGGGTCGGTTAGTTTCGGGGCGTCCTGCGCGTATGCTCCAAGCGCGAACAAGGAGGCCATGGCCAGTACGCTGGTGCCACGTTTCAGTATGGATGATGTCTGTTTCATGATGGGAATGTCAATTTGGTGACGGGAATTGGATGCGGTAGGGGACGATCGGTTACAGATGGACATGGACTGAGGTGTTCGGGAGCAGGAGAGGCGTATGTGGGAGCGTGATGTCCTCGACCTGTGGCACGGGCCATTGGGGCTTGGAACGCATGGTGCGGTGGCCGGGAAGACTTCGGGGGCATGGCGCGGCCATTTTCCGCGTACCCCATCAACGTCGGCCTACGGTCCTCAACGACCTACCCCGTGATCGGCTCTTGGTTGAAGTGCTGGAAACCGCCAAAAGTTGATTGTGGTATCAGGCACATACCTAAGGTATGCAGGCTCGGCAGGTTCTTCGGGTCAACGGCTAAGCGAGCGCCGGGGGGGGGGACTGCACGCTGCCGTTGCCTTGGATGATCTTGTTCTTCATCTCGTCGCTCCAGAGGCTGAGCTTCACCACATTCATTCCACAACGAAACGCCCCACGTACTTCATTCCCGTGGTATCCAACACACGGACCATGTAAATACCGGGGGCCAGGGAGGAAGCATCCAAAGGCAGGGTGCGCTCCCCATTACCCGCCATCGTCAACAACGTCCTGCCTTGTACATCCACAACCTCTATCAGGGTGTGAACGTCCAGCACATGGGTCACATACAACACAGCCTTATCGTGTACCGGATTCGGGAAGATCACCCCATGACCCGGATCGACCTCCGCTATCCCGGTAGCGCTCAGGTAGAACGGATCACTTTCATTCTCACAGCCGAACGGCCCCGTGACCGAAACGCTGTAATAACCCGTTTCCGTGGCCAGCAACGCGGACTGGGTCGCGCCGGGGATCGCCGATCCGTTGAACGACCATTGAAAGCCATTCCCCGGGGATGCCTCGAGCAGGCCGTTGCCCAGGTCGGTGATGGTGGCCGTGTACAGGCTGCAATCCAGCAACGTGCTCACCCTGTTATTGGTGATCACCGGGGTGTTCAGGTCGAAATAGATCGCCGCTTGGTTCGCGATAATGGTCGCATTCGGCTGGCCTGGCACCACCCCCACGCGGAAACTGAAGAACCCCTGACTGTCGGCCCTGTTCGCACCGCTATCCGGCAATGCGATGCCTCTGAACTCCACCACCAGTTCACCGCCCGGCTCGATCGATATGCGACTGGGTGCATGACTGTATCCAAGCACTTGCACCGCATCCTGCAACAGCGCGGGGTCCAGCTGGTCCCGGAGGACGACATCGTAGGCCGGCGCATTTCCCGTGTTCTGGAAACGGATCGTGTAGTCCAGGTGATCCATGTCCAAGGCGATGATCCCCAAAGGACCGGTCCCTTTCGGGTCGACCAACTTGTCATTGGGGTCATACGAACAGAGATGATCATAGCTCCATGCGTAGGAGAAGGTGTCCGTCACCGCATTGAATTCATCCTCGCGAAGCACATTGACGGAACTGTTCAATTCATCACCGTAAAATTCGGCACCGGGACGGGTCACGTTCAAGACATAGGTGCGCACCTCCTCATAACCCAGGTCCGTGAAGTTCCATTCCAAATGGTGCCCTTGGACCAGGTCCGGAGTAGGCTCGGCGCCATTGAACGCGAACAAACTGTCCAGGTCAACCGTGAGCCTTCCGTGCTCAACCCGGGTGCCCATGTTCGCCATCACAACGTATTGCTGCGCCGTACTTCCGCAGGGCCCTATCATGTCCTGTAGGCTGGTCACGATCACTGAGGTATCAACAGCGGGCATGATCCCCAGGTCCAAGCCGAAGGCAACAGGTTGAGAGCCGGTCAACAAGGCTTCTTGATAGGGTGGCGTGGAACTCACCTGCCAAAAACCATTGGGCAATACCGGATGAACTTGATATGCACCACTGTCGGCGAAAATGATAAAGTGACCAAGCGTATCCGACAGTGCCGTGGAGGACTGGGGCAGGCTCTGCACGGAAGCCCACATCGCACCGGGTTCTCCGGCATCAGCCAGACCATCTCCGTTCAGATCATGGTAAAGCCTGCCCTCCATTCGGAAAGGCGAGCCGATATAATTCTCATACCAGACCACCCTGTCGTCCAAATTCGATGAAACGACCACATCTGGATCTCCATCTTGGTCCAGATCGCCAACATCGACATAGATCGGGGAATACAGCAGATCACCGATCACGTGCTGTCCGGAGAACAGGCCCGAACCGTCATTCAGGTAGTAGGCAACGACGTTATCGAACCAGGATGCCGCCACCACGTCCAGATCACCGTCGCCGTCCAGGTCCGCGACCGCGAGTCCGCGTGGGGTGCCGAGCGGGCCGATGTCGATGGGGCTTCCAAAGCTGCCGTTGCCCAGGTTACGGTACCAAGCGATCTTGTCCGGGGACTCGGTGCTTGTCAGCATGTCCTTAATGCCGTCACCGTCCATGTCCGCCCAAATGATGCGCTTCACCGTGCCAATGGCCGGTGCAATATCCTGTGCTGCACCGAACTGTCCTGAACCATCATTCGGGAACCATTGGTAAACATCGTCGAACTGGTTGCCCATCAGCACATCCAAGTCACCATCCCCATCCACATCGAACAGCGACATGCACTGCGGTTGATTGCTGGTATAGTCATCATAGAGGGGCATGGTGAACGAACCTGAGCCATTGTTCAAGGCGATCTTCAGGCCATCCTCATCCATATAGCCCAGCAGCAGGTCCATGTCCCCGTCGCCATCCACATCCCCCGCTGCCAAACTGAACATCAGTTCAGCACCCGGTATCGCCACGCGGGGGCTGAACTGGCCATTGCCATTGTTGATCGAAAGCCCTAGGTCATACAAGCCGGCCATGGAGATCAAGTCCAAGTCGCCGTCCCCATCCACATCCACGCTAAGAGCGAACTTCATTCCGGAACTGACCGCAACCACCTGCTGGGCCCCGAACGTACCCGCTCCGGTATTGGGATACCAGGACAATTTGCCATCCCCGCTGGATACCGCGACCACATCCAACGTTCCGTCCCCGTTGATGTCGGCGCAAAAGCTCATATACACGTTTGAGGTCTCTGATGCGCCCACAGTGTACGCGCTGCCGAACTGACCGGACCCGTTGTTGGCATAATAGACGAGCAGGTCGGCCGCGTGGCCCGAAGCAACTACATCCATGTCTCCATCATTATCGAGGTCCCCTGCCATAACGGTCGCCGGATTCCCCAATGTGGTGCTGATCACTTGTTGCGGGCCGAATAAGCCCGTCCCATTATTGGCATACCAGGAGATCACATAGTTGGGGCTGGAAGCGCCCGCAACAACGTCCAGATCACCGTCCCCATCAAGATCGGCGGCATATACTCCACGCAGGTATGTATTGGGATCATCAGCAATGAGGGTTCCGGCTGCGTTGAATGTCCCAGTGCCATCGTTGGTGAACCATTTGATCTTGTTGTCCCCTCCGCAGCCCACCAGCAGGTCCAAGGTCCCGTCGCCATTAATATCGACCGCGCTTACGTACGAGGCATACATGGTCAAGTATCCAGCTACGGTCTGTGTGCCAAACGTTCCATCTCCGGCATTGGGATACCACTTGACCACGTTGTTCCCAGCTTCCGCCACCACGAGATCAAGGTCGCCGTCCCCATCGAGATCACCGGTGGCGGTCATAAGTGGGTTGTTCAATCCGGACACGATCGTCACCTCTTCACCGAATTGTCCATTGCCGAGGTTGCGGTACCAAGTGATCGAGCCACCACTGCAAGTTGCCACCACATCCGGCAACCCATCGCCGTCCAGATCGGCGGACTGAACACTCGACGGCCCAATTGCGGCGGTGGACAGCACTCGTTCCGGCCCAAAAAACCCGGCTCCATCATTCCGGTACCACACGATCTTGTTTCCATCCTTCGCACTCGCCAATACGTCCAGGTCCCCATCCCCGTCCAGGTCCACGGCTTCACAACGGCTCGCCCCTAAAAGGTCCTGGGCGATCAATTGCTGCTCCCCGAACACGCCTGCTCCAAGCCCCGGATACCACGCTACCTGATCATTGGAATAGGCACTCACCAATAGGTCGTTGAGGCCATCATCATTCAGGTCCGCAACCACGATGCATGTCGGTGCTGAAGCGGAATGGGAGATGTTCACCTGCGGCCCGAACTGGGCATGTAGGGCACAAGAGGACACGAAAAGCAAGAGGGTCAAGTAGCGCATGGCGATAATGGATCTGAAGCCAAATGTATCCTTGTCCCGTGCATTTGTTTTTCGTGCGCTGTTGAAAGTCCATAGCATCCGATCAGGATGGCTTTCATCGGGCGGGGTAGCGATCAAGTGCAACAGTTGCTTGGTGGTGCAGCTCTTGAAATCGCGCAACAGGTCCGCTAACAAACCATCGGCACGACTCATCACGAAATGTACATGGTTGGGCATGATCACGTATGCGAACAGCTCCAGACCCTTGTGCTCTTGGCAGTACTGGACGTTCCGAACCAGTTCCGCCACCAGCTCCTTGCGTGTGAAGACATCCACCCAGCCATCCACCGTCAAGGTGACGAAGTAGGTGGCTTCTTCCACGTTGGCCTTGTGGATCTCGGACATGGACCGAATGAAGTTGGTTGCGGACTACTGGACGCATGTACGGATGCACGGACACACAGATGCACGCGCTCGGGTTTTTCCCGAGTGCGTTCTGCATAGGGCCTCTGGCCCGCCTTATTGCAGGAATACCAGCACGGTTCTGCGACGGGCCGGAGGCCCTAGAATACGCTCACTGGGCAAAAAGCCGAGCGAGTGCCCGCGTTGTGGACACGCGAGCGAGTGCAGGGGGCCGGGACGTAAACGCTTGCGGGAGCGTGGGGCAACGAATGCAATTCACCTCGTTCCGCACAGTTCAAAAGGCCCGGTGCGTCTTATCTTTTCAGGAATTTCGTGGACCAAGTGCCCTGGCTGGTGGTACACCGCAGGGAATATGGTCCTGGTGCAAGGTCATTCACGGCAACGTTCATCACATCTGCGGATGTTGCGTTTTGGCGGATGTGCTCACGACCCATGGCATCGAAGATCTGGATGGTGGTTTGTGCAGTGGTATTCACCTTCACCCAAAGCACATCCCGCACGGGATTGGGATAGACCTGGATCGCTGTCGGCAACGTTTCCGCCACGCTGGCCTCGTCATCCACGGTGAACACGGCGGGAAGTGTGCGCACCGGCAGGTTGAAATCGAAGTAGATGTCCGCTGAGTTGGACACGGTCATGCCCAACTGCAAGGTCGTTGCCGGCTTGATCGCGAACTTCACGAAGCCATGGCTCCGGGGTTCATTGCTGATGCTGTCCGGAAGATCGATCGGGTCGAACTGGAAGGTGAGCACGCCAGCGTCGTTCAGCTCCCAGGTGCAAGCGTGACTGCTGGAGATCTTGCGGAAGGTGGACCATTGCAGATCTGTGGAAAGTGTATCCACCACCCGCACCTTCACAGCGGGCCAGGTGCCTGTGTTCTGGAACCGGATCGTGTAGGTGAGCTCATCATTCCCGGCGGCCACATCTGCGGAGGATAGCGCGGCCGGCTGTACCAGCTTGTCGTTCGGATCAAAGCTCGCGAAGACCTCCGTGGTAACGATGCTCACATTGTCCGAAGGGGTGGCATCGCTCGCCACCGGACCCACTTCCGCAGTTTGCACAAGTGGAGTGCCCACATCAACAGTGGAGTCGGTATGCACCACAAGATCGATCTGCCTTGACTCCCCTACTTGCAATGCGAGCATGTCCCAAGTGATCGTATTCCCCACAACGGACAATGGGGTCGGCGTTGCGCTCACCCAACTTTGATCAGCGTCCAGTTGGAAGGTCACCGTGGCGTCGACCGCCATGGTGCCCACATTTTCACAGGTGATCGTTGCGTACGAATCGAAGCCGGGTTGGCCCCATGGTCCCGTGAGGTCGATGCGCAGGTCCTGCACGTTGGGTTGTAGCACCACGCCGAAATCGTTTCCGGTGGATACTTCACCATTGATCGTGAAGGAGAGCGCATGTTGTGCAGGGGCGATGCTCTGGACGTAAGGGAAGTTCCCGCTGGCGGAAACGGTGTAACTGCCAAGGGGCATCGGCCAAGCGTAGGAGCCATCCATGGCCACACCGTGCATGGCGCTGCCGGGCTGCTGGTGCAAAGTGACGTAGGGATAGCCCGGTTCACCGGCATCGCGCGTGCCATTCGCATTTTGGTCCCAGTAGGTGGTTCCCGTGGCGACAGGGTTGAGGAAGGGGCAACTGCTGTTCAGCGAAGTGCAGAGCATGTCCGGGTCCTGTGTTGTCTCCCAAAAGTGATTCCAATAGAGTGTGAATCCCGGAGGAAAGTTGGGCAGGCAGTTTATCGCTGTGGGTGAAGTCTCCGGTATATTTCCATCGATATCTATGTACAGTGTAGTCAGCCCGGCCGGCAGCAACGGCAAACAGGCCAGTTGACCCAAATAATTGATATCCAATATCTCCAGGCCTGCGGGGAATGGAGGCAGCTCTTGTACAGGAATTGGGGCGGCCAAAAAGATGGACTGCAGGGCATTCGGCCATAAGGGGATCGTATCGATCTGAGGCATGGCTATAAATTGTATGTCTTGCAGACCGGCCGGGAAAGGTGGTAGAACGGAAAGCGAATCCATGTAAGACAACTTAAGCAAATTCAACCCGGATGGCCATGGCGGTAGTTGTATCACATTCGGCAATTGACCTACCGTGATCGTTTGTGCTGAACTCGGCCAGGATGGGATGGACGAATTATCAGCTTGCCATAAGACCAGTGAATCCACCGAACTGGGCAGCGCTGGAACAGATACACCTGAACTGCCTTTCAAGACCAGCCGGATGATCCCTTCATGAAGGGAAGGAAAAGCATTACCGCGACTGACCAGGTTCAGGTTCACCACGGATGATGGGATGGCCGGGAAAGCGGATAGTGTGATCTGGTCCATCAAGAAAAGAGAGATCACCCCATTCGGAATGGTCGGTATGATGGAAGGGCCGGGCACATTGATGGAAAGTACGCTCAATCCCGTAGGGAATGATGGCAGTGTGGCCCATGTGCCACGGTCCAACCGGAGGGAGACCAACCCGATCGGCCAGGCAGGGATGCTGCAATCGCTGCTGTCACAAGCGCCATATTGACCGGACATCATATCATAGCAACGGCCATGTATGCTCAGTGCCTCAAGATTGCCCAGGGCATCGATCCCCGTGAGGTCCGCTGGGGTCCAATTCACCATAAGCTCCAAGGTATCCTGCGCCAATACCACCGGGTTCCCGGTATCCAAATAGCCGCTCGCATCCACGGCGCCCGGCACCCATTCGTTCAGGGCCGATCGAAGGTTGGTGTCAGGGACAAAGACAAGTTGAGCGGTGGTGTGGGAAATGAAGAAGAGTGCCGCCAGCGCGCAGAATCCTGCTCGCGCCAATTGGTAACCGATGGTTTTCATACGGATCCGGTTGGGTGTGAACGTAGGACACCGCTTGTTGACGAAGCGCTGCCTTGGCGCAGTATTTGCCCTACGAATATACGAGCCTAGGCCCCCTCCCGCTTCAGCCACTCCGCATAGATCACCTCCAGCTCCTCATACCAGTCCACACCGTAAACGCGCGTCAGCGATTCCTTCAGGAAACGGAACACCGGTACTCCCAATTTGGCACCGAACTCGCAGGCCGGGGAGCAAATGTTCCATAGGTTGTAGTTGAGCGCATCATGGTACTTCAACTTGGTGACGCGGATGGGATAGAGATGGCAGCTGATCGGCTTGTTGAAGGGGATCTTGCCGTCGTGGAAAGCCTGCTCGATGCCGCATTTCCACACGCTGGTGCGATCCTCCTTCCGCGCCATTGGTTCACTGATGACCTGTCGGCAGGTGTTGGCAGCGGGCACGAAAGACCTGAACGTTTCAGCGTCCTTCCCCCGGCAACCGCTCGTAGGACACGCTTACTCCGTGCGAATAGGCCGTAAAGGCATTCACACTCTTCCATCGGACCATGGCGGTATCACTGGCATCGTATATCAAGAGCGAATCCTTCAGAACATATGGCCAACGATGAATTTCAGCGCCCATGCTATCCGTTACCACAAGCTCATTGGCGGTAAACGAGTACGTCTTCGCGCCTTGACCCGGTTCAAACATGAACATCACGCCTACAAGATTCGATTCATCCCGTGGCATGGACTTGTCCAAGTTGATGCCCGTTTCTTTCCACTTACCCTGCAACTCCCTATTTCCATCCTGATCACTGGCAGTTCGTTGATGGTCGCATCCTGCGAGGCAGACTCCACACATGGAGACGACGAAACACCCACGGCTTATGTACGCGTGAACCTTCATGGTTTAGAAGGTAAATGACGTGAAATTGTACAGAACACCGCCACTACTGAATCCTGTTACAGTCAATGTGCAAGTACCGGAACAATTGCCCTCGCAGGAATATCCTGTTCCATGACCCGGCACCCATTGTGATTTGAGAGTACAACTCCCATCACTGCAACTGCATGATGCATTCTTTCCACCTCCGCCAGGCAAAGATGCCTTTTTAGGAACGGCAAAAATCACGCCTCTTCCACACCAGTTTATTCCAACGATTGCATAATTAGCGGGAGGTGCCCATGATCCATCACTGTTCTTGTTCAGCTCGGGCAGAACAGTAGACCCATAGGTCCTCTGTAAAAAATCAACGAGCTTCGATAACGTCTCCTCAGTCTCAAACATCAGTCCCTTAGCCTCAGGTAAATTTTCATTGATATTCGTCAATCTAATTGGTTCGGAGAGCTTCTGGTAAACGCCCTCGACAAAATCCACATTCTTTCCATTCACCATACCAGATGTGGTCATTTGGCACGTCGAGCAATTTGTTGTTTTGCAAAACACTTGCCCATCCAAATATGCTGGATTACAGTTACCGGAAGAAGTACAATTACATGAAACCTTAATGGAGGCTCCCGTTCCAATTTTTTGGATTGAGCCGTCAGCAGTTCTGCCTAAGTAACTCCACCCCTGCGGTGCCACTAATGTCAGTGTGTTCCCGGATTGGGTTATCCGTGTTCCTTCAGGATACCAAAGCTTTGTTCCCTCTTGAGCACGACCATCAACCACATAAACCATTGGAATGATAAGAGCTAAGAGTCTGAGTGCGGTTTTCATTTGGTTGGTGTTTTGTTGCTGAGTCCCAATGCTCAACCTAAATGGAGGTTTCAAC
>JAIOIH010000077.1 GCA_019912395.1 Flavobacteriales bacterium | reverse complement strand
GTTCAAGCTGGGGTACATAACCCTCTCATTGATCAGCCCCCGGAAAGAACCGCTGGTCCAGAACTGTATCGGAAAAGCGCCATCGTGGCGGATCTCCAGCGGAAAGTTGTTGACCGCGTTACTGTTCCAACCCAGAAAATCGGTTGGACCATTAGCCATATTGCCAAGTACAGATGTCTGACCGACCACATTACCGGTCGTCAGGATCAATGCACCCAAGATCAGGTGCTTTGTTATGTTCTTCGTTCTCATTGCTTTTCGTGTTTGGTGTTTACGAAAAGACCGGAACGATGCTCCTACTCGGTCAATACGAACTTCCGTGTTTCCACCCGTCCAAAGCGTACCATGCGCAACACATACGCACCGCGCGCCCAAGAACCCACATCCAGCACCCAGTGGTCGCTGGTGACCTTGCCATGCCAGACCAAGCGCCCGACAGCATCCAGTACTTGCGCCTCCGCTTCCGCCTGTTGGCCTATGACCAATTGGTCCTGCGCAGGGTTCGGGAACAGGGAATAGTCTGCCACCTGCTCCTCGGTCACACCTTGCCCCAGGTCGCACCCATCCGGGCTGGCCGATACACAGACCGCATCGACCAAAGTGTATCCCCGTGGATACCATGGGAACACGGAATTCGGGTCCGCGAAATGAAGCGTATCGGTCAAGGCATTGCTGAAGAACTGCCCGATCATCACGTACTGGTAAGCACTGTCCGCCACGAAACTGCCGCTCACCAAGGTCCAGCCCACCGTATCCGCCAGTATTTGCGGATACGCGATGTGCGCATGATCCGGTGGAACAGGAAACGGGTCACCCACGCCCCAAGTCCTTTCCTGCATGGTGAAGAGCATGCCCACCTTGTCATTGGCCAGCCAGATCTGCGGATACTGGGCGTTGCCGCCGAATGCCGCGTTCGCCCGGAAACTACAGTAGTAGGTCTGGCCCACCACCAAGGGTTCGCTTAGGCTAGCCTGGATCCATTCCCGGTATTCGGCTTGACCATTCTGATGGTACGTGTACATGCCCGCACAGGAGTTCCCTTCGAACGGCTCCTGATAGGTGACGAAATTCAATGGCAGACCCTCAAAATTACCGTACGGCAAGCAACTCTGATAATGGTCGGGGGAACCATTTGCGCTATGCCAGTAAAGAGGGCCATACAGACCAAAGTCCGCTAAGACGCATGAGTCCGTCTCTTCGAAGCCCGGATTAGGCACCAGGTTTTGGGCGGCAAGGGAGGAAGCGCAAGGTAAGAGGCAATAAGCCAGCAACGCGCATTGCACGACTTGCTCGAATGCCCCGTACCTTTTGCTTGTGGAAGTCATTGTTCGTTCGCATCGACCGGAAGCATCGCTCCGGTCTTAAAAAGCCGCTACATCCAATGCCTTTTTCAGCGCGGCAAATCCGTGAAGGCATCCTTGGAGGTACTGCCAAGGGGCAGTGGCACGTTTGCGGTGGTGCGGTACCTTTGTCAGCTCTGTTTCATGTTCATGCCAGTGTTCGTGGGACTTGAGATACGGCCCTCGGTGTTACAAGCACCGGGGGCTTTTTGTCGGTGCGGGTTTGTATGGGATAACTGCATGGGTTCGGTCGTTGAAAAAAATATGGATTCCATGGAATGCATTCACAGAAGTTGAAAACTTGACGGCGCTGTGCTCCATTGGACCACGAAATCCGTGTTGTCATTGCCCTTGTACTTCTGCCCAATGTAGGCCTGGTCGCCGTTGCCGGTGAAGGTGACGCCGTTGCGCTGCCACAGCCGGTAGCCGAACGCCTGCGCATTGTCCCCTTCACCTTCCGCCAAGTGCAACCTGCTGAAAGGCCCTTTGGGGTTGAAGTTGAAAAAATGGTCACTTGGGGTGATCAACATAAAGCCGTCCGCCGGAATGTTCGTGAAGCCGTTCAGGCTGCCGTAGGTGACCTTCTCATTGATCCGCGCACGGAAATTGCCGCTCGTGTAGAAGTCGATCGGGTACGGGCCATCGTGCCGCACCTGTAGCGGAAAGTTGTTGGTCACACTGCCATCCCAGCCCAGAAAATCGGTTGGGCCGGAAGCCACATTGCTGGGCACCGTGGCCTGACCGACCACGTTACCTGTCGTCAGGATCATCGCACCCAAGATCAGGTGCTTTGTTATGTTCTTCGTTCTCATTGCTTTTCGTGTTTATCGTTTACGACGAAAAGACCGGAACGATGCTCCTACTCGGTCAATACGAACTTCCGTGTTTCCACCCGTCCAAAGCGCACCATGCGCAACACATACGCACCGCGTGCCCAAGAACCCACATCCAGCACCCAGCGGTCGCTGGTGACCTTGCCCTGCCACACCAAGCGCCCGACAGCATCCAGTACTTGCGCCTCCGCGCCGGCATGCTGGCCCACGACCAATTGGTCCTGCGCAGGGTTCGGGAACAGGGAATAGTCTGCCGCCTGCTCCTCGCCCACCCCTTGCCCCAGGTCGCACCCGGCCGGGCTGGCCGATACACAGACCGCATCAACCAAGGTGTATCCCCGTGGAAACCATGGATACACAGAGTTCGGGTCCGCAAAGTGAAGTGTATCGGTCAAGGCATTGCTGAAGAACTGCCCGATCATCACATACTGGTAGGCACTGTCTGCCACGAAGCTGCCGCTCACCAAGGTCCAGCCCAACGTATCCGTGAGTATCTGCGGATACGCGATAAGCGCATTGTCGGGCGGCTCCGGGTACGGATCACCTTGGTACCAAGGTCGGTCCTGCATGGTGAAGAGCATGCCCACTTTATCATTGGCCAGCCAGATCTGCGGATACTGGGCGTTGCCGCCGAATGCCGCGTTCGCCCGGAAACTACAGTAGTAGGTCTGGCCCACCACCAAGGGTTCGCTTAGGCTAGCCATGATCCATTCACGGTACTCGGTTACACCATTCTGGTAGTATGTATACATGCCCGCGCAAGAGACTCCATCGAACGGCTCTTGGAAGGTGAACATGTTCAACGGCAACCCAAAGGAATCACCATAGGGCAAACAGCTTTGCAGGTAATCGGGGGTTCCATTGGCGCTATGCCAAAGGGACGGGCCTTCATCACCGAACACCGTGACGGAACATGTGTCCGATTCTTCGAAGCCCGGGTTGGGCACCAGGTTCTGGGCGGCAAGGGACGAAGCGCAAGGCAAGAGGCAAAAAGCCAGCAATGCGCATTGCACGACTTGCTCGAATGCCCCGTACCTATTGCTTGTGGAAGTCATAGTTTGTTCGCATCGACCGGAAGCAACGCTCCGGTCTCAAAAAGCCGCTACATCCAATGCCTTTTTCAGCGCGGCAAATCCGTGAAGGCATCCTTGGAGGTACTGCCAAGGGGCAGTGGCACGTTTGCGGTGGTGCGGTACCTTTGTCAACTCTGTTTCATGTTCATGCCAGTGTTCGTGGGACTTGAGATACGGCCCTCGGTGTTACAAGCACCGGGGGCTTTTTTCTTGGAAGAAGAGAAAGCGCCACCTTCAGTAGTCCTGATGAGCTGAGGAGCTGAGGAGCTGAGGAGCTGAGGATAATCTGGTATTTGAATTGAACATCTCATCACTTTTACAAGGTACAGGTTAATAGTTGTAAATGCGATCATTCTGGTTGATAACTGGGCAGAATTGTTCATAAGTGCCTTGGTCGTAGGCGGATGTCAAGATGAACCGCAGGCGGTCCGCCTTGTCGACTCCCGGGTTATCGCTCCACTGGATCACCATATCGGTTTCGCCTTCTCCCCCTTCCCGGAACTTCTGCCCAATGTAGCC
>JAIOIH010000076.1 GCA_019912395.1 Flavobacteriales bacterium | reverse complement strand
GTCGTGTGTCATGTCGAGCGCCAGTTGTCGTGTGTCATGTCGAGCACCCGTTGTCGTGTGTCATGTCGAGCGCCAGTTGTCGTGTGTCATGGCGAGCGCCAGTTGTCGTGTGTCATGTCGAGCACCCGTTGTCGTGTGTCATGTCGAGCGCCAGTTGTCGTGTGTCATGTCGAGCGCCAGTCGAGACACGAGACACGACAACCCTCCGGCACATGCCTGACCCTTCACTCTTGAGCTGTCTTTCTCGACTCCTCACACGCTGCGCGTGCTGCGAAGTGCCGCTACGCTAATGCTCGAAATGACCGCTCCTCACACCCCTGGTTCATAACAACTCCGAACAATCCCCTGTCCCATTGGTTTCTTTGCACCGGCGCGTGGGCCGGGGAACAAGCAGGCAAGGGATGATCGAAAAACTCTGGAACCGGAACTTCATCATTGCCGGCCTCAGCTACTTCCTTATCGCCTGCACCTTCAGCCTGCTGATGCCCACCATCCCCATCTTCCTTTCGGAGGAGCTGGACGTGGAACCCACCAAGATCGGCCTGGTGCTGTCGTCATACGTCCTGGCGCTGCTGCTCTTTCGGCCGTTCAGCGGCTTCCTGGTGGACAGCTATGCCCGCAAGCCCTTGCTGCTCTTCGGCACCACCATGTTCGTGGCCATCTTCATCGGCTACTACTTCGCCTTCACGGTGATGTTCTTCATCGTGCTGCGCTTTTTCCATGGCCTGTTCTGGGGCTTGGCCACCGTGTCCGCCAATACCGTGGCCATCGACATCATCCCCTCCTCACGGCGCGCCGAGGGGATCGGCTATTTCGGGGTGAACACCAACCTCGCCATGGCCTTCGCACCCTTCATCGGCGTGAAGATCTACGAGGGCCATGGATTCCATGCGCTGATCTCCGCGGCCCTCTTCATGGGCTTGCTCGCCATCGTGGCCGCCGCCTTCATCAAGGTCCCCGAGCGGGGGCCGCTGCCCGAGCATGCGCCGATCTCCCTGGACCGCTTCATCCTGGTGAAGGCCATCCCGATCCTGTTCAACCAATTGTTCCTCGCCTTCGGCTGGGGCACCTTGGTGGCCTTCGCCGTGCTCTATGGCAATAAGGTGGGGATCCCCAATCCGGGGATCTTCTTCCTCTTCCTGGCCGGTGGCGTGGTGCTCTCGCGGGTGGCCTCCGGGAAGCTGGTGGACCGCGGCTACCTGCACCGCATGATGGTCGGTGCCATGGTGCTCATCGGCATCGGCTTTGCGGGCTTTGGCTTGTTCAAGGACATCCGGCTCTTCAGCCTCTCCGCCTTCCTCATCGGCCTGGGCTACGGCACGCTCTTCCCCGCGCTGCAGACCATCTACATCGCCATGGCCCCCTCCACCCAGCGCGGAACGGCCAACTCCACCTACCTCACCGGATTCGACCTCGGCATCAGCATCGGGATGCTCCTGGGCGCCTACCTCGTGGACCTGCACGGCTTCTCCACCATGTTCCTCATCACGGGAGCGCTCGCCTTCGTGGGCCTCTTCATCTACTGGTTCAACTCGAGACGGGTGTTCGAGAAGAACCGGTTGGATAAGGGCGAGGTGCCCGTGGGATAGCGCTGTGCGACCCGCTCCGGCGCGATCGGATCTTCCCTAAGGCCGGGTATCAAGCTGGAACCCCAGCCCTCCGGCGAAGGTCATTTCCCCCAAGGCCATGCTCCCCGTGGGGCTTCCCACGTAGTTGGCGTACTGGTAGCGGATGTCCAGGAAGAAGTGGAAATGGTCCCAGACGTAGTAGGTGACGCCCGCGTTCCACGCCATCATGGGCAACACCTTCACGCGCGGCGGTGCATCCGAAGCGCCGGGCGCGGCCAGGCGCGTGAAGGTGATGCCGGCCTCGGGCCCGGTATGGAGGTCCAGCCGGTCCTTGCCCCAGTGGTACAACGGCCCCACCGAGAGGCCATGGTGCTCGGGCAGCACGGCCGCCGCCTCGTCCGAGGCCACGTACCACGCGCCCCGGCCCTGGAAGCTGATGCGGTCCTCCACGAAGTAGGACAGCGTGCCCACCACGTATGCCGTGGAAAGGTCCTGGGCGGGAATATGGCCTGGTGCGATGGATGCGCTGCCCAGCAACAGCCCGGCACGGCCCTCCTGGGCACGGGCCGTGGCCAGCACAAAGAGCAGTGCCATGGAACCCATGATCCACCTTACCATAGCGTGAAGATCTTGTAGTTGAAGCTCAGGTGGAACAGCAGGTGGCCCTCCAGGCCATGGCCGTGCTCCTCGAAATGCAGGCTGCCATCCGTCTCCGCGTGCGTGTGGATGTCGTTGCCCAAGTGGATCATGTACTGGCCCGCCAGGGAAAGGTCCATGCGCGGGCTCAGGTTCCAGTGGGTGCCCGCACCGGCCTGTACCGCACTGCTCCATCGTTCGGCTTGCGGGGAGGGTGTCGCATTGGACCGTTGCAGCGTGTGGTCGAAGCAGTGGCCCGCCAGGATATAGGGTTGCAAACGGCGCTGCGTCTCCTGCGGTTCCTTGAGGTAGAAGAGCACGCTCCACCCGATGTGCTGGTCCTGCCGGTTGGCGGAGGCCCCGATCGGGCTGCGGAAGAGATCGTAGAACCATTCGGTGTTCACCCGCTTGGACAGGCGGATCCGGAATTCTCCGCCCACGCCCGTACCCACATCGCCCGATCCACCATCGTTGAACAGGCTCACGGACGAACGACCACCCAGCGAGACCATCCCCGGCCGGTCCTGCGCGGACTCCTGTGCCTGGGCCATGGCCGGGGCACCGATGAGCACGATGAACAAGATCAGCCAGGAACACATGATGGAAGAACGCAGGTTTGGGCGCTGCTTGTATGCAAGGCTGTACAGGATACCGATCCCGAGTTCAAATTCGGCCCCACCGTCCGACCGCAGCACCCGCCACAACGCGCGTCATCGCGAGGCAGCCCGCAACCCGAAGGGTGCGGGCGGCCGAAACGCCCCGATGGATTTCGGGGTCATGCGAGTTTGCACGGACTGGTTGTAAGCACCGTCCACCACGAATGAAAGCGATCACGCCAGCGCGTTCCCTACCTTTCGCAAAGCATCCCGGTCAGTATGAAATGGAAAACCACCATGAAGAACATCGCCACACTTCTGACCGCCTGGTTCCTAGCGCTTGCGGCAACCACATTTGCTCAACCGGGAAGCCTTGATAGCACCTTCGGTACCAACGGTAAAGTGTTCACCACGTTCGGAACGAGTTATGACCAAGGATATGCGGTCGCCATCCAGGCGGACGGGAAGGTCGTAGTGGCCGGATATTCGAACAAAAATCCGGATGATGATTTCGCAGTGGCCCGATACAACACCGATGGCACCCTCGACAACAGTTTCGGCACGGACGGCAAAGTGACCACCCCCATCGGCATCTATGATGAATGGGGAAAGTCGGTCGCCATTCAGGCGGACGGGAAGATCGTAGTGGCCGGATCCACTTCCAGCGACACGGATGATGATTTCGCCTTGGTCCGGTACAACACGGATGGTACACTCGACACCAGTTTCAGTGGGGACGGCAAAGTGACCACCGATTTCGCAATGGATTATGATCAGGCAAATTCAGTCGCCCTTCAGGTGGACGCGAAGATCATAGTGGCCGGATACATGTTTGCCGGCATAGATGTTGATTTTGCTTTAGTCCGGTACAATCCGGATGGTACCCTCGATAGCAGCTTCGGTGGCGATGGCAAAGTGACAACGGACTTCGGAACGGGAGATGACATAGGAAATTCAGTCACTATCCAGGCGGACGGGAAGATCGTAGCGGCCGGCTATACGTCCAATTTTGGAGATTGTGATCTCGCTTTAGCCCGGTACAACACGGATGGCAGCCTCGACAACAGCTTCGGTGCAGGTGGACTAGTAACCACCGACTTCGCAAATGTCTGTGAACAAGGAAATTCGATCGCAATCCAGGCGGACGGGAAGATATTGCTCGCCGGAGACACCTATAACGGCATGGATTCAGATTTCGCATTGGCGCGCTACAACACGGATGGCACCCTCGATAACAACTTCGGTGCAGAAGGCAAGGTGACCACCGACTTCGGAGCGGATTATGACAACGGCTATTCAGTTGCTATGCAGCCGGACGGGAGGATCATAGTGGCCGGAACCACGTACATCGGCGAGGATAGTCATTTCGCTTTAGTGCGGTACAACGCGGATGGTACCCTCGACAATAGTTTCGGTGCAGCCGGCAAGGTGATCGCCGACTTCGGAACGCCCAATGACCGTGGAGAGTCAGTTGCGATGCAGCCGGACGGAAAGATCGTAGTGGCTGGATCTGCGAGCAACAGCACAAATGATGGTCGTGTTTTCGCGGTGGCCCGGTACATCTCCGGCCTGAACATCGGCATCGTCGAACTCTCCCTCGACAATACAGCGCCGCTGATCTACCCGAACCCGATCGTCAACCACGCAACGCTGGAGTACACCTTGTCCGCAGTTGAGACCCTCTCGATCCACCTGCTCGATATGCAGGGTAGGACCGTACAGACCTTCATCGAAGGAAAGCACCAAGCAGCAGGCGCGCATCAGCAAGCCATTGAGCTGTCTGAAGACTTGCCAGCGGGTAGCTACCTCATTGTCCTCTCCTCACCTAAGGGCAGGCTTACGGTGCAGATGGTGAAGTAGGGGAGTGGACGTGCCAGGGAGGACCTCCGCAGCACGTGCCACAACGCACGGGCCACAACGCTCGTCATTGCGAGTGGGCCGCACACGCCACAACGCACGTCATCGCGAGTTTACCTGCCGGAGGCATGGTCTGCCTGCCGTAGGCATGGGCAGCCCGCAACCCGAAGGGGGGCGGGCGGCCGAAGCGCCCCGATAGATATCGGGGTCAGGCCAGTTGGCACCGACTGGTTGTAAGCACCGTCCACCGTGTATGTCATTTAACGAATGCATTTGGCTGATCCGTGCCGTCCGATCGGCCTCGCTATGCAGTGGGGGTGCTTCGGTCGTCGGCTCGCACTGCCGAGCGCTCCAACGCCCTCGCAATGACGTGCCTGGAAGGAAGTTCATCAGCCCGATCCATGCACGTAAAAGCCCCCGTTTTCCCAAGGGCTATTGCGTTGGGAAGAAGAAGTGCGTGATATATGACCCTTTACAAGGATCTGGTCAACACACAAAGCTATCTTCAAGCCGCACGTCCAATGATCGCTTTGCTCTTGATGCCTTCACCCAAAGCCCCCACGGCGCTCACACAGAACCAATACGGCTTGTACGGCTCCAGACCGGTGACCATGTGGGTGATCTTTCCGGTAATGCCCACAAGTGTCCATTGGGGATCCGGGAGGGAGGGGAGTTCTTTGGTCATGTAGACCTGATACGTCCGCCGGTTCACCACACCGGACCAGCTCAGCTGGACTTCACCATCTCTGCCGGTCATTACCGCAGGTCTCATCCATGGCGTGCCGATGGGTTGGGGAGCTCCAGGGACCTTGGCCAATTGGAAACCGGAACTGTGGAGTATGCTCTCATCCCCTTGGGCCATCATGCGCACATAGTCGGCCACATGGCGCAGCGCTGCACGTACCTCGGCATCCCGGTCATTCCGCACCAACTTGGACTGGCGCGATCCTGCAGTCGCATCCAATATGGCCACCGTGAACACATCGGCCATGGCGATCAAGGTGGCCGGGGAAACGGGAGGAGCAGGGAAGGCCGGGTTGCCATCCAAGCTCGTGGCCACATGGCGGAGCAAGGCAAGGAGGCGCGTAGGCGTCAGTGACTTCAGGTCCAGTTTGATATTGGCTTTCATGCGTATGCGTTTTTGTTCCAACCCGACCTTCTACGCCTTGCTGTACGGGCGGGTTACGGCCGCTACCCGCCCGGGGTGCAGCACACCACCGACCGGATATGGACATCCGACCGCCCGGTGGCCACCGGGCACCCGTGCGGGTGCGAAGGCACTGCCATGGGGGAGTGGCTTCCCTCCCGACCGACCGCACACCGCGGCCCGTCCGGGGGAAACCATCCACCCGCTCGGTGGAGCCACCCCGGTCGACCGGGAGTGATGTCCCAGCCGAGCGGTGGCCGGTCACCATCCGCTCGGGTGCAACGGCAAGCCCTTCCGGGGCACAACGATCCACCAAGCGGGTGAAAGGCGCCAGGTGCTCCGATGAGGGCGCGTACAGCCCGGTCCGGTACATAGCGCATTGCACAAGTTCAGCGCGTGTGCCTGCAGGCTTGCCCAAGGTTATTCAACCAGTGGCACGGTTATGCTCGTAACGGGTGGCTGTCGCATGCAACTCCATGGTCGTTGGCATAGGCTGCGCGCGCCCAGCGGCTAAGCTCCGGATCATGAGGGACCCGGGTCGAAGCCTTGGTGGATGCGGCACTCAGGTCTGTTGGCTGTTCAGGCCTTCAGGCGGGTTCAGGCAAGCTTGTAGCTTGAAGCTATGGGCTTTCGGCCCGAAGCCGGATCTCCGATGCTCGAAAAGGCTTTTTGGCTGTTCCGGCCATCAGGCGAGTTCAGGCAAGCTGGTCCTTGGCCGTCCTCACGCAAGCACCTCTCCAACTCGCCCTCTGATCGCAGCCTCGAACTTGGCCCAACTCAGGTCGGGGTCCGGCTCTCGCACACCCTCTACGCCTTGCGCGGGATCGACCAACGCATACCATGCGGCATTGTACAGACGCTTCATCAACAAGCGACGCAACCAGATCGCTGCACGACCCTGATACGTCGCACCTGCAAACGCAGGATCGATCGTGAAGTGTGGCTGCTTGATGTTCTTGCCGCCTTTGCGTGAACGCTCGTCATCCTGCATGAAGAACACGAAGCCCAACCAGGGCGGTCTTGTCCCGATGAGTCCTTGTTCGGCAGCTTCCAGCAGGTCTATTGCGTTCCCGAGTGATTCCTCGGTGCGGTTGTTCATGTTGTTGCCGTAGCTGCCAAGGATGCTCTTGAACTCCACGGCCGCAACCAGCACTCCATTGTGTACAACAACCACATCCCACTTCTTCTGCGGACGATAGAATCCGGGTATCTCCAAATTCTTGCTACCACAGTAGACATTCTCCGCAGGTATACCCGCATCAATGAAGATGCTTCGGACCAGCTCAGACAGTGGGTCCAAGTGGCGTCCGGATGTCACGCCAGCCCGAAGACCCGGATCCGTATTGCCTCCTTTTCGCGCTTTCTGCTCGGCCTTCGACCGGAGCTTCCACAAGGCCAAGACTTCCTTTCGATGATCCTTCTTCATTGGCCTTTGAAATTTGGAAGCGCCTCCAGGCCATAGGCCAACAAAGCGACTTGAGTAGCCTTCGCCCGGTCACGTTCCCTGAAAGCAGTGCGCAACTGCTGCTTCAGTTCTGTTGAGAGGCTCGCCGGGGCAGGTATCCTGATCATCCGCAGATATTGGGATTGAAAGCGCATGGTGCCATTCCGCATTTTCACGCCATAGGCACGCACGAACAATTCGGCGACTTCCGAAAGCAAGAGACCACCGAGCACTTCAAGATCCCATCCTGTACTGGTGATCCAATAGAGATTGTGGTGCGGATAGTGCTCCGTATCGAGCACCGGTGAGATCGCGCTGCTCATGTCTTGAAGTACGAGCTTGGGGCGTGTGCGCAAACCGGGATGCACCTTATCAATGGTGGCGTACCAGCGGTCCGGCCTCTTTCGTGCAATGTGCCGTTTTTTGAGCACCCCAGCGTGCGCTTGGAGGTATCCCTGCAATCGAGGGTAGGATGCGAGATCCACCAGTTTCCCGTTCTCTTGCCAAGGATCGACCAAGTAGCGGCCCGTCCAACGCGTATGGCCGCTTGTGATGTCCGCGGAAGCAATGAGGGGCATCAGCCTGTCGGGCTCGACAGAGTCCGCATCGCTGGTGATAAAGACATCATCCGCGCCGCTTGCGATACCAATGCCCACCTTGGTCCCTGTGGCCGCATCCTCCAACGGATGGAACCGCTCAGCCATGTCCTCCAAAAATGCTAAGACCTCCGGCGATCCACTGGGCCAGATCTCTTCCGTGCGGAACCAGTCTGGCAGCACACAAGCCGAGAACATCCGGTCCTGCAATGCTGGCGGATCGGCCTGGTCAGCCCAAGCGCTTAGTCTGCAAGCAGCAGCTGGGGCGAAAGAAGCCTCTGCAGAAGCATACAATACACGGCCTTGTGCGCCACGCCGGATCTGTGTGATGGCGGGGTAGGCCGAGACCGGCGCAGCGAAAGCATCCACTCCGTGCATCTCGAACATCGCATCCACAGCGAACTGGTGGCTTATGAGTTTGCGCAGCTTCCGTCCGTAAGCATTGTGCTGCCAGCGATCAGCGACGATGTAGCACAAGCGACCTTCCGCCTTGAGGGACCGCAAGCCCTTTTCAATGAAACCGACGAAGATGTCAGTACCCATGGTCATGGTATTCCACAGGCCGATGTAAGCATTGCGCCGCGCCTCTGAAATTTCTTGCGCACGGATGTATGGTGGATTACCGATAACAAGATCGAATTCGATCTCATCGGCTGCGAGCAAATAGTCCGCATGCCGGATCCAATGTTCAGCGATCGCGTCCGCTCCCGTCCATCCATCAGTAACCAAGAGTTCCACTACACGCTCGCGAGCAGTCCGCACGTTGTCCGCTTGGAGGTCATAAGCGCGAATAGCATTCCGTGCATCGCTCAAGGGCCTATCGTTGGCCCGAAGCGATCGTGAAAGTCGCTGAACAATGCGCAACAAGAACGCACCATCTCCACACGCAGGCTCCATGAGGTTGACCAAGGCAAGATCGCGCTCGGAGCGATAGTTCGATAGGTCCAACATCAGGTCTACGACCCAGGCCTTGGTATAGACAGCACCATATTTATCCCCATCCTCGATCGGCCCAAGGGGGCGAACGAGCTCCAAGAGTTCACTTCGGTCCAGTAGCGTGAGTTGTTCGCCGGTCATGTTCTCGAAAGAGCGATGGTCTAACCCTGCGAAGGTCGCTCTGGAACTTCAAACGACCGCACATAGGTGGATTCCACTTCCTCTCCACTCACTCCATCCCGGCGCTTCGGGTGATTCCCGAGCCTGCATACCGAAGGCATGTGCCAGCGCCTTCCCCTCCACAAGGATGGCACCGTCGGCCTTCTTGGCCCCCTTCTCATTCTTGTATTCGGTGGTGAGCTCGTAGCCCTTCTGCGGGTTCAGCGTGTAGCCAAGCACGTGTACAAAGAGGTCCCGCAGAAAGCCTTCTTGGTACTGCTCCTCCTTGGATGCGCGGATGTTGGCCTGAATGTCCGCATCGTGGAAGTGCGCAGTGAACACCGCATAGGCCGCAGCCACGGCGGCAGGGTCCAACTGGCCCAAGTGCTTTCTAAGTACGGCGGATTGGAAAAGTGCCATGGTGGGATAAGGCGGATGAGCGGCTGTTGGGCAAAATAGTGGTGGGGTGGAAAAGAGGGGTGAGATATTGGGGCGGTGGTCCGCATGTCGGCTGGCGGAAATTTCCCGAGTATCAGCGAAGTTTCATTTTCCCGCTAGGCTGGGAAGATGTGTGGAGCGTTGTGAAGTGCTATCCAACATTCCCATCAAATTCAGACCTTGGCCGACCCAAACCCAAAAACATGCGTCCAGCCCCAGACTCAGTCCACGAATGCCCGGAATGCCAGGCGCAAGCCCGGAGAGCGGAGTATTGGAGCCGGAACAACATGGACTCCGCCCAATGGTCGGATGGCTACTTGGACGCACCCATGATGCCGGATCGGGTCAACGTGACACGTTGTGGCAACTGCCACGCGATCTATTGGGTGGAGGATGCGCACGGTGTGGGCAACGTCCCCGAGACCCGCTATGAAGACCGCGAAGTGCTCGTGAAGCGGAAATGGTGGTTCGGACACCGAAAAGAGAAACACAGTGAGGTGATCGTATCGCCGTTAATGGAGCTGCCAGAAATGGAGCAGTTGGATACGCCTGGGATGCTCGAAGCGCTTGAACGCCTTCCGCTCAACCCCGGTGAGAACAGAGAGGAACACCTCAGGATGAGGATCCGCTGGGCCTACAATCACCGGTTCCGTTCTGATCCCAATGCGGCCGCCACCGCAGAAGAGGAAGCGGCGAACAAGGCGAACTTGGAAAGGCTGCTGTCCTTGGTGGACCCGAACGGTGACCAAGAAAAGTTCAAGAGCGCCGGGCTCTTGCTGGAACTGGGCCGATTCGGTGATGCGCGAGCGATCGTATCCGGCATAGAGGATGAACGTTTGTTCCGCTTCAGGGATAGCTACATCGAAGCGGCAGATCGAGCGCAGAGCAAGGTTTTCTTGCTGCGGGATGATCGTTATCGCCAAATGAGATAGGCGAGTAGCGCGATATTCAGTGCCGCGACCCCGATGCCAATGAAGAAGCGCAGCCGACCTTGCTTCACCTGATCGGCATGCGCGGCCAGCATCCGCTCATTGGCTTGGCCCAATTCGGAGTGAGCTTTTGCCATTCTCCCATCCAGAGCCTGCAGGTCTTCACGCACTTGTGTGAATTTGCCTGGCAGGTCCATCAACCTGATCTCTCCTGTCATCTGCTCAACCCGCACCGCTGTGGCATCCAATTGTTTGCCAAGAACATCAAGCAACTTATGTGACCGTTCGATGTCGGTATCGAACCGGTTCGCCGCATTCGTAAGGTGCTCTGAAGAATCGGTGCAGGTTTGGCCAAAGTCAGATGCGCCCTTCTCCATGGACCCCACAAGCGATTTTATGTGGGCCTGAAAAGCCGTCACGAATTTCTCGGACGCTTTCACCACTTTGGACGATGCATCACGAGCGCGGCCAATATCCTCGGTATAGCTCTGAGGTGGTCGGGAGAATCGGGACAGGCGAAGGTCGGAACTTTGCCAAACCATGAGCACCAAGAAGAACTACCGCAAGCACACCGCCGCATTCAAGACCCGTGTGGTGCTTGAAGCGCTGAAAGAACGAGAGACACTGAGT
>JAIOIH010000075.1 GCA_019912395.1 Flavobacteriales bacterium | reverse complement strand
GTGCAGGGGTCGCCCCCTACCACCTTGCGCCTTGCTGACCGGCTTCGACAACTCGCCGGTAAGGGACTTGCACCCTCTGGATATTCAAAGAACGATGCTACCTTGCGGTAGTACTCTTGACCCATGCCGGGCACACACAGCGTGTATGTGGCAATAGCGGGTGAAGTGGTTAACCGAAGGTTTGTGCTTCTTAGAAACTTTGTGCTAAACGGACAGGAAGTGCTTCTAATCCGCTACTGCTCATACACGCAAACCGTTGATCCCCATTCCGCCAAAGCGCGGAACGGTGACCAACAATGAATGACTACGCTGTTCAAGACCCTCGCGGAGTCCATATCCTCGGTCTTTGACCAAGTCGGCCACTACAGCCCGATCATCCTCACACTTTGGTCAACGCGCTGCCTTTGTGCGCTGCGATGTGATCGGTCTTGTCGCTCTTGATCTCGTATTGTGGATCATCGCTGCTGGCGTGATGCGTATGTCCCTTGTACTGGAAGTCGCTGTGATGCACCTTGATGATCTTCCCGCTCACGTGTCCTGCTTCGGAGTTCCATTTCACATGGTCCCCCACTTTGAATTTCGTTTCCATGGCGATGATCTTTCGTGATCCTCTTTGGAAAAGAACGACCTTCAGTGTTCACCGGTTCGATTCCTCAGAAGTAGAGCCAATGCCCCTTCACGCCTCCATTGCTGCGGAACTCGAGGGTGGGTGCGGGCATCTTCAAGGCATCCAATAGGAAGAGGAAGGTGCGCACGGCCTTGCTGCGCGTGGGGATGCGTGAGAAGGAGATGTCCGGCGCGAAGAGGAACTGGCGATACGAGCCGGGGTTGTCCCGTGCGTTGAGCATGCCATCCGCGCTCATGCCTGCGGAGAAGTTCAGCCAGACGGGCATCTTCTTCCAGCCGAACGCATGTGGATTGGCGCTGAGCCAGACCGTGGTGCCGTTGTAGTCCTTGAGCAAACGCTCGGGCACGGTGGAGCCGAGCACATCCGGGCGTTGCGGCGCATAGTCGGTGAGGTGCGCGGACCATTTCAGCAGGATGCGCTGATCGTGCCAACCCAGCTGCTGCCCGATGAAGAGCGCGGTGCCTGCGGCATTGGCGGCCATGTCCCAGCCACTGAAACCCCATTCCGAAGAATAGCCGTCCAAATACTCGACGCCCGTGAGGTAGAGAAGGCCGACCGAGCCGCCCACCCATGTGGAGATTCCCGGCTTGAACCCGGCCCAGCGAAAGGCTGCATGGCCTGCCCGGCCCAGCTGGTAGGCACTGTTGGCATGGCCCAGCTTGTCCATCTGGTACCATTCATCCCCATCGTTGAAGCCGTGGAACTCGGTACGCTCGTGCCCTTGGTACCATGCCTTGTCCAATGCGATCAGTGAGCCTGCGGTGAACGCCACTGTGCCGCCGGCAACGAGCCAGGCACGTCCGGGACGAAGGCTGTCCGGAGGTGTTTGGGCCGTGGCGCTCAGGATCACTCCGCTGAGGACGGCTATCGCGGTGGTTTTGAACCGCAGATGATGCTTGGCGGTGAGGAGATTTCCGAAGAGGCGGCCTGACGGCCTGCTGACGGCTGCCGAATTGAACCACGCTCCGATACATATCGGAGTCACACGGAGAGACACGGATGATACCAGCGGAAAAGTGAATAACCGCCGACTACACAGATGGCGCAGATAATGCCTTGGATGCGAGGAGGGCCACCGATGTGCCTGACGGCACTGCGGATCATGCGTCAGAGGTGTGGTCCCTGCAAACATCGGCCATGGCGCTTGTGTTCTTCGCGCCGTTTGGTTCTATGCCCCGATGGTCTTGCGGCAGGCGGCGAGGATCTTCCGGGCATCATCCATGGTGGCCCCACCGGCGTACAGTCGCAGCACGGGTTCCGTTCCGCTGGCGCGGATCATCAGCCATTCCTCGTTGTCGAAGAAGTACTTGTAGCCGTCGAGCGTGTCCACCTTGCGCACTTGGTATGGCCCGAAGCTCTTGTACTCATCCGCTGCACAGGCCTTCAGCACTTCCTGCTTCAGTGACTCGGTGATGTGCAGGTCGTTGCGCTCATAGGCGAACGGCCCCGTGATGGCATAGACCTCTTGCACGAGGTCATCGAGGCTCTTGCCGCTCTTGGCCATGAACTCCCAGATGGTGAGGCCCATCCAGATGCCATCGCGCTCGGGGATGTGGCCCTTGATCGCAATGCCACCGCTCTCCTCCCCGCCCAGCAGCACATCGTCGGTGATCATGATCCCCGCGATCCACTTGAACCCGATCTTGGTCACTTGGTACTCAAGGCCGTAGTGTTGGCACATCTTCTCCACTTTCGGCGTGGTGCTGGTGGCCACTACCACCTTGCCGGTGAATTTCTTGTACTTCACCAGGTAGTGGATCAGCAGCAGGATGATGTGGTGCGAATCCACGAACTCGCCCTTGGAATTGTAGAGGCCGATGCGGTCGGCATCACCATCGGTGGCCAGGCCGCAATCCAGCTTCTCACTTTTGATCAGCTTGGAGAATTCGATCAGGTTCTTGTGGATCGGCTCCGGCGCCTGACCCTTGAAGGACGGGTTGTAGTCACAGTGCAGGAGGGTGGCCTCCGGCAGGATGCGGGGGACCACGTTCTGGCCCGCTCCGTACATGGCGTCGTACCCGAGCTTCAGGCCGCTCTTGCGGATGGCGGCGAGATCGAAGCTCTTCTCCACGTGCTCCACGTACATGCCTTCCAGATCGATCCCCTTGAGCAGGCCATCGGCCACGGCTTTTTCGAAGTTGACGTTGGCGAGGTCCACGCCATGTGCATCGGGGATCAGGTCCTCCACCTCCTGCACCTGCTCGGGGATGAGCGGGCCACCATGCGAACCTTTCAGCTTGTAGCCATTGTAGCTCGGTGGGTTGTGGCTGGCGGTGATGACCACACCCATGCTGGCCTCCTCACGCAGGGTGCCGAGGGATACCATCGGGGTGCTCACGAAGTCCTTGGCCAAGTGTACTTTGATGCCATGGCTCACCAGCACTTTCGTGGTGACCTCCGCAAAGAGTTCGCCGGCGAAGCGGCAGTCGTGTCCCACGACCACGCTGGGGTTGTCGGGGAAATTCTTCTTCAGCCACAGGGCTACGCCCACGGATACCCGGGCAACATTGTCCACGGTGAATTCCTGTGCGATGATGGCACGCCAGCCGTCGGTACCGAACTTGATCTTGCTCATGCTAGAACTGAAAGGGGCGCGAAAATAGGGATTCGGGGGTAGTGGGGTTGAACCGCAACGACGCAACGGTCCGATACATATCGGACGCAATGAGAACGCTACGAAATGCGGGAGACCAGGGATGAAGAGGAAAAACCGCCGATGACACAGATGAATGCACTGGGAGTACGATCGCCTGACGGCGCAGCTTAAAGAGGAACTATGGCGTGACACAGATGTGCCAAGCGGCACTGCGCGCGATGTCAGCACACCTGACAACCCCGCTCAAGTCCGGGGCAGTCCGACAACTAAAAACTGACAACTAACTCAACGGAATATCCCCCGCTTGTTCAGCGCCTGCTGGTAGCGCCGCGCATTCACCATGTGCTGCTGGTAAGTGGTGCTGAAATTGCTGTAGCCGCTGAGGTCCTCACGAGCGCAGAAGTAGAGGTAGTTGCTCTTGGCGGGATGCAGCACGGCATCGATGTATCGCGGTTCCGGCAGGTTGATGGGGCCCGGAGGCAGGCCCGTACGGGTATAGGTGTTGTAAGGCGAATCCACCTGCTTGTCCACGTGCAGCACGCGGTTCAGGGTATCCATGCCCAAGGCATACTTCAATGTGGGATCGGCCTGGAGCGGCATACCGATGCGCAGGCGGTTGAGGTAAACGCTCGCGATCATGGGGGCGTCGGCGGCTTTTCCGGTCTCGGCCTGCACGATGCTGGCCAAGGTGCTCACCTCGCTCCGGGACAATCCCAACGCACGCGCCGCCGCCTGCCGTTCCGGGTTCCAGAAGCGCTTGTACTCTTTCGCGAAGCGGTCGATCAACTCGTCCGGCTTCACCGTCCACCACACTTCGTAGGTGTTGGGCAGGAACAAGGAGATGATGGTCTCGCGCGTGAAGCCAAGGCGCTTTGCCGTGGCGGGCGCCAGGATCTCGTCGATCACCGCCAGGGAATCCGCCTCGATGTACTTGGCGATCTGCCCGGCCAGCTCGGGTATGTTCCTGATGTTCGTGAAGGTGATCCGCACGGGATCCTGTTCGCCGTTGCGGAGTTTGTTCACCAATGCGTTCATGGACATGCCGCTGGGCACCACGTACCGGCCGGGACGCACGCGGTCCGCGTATTTCTTGCGCTCCGCGATCCAACGGAAGGTCTTGTCGTCATTGATGATCCCCTCGCCGATCAAGCTGTCCAGCACTTGGTCCAGGTCAGCGCCGCCGGGGATCAACAGCACCTTCTCCTCCACACTGAACTTCACACCGGGTCCGAATACCTCCTTCCACATCCGCCACGCAAGGAAGCCGCCAATTGCGATCGCCAGCAGAACGAGGAAAAGCAAGAGCTTCTTCATGGCCGGATGGTAATGACTCCCTTGAACACTTCCTGTACCGGGCCGCGCAACAGGATGTGTGTGAACGAATCTTCCTTTTGTTCCGCCGTCACCAGCAAATTGCCTCCGGAGGTCCGTACCGCGCAACTCCCTTGTGCATGCCCACGTGCCATCGCGCTGAGCGCCGCCGCCGTTACGCCCGTGCCGCAGCTCAATGTTTCAGCCTCCACGCCGCGTTCGTAAGTGCGCATTTCCAACTGCCCGTTCCGCCACCGAGCGAAATTCACGTTCACGCCTTCCTTCGCGAAGCGAGCGCCATAGCGATGGGTACGCGCTTCCGGCACGATGTCCACCGCAGCGGGATCTTGAACCCAGATCACCAGGTGGGGCGACCCCGTGTTGAGCAGGTCCATGTCCTCCGCCAGCCGCTCCACACCACTGACGTCGCCCATGGAGACCTCCACCTCGCCATCCGTCCATCGTGCTTCGTGCAGTCCATCGATCGCCGTGAACTTCGCCGGGGAACGCTCCCCGAGAAGTGTGCTCCGAAAGGCGAAGGCGCAGCGGCTACCGTTCCCGCAGAAGCTCTTGCTGCCGTCGGGATTGAGGAACTCCATGTGATAGTCCGTGCCTTCCACTTCGGGCCTGCGCAACAGGATAAGGCCATCGCTGCCGATTCCGAAATGCCGGTCGCAGAGCCGTAGTGCGAGGGGCTTCGCATCAGTGGGCAACAGGCCTTGGCGATCATCCACGAGGATGAAATCGTTGCCGGTGCCATGCCATTTGGAGAATTCAAGAACTGCCATAACGACCGCAAATATCGGCTTGGCACGCTAGTCGCAGGCCACGACTGACGCAGGAAAGCGGATTTTTTGCGATCAACAGATGTTAACAGCGGAACGATGAACATGCCTCCGGCACCTGCGTTTCCATGACGTCCAACAACACAATGAACAACAACAGCAACACCATGAAACGGGTACTCGGGTATTTCGGGATGGCATTGGCCGGCGGGCTTTTGGCACTGGGCCTGCACGATGGTTTCAGCAAGGACGAGGCATCCTTCAATTCCACCGACAGCACCACCGCACCCGTGCATTACGTGAGCATGCCCGGTCCGAGCGGCACCGTGGTGGAGGCGGCGGACTTTACCGGAGCAGCAGCCAAGAGCATTGACGCAGTGGTACACGTGACCACGCAGGCCACGGTCCAACAAGCTCCCATCTCCAGTTTCTTCTGGGGTTACCAGCAACGCGCACCGCAACAGGTTCGCGGGGCGGGCAGCGGCGTGATCATCACCGATGATGGTTACATCGTGACCAATAACCATGTGGTGGAGAATGCGGACAAGATCCAGGTACACCTGAATGATAAGCGCAAGTATGATGCGACCGTCATCGGTCGCGACCCGAGCACGGACATCGCGCTGATCAAGATCGACGCGGACCAGTTGCCCACGCTGGCCTTCGGCAATAGCGACAATGTGAAGGTGGGCCAATGGGTACTGGCCGTGGGCAACCCCATGAACCTCACCAGCACGGTGACCGCCGGGATCGTGAGCGCGAAGGCGCGCAACATCAACATCCTGCAGTACGATCCGAGCAAGGACATCTTCCCCATCGAGAGCTTCATCCAAACGGATGCGGCCGTGAACCCCGGCAACAGTGGAGGGGCCCTGGTGAACACCAATGGGGACCTCGTGGGCATCAACAGCGCCATTGCCAGCACCACGGGCAGCTACACGGGGTATTCCTTCGCCATCCCTTCGAACATTGTGAGCAAGGTGACCAGTGACCTGATGGCGTTCGGCAGCGTGCGCCGCGCCTACTTGGGCGTCACCATCAGTGATATCGACCAGGACATGGCCCAGAGCCTTTCCCTCACTCGCCTGAAGGGCGTGTATGTGAAGGAGGTGATGGACAATGGTGCGGCCAAGGCGGCCGGCATGAAGAACGGGGATGTGATCATAAAGGTGGGTGCCATGTCGGTTGACAACGTGCCTGAACTACAGGAGCAGATCGGCAAGTTCAGCCCTGGTGACAAAGTGGCCGTGACATTGGTTCGCGGCGGAAAGGAACAAGTGCGGGACCTGACCTTGTTGGCACGCAGTGGCGAAGAGCGCGTAGCGGCGAAGCGGGAGCTCGTACTGCCCTCGCTTGGAGCGGAGCTTGCCCCGGCCAGCAGTGAGGAACTCAAGGCCCTGAAGCTCGCGAACGGCGTGAAGGTGACGCGACTCAACGGAGGTAAGCTCCGCAGCATCGGTATCCGCGAAGGCTTCATCATTACGAAGATCGACCAGCAACCCATGCAGGACCCGAAGGACATTGAGAAGGCCCTGGACGGAAAGCAGGGAGGGGTTTTGATCGAGGGCGTCTACCCGAACGGCATGCGCGCCTATTATGGGCTTGGCATATAACCAACACAGTTCCAAAAACTTACATCGCCCACCCAGCCACCTTGCCGCCCCCCCTTGCCGCGAGCATGGGGGGGATGTACCTTCGCGGCCTGAACGATCCGACCGCCCCGAGCGTTATCATTCGGACCGGCGCCGTTCAGCCATCCACCTCCACCAACTAACACCCCCGCCCCCGTGACTAGCAGAATGCGCCAACTCAAGATCACCAAGTCGATCACCAATCGGGAGAGCCAGTCGTTGGACAAGTATCTCCAGGAGATCGGCAAAGAGGGTTTGATCAATGCTGAAATGGAGGTCGAGCTCGCCCGCAAGATCAAGAAGGGTGACGGCGCGGCCTTGGACAAGTTGGTGAAAGCCAACCTGCGCTTTGTGGTCTCCGTGGCCAAGCAATACCAGAACCAAGGGTTGAGCCTTCCCGACCTGATCAACGAGGGCAACCTCGGACTGATCAAGGCGGCGCAGCGCTTCGACGAGACCCGCGGCTTCAAGTTCATCAGCTATGCGGTGTGGTGGATCCGCCAAAGCATCCTGCAGGCGCTGGCCGAGCAGAGCCGCATCGTGCGCCTGCCGCTGAACCAGGTGGGCTCGCTGAACAAGATCAACAAGGCCTTCGCCAAGCTGGAACAGGAGTTTGAGCGCCCGCCCAGTGCGGATGAACTCGCTACGCTGTTGGAACTTCCGCCTGAGAAAGTGGCCGACACCATGAAGGTGAGCGGTCGCCACATCAGCATGGACGCCCCCTTCGTGGAAGGCGAGAGCAACAGCCTCCTGGACGTGCTTCCGAACAACGACAGCATGCCGGCCGACCGGGTGCTGATCAACGAGAGCCTCTCCAAGGAGATCGACCGCGCCCTGAGCACACTTACCGAGCGCGAGCGGGACGTGGTGAAGCTCTTCTTCGGGATCAACATCAACCATGGCCTTACCCTGGAAGAGATCGGCGCGAAGTTCGACCTCACCCGGGAGCGCGTGCGCCAGATCAAGGAAAAAGCCATCCGTCGACTGCGCCATACCAGCAGAAGCAAATTGCTCAAGGCATACTTGGGCTGACCCGTTCCGTGAAGTGATCGTCCCTCCTATTCTATTTCCAACATGGAGACCTTGACCAAAAAGGCCGGCTATGAGGCTGGGCTAAAAGATTATGTGGACCGTGAAAAGTCCGCGGTGGACCTGCTCAACTCGGTGGGTCAATTGATGTTCGAACATGGGGTTGAACTGGTCTTTTTCCGCAACCACCTGCTGGACATCAACACCTCGGAGGTCATCAAGCTGTTCAACTATGCCGAAACGGTGGTACACAAGCCGATCGATATCAAGACCACGGCCGAGCTGGCCCGCGCACTGCTCAATTTGGGCCTTGCGCCCAGCAAGATCGATATAGGGCGCCTTTCACATGAATTCAAGGAATCCGGATCCAAGTCCGCACCGGATTTCCTGAAGAACCAATTGGTCAACTTCATCGGCTTGGACAAGCACACGTTCAAGCCTCAGGACGTGGTGCTGTACGGTTTCGGTCGCATCGGTCGCATCGCCGCACGGGAGCTGGTGAAGCAGGCCGGCAAGGGCCAGCAGCTTCGCCTTCGCGCCATTGTTACGCGCAGCCTCACGGACGCGGAGATCGTGAAGCGTGCCGCCCTGCTGCGCAACGACAGTGTGCATGGTGCCTTCAAGGGCACAGTGGAAGAGGACGTGGAGAACAAGACCCTCACCATCAACGGGCAGCAGGTACAGTTGATCGCCGCCTCCAACCCGGAGGATATTGACTATACCATCTATGACATCCACGATGCGCTGGTGATCGACAACACCGGTGCCTTCACGAACAGGACCGCCCTGGAGCGGCATCTCAAGGCCAAGGGAGTGAGGAAGGTGCTGCTCACGGCCCCGGGCAAGGAGATCCCGAACATCGTATATGGCATCAACCAGAAGGAGTTCGACATTGAGACGGAAAACATATTCAGCGCAGCCAGCTGCACCACCAATGCCATTGCCCCGATCCTGAAGGTGGTGGAGGATGGATTGGGCATCGAAAAGGGGCACATCGAAACGGTGCATGCCTACACGAACGACCAGAACCTGCTGGACAATTACCACAAAGGCCCTCGCCGCGGTCGCAGTGCCGCGATCAACATGGTGATCACCAGTACCGGTGCCGGCACCGCAGTGAGCAAGGCCATCCCCAGCCTGAAGGACAAGCTGACCGCGAATGCGGTGCGCGTACCCACGCCCAATGGTTCACTGGCCATCATGAACCTCACGGTGAAGAAGGACGTGACGCTGGAGGAGATGAACGAACTGATCCGCCACGCTGCATTGAACGGAGATCTGGTGAACCAGATCCACTACCAGATCGACCCCGAACTGGTGAGCAGTGATATTATCGGTGACACCTGCTGCAGCGTGTTCGACAGCAACGCCACCATTGTGAGCAACGATAAGCGCAACGTGGTGCTATACACGTGGTACGACAATGAATTCGGTTATACCAAGCAGGTGATCCGCTTGGCGAAGCACATCGCGAAAGTGCGCCGCTTGGTCTACTACTGAGCTTTGCCGGACATGCATGAGAAAGGGCCATCCAACATCTCCGGGTGGCCATGTGCTATTGCATGACCAACTGCCGCAAATAGCGGTGTCCGTTCGTCGTCACCCGTACCAAGTAGAGGCCCCGGCCCACTCCCGTCGAAAGATCCATGGCGAGGTGGACCTTTCCTCCAACTTGCAAGGCGGATGCTTGATGCACAAGGCGTCCGGAGACATCGTGGATCTCGATCAACGCGGGCCCATCACCCATGGAAAGCCCGTCCAGATCCAGGAATACAGTTCCCGTGGCATTGGGATTCGGATACACGTTCATAGTGGCCTCCGGAGTTCCCTCCGATTCCGCAATGCCAACAGTGATCGTGCCTTCGCAAACGCAATCCGGGGTAATGACGTCGTTGGTGGTCGTGTTATCGCCGTCGTCACATGGGTCCCCAATGACACCCTCGAGCGAAGGGCAATTGTCAATGCAGTCCGCCGATCCGTCCAGGTCCGTATCGGTATCCGGAATGCCGCAACCACAAATTCCGGGTGCGACCTTGTTCGGGTCGGTGGGGCATCCATCCACACAATCCGCAGTTCCATCATTGTCCGTGTCCGTGTCCGGAATTCCACAGCCGCACGTCCCTGGTGAAACCTTGGCGGGGTCATCCGGGCACAGATCACCGCCCACCGCTACATATCCCGCAGGTTGGGTACAGGCCTGTACCGTGCTTGCATCGTCCCCTACGCCATCGTTGTCCGCGTCCGCATACCATGTTGTCGCGCTGTTGATCACCACCGTGGCCGTGGTAGTGAACGCCATGCAACCGCCGCTGGTCGCAATACCATAGGTCACCGTATACGTGCCCGCTGTGCTGTTCCCCAAGTTGATCGCCCCGGTGTTCCCATTGATCGACAAGCCACCGGGAGCCGCAGTATAAGCTCCCCCACTGCTGCCGGTACGTGTGACCGAAGCCGTGCCGCCGTTGGTGCAATAAGGTGAGCCGCTGTACGAGATGGTGGCCGAGGGCCCCGAATTGATGACCACATTGGCTGTCGTACTGAACGCCGCACAACCTCCGGAAGTCGCGATGCTGTACGTCACCGTGTAGCTGCCAGCCGTGCTCGCTCCGAGGTTGATCGCGCCAGTGCTGCCGCTTATCGACAAGCCGGCAGGGGTGGCGCTATAGGTTCCGCCAGAGCTGCCCGTGCGTGTCACGTTCACCGTGCCTCCCGAATTGCAGTAAGGCGAACCGCTGTAGGCGATCGTCGCTGAAGGGGCCGGGTTGATGACGACACCAGCCGTAGTGCTGAACGCTGCACAACCTCCGGAAGCCGCGATGCTATAGGTCACCGTGTATGTGCCCGCGCTGCTCGCGCTCAAGGTGATCGCGCCCGTGCCGGAGCTGATCGACAGACCGTTTGGGGCGGAACTGTACGTGCCACCGGGGGTGCCCGTCCGGGTGACGTTTACCGTGCCTCCGGTGGTGCAATAGGGTGACCCGTCATAGGAGATCGCCGCCACTGGGGCCTGTTGCACCACCACGGGAATGGAGGCCGCCGCATTCCCGCAGGAGTTCGTTACCGAGACTTGGTACGTACCCGATGCCGCCCCGCCCACGGTTACACTTGCCGAGGCGGCATCGGGGGAAAAGGTGCCCGGACCGGTCCACGCATAGGTCAACGGCCCGGAACCCGTGGCCGATACGGACAAGTTCAGGTCATTGTCGGAACAGATCGGGCCATTGTTCGATGTCCCGGTGATGGCAGGAGCAACGCATCCGGTTCCTATGCAAACGCAATCAGCGGTCCAAGTGTCATCGCTGGTGTTCGGGTCATTGTCATCGCAAGGCGTCCCGGGCAAGGCAGTGCCCCCGATCGTACCGAGGCAGTCCGGTGTGCATGCGCCTCCGTTCAAGGAACCACCAACCACTTGCCCGGTCACATCATGACCGCCCATGGACACATAGAAGTTGCGGTTCGACTGTTGGGTGAAGGCATCATTGTCCAACGAGAACGTGGTGCATCCGCTTCCAGCCACCGGGATCGTGGTAATTGTGAACCACTGTTCGGGGACCAGGGAAGTGGCGCAACCTCCATCGAATACAGGGTCTTCCAATCGATTGACACCGAAGCCATTGTAGGTCCGGTAGGCGATGCCCCCATTGAGCACCACCGGTGTGGGGGTGAAGGCGCTCCACGCATTGCAAAAGCTGGTACCAGCACCCAATGATGAACCCGAGGCAGCATCATAATGTATGGTGATGGTGAGCGCGCTGAGGATCCCGCCGAAATCATCCGTACTGTGGATCTTCAACTGTACGAGCAGCTGGTCAGTGGAAGCTCCATGGACCAATCTGGCATCGACCGAGGAGGGAATGATATCCGTTTGGGCCCGCGCAAGGCCGAATGTCAATACAAGTGCAAGAAGGCTCGCGGCCCGAAGGACTCGTCCTGAAAATGATCTGGATCCCATCATTGGATTTCGCTCTCTTGGTCTTCCCCGAACCGTGGCAAGCATGGCCCAAAATACGCATGCACATCGGCGGGGGCCGCATGGGGCTGCTCCGTTCCTCGAAGACCAGCCATGACCGCACTCATTCCAGCTCTCTCGCCCACCTGATTCGTGAGGAGTACGAAAATAACACCCGAAAGTCTCCGGGGCAACAGGTTTTCGAAAATCCGGATCGCACCCGCCTCAAGAAGCACGGGACCAGAAACAGCAGGCTCCGTTCCTTTCGGTACGGAGCCTGCCCGATCATTCCGGATGGTCCCTATTGGATCACCAATCGTTGGAGGTAGCGTTGATCCCCGGCGATGGCTTTTACCATGTAAAGACCTTGGGAGACTTGGTTGGAAAGATCCATGCGATGGTCGAGAATGCCGCCTAGGGCCAAGGCAGTCCCTTGGTAAACACGTCTTCCTGCAGCATCGTGCACCTCTATCAACACCGCGCTTGCGTCCTTGGCCAAACCTTCGATGTGCAGGGTCACCAGACCGGTTCGGTTGGGGTTCGGGAACAAGGCGATCGACACCCCTGAAGCTCCTTCCGGATCATTTATGCCGTCAGGGATGTCACCTAGACAAATGCAGTCCTCGGTGATCATGTCGTCCACGGTCAATGTATCACCGTCGTCGCAGGCATCCCCGATGTTCGCCATCAGGTCCGGGCAATCATAGACCACCGTGCCCAGGCATTCGCAATCGGCCGTGACCACATCGTTCGTCGTGTTCGGGTCACCATCGTCGCAGGCATCGCCAATGTTCGCCATCAGCACCGGACAGTCGTAGACCACCGTGCCCACGCATTCGCAATCGACCGTGACCATATCGTTCGTCGTGTTCGGATCGCCATCGTCGCAGGCATCGCCGATGTTCGCCATCAGCACCGGACAGTCATAGACCACCGTGCCCAGGCATTCGCAATCGGCAGTGACCACGTCGTTCGTCGTGTTCGGGTCGCCGTCGTCGCAGGCATCGCCGATGTTCGCCATCAGCACCGGGCAGTCGTAGACCACCGTGCCCAAGCATTCGCAATCCGCCGTGATCATATCGTTCGTCGTGTTCGGATCGCCGTCGTCGCAGGCATCACCGATGTTCGCCATCAGGTCCGGGCAATCGTAAATGATGGTTCCGACACAGACGCAATCGGCCGTGATCACATCATCTTCGGTCCCCGGATCGTTGTCGTCGCAAGCATCCCCTATCTGGCCGGGCAGCGATGGGCAGCTGTCGATGCAATCGGCAATGCCGTCCCCGTCCGAGTCGGTATCCGGAACACCGCATCCACAGTCCCCCGGAGCGATCTTGTCCGGGTCGGTGGGGCAACCGTCGATGCAGTCCGCAGTGCCGTCGCTATCCGTGTCCGTGTCGGGTATTCCGCAGCCACAGATTCCGGGCGACAACTTGTCCGGGTCGTTGGGGCAGTCATCCCCGTTGATGGCCACATAGCCCGTCGGTTGTTCGCAGGCGATCACACTGCCATCATCCGAACCCACTCCATCACCGTCCACATCCGCATACCAGACCGTGGCGGCCTGGATGGTGACATCCGTGGTTGTGGTGAATGATGCACAGCCACCGTTTGCAGCAATGGTGTAGCTCACGGTGTAGACACCCACCTCGCTCACATCCAGATCGATCGTGCCTGATCCCGCGTCGATGGTCGCTCCCGCAGGAAGGGCGCTATAGGTGCCTCCCGCCGTACCAATGCGCGTCACGTTCGCATTGCCACCCGTGTTGCAATAGGGCGAATCCTCATAGGTGATCGTCGCGGACGGAGCAGGGGTCACCACCACGGAAACCGTTGAGGAGACCGAGCCGCAAGCATTCGTTACCGTCACTTGGTAATCACCCGTGGCCGCGTTCGTAACGCTCACATCCTGGGAGAGGGCGCTTGGGTCGAACAATCCCGTGCCCGACCATGCATAACTGAGCGGTCCGGTGCCGCTCGCGGACACACCCAAACTGAGCGCAGATCCGGAACAGACAGGTGAATCACTTGTCGTCGAGTCAATGGTCGGTGGTTCACAGAGCGGTGTACCCAAACAAACGCAATCGGCCGTGACCATATCGTTCGTCGTGTTCGGATCGCCATCGTCGCAGGAGTCGCCGATGTTCGCCATTAGCACCGGACAATCATAGACCACCGTGCCCAGGCATTCGCAATCGGCAGTGACCACGTCGTTCGTCGTGTTCGGATCACCGTCGTCGCAGGCATCGCCGATGTTCGCCATCAGAGCCGGGCAGTCGTAGACCACCGTGCCCAGGCATTCGCAATCGGCAGTGACCACGTCGTTCGTCGTGTTCGGATCGCCGTCGTCGCAGGCATCGCCGATCCCGCCAGCCAACAAGGGGCAACTATCGATGCAATCGGGCACACCGTCCAGGTCCGTGTCGGTATCCGCAACCCCGCAACCACAAGCACCGGGTTCTGTCTTGTTCGGATCGGTCGGACAATCATCACCCGCGACTGCTACGTAACCGGTAGGTTGCTCGCAAGCGAGCAAGATGACTCCGGGATCACCGGCACCGTCACCATCCGTGTCCGCATACCACGTTGAGGCCGTTTCAATGACGACCTGCGCCGTGGTTGAGAAAGCGCTGCAACCTCCGGAAGCCGCAATACTGTACGTCACCGTGTAGGAACCGGCGGAGCTCGCCCCCGGGTCGATCGTACCAGTGGATGCGTTCAAGGACAAGCCCGCTGGATCGGAACCATACGTTCCACCTCCACTGCCCGACCTCGACACACTGGCAGGACCGTCCGTGGTGCAGAAAGGAGAGCCTGGATACTCGATGGTAGCAGAAGGCGCCGTGCCGATCACCAAGGGCGCCGTAGTGGAGAATGCTGCGCAACCTCCCGTGGCAGCCACGCTGTACGTGACCGTATATGAACCCGGAGTGCTCGTTCCGATGTTGACCGACCCATTGCTTGCATTCAGGGATAGCCCTCCGGGAACAGCCGCATACGTGCCACCGGCCGTACCGGTGCGCGTAACGTTCACGGTGCCGCCGCCGGAACAATAGGGCGAACCGGCATATTCAATGGTTGCGGAAGGAGCTGCACCGACCACCAGGGAGGCCGTGGTGGTGAATGCCGCGCAACCGCCTGCCGCAGCAATGCTGTACGTCACGGTATAGGTACCTGCCGTGCTGCTCGCCAAGGTGATGGCACCGGTGCCGGCATTGATCGACAATCCCGAAGGAACCGCGCTGAACGATCCCCCGCTGGTCCCTGAAAGCGAAACTGTTGCCGTACCACCATCCGTGCAATAGGGTGAACCGCCATAGAAGATACCGGCGGACGGTGCCTGATCGATCACTACATCGGCCGTGGTGCTGTACGCCGTGCAACCGCCTCCCGCAGCAATGGCATAGGTGACCGTGTATGTTCCTGCCGTGCTATTGCCCGGATCGATGGTACCCGACACCGAGTTGATGGACAGCCCGGCAGGGGTAGCGCTGAAGGATCCGCCCGGGGTGCCCGTGCGCGTGACGCTCGCGCTGCCTCCGGAAGTGCAATACGGTGAACCGAGGTAGGAGATCGTTGCGGAAGGTGCGGCACCGATGGACACCGGGGTGGTGGTACTGAACGCGGAGCATCCTCCCGCAGCCGCAATGGCGTATGTCACCGTATAGTTGCCCGCTGTACTGGCCGACAGGTTGATGCTACCCGTCGCGTCGTCGATCACCAGGCCGACAGGCGTGGCGCTGAACACGCCACCCGAGGAACCGGTGCGGGTCACATCCGCCTGCCCCAGCGACGAGCAGTAGGGCGAACCGCTGTACACAATGCTCGCCGAAGGTGCCGCACCGATCGAAATTTGGGCCGTGGTGGAATAAGCGGCACAGCCTCCATTGGGCGCGATGGAATACGTGACCGTATAGGTCCCGATCGCGCTTGCACCCAGGTCGACGGTTCCGGACCCCGCGTTGATCGCCAGTCCGGCCGGGGCCGCTGTGAAGCTTCCTCCACCTGCGCCCGTCAAGGATACGGTGGCCGTGGTACCCGAGGTACAGTATGGCGAACCGGGGTATGCGATCGAGGCTGTTGGTGCCTGACCGATCACGATCACTGCCGTGGTGCTGAACGTGGAACACCCGCCTGAAGCTGCGATCGAATAGGTGACCGTGTACGAAGCAGCAACGCTCGTGCCCAGGTTGACCGTGCCACTGTTGGGATCGATGACCAGTCCGGCAGGTGTGGCACTATAGGTCCCGCCGGTATTCCCGGTGCGTGTCACAGCTGCCGTACCGCCTGAAGTGCAATACGGAGCTTCCGTATAGGAGATGGTTGCAGTTGGAGCGGCATTGACCACGACAGCCGCCGTGGTGCTGAACGCCGCGCATCCTCCCGAGGCAGCGATGCTGTACGTCACCGTGTACGTGCCTGCGTTGCTCGAACCCAAGGTGATCGCACCCGTGCTGGAGCTGATCGAAAGGCCTGAGGGTGTTGCACTGTACGTGCCGCCCGTGCTGCCCGTGCGCGTCACGTTCGCCGTGCCGCCCGAGGTGCAGAAGGGTGAGCCGCTGTAGGAGATCGTCGCCGAGGGGGCCGCGCCGATCACCACCGAGGCCGTGGTACTGAACGCCGCGCATCCACCCGATGCCGCGATGCTGTACGTCACCGTGTACGTGCCCGCACTGCTCGTTCCCAAGGTGATCGCACCCGTGCTGGAGCTGATCGAAAGGCCTGAGGGTGTTGCACTGTACGTGCCGCCCGTGCTGCCCGTGCGCGTCACGCTCGCCGTGCCGCCCGAAGTGCAGAAGGGTGAACCGCTGTAGGAGATCGTCGCAGAGGGGGCCGTGCCGATCACCACAGAGGCCGTGGTGCTGAACGCCGTGCATCCGCCGGAGGCAGCGATGCTGTAGGTCACCGTGTACGTGCCCGCACTGCTCGTTCCCAAGGTGATCGCACCCGTGCTGGAGCTGATCGAAAGGCCCGAAGGTGTTGCGCTGTACGTGCCGCCCGTGGTGCCCGTGCGCGTTACGTTCGCCGTGCCGCCCGAGGTGCAGAAGGGTGAACCGCTGTAGGAGATCGTCGCCGAGGGGGCCGCGCCGATCACCACCGAGGCCGTGGTGCTGAACGCCGTGCATCCGCCGGAGGCAGCGATGCTGTAGGTCACCGTGTACGTGCCCGCACTGCTCGTTCCCAAGGTGATCGCGCCCGTGCTCGAGCTGATCGACAAGCCAGCAGGGGTGGCGCTATAGGTGCCGCCAGCACTGCCCGTGCGCGTCACGCTCGCCGTGCCGCCCGAAGTGCAGAAGGGTGAGCCACTATAGGAGATCGTCGCCGAGGGGGCCGTGTTCACCACAACAGGAACACTGGAAGAAGCCGTGCCGCAAGCATTCGTCACCACCACCTGATAGTTGCCCGAAGCCGCTCCTGAAACGGTAACGTTCTGGGAGGACGCATTCGGACTGAAAGTGCCCGTTCCCGTCCATGCATAGCTCAACGGACCGGTACCACTGGCGGTGACGCCCAAGTTGAGCGAAGAGGACGAACAGAGGGGTGAATTGCTTGTGGTGCCGGTTATCGCCGGAGGGATACAAATGGGCGTGCCGGCGCATTCACAACCAGCACTCCACGTATCATTCGTGGTGCCTGGATCGCCATCATCGCAAGCCGTGCCCGGAAGTGCCGTACCCCCAATAACACCAAGGCAATCGGGAAGACAATTGCCCCCATTCACAGGACCGCCCGTCACCAGGCCGGTGACATCAGTTCCCGCCATGGAGATGTAGTAATCCCGGTTCTCGGCACCCGTATAGGCATCGTTGCCCATCGTGAACGCAGTGCAGGAACCACCGCTCACCGGGATGGTCGTAATGGTGAACCAGGTACCCGCCGGAATGCTGACCCCGCAACCGCCGTCGAAGGGAGGGTCTTCCAATCGGTTGATGCCGAAACCATTGTACGTCCGATAGGCCATGCCGTTGTCCGTGACCACAGGCGAAGGGGTGAAGGCGCTCCATGCGTTGCAAAAGCTGGTTCCCGCACCCAGGGACGCTCCGGAAGCCGCATCATAGCGGATCGTGACGGTCAACGCGCTGAAGATCCCGCCGAAAGACGCAGTACTGTTCAACTTCACCTGCACCAGGAGATCATCCGCAGTGGAGCCTTGCACCAATCGAATATCTACGGACGAGGGGATCACATCGCTTTGCGCGGAGGCTGGCAGCGCCACTGCAAGGAGCATGGCACTGAAGAAGCCGATGCGAATGAGTTGTTTGGTCAGGAGAAGTCGGGCAGATGCCATCAGCATAGTGGATTGGATGCAAGGATCAAGCAGGTCGGTTCAGGTCAAGGCAGCGGTGGTCAAGGGAGTTGCTCCACCACCACCACCGTTGGCGAAGTCCCACCGACGTTCAGCAGGATGGGATCTCTATCGTTCGCTGGTCCGGTCAACTTCACCGATCCGTCCAGGTTCACGTCTGCCGCGAGGTATCCCGCGACGGTAGCTGTCGGTATCATTCCACCCATGGCGACCACCACTGCGTCACGATCGTTGGCCGCACCGGTGAACTTCACCTTCCCATCCACATGGACCTCTCCGGACCACAACGTGCGGGTGGACCCCACCGATTTCCTGGCATTGGTTCCCCATGTTGCCGTGGAAGGAGACCTGAGATCAATGGAGGTGGCCGTGCCGTTCAAGGTGTAGTTGTTCGCCGTCATCACGCCCAAATGGTTCCGATGCCTCACGGCCAAGTGGTATGAGCCGTTCGGGGCGTACATGCTCACGGGACTCTTTCCGTCCAGGTCCACCACATCGCCATCCCGCTGCACCAGTGCCGCACGGGCCGCTACCACATTGGCCGAGTTTGCCGCGGACCGCAGCTCCAACCAGACCCAATCCACAATGGCATTGGAACCCGTTGTTGCCATCACACCGGGGATCATGCGTTGAGAAACACCGTTATCGATGGCCACGAAACCCATCTGGGTCGTATAGGGGTCCAAGCCGGGTATCAAGCCCAAGGTGCGCAAATTGTCGCTCATCAGCCCGGTGGCTTGCACGTAGGGGCCGTCCAATAGCACCTTGGCCGCCACCATCGAGGTGCGCGTCTCGCCCTCTTCCACCGTGATCCATTGATCGGCCTCCAGACCGTAGTACTTATCGACCGTGCCAGAGGGCCAACGCACGATGGCGGAATCCGCCATCGTGCTTGCTCCCATTCCGAAGTGGCAGGTGAACGAACAGACGATGCCATAGCTTTCCCCGGCTCGCACTTCACGGATCTGCGTTCCCCAAGCCCCGTACAAGGTGACCCGTGCCCCCACGCCATCGCGGTTGCTGGCTACGCCCTCCAAGTTGAAGTTCAGGAAGTGGTTGCTGTTCCCGTCGTTCAGGTACAGCTCGTCGCGCCGACTGCTGCTGGGGCTGATATAACCCGAACCATAGCCCGCGTACACATCAATGAAGCCGTCGTGGTTCATGTCCCCCAATGCGAAGGTGTGGAGGTTGCGCGAGGACGGTTCGGGCAGCATGTTCGGCATTTGGGTGAAGGTGCCATCACCGTTGCCATGAAAGTAGAACTCCGCACTGCCGCCCAGGTTTCCGCTGGTGATCAGGTCCAGGAATCCGTCGTTGTCCAGGTCCTCGAACTTGGACTGCAGGAAAGCCGCAGTCACTTCCAATCCACTTCCAGTAGTGGCCTCCGTGTAATGCCCTGTGCCGTCGTTCAGGAACAGCTGCATGCTGCGACTGTGGTTGGTTACCACCATGTCCAGATCGCCATCATTGTCAATGTCGCCAAAGTCGGTGGTCCAGGACTGCTCCCGGTTCTGAACGCCGTAGGTCAACGCTTGGTCGGTATAATGGTTGGTTCCATCATTGACGAACAGGCGGTTCCATCTACGGGGGTCGGCGGGGTTGTTGACGCCCTGCCTGCAATGGGCAATGAAAAAGTCCAGGTCCCCGTCATTGTCGAAGTCGATGAACACACTGCCGTAATTGCCGCTCGCATCGCTGGACGGGTTGGTGGCGAAATCGATATAGTCGTTGTAGGACAGGTTGCCCGCGCCATCATTCATCCAGATCTTGGGTGCCGCGTTGTCGTGGCAACCGAAGGCGTCCAGCCAACCATCATTGTTGATGTCGGCCATGTTGGCGCATTGCATGAAAATGCTTCCATTGTTCAAGTTGCTCCATGACCCCGCTCCCCTTCCGCTCATCCTCAGGAAATGGACACCATCGCCATTTCCGCCGCTGAAGAAGTCCTTATGCCCGTCATTGTCCACGTCCCCTGCGGCCATGCCCCATTGTGAGGATGAAGAGGCCTGCCCCATGTAGAAAGAGGTGAAGGTGCCATTCGCTCCTTGATAGTCGATATAGAGGTTCTTGCTCTGGTCCAACAGGATCAGATCGTCGTAGCCATCGCCGTCCATATCAGCGATGCCCACGCACCCCCCGGAATGTGCACTTTGATCGGAAAGGATGCCCGTGCTCAATGTGAACGTTTGCCCGAAGGCTACAGCCGGTGCAAGCACGAGAAGGGCAAGCAGGGTACGTGATCGTTTCATGCGTTCAATGAAATGTGGAAATGCAAACCTACACCTAATGCTGAGCCCGGTCAACCTTCAGCGAAGCTATTGCACGATTAGGCGGCAATAAAACGAAGTCCATCGAGAATTCGCGCTTGACAAAGGAGCGAAGAACAGGTCACGGCAACTGTTCCAGGCGGATGGTGGTCGGTATGGACCCGCCCAAGTTAACGAGGATCGGATCACGGTCATTGAGCGACCCGGTATAGCGGACAACACCGTCCATGTTGCAATCCTCCGTATAGTAGCCGGGCATGCTTATGGTGGGATCGGTTCCTATCCGATTTATGATCGGGTCCCGATCGTTCTGGGCTCCAGTGTAACTGAGCTTATTGTCAACATGTGCATTTCCCATCCAAAGTAGTCGCTCCCCATTCAGGGATTTCCGCGCATCCGTACCAAAAGTGGCGGTTGCCGGAGCGGCAAGGTCCACGGTCGTTGCTACAGCCCCCATGGATATCGCATTTACCGTCATACAGCCCAAGTGGTTCCTATGCCTGACCGCGACATGATAATTTCCTGCCGGGACCACGAAGGCGACAGGGGAAGTGCCGTCCACATCCACGATATCACCATCCCGTTGAAGCAGGGCTTGACGTGTGGCTACGATCGCGGATGAGGACCCGGCTGCGCGTAGCTCCAATCGGACCCAGTCCACGATGGCGTTCGCGCCTGTTGCGTTCAGTACCGAAGGGGCGCAACTTTCGCCGCCCCCGTTGCCGACCTGCGTGAACCCTAGGGCCGTATAGGGTTCGGAGGTTGGAATCAACCCCGCGATACGCAGGTCGTCGTTCATCTGACCTCCGGAAAAGGGACCTTCCAACCAGACCTTCGCATTCACCAACACCTGTTCGGGTGCCGTGATGGTGAAGTCCTGATCACTCATGTCGTAAAAGACATTGCCGTTCGCACGCACCATCACGCGGGCGTTCGTGGTCGCCGTGTTCGGCAGGGTCACCGAGTGGCTCCCGTCGTTCGGGGTCGCAGTGGCCAGCGTGTAGGGGTACGTAAGGCCACCGTCCACGCTCAACAGAATATCCACGTTCGCGCAGTTCACGGGTGATCCGGACGTGCCGGCGGGGTCCCAAGTGACCGTTTGGGCACTACCACCCGCCCAAGTGACGGCCGTATTGGGCTGAGTGACCAGGAACGGTCCGGTGGTGCCGCTTACGGTGATGGTCACGTTGTCCTGCACGTTGCACCCACCTCCAGCGGCATTGTCACGCACGGTAACCCTGAAGGAATAGGTCCGGGCGACATTCGCCAGCACCTCCCAGTTCGGGGTGGGGTTGGTACCTGAGGCCACGGTGGAAAGCTTGGGGAACCAGCGCTGGGGCTCGGGCACGGGAAGCCAAGGCCGGAAGTTGGGCCCCCTGTTGCTGTTCGCGGAAGGAGGTTGTGTGGAGGACTGCGAGTCCATTTGTTCCCAGCTGTAGGTAAGGAGGTCACCGGCATCAGGGTCGGACGCCACGGCGGAAAGCACAAAGGGTGTATTGCGCGGGATCGTGCGGTCCGACCCTGCGCTCACCGTCGGCGGCGAGTTGATCAACGCCACCGTTTGCGGACAGGTACTGCTGTTGCCCGTGGTGATGTTGGCATGGATCTCCTGTAGGCTGTATCCTCCGAACATGGCGATGCTGTGGGGTTCCACGTCCGGTGCACAAACGCCGGCATAGCCCATGATGGTGATGCCGCTGCCCACCTCCACGGCCGCAGAACCGGCCCGATTGCAATTGTTGTTCTGCGTATGGTTGCCGCCATACTGATGGCCCATCTCATGCGCGACATAGTCAATGTCGAAAGGATCTCCAACAGGGGATGATCGCCCGGTAACACCGCCGGCTTTATATCCCATGCAGGGTGAATTGAGATAGGCAACACCACCGCCACCAGTACTGAACACGTGCCCGATATCGTAGTTGGAACTACCGATCACGGCGTCGCATTTCGTCTGGTTCTCATCGAGCATGGTGCCGCCATCATAGTTGGTATAGCCATCGGTGGCGGGGTTGGTGAAGACCAGCTGGTCGTTGTTGGCCACGAGCACCATGGTCAATGCGGCATCGCGTTCGAAGATCCCGTTCACCCGGTTCAGCGAGGTGGCCATGGCCGCGATGGCCGGTGCCTTGTTGCTTCCGGTCGCCCCGAAAAAATTGGCGTAATCACCCGTACAGGCCAAGGCCAGTCGATAGGTACGGAACTGGCAATCACCGGCACGGGCATCACCTGCCTGCTCGATCCACTGAGCCGTTCGGGCCATCTCGTGCGGCAGGTCGTTCACTTCGTCATACGTACAGGTCATCGAGCTTCTCCCCGGGGAAGGCCGCAGATCACGCTTCCAATACACCTGGTGCTGAACACTATTACCCATGGCCACGGGATCGATGAACACGTCCCCTCCGGGCAAACCCATCACCATGGCATGGAAACCACTGGGGGTGAGGTCGAATTTCAGGCTGATCCGCGGATCGTCAACGGCAATGCCCGAATAGGTGCGGATGTAGGGGTAGCGCGCTCCCATATCCGGGTGCATCAGCGGGGTTTCCAGAAAGCGGAAGTTCAGGAACTCCCCATCGGGAAGAGGAAGTTCCACTATAGCCGAGGAACCGGCCAGGTCCAGCACGCTCCCCCGGGTAGCCTGCATCAAGTAGGAACGCATTCCAGTGGTATCCAATTGGAGGTACAGCGCCCGTTCAGGGACGATGAACCGCTCCCCACGTTCCGAGGAGGTCATCGGGCCGGCATGCCATAAGCTGGCGGTTTGGGAGGTCGCGGTGACGGCGGAGGCGAAAAGAGCAAGAAACAGAAGGCTATTACGCATGGTCCATTGGGGCAAGTACGAAGATACGCACGGGCGAATGCTCGGTCGTGGCCTTGGAGCAAGGCCGTTCAGGACCCGCAAATTGCGAAAAAAAGCAGTGCCTCCGACCTGTAAAATGCCAGGACCGCTTGGGATGGCCATCGGCCCAGGCTCACATCAGCTCCCGAATGATCCGCTCCACGGTGACCCCTTCGGCCTCCGCCTTGTAGTTTCGGACCAATCGATGCCTGAGAATCGGTTCCGCGACGGCTTGCACATCCTCGATGTCCGGGCTGTACCGCCCCCGGGCCAAGGCGTGGCATTTAGCCCCGATCACCAGGTACTGACTGGCTCTGGGCCCTGCCCCCCAGCTCACATGGTCCTGGATCACCTTCGGCGTTCCGGGCAGTCCGGGTCGAGTGCTCGTGGCCAACTTCACGGCATATTCCATCACATTGTCCGGCACGGGCAGGCGCCGCACCAAGCCTTGGTAGAAGAGGATCTGCTCCTGGCTCATCACCGGCTGTACCGTGGCCGACAAGCCGCCGGTAGTGGCTTTCACCACGGCCAACTCCTCCTGATAGGACGGGTAGTCCACCCAGATGTTGAACATGAAGCGGTCCAGTTGGGCTTCCGGAAGGGGGTAGGTCCCCTCCTGCTCAATGGGGTTCTGTGTTGCGAGCACGAAGAATGGATCCGGCAACTCGAACGTTTTGCCCGCTGCGGTCACGGCTTTCTCCTGCATGGCCTCCAGGAGCGCCGCCTGCGTTTTTGGCGGTGTGCGGTTGATCTCATCGGCCAGGATGATGTTCGCGAAGAGGGGACCTTTCACAAAACGGAACTGCCTGTCCTGGTCGAGGATCTCGGAACCGATGATGTCGCTGGGCATCAGGTCCGGGGTGAACTGGATCCGGTTGAATGAAAGACCCAGCGCACCGCCTACGGTATTCACCAGCAACGTCTTGGCCAGTCCCGGAACGCCCACCAGCAGGCAATGTCCCTTGCTGAAGATGGCGATGAGCACATCATCCACCACTTTTTCCTGGCCAATGATCACCTTCCCGATCTCCGCTTTCAACTTCCGGTAATCCGCGCCGAACTCCTCCACTGCGCGCACGTCGCTGTTCTCTCCGCTCATTCTGTTCGTATTGGTGCTGAATTTAGGGTTGCTGCACGGAAGCACCCAGCCAAGGGTGCTCAAACGCGCAGCCATGGTAGGCCGGTATGATGTTCACGTAGGTGCTGGCGAGCTTTTCCTTCACCCAGGAATCCACGCTCCGCTGCCGAAGCTTGGCCTCGGCCGCTTGCTGTACAAGGGGGTAGTCATGCACAAGGTCCATCCGGTGGGGTTCGGTGTGTTTCAGGAGGCGCAGGACCCTGTACCCCTTTTTACCGTCCGGGTCCTCAAAGGCCATTGGCTCGCTGATCTGGCCTGTCGCTAATTTATCGATCACGAGGAAGGTTCGTTGGTCCAGATCGCCGATGGCCCAGTGGGCGCTGTTGCTGTTCGGCTCCAGGACCAGTCCGTTGGTGCCCTTGGTCTCCTCGTCCTCATTGTATTCGCTGGCAGCCTTGCTGAAGTCGAGCTTGCCGTCCCGCACCTGTGTCATCAGGCTGTCCAGGCGGTTCTTCGCGGCCGTTACATCCGCCGGGGAAGGTTTTGGCGTCAGCAGGATGTGGCGCGCATTGTACTGGTCGCCCTTGCGATCGATCATCTCCATGATGTGGTAGCCGTACTTGGTACGGAAAACAGGTGAGATCTCCCCGTCCTTCAAGCTCATGGCCACGGCATCGAACTCCGGTACCATGACGCCTTGCGGAACCATGCCCAGTTCGCCGCACTGCGCGGCCGAGCCGGGGTCCTCACTGTAGAGGATGGCCATGGTGCAAAAGTCCTTTTCGCCCTTCACGATGGCGTTCCGGTATTCTTCCAGCTTCAACTTAACCCGGCGGTCCTCTTCATCGGTGGGCTTGGCATAGATGGAGATCCGTGCGAATTCCACGCCGGCGTTGATGAAGGGCAAGCTGTCCGCGGGGATCTCCTTGAAAAAGCGCTCCACCTCCTTCGGGGTCACGCGTGCGTCCCCGATGATCGTCTGCTGCATCTGCTGGCTCAGGAGCTGGTCGGCCACTTGGTCGTGGAAATCAGCCTTGATCTCGGTGACGCTTTTCCCATAGAACTTCTCCAGCTTGTCACGCCCTCCGATCTGTTGTTCGAAGTAGCTGATACGCCTGTCCAGTTCCGCACCGATCTGGGCTTCATCGGGTATCACACTGTCGATGCGTGCCTGTTCCAGTAGGAGCTGTTGGTAGAGCAGGTCTTCCAGCTCATTGCAGGCCATCGTATCGGTAACGGCCTCGCCGTTCTGTCGCGCTTGTTCCAAGCGGCCTGCCAGATCGCTGTACAGGATGATGCGCCCGGCCACGTTGGCGATGACACCATCGATGTAGCGGCCCGGCGGGGCGGGCTTCTGTTCCTGTGCCTGCGCAATGGCCTGCAACGGCCCGGCACAGCCCAGCAGGCCAAGGAGCGCCGCTGCGGCTTTACGGGAAACGGACATCCTTGTTGGCCACGGCATTGGTATAGAGTTCTTCGCGCATGCGTTCCACGAGCTTGAGCTTGCGCTGGTTGATGATGATGGCGCGGATCTGGGCTTCCACCAGGTCTATGGGTGAGGTACTGTCCTTGAGGCGATGGTCCAGAAAGTTCACGAAGTAAGTACCATTGGGATCATCCACGGTCACTTTCTGCTGCCGCTGGAGCCAATCGGTCGGATTCTCAGGCCGCAGGGGCACTTGTTGCTGCAAGGCGCTGAACTCCATCCACTCTTCATGGGTATCCACTATGGCCGTCCCCTGGCGTGCCAGGAGCACTTCCAGCTTGTGGAGCTCCTCCTTGTCGTTGCTCCTCCAGAGCTGTTCCACGCGCTTCACCAGCTTTTTGTCGTCCCCACGCAGCTTGAACCAACGTACGCGGACGATATTGTCCTTCAGCTGGAAGTTGGCGATGTTCTTGTCATAATACTCCTGCACCTGGGTTCCGGTCACAACCGTGTCCAGGTTCTGCAACACCAGCGCCTGCTCATACGCGAAGGTGAGGAGGGATTCACGATAGGACTTCAACTGGGCTTCCACATTGATCTGGTCCTTGTCCAGGTTCTGTTCCGCCATGTGCAGGATCACGCGGTTCCTCGCCCAATTGTCCAGGAAGCGCCGGGCGATGGCCGCACTGTCCTCGGGGCTGGCGGTCAAGGGCACCACCAGGCGCAGGTCGCTCCAATAGAGCTTGTCATCATAGGCCTCGGCCACCACCTTGTCCGAAGCATTGTGCCCGGAAGTGCATGCCGCAAGGAGAAGGGCGGCGATGATCGCCGCCCTTCCCCTGCCCGTTCGAGGCTGAATGCCCGCAGTTCGCATTACTTGATGCTGTATAGCACTTCGCGTTCAACGGTCACGGGATATTTCGCACGCAGTTCCTTGATCCAATCCTTCTCCAGTTGGTCCTGGAAGGCTGCGGTCACCAAACCCCGCGCCTCATCCAATGGCTTTGGTGTTGGCTGTACCACCTTCTTCACGTTCGCAAAGACCACCTTGCCGTCCACGGGCATGTTCGGCGTAAGGCCGATCGTGCCCACATCCTTCAGCAGGGGCTTCTCTTCCTTGGAGAACACCCCGCTTCCGATGCTCAACGCGCTGGTATCGGCCTTGTTCACGACCTTCAGCAGCGCTTCACCCGATCTTCCCTTGTTCACCAGTGCACGAACCTTCTTCGCCACGGCGGCGTCGGCGCAGGTGTACACGTCCACATCATAGCGCACGGGGTACATGAAGTCGGTCTTGTGCTGTTCGTAGTACTGCTCCAATCCCACGGTGTCCTTCACCGCCTTGCTCCACACTTTCTCGTCGGTGAGCTCGAAGAGCAGGATACCATCCCGATATTCCTTCATGAGCATGCGGAATTCGGGATACTTCTCCTCCAGTTGCGAATCCTCAAAGGCCAACAGACGGTCATCCACGAAGGAGTTGAACTGCTTCTTCACGAATTCACCCATGGGCTGCACCGCTTCACGACGTTGCTTCTGCTCGATGTAGTCCAGGAGGTCCAGCTGGCTGTAGCTCTTGCCATCGATGGAAAAGACCGGCTTGGTCAGCTTGGCATTGCGTGCCTTGTCGTTCTTCCAACCTTGCAGCATGTCGCGGACCACCACGGTATCGCTGGGTGATGGTTCCGAATTCTCCCCGGTCTTCGCATAGGGGCTGACGAGCTTTCCACCCTTCAACGCTCCATTGATCGTCCGGTCGTACTTCAGCCCCTTGCGCGTCACCACCTTTTGATCGGCATCCTTCCGCAGGAGCGTGTCCATTACCATGGTGCCCTTCTTGAACACGGTGGTGTCCAACGCCTTCTCCACCGCGGTCACGTTTTTCGGAAATGCCTTGTAATGATATTCCGCCCGCCGGTTGTCCAGGAACTTCTTGCGCGTGATCTCGGCCCTGCTGTCATGGGAGATCTTGGTCTTCAGTTCGGCCTTCGCCTCCTCATAGCTCGGTGGGGGCACATGGCTCAAGCGTTTCACAATGTGCCATCCATAGGGCGTTTTGAATGGTTTGCTGATATCGCCATCGTTCTTCAGCCCGAATGCTTTCGCCTCGAACTCGGGAATCATCTTGCCCGTGCTGAACGGTGGCAATTCTCCGCCCTTGGTGCTGGTGGCCGCATCGTCACTGTACTTGAGCGCGGCATCACCGAAGCTCAGCTCGCCACTTTCGATCCTGGCGTACGCTTCACTGATCTTGGTCTCGGCCGCCGCCTTTTTCTCAGGGCTGTCACCATCCACGGAGCGTATCATGATATGGGCCACCTTCAATTCACCTTGCGCGGGCCGGCGATCGGTCACCTTGATGATATGGTAGCCGAACTTGGTGCGCACAGGTTGGCTCACCTGTCCCAATGGGGTATTGTAGGCTGCCGTTTCAAAGGGATAGACCATCTGCAGCACGCTGAAATAGCCCAAGTCCCCGCCATTGGTCTTTGCGCTGGGATCATCGCTGCCACCAATGCCTTCCGCCACCTTGGCGAAGTCCTCCCCGCCTTCCACCCTCGCCCGCAGCGCCATGATGCGTTTCCATGCCGCAGCGGTGTCCTCCGGGGATGCATTCTCGGGTAATGTCACCAGGATATGGCTGGCGCGGATCTCTTCGGTCTTGCGGTTGTATGCCTCCTGCATCAACTGGTCGTTCAGGCCCCGATCGATCAGGTAGGGACGGGCCAATTGCGCACGATATCCTGCCAGTTCGCTCTTGAATTTGGAAGCCGTGTCCATGCCCGCCACTTCGGCGGCCCGAACCTTCAGCTTGTAGTTGATGAAGAGGTCCAAGTACTCGTCCAGTGCCTCCTTGGTCACGGGAGCATCCTTATTGTTCTTCTTGTAAATGGACTCGAACTCGCTGCGGGAGACCGGCTGGCCGTCAACCGTCATTAGCGTGGGGTCGTTGGCAGCGGTCTGGGCATACGCTCCAAGGGTAAGGATGCCCAGGATCGCTCCGAACAAAATACGCTTCATCATGATGGGTTGCATTGAAAGGGCGACAAATGTAACCGCTTCACCAAGTGAAGACCGCCGCGCCATCCCGACCTGGCGTTAATAAGATCCAAGCGCCGGGCGGGACGTGGTGGTAGCTGCCAGCTTGGATACCAGGCCGGGCAATGCCCCCCGGTTGCGCTGTTCTTCACCACCGCACGCTCACCGGCGCACTGGGTTCACTCTCGCTGCCATCGCGCAGTACCAGCCGTACCACATAGGTGTTCAGCGCACCAGACCTTGGTGATGGATCCAAGTGACCGTCCGCGTCCACTTTCACCGTGCCCAACAAGGTGGGCTCGCCTTCATCCACAGCGCGGTACACGTTCAAGCCCTTGCCTTGGCGTGCGGCTGCGGCCCATTCCAGCTGAATGCCCTTCGGTGTGCTGCGGGCCAGAAGCATGCGCGGTGCTCGCTGCATGGATGCGTCCGCGGCGAGCACAGCCGCAGCGGATGGTACACCCCGCGTGCCATCAAGCGTCACCCCCACAACGCGGTAGCGGTAGGCGTGCTCCGGTGTTGCGGTGGAGTCCGTGAACACCGTCACGCCTGGATCCAATGCGGTCTTGTGCAGCGCGGTGAACGCCTCGCTTCCTTCATCGGCGCGTTCCACCACGGCATGGAAGGCACCCGGCTCACCGGCCCAGGGATCGCGCCAGGAGATGATGACGCCCTGCGCTCCCATGCGCCGCACGGCAAGCTCCGTTGGTGAAGTGGGGGTGCGCCGGTCGAGGGTCTGCACCTCGACACGTTCCGAGGGCTCACTGATGATGCCCCCGATGCTCACCGTTCGCACCCGGTAGCTCAACACCGTATTACCGGCCGTCGTGCTGTCGTTCCAGGACACGGCCCCACTGCTATCCGCACGGATCCCATCGCCCACCAGCACGAAGGCATCGGATCCCGGAAGCCCGCGCTCCACCTGGTAGTACGCCGCGTCCGGCCCGACGTGCAGCCAGTTCAAATGCACCCCCTTGCCATCGGCACGGACCATCAGTGCGGCCGGTGCGGCCGCTGCGGGTTCCGCGTCGCTCAGGCCCTGCACCGGCATGCTCACGGTGGAAAGGCCCACGACATCGATCACCTCGAGGCGATAGAACCAGGTCTCCTTCACCCGCTGCACACGATCGGTGTAGCTGCTATCGGAAGCGGGCAATGCGGCCAGACGCTCGTACGGGCCGTCGTAGCGCACGGCGCGATGCACCACGATCCCACGTGCGCGCACCGCGTTCTCCAGGTGCCAAGTGAGCTTGATCGCGCGTTCGCCGGGCAGGTCCTGCGCATGGATGGAATGCATCCAGGGCTGTGCCTCGCTGTTGAGGTTGTGCGCCGCGATCCATGCCGATGAAGGGCCTTCCGCACCAAGGCTGTCCATGGGCACGATGCGGTACTCATAGATCCCCAGCTCGGTGAACGCACTGTCCCAGCACAACACGATGGTCGTGTCGTTGCGTGTTCCCGAAACGATCACCGGATGGATCTCCGCTTCCTCACCGATGTGCTGGCGGCGGCGGTACACGCGCACCTTGGCCACAGCGCAGGCCGGCGACCACCAGCCCACGCGGATGCGTTCACCTTCCGTGGCAGCGGATAGCGGGGTCAGCTTGCAGGCCTGGACCGAAGGGGTTTTCGTTCCACCGGTCGAAGTGCCTGTCGCGGGTTGTTGAGCGAGGCAGGGGATCGCGAGGATCACCGGAAGGAGGCTCAAGGTTCTCATGGTCGTTCGCTTTTTCATTGTCCACCGCATGATCCACTGATCCGTTCCAGGGTGATCTTGCCACTGGAGTTCACGCTGCCCTTCACGGTGAGGTCCACGCTGTCCCCGACCCCGCAGATCGATGCACTGGCGGAGGCAGATCCGCAGGCGGTCATGGTGAGTTGGCTGTTCTGGTATGCCGCCTCGAAAAGGAATTCGACACCGGCGGAAACGCTGGCCGAGGAACAGTTCGGGATGGGGCTGAGCAACCAGAACTCCATGCCGAGATCGGCGTAGGCCATGCCGCCCATGCCGAGGCCGCCGCTCAGGTCCACCCAGGTTCGTCCTTCCACCTTGCAACTGGCGTGGCCTTCCACGCCGAGCACCAACAGGTTGATGCTCGGCACTGAGAAGTCGAGGAGGTCGAGCCGGTTCTGAAGGTATAAGCCGGAGATCTTCTTGCCGGCCATGTGTCCGGGCAAGGTCTTCAGGCGGTAGCCCTTCATCATGTTGGTGAGCAGCGTGTCCGGGATCGCGTTGTGCGCACCGAGCATGAACGCCGGATGATGGTCCTGCAAGGGCCAGGGCGCGGCCGGCACCAGGACGTGCGATTTAGGGACGGATACGAGGAAGCCGTCCTTGTCCACCAACATGCCCACGGTGGCCTGCAGGATGTTCACCGCGCCGAAGGTGACATTGCTGATCGACATGCCGCCCACGAGACGTGCGTGTTCGAAATCGTAGGACAGGCTCATGTTCCCGAAGGGCGTGCCGAGCTGCGACATGGAGATCTTGCCGTCACTCAGGGCCACAGCGCCTTTCACAACGAAGGTGAGCTCGTTCTCCGGGGCATCATTGATGCCGCCCATGTTCAGCAGGTTCCCTTTGAAGGCGAGTTCGTTCCACTGCGTGCTGGCCATGGTCTGCCGGCCGCTGTTCAGCAGCATTTTCTTGTCCGGCGAACCACCGAAGCGGATCTCCTGGCGCGTGTTGCCCTTGTGGTTCTGCGCATCCACACGGATCACATCGATGTAGGTGTTGTTCAGCTTGTGATCGAGGTAACCGTAGGCATACACCGGATCACCTGCGGCGCCATCCTCCGGATCGATGCGGAACCTGCCGTAGCAAGTGAACTGACCGGGTTTGATCTCTTGGTCCTCCATGTGATCGCCCAGTTTGAAGTACACGTTGCCACGCCCGGTGGTCACCGTGGCACCCAGGGGTTTCAATCGGCTCACCGTCTTACCGCCCTCCTTGAAGAAGGAGAAGAAGCCCGTGGTGGTCGGCAGCCCCTTGATCTGCATGGAGCAATTCACCAGCAGGTCCACGGCATCGGGTGTGAACTGCATGCTTCCCACGGGTGTCACATCCATGATGTCGTAGTAGCGGTACTTGATCGCGCGCACTTCCGCCAGCGGCGCACCACGGCTCACCAGGGAGAAGCTCGAGAACTGCAGCTTGCTCGGGGCCAGTTCGGCGGGGCCTTGCACCGTGGCCACCGTGGCGTTTCCTCCGGTGAGCGCGCCATACCGCCATACGCCCGTCTTGCCATCGAGCACATAGCCCGGATCGTAGCCGAAGGTCCATAGCGTGTTCGGTTCCGGGATCAACGGGGCAACACCACCCAGGCGCACCTCGCCCAGGTTATTCGCCTTCATCTCGATCCCGTTCGGGCGGATCAGGATCTGAGTCATGTCCGCCTTCACCAACTCCATGTCGAGGATCCCTTTCGGTATCACGATCGCGGCCAAGCTGTTGTCGAAGACCCACGGTGCGGTGGACTTGAAGGTCCAGTCGTTCAGTTCGAAGCTGAGCTCCTGCCCACCACCTTGTATGCCTTCGATGGAGGTGGCGTTCACCCGGATGTTGCCTACGTCCAACTGCAACACCTCGGGTGTGATGTCCGGTACGTCCTTCACCTCGATGACGGTCGCGATCTTGAACACCTCGGGCTCCACCACGGAGCGGCTGCGGTCACTGTGCGCCTCAAACCCACGGAGCGAGAAGCGTGCGTTGGCGGGTGCCCACTGGTTGCCCGTGTAGTTCAGGGTCATCAGGTTGAAGCTGCGCTGCGGATAGGGCGCAGTGCTCCGGAACACATCGAACAGCGGTTGGTCGGCACCGTCCCCGAGGTAGAATCGCCCGCTGAAATCGTAGGAGAAGTTGAACGAGGAAAGCTCCGTGCTCACCGTTCCGAGCACCTCGCCGCCCCGTGGCGTGCCCTGCACTTTCACACGCCCCGGGAAGAGCCTTCCGGGCATGCCACACAGGGTCACGTCCAGGTCGGTGTACAGCTTCATGGACACATGCGTCATGTCGGTGGTCACCCGATCGTTGGCGGGCAAGGCGATGGGCTTGCCTTGTTCATTGGGCGTGCCGGGCGTCACCTTCACATTGGCGAAGGGAATGCGCTGCGCGGGATCCTCCAGTCGGAAGTTGGCATTGCCCGGTAGTTGTACGAAGGCGCCGCCGATGGTGGAGCTGCCATCGTTGTTCTTCACCAATGCGGTCACTTCCACCGGGAAGCCGAGCAGGTGGGTGATGTCCATGTCATCCACGCGTTGCAGCGTGAGTTCCGCGTAGGGCAGTGCGGGGATCATTTTGAACCCTGGAGGCGGCCCAGGGACCATGCCGTAGGTGATCGCCTGCGAGGTGCCGATATAGGTGGTCTGCGGATCGGCCTTGGCCGCGAACACCGTGAAGGGACCCATCGGCACACCGGGAAGGATGAACTCACCGTTCTCGTCGCTGAAGACCTGGTTGAGCTGCGGGCCGTACTGGTCCGAACCGATCTGTACCCAAACGCGGGCATTGGGCACCGGTACATCGCCCGGCATGGCGCGGACGCGACCGGTGAGCTTGGTGCCCGTCTCGATCATCTGCTCCAGCACCACCGGCTCCGGCGATACTTGGTTCACGATGATCCGGTCCACGGGCATCATGTCGCCCGGCGGATCCACCTTCAAACGGAACTCGGTCTCAGGGGAAAGGAATTCGAAGAAGGCGATGCCCGCCTGATCCGAGGTACGTTGCAGGTCGTCCACTTTCACGATCGCTCCCACCACCGGGCCATCGAACGAGCTCAGCTTCACCTTCAGGCGATGGCGCTTCTCCTTCACCACGAAGGTGCCCAGATCGCTGGGTGTTCCGCTCACATTGAAGGGCACGTTGCGCTGCTCGGTGAGCGGGAAGTACTGGTCGCTGAGCGGGATCAACTTGATCGGTCGGAAGCCCGGAGGTCCCGGCACGCTGAAACGCTCTTGTGCCGTGAATTGCACCTCACTCCAACCGCTGGGTCCTCCACCGCCACCACCGGCCGCAAGGAACACAGCTTCGGTACGACCCCAGGGACCATCGCCCACCTGCACATCGCAGCGCACGGGCGCACCGCTCTCGTTCACCACATTGCCGCTGGCAAGGCCGTAGGGCTCTAATAGCAGGCCACTGGTCATGTCCCATTGAAGGCCCATCTTCAGGTCCACCCTCGGGTTCTGCGGATCGCTGGTGTTCAACGGACTTGGCAAGGTCCCCGGCTTGTTCCCGGCGGCCAAGGGCCGGATGGTGCTCATGTAGCCCGGTTTGCTCACCACGATGCTGGCATGCGGACCTAGGAAGAACGTACCGTCCGTCGTTCCTTTCACGAGTATGTTGGAGAATTCGAAGAAACCGTTCGCATCGGTCTTCCGGGTGAACTCCATGTATTCGAAATCATAGCTCTGCGTGCTCTGGGTACAACCGACAACGACCGGTGATACCTTGTCCGGTGCCCTATCGTAGTACAGGCGCAGTTTCACGGTGGCATCCTGCAGGGGCTGCGTCACGCTCACCATCACGCGGCCGATCACACGCGGGGGCCGCGGTGTCAGCGCCACCGGAAGTTCCCACAACTTCACGTCGAACCCACTGTTGCGTACGTACATACGCTCGCCGGGATCGCCGTGGTTCCATTGTGTAACAAGCGGACCATTGGCTTCCAGGTTGGGATACGGCTTCTGCCAGGTGTGATAGGTGTACAGGCCACGATCGTTGTTGGTACTGCAACGCACCAGATACTCGTCCGGCGTCTGCTGGTAGTGCATCACCAAATTGCGGAAGAGTGCCGTGCCATCACTGCCTTTCGATGCACAGGTGGAGACCAGCGGAACGGCGCCCATCCCGGTGATGTTTACCGTCTCCTCCCGGTCCTGGCCTTCGTTCTCCGGCAGGCCTTCGGTCGTATGGTCGGTGGGCCGCAGCACTTGCACCCGCACGTTACCCATCGGCCCGCCGACACCACCCATCTGTTGATCGCACGCGCCCTGGGTCACCTTCACCTTCAGGTCGTAGCTGCGCACGTAGCAGGCTTGGTCGGGCAGTTCCAGCACATCACCGGGCTGCGGATACAATTCGATATCGGGGCTGCAGTAATAGGGCGATGCCACTTCGAGCAGGAGCACCTTATAAGCGCGGTTCGCCGTGGTGGTGTAACCAATGACACCTGTGGGAGTGAAACCGTGCAACACCTCCTGTCCCAAGGGAATACCCGTAAAGCCGGGTTGATGGTAGAACAGGTCGAAGTTGCCATTGCTGTCCGTGCTTCCCGTGGCGATCACCTTGCCCATATGCCATTGAGCGGCCCCGAGGTTACCACCAAAACCGAGCGTGCTGGGGCTGTCATTGATCCCCAGGATCATACGGTCATCTTCGGACAGGACCTGTTGCCCTGCATCACGCGTTACCACGCCCTCCAATACCACCCGTTCCACCAGTTTGATGGGGATGTTCTTCATCGGCTTGCCGCCCGCAGTGCTCACAGGGAAGCGATCGATCCATTTCTCTGTGGGGAAGAGGCTCGCAATGTTGGATACGTCCAACTGTATGCCATTGCTCAAGTCCATGTAGTTGGTGTTCCCTGTGCCACCGAAGTAGTTGAAGGCGCCCATCACCACGCTCCCGGCCAAGGGTTGTGCGCTAACACTGGCACTACCGGTCGTTGCCGATCCCTGCACGGGCATCATCGGTACGTTGGCGACCGCGACCGCTCCTTCCAGCAAATTCACCATTCCCACGCCCGAGCCATCGGTGCAAGCCGTGCGGCCGCTATCCTTGAAAACATGGACCAACCGTCCCTTGATGCGCGTATTGGGGATGGAGCCGATGGGAAGTGCGGAAGGAGGGGTAAGGATGTTTCCGGCAACTGAAGCGGTTGTTGGGGTCGGCCCGCTTTCGATCTTGAAGGTACACACCTCGCTTCGCCCCTGGTTCTCGATCACGATGGTGTTGGAGATGTCGCGCGCCACCACGCCCACCGCGTATGTCGTGTTGGTCTTCAGCGCGGGATCGTAGGGCTGCCAAGGGTAGGACGGCACCATGAGGTCCTTGCGCGTGATCGGATTGCCCGCCACGCCATCGATCGCCAGCCAGAGCGCGTTCGTCGGATTCTGGCCCGGAAGCAGTTCCAGCAGGTAGAGGTCGTAGCGGATGTTGCTCAGGTTGAAATTACCGATGGGCGGGCTCCAGGTGAACACCGGCCACGCCGTTGCGATATTCTCGCCGCACCACGGGAAGGTGAGAACCGGCGGTTGCGCATAACTGAGGGTGAAGAAGATGCAACCGATCGGAGCCTCCGGCGAGAGCGGTTCGTTCGTGGTGTAGTCGACGGCCTGGACGCAGAGCTCGTAGTTGCCCTCCGGCAGGATGCCCGTTTGCATCACCGCATCCTGGATCTGCGAGGGCGCGTTGATCTGGAAGTTGTTCCGGTCGATGAAGGACAATGCCGGCGAGTTGGCGTACAGCAGCCGCGTTTCGAACGCTGCCAGTTGGATGGCTTGTGCCGGTTGGTAGGTGGACCGCGTGTAACCGCGGTATCCGTTGTCACCGGTCAAGGAGCCGATGAGCTTCACCTGTTGCGGGTTCCCGGTGAGGTTCACCAGGTTCACGGTGAGCGCGCCCTGGTAATCGCTGAGGTAGGAACTGTACGGCGGCACCAGTACCGGAGTGACGGACACTTCGTTCTGCGCCTGGACCGCAGCGGAGGACATCAGCGCAACAAGCAGGAGGAGGTGGCGTGTGTTCATGGTCAGAAGCGTATATCGACACCGACAATACCGGTGTCCTCGGTGAAGGCAGGAATGAAGGGATCGTCGCTGCGGTTGTCCTGATGGCTCACTTGCAGCGTCAGGCCGAAGCGCTTGCTCACTTGGAAGTTCAGGTCGAGGTTCAGTTGCCAAGTGGATCCGACACCGCCCGAAGGCAGGTCGTTGCTGAGGAAGTTGCAGCGCAGGGTGGAGCCGAGCTTGTTCTCCTTGAGCCATGCACGGCCGGCCTCCAGGTGAACACCACGACTGTCCGTATGGCCGATGAGGCTTTCGGTGCGGCGGTAGATGAACCCGCCACCCAGCCGCGTGTTGCGTTGCTTCCAGTTGCGGGTGTAAGCCAGATCGTTGTGCATGCCGGTGAGCTGTGCGTTGGCGAACGCGTTCTCGCTGCGGTCGCTCAGCGCGAAGTAGTTGAAGGTGTAGCTGACGAGGTGGCCACCGTTGGCCCGGGTGAACTGCAGCCGCGGCTGGAGCAGCAGGTTCTGGCTCACCTGCTCCAGCAAGGCCGTATCGCCGAGACTGGGGCGTATCGGTTGCTGTGTGATCCCGAAGTTGGTGTAGTTCACCATGAAGCCGAAGACCTTGGCACTGGTGTAGTTGAGGCCGAGGTTGCCGATGATGCGGCGCGCGGTGGCGGTGCGCAGCTTTTTCAGGTTGTTGTGCTGCCAGCCCAGCGTAAGGTTGGCGCTCAGCTTGTTCTTGAAGAAGGTGCTCGCCGCCGTACCGGTGATCTGTTCCACATCGGTCTGGAAGTAGTAGGCGCCCATGCTCTTGAAATCGGGATCCACCCTGCGGTAGACCAGCTTGTAGCGCGCCCGCTTGCTGCGGAACGCCAGTCCGGTCTCCAAGGCCATGAGGCCCTGCGTACTGGTGCGCGGAATGAACACGGAGTTCACCGCGTTGGTGATCGTGCTCTGGTCGCCCAGCGTTTCGGGGGAGGTCATATCGCGGGTGAACGCGCTGCCCGCCAGATCGAATTCCCAGCGCAACTTCTCGGTAACCTTCACCTTGCCCACCAAGCCTAGCACCAGGTTCTCCTCCGGGGCCAACCGGGCCTTCACAGGTCGGCGGATGGAACTCTCATCGTCCTGTGCGCGCAGGAGCACGAGGTCCACGTGTTCATCCTCGGTGCCCACCCCGATCTTCACCGCATAGCCGGTGCGCTTGTACGAGGGCACCGGGACACTGCTGATGTAGTGCGTCGGATCGTACGTCGCCAGCGTATCCTCTTCCACCGCCTTGCGGAAGCGCGCGTACACGAAGCCGAAGCGGAACTTGCCGGGGTTCAGCTCCACCCCGGCCATGAGCGCCCGGTAACCGGCGAGCGAGAATTTCGAGAAACTCACATCGCGGTAGCCCAGATGCACCTTCGCCCACTTGTAATAGGGGCTCAACCCGAACTGGTTGAAGGGCTGCTGGAAATCGCGCTGCTGATCGCTGATCATCACCATGAAGGGCAACTGAACACCTTGGATCGTGGCTGTTGGCGTACCGCTGATGGCCCAGAAGAAGGGCGTGCGGCGCGGGTCGATCCCGCTGACGCTATAAAAACCGGCCTGTGCCTGCAAGCCCGCGTTGAACTGCACCGGGCTCTGTTGTCCGATCTGCCCGATGTCCTGCCCCGCACAGGGTGCGGCGTGCAGCAGCAGGATCAGGAAGGGAAGTCGTATGGCCTTGCGGAGTTCCACGCGATGAAACTACCGCAGGTTTTTACCCGCTATAGGGGTGATCAAGCCTGCGACCATTCCGATCGAGTATCCGGGAGCGTGCGTCGCCTGGACTGCTCTGGCCAGTGCATATCAGACCTGGAATTTCTCGTGAAAAGCATCCCGTTTGCTCTTGGCCAGCGGCACATTGGCGCCATCGTCCATCACTAGGTAGCCTCCCTCGCTGCGCACGAACTTGCTCAGGTGTACCGGGTTGATCAAGTGCGATTGGTGGCAGCGGAAGAAGCCGTGCGGTGAGAGCATCTCGTCCACATCCTTCAGCGTACGGGAGAGCAGCATCTTGCGGGCATCCTGCAAATGGACATGCGTGTAATTGCTGTCCGCTTCGCAACGCACGATCTGGTCCACGCCGAAGAACTCCACACCGTCGCCCGTGGGCAGTGCAATGCGCGGATGTCTACTGCCGTCCGGCCCGAGGTTGTGCATCAGCACCCGCATCTGCTGTCCCGCACCCGTACGGGCGGCCTTTTCCAGGGCACGGTGTACGGCTTCCTGGAGTTCGGCCGGTTGCACGGGTTTCAGCAGGTAATCCACCGCGCTGAACCGGAAAGCACGGATGGCGTATTGATCGAAGGCTGTCACAAAGATCACCTGGCCCTTGATCTCGCCGAGCTTCTCCAGCACCTGAAAACCGTCCATGCGCGGCATCTGCACATCGAGGAAGAGCAGGTCCGGATCATGCTCCTTCACGGCCTGGACGGCTTCAGCTCCGGTGCTGCACATGGCCACCACCTCCACCTCCGGGCAGTGTTGTTCCAGTTCCAGGCGCAGCGTCTCGCGGCTGTGCTTCTCGTCGTCGGTGATGATCGCAGTGTAGGACATTTCGCGTGTTTCAGGTAATGGTCTCATGAACGATCGGGATGTGCAGCACCACCCGGGTCCCACAAGGTCGGCCGTTCTCGTCCATCAGGTCCTCGATATCGGAGCGCAGGTCGATGCCGAGCGTACGTGCGCTAAGTTCCATTCGTTCGGCGGTGATGCGCATGCCGAAGGAACGTTCGCGCTGCCCTTGGGCGCTCTTGATCTCTTCCGCCTTCTTCCGGCCCACGCCGTTGTCCTCGATCACCACGCGCAGCTCCTCGCCTTCCTGGGTGATCGCCACGCGCAGCGCGCCACGCTCCTCCTTGTTCATCAGGCCGTGCCAGATGGCGTTCTCCACGTAGGGTTGCATCAGCATGGGCGGGATCCGCACCATCTCCGCATCGATGCTGTCGGCGATCGTGATCGCATGGTCGAACTTGTCCTCGAGCCGCATCGATTCGATCTCGACATAGAGCCGCAGGGCCTCCAGTTCATCGTGCAACGGCACGAGGTCCTCGCGCGAATTCTGCAGGATGCGCCGGATGAGCATCGCGAACTTCCCCAGGTAGTCCGCGGTCTCCCGCGGGGTCTTGGTCATCGCGTAATACTTGATGCTGTTGAGGCTGTTGAACAGGAAGTGCGGGTTCATCTGCGCACGCAGGGCATGCATCTCCACTTCCGCCAGCTTCTTCTGGAACGCCGTCTTCCGTTGCTCTTCGCGACGGATCGCACGGACGCGCAACAGGAAGATGAACAGAACGATGCCTGCGATGGACAGCAAGCCGAGGACACGGGCCAGGGTAGTGCGGTACCACGGTGGCACGATCGTGAAGCGCAGCACGCGTTCATTCGCCAATGTGCCGCCACCAATGCCGGACCGCACGTGCAGCACATAGTCACCGGGATCCAGCACGGCGAAGCGAATGCCGCGATCGGTGCCCAGGGATCGCCAGCTTGCGTCCAGCCCCTCCAGCCGGTACGCGTAGCGGTGCGCATGGGCCCGGCTCTGATCGATCGCGGCGAACTCGAAATAGAGCGGCAGATCGGCGTAGGGGATCCGCAGATCAAGGGGGCGCATCACGTCCCGTCCGCTCAATAGCTCGCCCTTCGCTGTCGCGATGGAGATGAATTCGATGGGTGCGGAGGGCGACGGCCCCAGAAGCTCCTCGACCTCGAACACCTGCAGGAGGGGCTCGCCCTCGATGCCCAGCACCAGCCTCCCATCCCCGGTGGGGAGCAAGGGTGAATCGCCATCGGGAAGATCGAGCAGGCCATCGTCCCGGTTGAAGTGGCGGTATGCACCGGTGCGCGTGTCCAGCATCAGCACGCCTTTGTCCACGGCCCAGATCCTGTCCTGTCCATCGATCCGCATGGCGAGCGTCCGCGACGGGTCGATCCCCGACCGGTGATCGAAGGCCCGCTGCGAAAAGGCACCATCGGGCGAAACGTTCACCTGGCGTATCCCTGTGTTGGACAAGCTGATCCACATGGCTCCCTTGCTGTCCCGAACAATGCTGTACACGAATGGCGTTTGAAACCCGATGCGCTCGCTGCGATCTTGGCCGAAATTCAAAAAACGCTCCGTGGCGGGATCGTACACGCTCAGTCCTTCGCGCATGCCGATCCACATGCGGCCCAACGTATCCTCACAAAATGCGCGTACCGTGTTATTGCTCACGAGCGAGTTCGCATCGGCATCGTCGTGCTTCAAGCGAAGGTCCTTGCCCGTGCGCGGGTCATGGATGATCACGCCCGCATTGCCGGTACCGATCCAGATGCGGCCATCCTTGTCCTCGCAAAGCCCGGCGGTCCAGAAGCGCTCCTCGGGATAGAGCGCCTGGAAGCGTGTTCCTCCAGCAGGCATCACCATGGGCCCGTCACGCGTGGCGATCCAAAGCGATCCATCCCGAGCGCACAGGATGTTGTTCACGCGTGCTGCGCGGCCATCATCCGCGCTCGGCGGCGTCGGGATCACTTCCCATTTCCCCGCTCGCTGACGCATGACCCCAAGCCCGTCGTACGTGCCGATCACCAGGTCGCCGTCCTTGTCCTGTGCCATTGCCATCACCCAGAACGGGGTCAGCCCGATGTGGCCATCGTCCGGAAGATCGACCAGCTTGAACGGATGCGGGCTGCCCGTCAGGCGGGCCAGACCATCGTCGGTACCGGCCAGCGCAGTGCCGTCGCGAAGTCCATGGACCGTGGTGATGAAGTATTGCTTCTTGGCATGGAACGCATGCACGATCGGATGTGCCTTCCCGAAGGATCCGCTTCGCGCATCCAGTTCGAGTATGCCGTATTCCGAAGCCACCCAGAGCGTGCTGTCATCCTTCGCCCACACGCTTGTGGTATAGCCGCCCGGCACATCGTTCATCTGCTGGATCCGGAGGTGTTCCGCCTTGCTGTGATCCAGTTTGAACCGGCGGACACCCTGGCCCCATGACCCGGCCCAGATCCATCCCGCATGGACCAGCGCGGGCACCGTGGCGTATTGCTTGGAACCGTTCGCATCCGCATAGATCTCGAAGCGTTCCTCGGCGGGAAAGAGTTCCGCGATGTATTGGGAGGTGGTGACGATGACCCGGTCCGATCGACCCGGGAAAGCGGCAACGGAGACCGCGCGCACCATGCTGGAACCACTTCTCGGCAGTGCATACCGATCGACCTGGCCCGTTGTCAATTGCACCCGGACCATTTCGCTGTCCACACCGAACCAGAGCGCCTCGTCGATGAGGGTGATATGGACCACATTCCGCTCCTTGAAAGGGGCCGCCCACGCCGGATGCACCGCTTTCCCGTTGGCGATGTCCCATGCGCAAACGCCGTTCTGCGTGGCCAACCAGAGCGTGGTATCGCCTTGCAGCACCAACCAACGGATGACCTGGCTGGGGATCGTGGTACTATCCGCTGGATCGGAAATGATGCGTTGGACCGTAGTGCCGTTCAAGGTGAAGAGCCCTTCCCAGCTCGCGATCCAGACCCGCCCGAAACCGTCCTCCTCCATCACGCCAAGCCGCCGGTCCTGCAGCTGGGGCATGGACGTGACCATCCTGAACGGGGTCCCTTCAGGGAAGGGTTGGGCCGACGCGCTGATCGCGATCACGGCAACCGCTACCGAAAGCCCGGTACGGATATATCCGCGCAAGAGGGATCTCCAATGGTTCACGGATCGAAGTTCGTCCTTGGATCCCATTCCAGTCCACCGATCGAGCAAGTAGGTGACGGGATCGAGCGATCGATGGGAGGCGGACTTTCTACGGGCATGGTCGGCAACCGATCTGCCTTCGCACCGCGAACATGGCGTGCTCTCGAGCTCGGAAGATCCGAGGCGTGCCTCTGACCTCGGCGGGCATGCCCAGCTAACGCTCCATCCTCACTTCTTCCGGAAGAACACCCGTATGGGCACCCCCGTGAAATCGAAATGCTCGCGCAGTTTATTCTCCAGGAAACGGGTGTAGCTCTCCGTGACATACTGCGGAAGATTGCAGAAGAACGCGAACGCAGGAACCACACCGGGTAGCTGCGTTACATACTTGATACGGATGGCCTTGTCCTTCACCATGGGGGGTGGCCTGTGCGTGATCTCGGGGAGCATCACGTCGTTGAGCTTGCGGGTGGGTATGCGCTTCGCACGGTTGGCATGGACCATCATGGCCAGCTCCAGGGCCTTATGGATACGTTGTTTTTCGGTGACTGAGGTGAAGACGATCGGCAGGTCCGTGAACGGTGCCAGCTTGCGGCGGATCTCCTCCTCATAGTTCTTGGTGGTCATGGTGTCCTTTTCGATCAGGTCCCACTTGTTCACCACCACCACCACGCCCTTCCCTCCCTTCACGATCAAGGAGAAAATATGCAGGTCCTGGTGCTGGACGCCATCCTGCGCATCGATCAGCAACATGCACACATCACTCTCCTCGATGGCACGGACGCTCCGCAGCACGCTGTAGAACTCGATGTCCTCGTCCACCTTGCTCTTGCGACGGATCCCGGCCGTGTCCAACAGGGTGACGTCAAAACCGAATCCGGTGAAATGGGAGTTGATGTTGTCGCGAGTGGTTCCTGCCACCGGGGTGACGATGGTGCGATCGGTACCGAGCAAGGTGTTCACCAAGGAGGATTTGCCCACGTTGGGCTTTCCCACGATGGCGATCTTCGGTCGGTCATCCGGGATGGGTTCGGTCGGCTTCGCAAAGGTCTCCACCACCTTGTCCAGGAGATCGCCGGTTCCCGCGCCGCTCTGTGCGCTCAGGGAGAACACCTCTCCCAGCCCCAGTTTGTAGAATTCCGCGGCATAGACCTCCTTTTCGTTGGTGTCCACTTTGTTCGCCACGAGGAACACCGGCTTGTCCACGCGGCGCAACATATTGGCCACGGTCTGGTCCATGCCGGTGATGCCTTGCTGGGTATCCACGAGAAAGAGGATGCTGTCCGCCTCTTGGATGGCCAGTTCCACCTGCTTGCGGATCTCGGGCTCGAACACATCGTCGCTCCCTTGAACATAACCTCCGGTATCGATCACGGTGAAGTGCTTGCCGTTCCACTGGGCTTCGCCATAGTGGCGGTCCCGCGTGGTGCCGGAAGTGGGGTCCGTAATGGCGATGCGGCTCTCCACCAATCGGTTGAAGAGGGTGCTCTTGCCCACGTTGGGGCGGCCTACGATGGCGACGATGTTTACCATTTCCTGTATGCCGTCAAGCGGCCGTTTTCGATCTTTCGTTTGCTCCCGTCATCGGGCAGTGGTCAGCGAGTTGGGACCTCGTCGCCTCAAATCGTTACGGATCAATACCCGTACCGCCTCAGTTTTCTGTCGTCCCCGCGCCAGTCCTCGTCCACCTTTACTTTCAAGTCCAGGAACACCTTGTTGGACACGAACTTCTCAATGGCCTTCCGGGCCTCCGTGCCAAGCTGCCGTAGCGCCCCGCCCCCCTTTCCGATGATGATGCCCTTCTGACTGTCGCGCATTACGATCACATCCGCTTGCACCTTTACGATCTCCGGACTTTCCTCGTAGCTGTTCACCACCACCTGCGCGCTGTAGGGGATCTCCTGCTTGTAGAGGCTGAGGATCTTCTCCCGGATCATCTCACTGATGAAGAAGCGCATGTCCCGATCGCTCATTTCATCCTTGGGGAAGTACGGCGGATGAAGCGGCAACATCGCGATCAACTTGGTGCGCAGTTCCTTGATGTGCAGGCCATGGAGCGCGGAGATGGGCAGTACCACCGCATCGGGAAAGGCCGCGTGCCATTGGTCAAAGGCGATGTTCAGTTTCCCTTCATCCCCGAGGTCCACCTTGTTGATCAGCACCAGTGTACGGCCCTTGAACCGACGTGCCCGCCTCAGGAGCTCCTCGGACTTCTCCGGTGTTTCGCCGAGCTCCACCATCACGATCAGCACGTCGGCGTCCCGCAGCGCCTCGTCCACGGCCTGCATCATGCTCTCCTGCAGCTTGTACACCGGCTCCAGAATGCCCGGCGTATCGGAAAGGATCAGCTGGTGGTCCTCTCCATTGAGGATGCCGAGGATCCTGTGGCGCGTGGTCTGCGCCTTGGGGTTCACGATCACGAGCTTCTCGCCGAGCAGGGCGTTCAACAGCGTGCTCTTGCCCACGTTCGGCCTCCCGATAATGTTGACGTATCCCGCACGGTGTGTCATGTTTTCCTGGCTGCGAAGGTCGGGATAAAGGACCTGGGAAATGGCAGTGCTCCCAATTCGCCGCGCATCACGCTCATAGGGGAGTTGAAGCTCAATTCGCATGTGAATGGAAAACACTATCTTTGCGCCCCTATTGCGGGGTGGAGCAGATGGTAGCTCGTCGGGCTCATAACCCGAAGGCCGTAGGTTCGAGTCCTACCCCCGCTACCAAGAAAACGGGCCGTCCTTACCGATGGCCCGTTTTCCTTTCAGGGGCACAATTGTCCTCGATCACGCCTCCTCAGCCAACTCCTCTGCCTGCGCGGAAGCTGTTTCCCATTCTTCCATCACCGTAGCGATCCGCTTGGCCAGAGCGCCCATTTTCTCGTACCCGGCCTGCACCTCGTCCGCCGGTAGATCCCCTTTCATCACCTTGGCCTGGAGGTCTTTCTCCTCCTGCTCCAGCTGCGTCAATTGCTTTTCCAGACGCTCCACGGCATTCCTGGCCTTGCGCAGCTCCTTTTCACGGTCCTTCCCGGCACGCTGGTCCTTCCCTTTCTTGGCAGCCTTCACTTCCTTCACACGGGCGGAGCTCTTTCCAATGTCAGCTCCTTGGAGTTCCTTGCGCTTTTCGATCAGTTCCAGGATGTCCATGTGCTGATCACGGATCCGGAGATCATCCAGTTCCAGCAAGCGGTCGGTCAGGCCGGTGAGGAAATCCCGGTCGTGGCTCACCAGCAGGAATGTACCATCGTAATTCTTCAATGCTTCCTTGAGCACATCCTTGCTCTGAATGTCCAAATGGTGCGTGGGTTCGTCCAATAGGAGGAAGTTCAAGGGTTTCAACAACATGCAGCACAAGGCCAGCCGGGCGCGTTCCCCCCCACTGAGGACCTTTACCTTCTTTTCCACATCCTCGCCACTGAACATGAAGGCACCCAACATCGCCCTCACCCGAGTACGGTTTTCCTCGCTTGCCGCATCCTCGGCGGTCTCGATCACGGTGCGTTGCGGGGCCATGCGCTCAGGCATGTCCTGGGCGTAGTAGCCTGTGATCACATTGTGGCCCAAGCGGATCTCGCCCTCGAAGGGTTCCTCCCGCATGATCATGCGCACCAAGGTGCTCTTGCCCGTGCCGTTGGCGCCTACCAAGGCCAAATGTTCGCCCTTGGCAATGGTGAGCTCGGCATTGCTGAAGATGCGCTTTGGCCCGTACGCCTTGGATACCCCCATCACCTCGCACACCAGTTTACCGCTGCTGGGGGCCGGGGGGAATTTCACCAGCATCTTGCGCAGGTCCTCATCCTCCACTTCAATGCGGTCCAGCTTGTCCAGCTTGGTGATGAGGCTTTGGGCGAACGCGGCCTTGCTCGCCTTCGCGCGGAACTTGTTGATCAGTGCCTCGGTCTCCTTGATATAGCGCTGCTGCTCCTTGGCTGCGGCGGATTGCTGCTCGCGCTCCACCTTGCGAAGCTCAACGTACTGGCTCCACGGCACTTTCCGGTCGATGATCGAGCCTCCGGTCACTTCCAAGGTGCGCTTGGTGAGCTTGTCCAAAAAGGTCTTGTCGTGGCTGATAAGCACCAACGCGGCGGGATAACTGCGCAGCAGGTCCTCCAACCATTGGATGGCCGGGAGGTCCAAGTGGTTGGTGGGTTCGTCCAGCAACAGCAGGTCCGGCTGCACCAGGAGGATGCGTGCCAGTTCAGCGCGCATGCGCCAGCCTCCACTGAGCTCCTTCATGCTCCGGTGCATGTCCTGGTCCACGAAGCCGATGCCCTTGAGCATGCGCTCGATCTTCATGTCGTGGTCGGATACGCCCAGCGTATTGAGCCGCTCATGGGCATGCGCGAGCAGGGTGGCCAGTTCCATGGCCTCTTCATCGGTCTTGGCCTGCTCCAGGTCGTCCGCGATCTGATCAATGCTGGCATTCAGCTCCTGGGCTTCCGCAAAGGCCTTCTCCGCCACCTGCCACGGACTGAGCTCCAGGTCATGGTCCATCTGCTGGGGCAGGTATCCCATCGTAAGTCCCTTGGGTCTTCCGATGGTCCCCTTGTCGAAGGGTTGCTGGTCGGCAAGGATCTTCAATAACGTGCTCTTTCCCGCACCGTTACGGCCTACCAGACCGATGCGGTCATCGCTTCCGATGAAGAAGGAAACATGGTCGAACATCGGCCGCTCGCCAAAATGCAGAAGAAGATCGTTGACACTGATCATTTTTTCGGGCGGCAAAGGTACGCGGATCCTCCCAGGAAGATCCATGAACAAGAAAGGGACATGGCTGAAGGAGGATGCGAAGTGCTCAGCAAGGGCTTGTGCCATGCAGCCTCGGGGAAAGGCCGAAGGCCCCGCTCCCGGCGGTATGCCGGAACTGCGGGGCCTTGAAGTACAATGAGCCGGTCCTCCTCAGAAATTCCAAAGATCGTGCTCGAAGTTGAAGAGGTCTTCCTTGATCGCTTCCCCTTCCAACAGCGCATCTATTCCGGTCTTGTATTGCGCGATGTTGCGATCGTACACATTGCCCACCTTGGTAATGGTGCTATTGAACTGGCGTGCCCAGAACACATGATCGAAGGACCGGCGTTCGGCATCGTTCTCCCGATTGAACACGTCCCAGTTCACCAGCACGTATCGCAGTTCCGGGAAGTAGAGCCAGAACATTTTGGAATATCCGCGCATCTCACCGTCCTCGCCGATGTTCTCCCGCAACGGACAGAGGCCGATGATGCGGATGTCCATCACGGAACGCTGGCGATCGAAGATCCAGTCCTCCTTGATCAAGTACTTCCTCACCTTCTCGCTGGTCACCTCGCTGGTGGTGTACACGGTATCCAGTTCACCCGTGTAGATGTTGTCCGTCATCGTGGTGTCCGTCTTGGAGAGCATGGCCTTCACCTCCGAGGGCAACAGCGGTTTGGTGAACTCGTCGTCCAGGCCGACGGGTCCCACATCATACGCCGTGATGGAACCATCCTCCAGCACCCCTTGCTTGATCACGTCGAAGAGGCTCTTGCGATCATTGATCGGTTCGGTGGGGTAGTACAGCGGCAGGTTGATCTTCTCCCGCAGGTCGATCTCGCGCCACACACGCCGGTACCACATCACATCCGCCTCGCGGATATAGGGGTAGGGTACAACGCGTTGGGTCTTTGTGTGCTCCTTGATGTAGGCACCATCGAGCACCGTCTGTGCCTGGCTCGTTTGGGCCATGCCGATGCCTGCACAGAGCAAGGCACCGAACAGAATGCTTTTGAAGGTCCTCATGGGATGCGTTTTTTAGCGTGATCAGATCACTTTGAACGAGAGCGCACCGAGGTTCCTGACCGTACCGTCCGGACCCTTGGCCTTGATGTTCTCGATGAATATTTTCTGGCCGGACCTGACCCTCTCCAGAACGGCCTTGGCATCAGCGCTGAGCGCCGGCCCGACGCAGGGCTTCTCCAGCACGTTGCCCGCGATGGTGGTGGTCACGGTATAGCTCACGATGTCGAACCGAAGGTCGAACTCGAAGTTCTCCATCTTGGCAAGCACCCCTTGCGCGGCAACGATCTCGTTCTTTCTCACCGTGTTGTCGTTCACGCCCTTGCCCGCGAAATACGGAGTGGGGTTCGGTACGTTCTTCACGCGGAATTCCACTCCGGGCATGCTCTTTTTGGTGCCGTCGGGGTTGGTCACGGTCACGCTTATTACCGCAGTGGGGCCTGAACCGGGCTTCACCACGTAGCCATCCCTGTCCTTTCCCAATGTACCATTGGTCATGCTGGGCTGGATATTGGTGGCGCTGTAACCTGCCACGCTGATGCTCACGGGGTTCTCCACTCCGCGATAGAAGACGTTCATCTTGGTAGGGCTCACCACGAGGCTCGGGGCCGCCACTTCGTATTCAGCCCTGAACTTCTCGGTCTGAAGCTCACCACCAACCGGCTTGAACTTGATGATCCCTGTCACCACTTTCAGACCGGCGCTCGTTGCTGGTTCTTCCAGGATGGCTTTCGCTCCATCCATATCCAGCTTTCTGGAATCACCCACGATCACGGGCGGGGATACGGTGGTGTCCACATAGGCTCCCGGCCCGGCCACGTATACCTCCGGGGCGTTCTGGTTATCGTAGGCTCCTAAAAAGATGTTGGCACGGTAAGTTCCACCTGCGGTCACATAACTGCTTTGCGGCTTGATGATGGCCTCCAGGGTGTTGAACTTGAAGGTCTTGGATTCCACGCCGCTCATCATGCGGCTCACCAGTTCGCTCTCCATGGTCCGGATATCGGTCTGTATCTTCGAGAGCGTGGTGATACCGGCCACCACGGGAACGTGATAGAAGTTCATCGAGGACCAGTTGTTCATGGTGCCGCTGGCATCGCGACGGTCCTCGAAATTGAACATCCGGTCCGCACTGGCCTGAAGTTTCTCATCACCCGCTGCGGCAACCTTCACCTTGTCCCGGAAGCTCTCCAGCATGCTCCTCAGTTCACGCGCCGTATACGGACCTTCCCTGGGCTTGCCCGGCTCCGACCCCACCATCATCTCCGTGATGTGGGTATTGTTGTCCTTGCTGCTCACGTACTCGAGGTTGAGCACCGTGTCCACGCCGTTTTCCATGCCCATCACTTGATCCAATGGGATTCCGTCCGTTTTGGAGATCAACATCCCTTTCAGGGTATCGATGTGGGAAACAAGTTTGGTGGCGAGCTGTTGCACCTGCTGGGCATCGTTCCACGCCGCACCATACTTGGCCTGGTTCTCCTTGGCCAACTGCCCGAACTGGGCATACGTAGCGTCCATCTTGTCCTTGAAGGTGGACTTGGTGTTCTCCAAGCCCTCGTTCACGATGATGAAACTATCGAGGATCTCCTTGGATACGTTCAACGCCAGAAGCGCGGTCAGCACCAAGTACATCAGATTGATCATTTTCTGTCTCGGGGACAGATTGCCGCCTGCCATATTGGGCTTGGGATTTGGTCGGTTGGTTTATTCCTATCAGGTCGTGGTCGATCAGCGAATGGTCATGGCATTCAACATGTTGCCATAGACGGTGTTGAGTTTCGCCAAGTTCTCGCTGAGTTCGGAGATGTTCTCCTTGTATCGCTTGGTATCGTTCACACTATCGTTGAGGTGTGCGAGCATTTCACCCATGCCGGCGAACATCTGGTTTGCGGCCTCCAGCTTCTCGCGGCTTGTGCGGAGCTGGAGTTCGTACATTTCATTGAGGTCGCTCAGGTTCTTGCCCATCCGACCGAGGTTCTCGCCGGCATTGCGACCCGCGTCCATGTTCTCCGTGAGGCCGGATAGGCTCTCACTGGCCTTCGCGTAGTTCTCGCTCAGCTCGCTCACCTTGCTCGAAGCCCCCTTCAAGCTTTCGGCATACTCACTGGTTGCCGCAGCGGCACCGGTGATCTCACCCATGGCACGGGCCTGATCGCTGAGGCTGCGCATGCCGGCACCCAAGCTCTCGATCAGCTCGGGCTCGATCTTCGCACTCTCGAGCATATCGTCCAACTGCTCCGTGATCGAGCGTTGGTCCTCGGTCTTGAAATCCTGGCCGATGGCATGGTCCGCGGAGGCCAACTCCGGATATACCAAGCTCCAATCGGGTTCTTCGTGTGGGGGCTCGAAAGCTGAGAACGCGAAGATGATCGCCTCGGTGGTCAGGCCGATGATCAGGAAGAAGTCGGCCATGGGCCAGTGCTGGATCTTGAACAATGCACCGATGAGCACTACGGAAGCACCCAATCCATACAGTTTCGCCATGAAATTCTTCCACCTCTTGCTGCCTGGTTTCATCTTATTTTCCTTGCTTTTGTGTTGATCGGGGTTCTTCCTTGTTTCATGTGAGGGGCTGGCTGGTTCGCTTGCCGAGCCCCAATGATCCTGGTCTTTGCTTATAGTTCTTCCGCTCTCACCGCCTTGCCGCGGCCGAGATAGGTCAATGCACTACGGAAGCCGACGTAGCATTTGGCCGTATCCTGGTACTCAAAGGCCCGTGTTCCCGTCTGCAGGTAAAGGCCCACGTCCTTGAACGAGCCTCCACGCACCACTTTGCGTTTCATGGACGGCGGGTCGTTCGCCAAGGCATCGAAGGAGTACTCCGGGTTCATGTCATGGTCGAAATCATAAACGCTCTCATCGAACGCCGTGCTGGTCCATTCCGCCACGTTCCCGCTCATGTTGTAGAGGCCGTAGTCATTGGGCGAGTAGGAGTCCACGGGCACCGTATGGAAGCCTCCATCATCGGTGTAGTTGCCATGCAATGGTTTGAAGTTGGCCAGGAAGCAGCCGGAGCGATTGCGGACGTAAGGTCCACCCCAAGGGAACGGTGAAAGGTCCAGCCCTCCCCGCGCTCCATACTCCCATTCAGCCTCAGTGGGCAAGCGGAAGTGGTTGATGAAGGGTTCGCCTCCTCTCTCCAACCATGCGTTCATCATGTTCTGCGTACGCCATACGTTGAATGCCTTGGCCTGGCTCCAGGTAACGCCCACAACCGGGTAATCATCATAGGCCGGATGCCAGAAGTAGTTCTCCGTCATCGGCTCGTTGTAGGAGTACGTGAAGTCGTGTACCCAGGACAGCGTGTCCGGGTAGACGTTGATCACTTCCTTGATGATGAACTTGCTGCGGTCGCTATGACCTTGTATGCTGGTCTTCCCTCCCTTCACGTTGGTGTAGCCCAGGTCAAGGTCCTTACCGCTCTTGCGGGCGGCCTCCTTCAGGTCGATCCAGTAGTACTCGAACATCAGCTTGCGCGTATCGATCACCTTGCGGCGGTAGAAGCGCTCGCTTTCCGGATAGTACATATCGGCTAGTGCCTCTCTCTCCTCTTCTCCTTCCCAGAAAATGCGCTCCCTCCAGTTGATCACCGGCGGATCGATCTCCTCCCCGAACTCATCCTCGGTGATCACGTGTTCTCCGATATCCTCATCGCCCAGGATCTGCTTGGCCGTGGAGTCGATCACGTACTCCACGAACTGGCGATACTCGTTGTTGCTGATCTCCGTCTGGTCCATGTAGAACGCTTGGATGGAAACGGTCTTCGAGGTGGCCACCTGCGCATAGGGCGCGTCCTGGTCACTTGGACCCATGGTATAGCTGCCCAGCGGGATGTAGTTCATCCCGTAAGGGTCCACTTGGTACCATGACGGTCGGTTCTGGGCGCCAATGAGCTGCCCTTGGCCGCCCTTGCCGCAACTGGCCATCACGGCTATGCCGCAGAGATAAAGGATGGGACGTCGTTCCATGGTCTTCCTTGTTTTACCGCTCCTGATCTGTCCAGGTTCCTTGCAGGGTTCCTTTTGGTCCACCCCGGAGCCGGGGTTCCCGCAGACAGATATGCAACGGCGTTCTGGTCCTTTTGTTACGCTCCTCTACAAGAAACGGGGGTGATGGTAGATCTCGTTCACCACCGGTTTCACGATCTTGAAGCAGTAGCTTAACATCACTTCATGGCTGCCACTGCTGTAATTCTTCAGTTCAGAGGTCGTCACATCGTAGCTATAGCCCAAGCGCAACATGCTATCCCCCTTGGGGAACTTGTGCTGGTAGCCGATCATGGGGGCGATGGCATCCTCGGTCCGGTAGCTCGCCCCGATCCACAACATGTCATCGTAAAGGAACAGGGCGCCGATGTCCAACTGCGTGGAACTGGCATCACTCTTCAGGAGGATGCTTGGCTGGAGGGTATACTTGTTGTTGCCCCCCATGGCCCAGTCATAGCCCGCCTGTACATAATAGTGCCGCTTGTTCTTGATGCTCACATCGCTGAGCTCGGTCTCGGGAAGCTGGGTACTGGAGATGCCCAACCACATTTTGGGCGACTTATAGTAGAGGCCGGCGCCAAGGTCGAAGCCGCTTGCACTCTTTCCGCTGGTTGGTATGGCGTTATCGTCCGTCACGGGATCAATTGCGATCCATCGCCCGTCCAAGGCCCGACCGGACATGCCCGCATAGATCCCCGCGCTGAAGGTGCTCTGGCTGCCCACCTTGAAGTGATAGGCATAATGCAATCTGGCGATGGTGCTCTTTTCCTGGCCCAGTTTGTCGAAATACACGGAGAGACCCAAACCGCTATTGATCTTGTTGATCGGCCCTTGCAGATTGATCAGGCCGGTTTTCGGCGCGCCGTCGAAACCTGTCCATTGCTGGCGCATCAGGGCCGTGGCACAGATATTGCCGGTACCGCCTGCTACCGCCGGGTTCACGGACAGGCGATCGAACATATACTGGGTGAATTGCGGGTCCTGCTGAGCGTAAGAAACGCTCCCGACCAACGCACAGACCCCTGCAGTAATTATCCACCTCATGCGGTTTCTTCTTGTTTGACGCGGGTTTCGGAGAGCTTCGGCCGAAACCCGGACCGGGTTAACAGCCGCCAAAATAGCAAAAAAGCATACGGTCCGATCTTTTCGCGGAAATCAGTTCGTTCCAGTCTACCCTGAAAGTTGGGATCACGCCAGCTTCTGGAAGGTTCGCCACCACCTGTCCGGCACCTCCTCCCGGCAGGCCGCTGTATAGTCGCTGTACGCACAGGGCACCAAATGGTGCCGCTCGAAGCGGGCCTCCCGCTCGGCGCGATAGGGAACATCCATCCACCAGCGGTCGCTCACGGTGCTCTTGTAGAACACCAGCTCCTGTTCGTGACCCTTGATGGGCACGTGGAATCGGGTGAACCGCTTCCGGTCCAGCCATGGCAGATCGTTGGTGCGACTTCCGAAGCCGTCCAGGAAGCACCAGATCATCTGCGCGGCCAGTTGTGCGGTAACGTGGTCCTGATCACGCCACGGGTCCATCTCGTAGAAACCGATCGAGGTGACCTTCTCGCTGATGCCCGCATAGCGCATGAGCTGGCATATCTCTTCTCCATGAAAACCGTTGGGGCCGGGGCGCGTGGTGCCCGGGGCGTCCGAACGGCGGATGCTGGTCATGTCAACGCTCACGGTATCCGCGTTCCGCAGTACCGGTTCGGCCTCGGTGAGGTTCGCCCGGAGCTCCCCCAGCCGATGGGCATCGAAGAAGAGCTTGTCCATCAGCTCGATGCCGGGTTGGTCCACCAGGTAGGTCTGGAACCCGAGGTTGCTGTAATTGAAGAGGTAGTTGGGCTGGCGAAGAACGATGTGGCTCAAATAGCTTGTTTCCGCGAGTCCCTGCCCGGGCTCCCCCAGGTCAAAGCGGCCATCGACGCAGGCCAAGTTGGCTGTGCGCTCCAATTTCTCATACGCCAGATATTGGGTGAAGGTGTGCGCTTGACCACCACCGATGATCACCGGCACAATGTTCATTCGCACCAGTTCGGCGATGGTCTCGGCCAAGGCGTGCCGGGTGTCCTCGGCGGTGTTGCCCGGATGGAGGTTGCCCAGGTCGGCAATGCCGAATCCGTTCGCCGGCACGTAGAGCTTGTACAACTGGGCACGCACGGCATCGGGAGCGTCCACGCAACCACGGGGCTTTGCGTGCCCGGGGTCGTCGGGCACGCCGAAAATGGCCACTTGGACCCCCTCCAAGGAGGGTAAGCCCTTGGTGGTATGGAAAACGGTGTGGTCACCCAATGAATTGGCGGGCCATTCCGGACGGCTATCACCAAACCCCTTGGATGGTGTGAAGTAGATGCTGGATTCCATGGTCGGGCTGCACGCTACAGAACGTGATGTGGCGAAGGTCGCCGTAGCCTTGTAAGAGGCGGGGCCGGGCAGGCACCAAATGCCCACAGCGCGCTGTTAGTCCCTCCTTCAAGGTCTTCCGCCGCATGGCCGAGTCCCTGAGGGAGAGGGTACTATTTCTTCTTGGCTGCCTTTTTCTTCGCTGCCTTCTTCCTCGGTGCGGCCTTCTTCACGGCTGCTTTGCGCGGTACCGCCTTCTTTTTTCCGCCTTTTCGCGCTGGGGCTTCCGCCAACAGCTTTATGGCTTCTTCAAGGGTAACATCCGCGGGCTCCTTCTCCTTGGGCACGTTGGCGTTCTTGGATCCGTCGGTGATGTACGGTCCGTACCGGCCGGCCAGCACTTGGATCTCCGAGCCATCGAATTCCTTCAACACCTTCGCTCGGGCACCTTCCAGCTTCGCCTTGATCAATTCAATGCCTTGCTCCAAGGTGACCGTGTCCGGTTCCGTGCCCTTGGGAATGTTGGCATACACCTTTCCATGCCGCACGAACGGTCCGAAGCGGCCACGGCCCACTTCCAGCATACCGCCTTCGTACTCTCCCAGTTCGCGGGTCTTGCTGGCCGCTTTCTTCAGGTCGATCAGCTCCAGGGCACGAGGTAGTTCAATGGTGATGGGGTCATCGTCCGGTGTGAGGCTGGCGAAGAGGGAGCCGAACTTCACGTAAGGCCCGAAGCGTCCAACGCCCACAATGATTTCCTCATCCCCGCTCTTGCCCAGTGTGCGCGGCAATTTGAAGAGGTCCATGGCTTCCTCGAAGGTGAGCGTGGCTATGCTCTGGTCCTTACGGATGGAGGCGAACCGCGGCTTCTCCTCATCGTCCACGCTGCCGATCTGCACCATGGGCCCGAAGCGGCCTATTCGCGCCACCACGTCCTTACCGGTCTTGGGGTCCTGGCCCAGCACGCGGGAGCCGGAGGCCCGGTCGGCATTTTCCACCACATTCCCGATGGTGGCGTGGAACGGCGTGTAGAACCGCTTGATCATTTCGCGCCAATTCTCCCTACCCTCCGCGATCACGTCGAACTCCTCCTCCACTTTGGCTGTGAAGTGGAAATCCACGATGTTGGGAAAGTGCTCCACGAGAAAATCGTTCACCACCATGCCGATGTCGGTGGGGAATAACTTTTGCTTTTCCGCGCCGGTGTTCTCCATGGCGGTCTTGTCGCCGATGTTCCCACCGGCAAGCGTGAGGATGCGGTACGGGCGCTGGATGCCGTCGCGGTTCTCCTTCACCACGTAGCCGCGCTTTTGCACGGTGCTGATGGTGGGCGCATAGGTGGACGGCCTGCCGATGCCGAGTTCCTCGAGCTTCTTTACCAAGCTGGCCTCCGTGTAACGCGGGGCCGGACGATCGAAACGTTGTGTGGCGGCCATTTCCTGCAAGGCAAGGTTCTCGCCCTGGCGCATTTCCGGCAGCAAGCCCTCCTGCTCGGCATCGTCCTCGTCGTCCTTTCCTTCCAGATAGACCTTGAGGAAGCCATCGAAGGTGATCACCTCCCCTTGCGCACGGAGCATGTCGCCCGGGCGGGTGCTGATGGCGATGTCCACCACGGTCTTCTCCAGTTCGGCCTCGGCCATTTGGCTGGCCAGTGTGCGCTTCCAAATAAGGTCGTAGAGTTTTTCCGCATCACGGTCGCTGCCGGCGTTGCGCACACGCATGTCCACGGGACGGATCGCCTCGTGGGCTTCCTGTGCGCCCTTGCTCTTGGTGGCGAAGCGGCGGGGTTTGCTGTAGCGGGTACCGTACTGGGCGGTGATGGCCTCCGCCGCCGCGCCGATGGCGAGTTCGCTGAGGTGTACGCTGTCGGTACGCATGTAGGTGATGTGGCCCTGCTCATAAAGTCCTTGAGCGATCCGCATGGTGCGGTCCACACCGTAGCCGAGCTTGCGGCTGGCCTCCTGCTGAAGCGTTGAGGTGGTGAAGGGCGCTGTGGGGCTGCGCTTGGCGGGCTTCTTCTCCACGGCCTTCACGGTGAATTCCGCGCCGACGCAGCTTTTCAAAAACTCCAGGGCCTCGGATTCGGTAGCGAAGCGTTGCGGCAGGTCGGCCTTCACCGCAGCTTTGCCCGGGGTGAGGAATTGCGCGGTGATGCGGAAGGCGCTCTTGGCATCGAAGCCGATGATCTCGCGCTCGCGGTCCACGATCAGGCGGACGGCCACGCTTTGCACGCGGCCCGCGCTGAGGCTGGGCTTCACCTTGCGCCACAGCACCGGGCTGAGCTCGTAGCCCACCAGACGGTCCAGCACGCGGCGGGCCTGTTGGGCATCCACCAGATGCAGGTCGATGGCGCGCGGTGCGGCCATGGCATCGGTCACGGCCTGCTTCGTGATCTCATTGAAGGTGATGCGCCTCACCTTGCTGTCGGCCAGTTCCAATGCTTCCTTCAAGTGCCAGCTGATGGCCTCCCCCTCCCGGTCCTCATCAGTCGCCAGCCAAACGATATCGGCCTTGTTGGCCTGCTTGCGGAGTTCGGCGAGCTTCCCCTTCTTGTCATCCGGCACGATGTAGTTCGGTTCGAAGCCGTTCTCGGTATCCACGCTGAGGTCGCGTTCCGGCAGGTCGCGCACATGGCCGAAGCTGCTGAGCACCATGAAGCCGGGGCCGAGGTACTTCTCAATGGTCTTGGCTTTCGCGGGGGACTCCACGATCACCAGGTCGGGCTGTTTCGCCATGCGGGAACGTTTTTGGGGGCGCAAAGAAAGGAAAGGCGATCGGGGTTTGGAACCGGGGAACCGGTTTGGGCGGGATTCCCCTTTGGGGAAGATTTTTTCAGCACACCACCACCGGTCACGGATGGCGGCATGCCTCTGTCAGGTTCATCACTTCAAGCCAACTACTGGATGGCACACGAACGGGAACGTTGAACTTGCATGCACGATCCAACCGGCCCAATTCTTGCGTGGATGCTTCCGAAAACACGATCATGATGAAGACCCTGAAATTCGGCACGCACATTTCCAAAGGCTTCAGCCTCTTCCTGATCGGCGGATTCATGCTGGCCGGGTGCGGCGGCACCACCGGACAGCCCGCATCGGCTCAAACCGAGGCATCCTTGCTACAAGGCGACGGAGACGACCACGCCAACAACCCTTACTGGTCCACCACGGACACCACCAAGCTTAACGTGTCCCCAGCGGAATGGAGGAAGATCCTTTCGCCGGAGCTGTTCCACATCGCCTTTGAAAGCGGGACCGATGCGCCCTTCACGGGCAAATACACCGATTACAAGGGCAAGGGCATCTTCGTTTGCGCGGTATGCGGGCATCCACTCTTTGATGCCACCACGGGATTCCACAGCGGTACCGGCTGGCCCAGCTTCTACCAACCGTTGGCACCCACCAGCGTGGAGCACGTAAGTGATGGCAGCCACGGCATGGAGCGCACGGAGATCGTTTGCGCGCGTTGTGGCGCGCATTTGGGCCACGTGTTCGATGATGGCCCAAAGCCTACGGGCTTGCGTTACTGCATGAACTCCACGAGCTTGGTATTGGAGAGGGAGTGATGGGCCCCGCAACCGATGGCGGGATGAGGATGGGTGTTCATTCGGACGTACTGCCACCCGTTGCATGACCGGTGCAGTTCAATGGTTTCCACCTGCTGCGCGGAGAGACCACTGTTTTTTTGTGTTTCATCTCCTTTCGGTAGAACCTTCCGGACGTTTGTCCCCGGATCATGTCAGCACCGGTCATTGGACCAAACCGAACATCACATTATTGGAGGTGGCGCAGAGGGATTCCGGAAGACCCAACTATCTTCAGCCGCTCGGAACCGCCACCGATGAACAGATGCGCCCCGATTTATTGGCTTTTGGCCGGTGCAGCGGCTTGCGCTTCCTGTTCGCCACCGGAAAACAAGCATGCACAACCCGGCATGCCGGGGGTAAACGGCCTGTTGATGCCCTTGGAATTGGAACGTTGGTACTATGCGGACCTTGACAGGACGCAAAAGATCCTTGAGGCGCAGATCCGCGCTGCCGAAGCCGATGGGGATCGTACGTCCGCATTGGCGAACCGGTGCCTGTTGGCGGAGGCCCTGGTGTTCCATCACGCGCCCGGTGCGAAAGCATGGATCGCGAACATGGCCGAAGGCGCGAGCCCGGAGCAGCGATCCTTGTACACCGCATGGTCGCAGTACTACACGGGGCGGCTGTACGAGGCCGACCGCAAATGGGACCTTGCGGACAGCATGCTGGGGCTGGTTCTGGCCCCGCCGGAGGAGCGCTTGGGCCCGGACCTGTACCTGCGCGCCAAGATCATGCAGGTGCGGCTTGTGGGAAACCGGAGCAAATTGACCCAAGCCGATTCCCTGGCCATGGCTTTGCGGCCATTGGTGGATGCCAATGGAAGCCCGCGTCGCCTTGCCGAACTGCTACAGGCCCAGGGTTCGGCCCACTTGGTCGGCGGCGACCCCGAGAGCGCGGAACAGATCTACACGGCGGCGCTTGAAGCCGCCATGATCGACGGTGATCCGGACGTGGAAGGGCTGTGCCTGCTCGGGGTCGCCAATGCGCAGATCGACCAAGGCCGTGCGGAGCAATGCGCCACCACTACGGTCAAGGCGGAAGAGGCCTTTGCCCGCGTGGGTGACCTGCGCAACCGGGTAAGCTGCCTGAAACTGATGGGCTTTTGCTATTGGGACGTGCTAGGTCCGCAGGAGGTCCTTGACCGCTGGCTTCCCGCCATACAGATCGCCGACAGCCTCAATATGCCGCGTGCCAGCGCCATCATCAGGCTTCAGCTCGCCAAGTTCCGGGTCAGTTTGGACAGCGCCGGATCACTTGAAGTGGGCTTCCGTTACGCCGACCGGTTCTCCTCGGCATACAGGTTGATCAACGAGGCCGAAAAAGTGGCCCTTGAAGAGGATGACCCGGAACTATTGGCACTCGTGGTGAACACGCGAGCCGCAGTCCTGAACTGGGAAGGCCGATTCGACGAGGCCATTAACGAGATGCACAAGGCGCTCCTGAAATTCCAAGCGGCTGGGAACGCCCAATTCGCCGTGACCTCCATGATCGGCATCGCCTCGAACGAGATCTCAAGGCAACGATGGCGTGCCGCCATCGACTGGTTGGAAAAAGCGTTGCCGCAAGCGGAGAAAGGGAACTACAACAAACTGCGCCTGCTCTCGCTGAACCGGCTCTCCTTTGCCCATGAGAAGCTGGGGCGCTACGCCGAGGCTCTGGACTACAAGGACCGTTGGTATAACCTGAAGGATTCGTTGGAAGGCCTGCAGGTGACTGAAAAGATCGCGCAGACCGAGCTGCGGCACACCTTCGCCAAGCAGCAGTTCGCGGACAGCCTAATGCATGCCCAAGTACTGGCCCAAGAACGGGAAGCGGCCCAAACGAGCGTACAGCGCCTACGCTTGCGCAGCTTTGGATTGGCGGGCGGCGGTCTGCTGTTGGCCGTGGGCGGCACCGCCGCCTATGTGCTGGACCGCAAGCGCCGCCGCGAGCGCTATGCCAAGCAGGCCGCCCAGTTGGAGACCAAGGCCCTGCGCTCCCAGATGAACCCGCACTTCATCTTCAACGCGCTCAACAGCATCAGTGCGTTCATCCGGCAGCAGGAGCCGGAAAAGGCCCACGATTTCGTGGCCCGCTTCGGCAGGCTCATGCGCCTGGTGCTGGAGAACAGCCGCAAGGCCGAGGTCCCCTTGGTCCGCGATCTCGAAGCGCTCGGCATCTACTTGGAGCTGGAGCAGGCACGCTCGGGCGACATGTTCGATTTCCTTATCACCATTGACCCCGCCATCGATCAAGAGGAGTTGCTAGTACCTCCGCTGGTGCTGCAACCCTTTGTGGAAAACGCTGTCTGGCACGGGATGTTCGGCAAGGAAGGACGCGGGAAGGTGGAGATCGACATCCGCATGCGAGGCGGCGGCCTCGTGACCACCATCAGCGACGATGGCATCGGCATGCCGAAAGACCGGGCGGCAAGCACCGGAGGACGTTCGCTGGGCACGGTGATCACCAAGGAACGCTTGGACCAATTGGCCGAACAGAAAGGGCGTCCTGCGGGATTCCGTTACCTGGAATGCCCGAAGGGAACCTGCGTGGAGGTGGAGGTGCCGATCTAAGATCATCAGAACACCACATGGAGCCGGTCGCAGAATTTGCCTGATAGTATACTTTCATCCCTTCAACCCCATGATCCATGGCCACCACCGCAGTGATCGTTGACGACGAGGCCCAGTGCCGCGGAATCCTTGCCGCACTTTTGGCGGAGCGGCACCCGGACATCCACCTCAAGGGCACGGCCGACGATGTGCCCCGAGGGGTGTCCTTGGTACGCAACGAACGTCCGGACCTGCTATTTCTGGATGTGGAAATGGGAAGCATGACCGGCTTTGACCTGCTGAAGGCCATCGCACCGCAACGGCCGCACGTGGTCTTCACCACGGCGCACGAGGGCTACGCCGTTCGCGCCATCCGTTTCAGCGCCTTGGATTATCTGTTGAAACCGATCGTGCCCGAGGAACTGGACGATGCAATGCACAAGGCCATTGCCGCGATCGACACGGGAAAGACATCCGGGGATATCGGCTCCTTGCTGGGCAATGTGGCCAGCGACCGCCAGATCGCCCTGCCCACGGGCGACGGCCTTTCCATCGTACAGCTGGACGACATTCTTTACTGCAACAGCGACAACAACTACACCGAGGTGTACGTGCGCGGCGAGAAGAAGCCGCAGGTGGTGAGCCGGCCGCTCAGCGAATTTGCGGCCTTCCTGCTGCCGCAAGGCTTCGTGCGCATCCACCAGAGCCACCTGGTACACCGCAAGCACATCAAGCGCTACGTAAAGGGCGAAGGTGGCGAGGTGGTGATGACCGACGGCATGAACCTGCCGGTGAGCCGGAGGCAGAAGGGAGAACTGATGGAGGCGCTGGGGCGGTGGTAGAGCGCTGGGTTTTTGGCATAGGTCCAAATTGGCTTCAATGGACTGGAATGGACACGGATGCTGCGTCCATTCCAGTCCATGCCCATCAATTGGGAGGGTGGCCTTTGCCAGCCTTCCCGCCGAATTCTCGATCGGGCCTGCCGGATGCTCGGCGGGGGTGGTTTTGGAG
>JAIOIH010000074.1 GCA_019912395.1 Flavobacteriales bacterium | reverse complement strand
GGTGAATAGTCATTATATGGGTTGTTTCGACAGCGAAGTAGCTAAAATATGTCGAACGACTTACGGTTGTTAATAACTTTTTATCCAGTGGGGTTTTCATAAACAGAACGATAAGTGCATGAGTCCGGCACCGATCTCATTGGTAAAGAAGGCTCTACGGGTCATCGCGCCACCGCTGAGCCCGAACCCGTAATTTCGCGCCCGCGCCGGACACGGATCTGCTTCCCGCGCCGTTGTTCCACCCGATGATGCGAACGTTCATCCTTCTCCTGCTGCTTCCAATTTGGGGGAGCTCGGCCATGGCGCAGGTGAGCGAGCTCGGCATCACGGGGGGCACCACCTTCTACATCGGGGATATCAATCCCACCAGGCATTACCCCAAGCACACCCACTTGGCGGGCGGGTTGATGTACCGCTACAATTTCAACGAGCACTATGCCGTGCGGCTGCAAGGGCTCTACGGCAAACTGGAGGCCTACGACCGGGAGTCCGACGAACCCTTGCAGCAGCTGCGCAATCTGGGCTTCCGTACGGTGATCTTCGAGGCTTCCGCAGTGCTGGAGATCAATTTTTTCAAGTATCGCGGCATCGCGAAGGACAGCAGGAACTGGACGCCCTTCGTCTTCGGCGGTCTCGCCTATTTCCACTACAATCCCCAAAACCTGCTGAACGATACCTGGTACGACCTGCAACCACTGGGCACGGAAGGTCAGACCATCGGTAGTGGCGATGGCTACAGCCTGAACCAGATCTGCATCCCCTTCGGCGTGGGGATGAAGTTCGCCATCACCAAAAAGGTGGACGTGCAGCTGGAATGGGGACTGCGCCGCACCTACACGGACTATCTGGACGATGTGAGCGGCACCTACGCCGACAATGTGACCCTGGCGGAACAGGCCGGCCCGCTGACGGCGCTTCTGGCGGACCCCAGCGTGCTGCGCACCACGGGCCTCAACACGGGCCGGGCCCGTGGCGACAGCCAAACGCGGGACTGGTACCAGTACAGCGGCATCACCATTTCCCTACTGCTGACGCGCTTTACCGAGTGCGATGCGATCTGGGACAAGATGAAACGTTGAGCCCGGTCGCAGGAACGATCCAAATTGCGACCTTCGCACCCCCGTGAACGAGACCTCGCCACATATCGAACAGCAATTGCATGCGCAGATAGACCCCGTGCGCGTACCCGCCCACATCGCCGTGATCATGGACGGGAACGGACGTTGGGCGCGGAAACAGGGCGAGGAGCGCATCAGCGGGCACCTCAACGGCGTGCGCCCGATCCGCGAAACCCTGACCGGCGCCACGGAGCTCGGCGTGAAATTCCTCACCCTCTATGCGTTCAGCACCGAGAACTGGAGCCGCCCCAAGGCCGAAGTGGATGCGCTGATGGAGCTCCTGGTGAGCACCTTGGCCAGCGAGGTGGACGAACTCGATGAGAACGGCGTGCGGCTGCACACCATCGGCGATACGGACAGCCTGCCCCCCGGATGCCGCAGCGCACTGATGAAGGCCATGGACCGAACGGCCGGGAACGACCGTATCACGCTCACCCTCGCATTGAGCTACAGCGCGCGCTGGGACATCCTGCGGATGGTGCGCAGCATCGCCACGGACATCCGCGAGGGCCGCATCGATACCCATGCCGTGAACGAGCAACTGATCGACGACCGGCTTAGCACCCGCGGACTGCCCGACCCCGAGCTGTTGATCCGCACCAGCGGCGAGCAGCGCATCAGCAACTTCCTGCTATGGGAGATCGCCTACGCCGAGCTTTGGTTCACCCCGGTGCTCTGGCCGGACTTCCGCAAGCAGCACCTCTTCCAGGCCGTGATCGACTACCAGCAGCGGGAGCGCCGTTTCGGCCTTACCCAGGAACAACTCCCCGCCTCTTGATGCGCCTGCCATCGCCGACCAACCGCGCCTTGACGCGGGTCCCGGCCTTCCTCCTCCTCCTCTGGCTCGCGCTCCCGGCCACGGCCCAAAAGCTGGACGTGCCCGTGATGGACTACAGCTACCCGAAGGAATACACCATCGGCGGGATCACCGTGAGCGGGTGCGTAACGCGGGACCCCAACGCCGTGAAGCTCTTCAGCGGGCTGAAGGTGGGCGACAAGATCACCATACCCGGCGAGCGGATCGGCAAGTCGATACGGGCCATCTGGGACCAAAGGCTGTTCACGGACGTCCGCATCGAGGAGGCGGAGATCCGCGGCGCCACCATCTTCCTCAACATCATCGTAACGGAGAACCCGCAGCTGGCGAGCTACGGGTTCGCCGGCACGGTGAGCCGCAGCGAGGGCGATAAACTCCGCGATGCGATCAACCTCCAGCGCGGGCAGCAGGTGAACGAAGCGGTGAAGGCCAACGCCGTGAGGGCCGTTAGCAATTATTTCATCGAAAAAGGATACCTGAAGGCCACCGCCCGCGTGGTGGAGAACCGGGACACCAGCTTGGAGAACAGCGTGAGGCTGCAGGTATTGGCCGACAAGGGCCCGCGCGTGCGGATCAAGGACATCAACTTCCACGGCAACGAGAACCTGACCTCCGCCCAACTTCGGCGGCCCATGAAGAGCACCAAGCGCAAGCGCTGGTACAACATCTTCGGAAGCAGCAAGTTCAAGCGCAGCGATTACCGGGCGGACAAGGGCAAGGTGATCGACCTGTACAACGAAAAGGGCTATCGCAATGCGACCATCACGCACGATACGATGCGCTTCGTCTCGCCCAAGAAGATCGCCATTGACATTACCGTGGACGAAGGCAAGCAGTTCCATTTCCGGAACATCGATTTCACGGGCAACACCAAGTACAGCTCCGACACCTTGGTGCGGCTATTGGGGATCAAGCGCGGCGATGTGTACAACAAGAAGAAGCTGGACAGTCGGCTCTACATGAACCCGAGCGGCGTGGACATCAGTTCACTGTACATGGACCGGGGCTACCTCAGCTTCAATCCGAACCCCATCGAGCGCGTGGAAGGGGACAGCATCGACCTGGAGATCCGTATCCACGAGGGCAAGCAATACCGGGTCCGGGACATCACCATTGCAGGTAACACCAAAACATTCGACCATGTGATCCGGCGCGAGATCCGCACCCGCCCCGGCGACCTGTTCGATCGCAGCGAAGTGATCCGATCGCAACAACAGCTCATCAGTCTGGGCTTCTTCGATCCGGCCCAGGTGGGCGTGAACCCGCGGCCCGATCCCCGGACGGGCATGGTGGACCTGGACTACACCGTGGCGGAAAAGCCGAGCGACCGCTTGGAGCTGAGCGGTGGCTACGGCGGGGGCCGGGTGCTGGTATCCCTGGGCCTCTCCTTCACCAATTTCAGCGTGCGCAAGATGTTCGAAAAGAAGGCGTGGACACCGCTGCCCGCCGGTGATGGCCAGACGTTGAGCCTCCGCGCACAGACCAACGGCTCCTACTACCAGAGCTACAGCCTCTCGTTCATCGAGCCCTGGTTGGGTGGCCGCAAGCCCACCTCCCTCAGCATGGGGGGTTACTACACCCGCCAGACCAACGGTGTTTCGTCAGAGAGCCCGCTCTTCCAGCAACTGGGCATCATAGGTGGCAGCATCGGCTTGGGCAAGCGGCTCAAGTGGCCGGACGATTACTTCTTCCTGAACATCACCGCGAGCTACCAGCAATACAAGCTGGACAACTGGAATTCACTGTTCTCCTTCACCAATGGCACCAGCAATGTGTACGCGCTCCAAGTGCGCTTTGCCAGGCGATCGATCGCGGAGCCGTTCTGGATCACGCAGGGATCCGAGACAAGCATCTCGGTGAAGGCCACACCACCCTTCTCCGCCTTCCATCCCGATACGGATTACACACTGCTGGAGCCATCCGAGCAATACAAGCTGGCCGAATTCTATAAGTGGAAATTCACCTCCCAATGGTTCACCAAGCTCACCCGCAGCAAGAGCAAGCACGACCTGGTACTGATGGGTCGCGTGGGTTATGGCTTCATCGGCCGCTATAGCGAGCGCAAGGGGGATTCACCGTTCGAGCGGTTCTATTTGGGCGGCAGCGGTCTCACCGGCTTCCAGCTGGATGGCCGTGAGATCATCGCACTGCGCGGCTATGACGACCTTTCGCTCTCGCCGAACTACGGCAGCTTCTTCGTGAACAAATACACCGCCGAGCTGCGCTTCCCGGTCTCGCTGAACCCCTCCGCCACCATCTTCGCCCTGGGCTTCGCCGAAGCGGCGAATGCGTTCAACTCCATCGACCGGTACGACCCGTTCAGACTGTACCGCAGCGCAGGCATCGGCCTGCGCTTGTTCCTGCCGATGTTCGGGCCCATGGGCCTGGATTACGGCTGGCGTTTCGACGATGTGCCGGGCCAGCCCAACATGGCCAAGAGCCAGTTCCATTTCACCCTTGGCATAGATCTTGGCGAGCTGTGACCACGATCGCCTAATTTCGACGGCTTTCCCATGAACCGATACCTCCTCCGCACCGCCCTCATGGCACTCCTCCTGACCGGGGTGGCCGTCCATGCCCAGCGCATCGCCTTCGTGGATACCAAGTACATCCTGGAGCAGATGCCGGACTATGCGGCAGCCCAGCAGGAACTGGACCGCAACAGCAAGAAATGGCAGGACGAGATCGATGACCGCTGGGGCCAGATCAAGCGCTTGCGCGAGGCCTTCAACGCCGAGGCGATCCTGTTGACCGAGGAAATGAAGAAGTCCCGCCAGGCGGAGATCGACAAGAAGGAGCAGGAAGCCCGGGACCTGCAGCAGAAACGTTTCGGCGTGGGCGGAGACCTGTTCAAGAAGCGGCAGGAGCTGATCCAGCCGATCCAGGACCGGATATTCGATGCGGTGAAGGAAGTGGCCGGCACCAGCTACGTGGCGATATTCGACATCGGAGGCGCCGGTAACAACGTGCTTTACGCCAGCGAGAAATACGACAAGAGCGACAGCGTACTGCGCAAGCTCGGCATCCGTCCCGGCAAGGACGGCAACGATGCCGGCAACCTGCGCGGCAACGACGATGAGAACGACGGTGGCGAGGTCAAACCCGACAAGGAGAGCGATAGGATGACCACGCCGAACCGAGGCGGTACCGACCGTGCAAACCCCGATATGAAACCCAAGCAGTGAACCTGAATATCAACATGAGGAAAACGATCCTGACCCTTTGCGTACTGATGGCGGCCTCCACGGCGATGCGTGCGCAAACCACCGTGAAGTTCGGCCACATCGACCGCCAGGCCCTAATGCTGATGCTGCCCGAGCGCAAGGCGGCCGAGACCAAGATGCAGGACTTCGCCAAGACCTTGGACGATCGCTTGAAGGCCATGGGCCAAGAGTACCAGAACAAGGTGACCGATGCCCAGAGCAAGGCGGAGAACATGACCAAGACCGAGCAGCAGATGGCCATGCGCGAGATCCAGGAACTGGAGCAGCGCATCAGCGATGCCCAGGACAAGGCGAAGGAAGACCTTTCCAAGCAGGAGAACGAACTGCTCGCCCCGATGGTGGACCGCACCAACAAGGCGATCAAGGAAGTGGCATCGGAAGGTGATTTCACCTACATCTTCGACACCAGCACCGGCATGGTGCTCTATTCCGACGGCGGAACCGACATCATGCCCTTGGTGAAGACCAAGCTCGGCATCCAGTAAGGCCCAAGTGCTGGGCATGGACCCGCGCATCGGCATATTCGACTCGGGCATCGGCGGGCTCAACATCGCTGCTGCCATACGGCAGGCGCTCCCCTCGGAGCGCCTGCTCTATTTCGGTGATAACGCGCACGTGCCCTACGGTGAACGGACCGCGGAGGAGATCCTGGCCTTCAGCACCGCCATCACCACGGCCTTGCTGAACAAGGGCTGCCGGGCCATCGTGATCGCCTGCAACACCGCCTCCAGCGCGGCGCTGGTCCCCTTGCGGGAACGTTTCCCGGAAGTGCCGTTCGTGGGCATGGAACCGGCGGTGAAGCCTGCCGCAGAGCACACCCGCTCGGGCGTGGTGGGCGTGTTGGCCACACGCGCCACGGTGGAGGGCCGTGCCCTGGCCGACGTGGTGGAACGTTTTTCACAGGGCGTGGAGGTGATCCGGCAAGCCTGTCCGGACCTTGCCCAGCGCATCGATGCCGGTGACTTTGACGGGCCGGAAACGGAAGCGCTCCTGCGTGGTTGGATCGAGCCGATGCTCGCACGGAACATCGATACCCTGGTGCTGGGGTGTACGCATTACCCGCTTGTACGGCCCTTGATCGAGAAGATCGCAGGACCCGACGTGCGCGTGATCGAACCTTCCGAGGCCATCGCTCGGCGGCTTGCACAGGTGATGGAGGAACGCGGCCTGTCCGCGTCACCGGGTGCAACCGGAGGATTGACTTGTTTCACCAGCGGCGATCCACATGTATTCTCCAAGGTACTTGAGCGCTTGGGGCTCTCCGCTGGAGATGTGCGCCAAGCGACTTGGGATAGGGACGGTTCACTTAGGTTTCCTTGAAGAAGGTGCTTTCGCGCCACAGGCGCGCACCTCGCTCGCCTCGCGCTGCAAGCGCTGGCGGGCCAATACCTCAGGGTCCCCTTCGGGAGACCGCTGAGGGAGCTGATTAAAGTGTGTACCAGCTGGCGTACACGCCGTAGTTCCTCGCGACCCGCTCGATCTCCCCTTCGGAAAGGTCCTTGCCCACCGTACCGATGCGTTTCGCCGGGACACCGGCCATCAGACTTCCCGGCTCCACTACCGTGCCTTGGGTCACCACGGCACCTGCCGCGATCACGCTCCCGGTACCGATCACCGCCTGGTCCATCACTATGGCGCCCATGCCGATGAGCACTTTGTCCTCCACCGTACATCCATGCACGATGGCATTGTGCCCGATGCTCACGTCGTTGCCGATCGCAAGACCGCACTTTCTGTAGGTGCAATGCAGCACCGCACCGTCCTGTACGTTCACGCGATGTCCGATGCGAATGCTGTTCACATCGCCGCGCACTACCGCGTTGTACCACACACTGCAGCCGTCGCCCATCACCACATCCCCGATCACCACGGCGGTCTCGGCCAGAAAGGGGTCACTGCCGAAAGCAGGCGTGATCCCTTTCAAGCTGCGCACCAAGGCCATGGCTCAACGATCCGGTGCTGGAGGAGCGACCGGCTCGGCCGGTGCCGAAGGAGCTGCTGGCGTTGGCGGCGCAGCCTCCCCCTTGGTTTCACCAGGCATTCCGCAGCCTTCCTTCTGGCAGCAATCCGGCAGTGCTTTGCGCGCTTCCGGGTCGGGCATCAGGTTGTCCGCCATGTAGCCGAGCTTCGACACGGCCTGGCGCAATTCATCGGGGTTCGTCTTCTTGGCCTTGTACTCCACATGGATGATGTTGGTGGCCAGGTCCACCTTCACCGCCTGCACGCCCCTTACGTAGAGCATTTCGGTCTCGATAGTGGTTTCGCACATATCACACACCGCGTTGCTGTGGATGTCCACGGAAGCGAATTTGCCGTGATCGGCATCCTGCGCGTAAGTGCTTGCGGCCGCGAACAGCAGCAGAAAAGCGGTAGTTCTCATTCGGTTTTTCATGTTCAACGTGTTGTCGAGGTCGGTTTGTCCTTCAAGGTGAATCGCAGGCCGAAGTAGGCCATTTGCATGTTGGTGGGACCCCAGATCATCGAGGCGTCAAAATACGGGCCGAAGGGATCATCCGGGGAAAGGATCTGTCTTTGCTGGAGCGCTCCGGAGAGATTCTCGCCGCCGAGATAGATCTCCCACGCCCCCAGCACGCGCGTGATCTGGGCGTTCAATGTGGCATAAGCGGGCGAGCGGTCGCCCAGACGGTATTCCTCCGGATTGCTTGCGGTGCTGGGCAAGCGCGCGGGCCCGAAGCCGTTCAAGGTGATGTCGAAGCGCCATTTTTCATCCTTGGCCACGTAGCCGAGGTCCAGCAGGCCGCGATGCGAAGGCACCAATGGCCGTTCGCGCAATGCGCCATCGTAGGTGGTCTCGGCTTCATAGTAGCGATAGCTCGCCTTCATCTCCCACTGCTTGCTGAGCTGCACCTGCACATCGGCCAGTAGGCTGTTGGCGTAGCTGGGGCCGCTCAGCATGTAGATGGCGAGCACCTGCGGGTCGCGGTCCATGTCCGCCACCACCTGTGCAGTGAAGTCCGAGCGATAGGCATCCAGGGCCACGCTCCATTTCTTGCCGAACCACTTGAACTTGTGCAGCAGGGACACGCCGGTGTTCCAGGATCGCTCGAAACCAAGGTCTCCCTCGATCACCACCCGGCGGGAGCTGGCCAATGCGGCCGCATTCTCCATGATCGGGTTGGCGCTGCGGAAGCCGCTTCCTCCGGAGAAACGGATGGTGGTCAACGGTGCGATGTCGTACTTCAGGTGAAGCCGTGGGCTGACCGCATTGCCGTATGCGCTGTTGAAGTCCGCGCGAACCCCGGCCACCATGGTGAAGCGGGTGCGGGTGCGGGTGTATTCGGTGAAGATCCCCGGCATGCGCTCCGTGCGGCCCAGGTCCATGCGTTCGGCGGGCGTTTGCCTGAAGATCTCATCATAGTCATCGAACTGGAAACTGGCACCGGCCTTGATCTGGTCGTCGTGCTTCATCAATTGCTGGTACACCGCGTTGGCATAGCCGCTGCGCTGCGCACCTTGATAGTTCCGGTCGCCGAAGACGGAGGTGATGGTGTTGTTCCTGAAGGCCGTTAGGATGCCGATGCTTTTCCCCGGGTCGTTCAGTATCCATCCGTTCTTCACGATCAGGTCCGTCATCTCATTGTCGATGTCCACGGCGTAGCGCTTTCCACCGGAGGTCTCGCCGAAGGGTGCGGCATCGGTCTGGCCGCCATTGCGCAGGTCCTTCACATAGCGCAGGATCACTTGGGTAGTGCGGTTGTCGGTACGCTGCATCCAACGGTCCAGGATGTTGAAGCGCTTGGTGAGCGGCTGGTCGCGGAAGCCGTCGCCGTTGTCGTCCAGTTCGCGCTGCATCAGGTTGCCCTGCACCATCAGCAAATTGTCGCCGGCCTTTCCGAGATGCTGTGCGGCGTTCACGTTCAGCTCCGTGCGGCTTTGGCTGTTCGCGTAGAGGTTGGTGAAGAGCGTGGGCGCGCTGGCTGGATCCAGCAGGCACAGGTCGATCTGCCCGGTCATGGCGTTGGGGCCGTTCACCGCCGTGCCGATGCCCTTGCTCACGTTGATGCTTTGGATCCACGGGCCGGGCACCAGGGTAAGGCCGGAATTGGAGGAGAGGCCGCGCACGAAGGGGATGTTCTCCATGCTGATCTGCGCGTACTTGCCATCGAGGCCGAGCATGCGGATGGTCTTGGTCCCGCTGACGGCATCGCTGTAATTGATGTCCACCGTGGCGTTGGTCTCGAAGCTCTCGCTGATGTCGCAGCAGGCGGCGCGTTTCAGCTCGCGCGCACCGATGGACTCGATGGCCTGAAGCGATTGCAAGCTGAGGCGTGTGCTGGCCTGGCGCTCGCTCACCTCCGCAGCGGCGAGTTGCACGGAGCCATCCACCGTCACCGTGAGCGGCCCTTTAGGGGCTGCCTTGAGCAGCAGCGAATCCGGCGTGGTGGAAAACGAAGAGGTGACGAGCACGGCAGGCCAGTGCTCCGGTGCGGGCAGGGAAAAGTGCCCGGTGGAATCACTCATCACGGCGGCTCCTCCTGCCCAGCCCACACGGGCATCCGGCAAGGGTACTGCGCGCCGATCCGAGCCACGGGAGCTCACCACGCCATGCACGCGTTCCTGTGCAAACAGTACTGCGGCCGAGCAGGCCAGGATGAGCAATATGATCGATCGTTTTGGGGTCATTCAAGAAAAGCCTTCAGGGTGAACACAAGGAAACCGGCTGCGCACCAGAGGTGGCAGCTTTCACCGGGAAGGTTTTTCTAAATGATGAAGACGCCCGTGGACGCCAGGCGCTGCGCAAGTGGCAGCGGAGGCGGACGCGAGATATGCGCATCCATTGGCGCCTGCGCAGCCAGGATCACCGGGGCGAAGCACGGCCCGGGCTGCAGGATGGCCACCGGGACAGGTACCATGGCATTCACGGCAGGCACAAAATCGGAACGCTGGGGCCGGGCCTCCCACATTTCGCAGCAGGTGGCACTTACCGTGGCCGTATGTGTATCTTCAGCAGGGCAGCAATCCTCCACTTGGCCTACGCTCACCACCGTGTGGCCACCGATCACACAAGTCATGCGGGCCAACGCCGGCGCAGCCGTGCCCATCAGGAGCACCAGCATGGCCAGAACGGAAAGTCCGTTGGAGCGAAGAGAAGGCATGAGTCGCATGGAGCGCAAAGATACGTAGCGCGCACGGCAAGGTTCGCACAGGATGCGCGAGGGGTTGGGAAGCTATTCGGGGGGAGGTTGGGGAGGTGAGGGAGGTGAGGGAGGTACGGGAGGTAAAGGAAGCCAGGGAGGCTTTGGAGCCACTACAGCGGATGGATCGCCTGTTGACCATCGGTTACCTTTGTGGCACAATGCAAACCACTGAAACCCGCACACCCATTTCGGTCTACGTAGAGGCCACGCCGAATCCCGCCACCATGCGCTTCGTCACCAGCCGAGCCTTGGTCCCGGAAGGGCGCTTGATGGAATTCACCGATCCGGAAGATGCTGAGGCCGTGTCACCACTGGCCGCAAAGGTCTTCAACCTGCCTTTCGTCACCGGCGTGTTCATCAGCGGCAACTTTGTCACCGTGACCAAGAACGACAGCATCGATTGGGACATGGTGCAGGGCGAACTGCGCGAATACATCCAGGAATACCTCAACACGGACGGCCGTGTAGTACTGGCGGACGCTTCGGCCCAAAGCCTTGCTGATGCCAACGAGCGCGCTACCTCCCATGCCGCACCCACCAGCAAGGATGACGAGCTGATCATCTCGGTACTGGAGGAATACGTCCGCCCTTCCGTGGAAGGCGACGGAGGACACATCTCCTTCAAATCGTTCAAGGACGGCATCCTCGCCGTTACCCTGCGCGGTAGCTGCAGCGGCTGCCCCAGCAGTATGATCACCCTCAAGAGCGGCATCGAGAACCTGATGAAGCAGATGGTACCAGGGGTGCGGGAGGTGGTGGCGGAGGAGCTTTAGGGGATCAGTCCTTGAGTCGGGAGTCGGGAGTCGGGAGTCCGTTGGACTGACGGTGCATTCTCGTTGGTACCCTACCTTGGCGAGCAACCACCACAATGAAACCGCTCGCTCCCATGGTGATAGCGGGGGCACTGCTCGGACTCGCTCCGAACTTTGCCCATGCACAAGCACCGGACCCCATCGATTCCCTCAAGAGGGCAATTCGCACGGCCGAAAACGATACCTCGAAACTCTCGGCAATGATCGCTCTGAGCGAGCGTGTCTACGCGGAAAACCCGGATACGAACAAGACGATCTGCAGAAGCGCCCTTGCACTTGCCGACCGCAGCCTCGCGCGACCGGATATCGGTCCCATTGTGCGAAGCACGTTGCTGAAGTACAAGGCCTCCGCGATCAACAACCTCGCGGCCTCCCACTACATGTTCGGGGATCTGGACAGTGCGCTATTGTGCTTCCGGGAAGCGCGATCCATTCACGCTGCGAACCGGTACACACCCGGTATCGCGGACGCGCTGAACAATGAAGGTCTTGTACTTGGCATCCTGGGGCGGTATGCGGAGCAGCGCGACATGCTCTTCCGGGCGAAGGAAGTGTACGTGAACGCCGGTGACATGGGAAGTGCCGCCAAAGCATTGAACAACATCGCCACTTATTACAAGGATCAGGGGAGACCGGATACCGCGCTGCTCTATTGGGACAGCTGCTTGTACATATATGAGGGACTACAGGACCTCAAGGGAATTGCGGACTCGCGGTTGAACATCGGACAGGCTCTGGGGGAGCAGGGGGAGGCCGCCAATGCGTTGGAACAATACCTCATATCCGAACGCCTGTACGAGCAATTGAACGATGACCGGGGTTTGGCCTTTTGTCTCGGCAACATCGCGAACATCCTCGATGCACAAGGTCTTTCGGAGGAGGCGCTCGTTTACGCGCACCGTAGCCTCGACATCAAGATCGCCATTGGCGACAGCATTGCGCAAGCGGCAGAGCGCATGAACATCGGGACCATCCTGGAGGACCAAGGGGAGCATGATCTCGCGCTAGCCGAATATGCGAAGAGCTTGGCGGTATTCGCACGTTCCGGCAGCCTCTCGAACGAAGCGGCCGTGCATGGCCGTATCGGAAGTGCACTGAAGAACAAGGGCGATCTGGACAGCGCGCTCGTACACTATCGTATGAGCAGGGCCATCAGCGAAACCATCGGGAACCCTGCCGACATCAGTAATGCGCTCTATGACCTCGGTCATTACTTCGAGCAAACGAACCAGTTGGACAGCGCCTTGGCGAACTACCGGGCCTGCCTTGCCATTGATGAGCGTGTAAAGGATCGGCAAGGACAGTCTTTCGCACTGTTCAGCATCGCTCATATAAAACTCCTCCAGCACAAGCCTGCGGAGGCGGAGCAATGGGCACGCCGCTCACTGGAACTGGCGCAGGAATTGGGCTTTCCCCGCAACATTATGCGCGCTACTGAAGTGCTGCATCAAGCGCTGGAACAACAGGGCAAATGGCGAGAGGCCCTGGGGATGCTGAAACTGCACCGGCAAATGGCCGATAGCGTGGAGGGCAAGGAAGCCGCGAAAAACACCTTGCGCCTGCAGTTGCGGTACGGCTTCCGGCAAACACAGGTGGCGGATAGTTTACGGCACGCCGTGGAGCTTGCGCATGTGGAGACCGAACGGCAAGCTGCTTCAGCAGAAGCAGAGCAAATGGCGTTTCGAAACAAAGCACTCGCTTCAGGCACCCTGCTGTTGCTGATAGGCGGCGGTGTGATCTTCCAGCTCGATCGCCGCCGCCGCCGCGCCAAGTACCAGCGCGATGCCGCCCAACTGGAGCTGAAGGCCCTGCGGGCCCAAATGAACCCGCACTTCATCTTCAATGCCTTGGCGAGCATCAACGATTACGTGCTGGAGAACGAGCGCGATCTCGCCTCTGACTACCTCACGAAATTCGCACGGCTTATGCGGCTTGTGCTCGAAAACAGCCGCAAGCCCTTGGTACCGTTGGTGAAGGACATGGAAGCCCTACAACTGTACATGGAGCTGGAGTGCTTACGTTCCAACGGATCATTCGAGCATGTGATCGACATGGCGACGGACATCGACGCAATCCAAGTGATGGTGCCGCCTTTGGCGATCCAACCATTCGTGGAGAATGCGATCCGGCACGGCCTGGCGAAGAAAGATGGAAACGGGCATCTCGGGGTGACTATCCGGAACCGGGTGGATCATTTGCTCGTCACAGTTGAGGATGACGGTGTGGGGCGCGGGCGGTCCACAACGTCCGCTGCGGACAACAAGACCTCATTGGGCACGCACATCACCCAAGCGCGGCTGGACCTGCTTACCATGAGCAGCAGGCGGCAGGCCACGATCCGCTACACCGACCTGCCGCAGGGTACGCGTGTGGAGGTGGAACTGCCGTGGGTGCTGCAGGGATAATGAGCATCAGATCCATGTTCACACGTATCGTCCCCAACATCCAAGTTGCTGCGATCCTTGGCGCGGCCATCGCCCTTGTGGCATGCGGTAAGAAAGCTGATGAGTCCATCGAACACCGGTCGGTCGTACAGGTTGAAGCCGTTGCAGCGGACACAGCGAATACCGGCGCATGCATCCGGGCCTCGCTTGTCCTGATGATCCAAGCACCGGACAGCTCAAGAGGAGCCCTTGCACAGTGTTGGCAGGGAGCCACTCCGACCTCCAGGATACTGCTGTGGCATGCCTACCATGAAGCCATGGCCCGCGTTGCATACCACCGTTCAGACATGCTCTCCGCCTTGTTGCATTGCGATTCAGCATTGAACCATGGCTCCATCCGGCCCGATCGGGTTCAGGAGGCATCCATAGCCGTTCTACAAAGCCGCATATTCGCTTGGACCGGGGACTTTGATGCCGCCTCCACTGTTCTCGGTCGGGCTCTTGCTCTTTCCACGATCGCGCAAGACACTGCCGGCATGGCCGAGAGCCTTGAACAGCTTGGCTGGGCCCATTATCGGCAAGACCAATTCCTCCTCGCCAAGGAACAATGGTCGAGATCATTGGAGCTGCGGCGTTCCATCAAGGACCTCTTCGGCGTGACGAACAACTTGCGCTGGGTCGGCATCGCGCTCATGGACTCCCACGACCCCGTGGAAGGTGCCCTGTACTATGATTCGGCGTTGTACATGGCCCGCGTGCTCAAGGACCCGTACCTGCTCTCCTGCGCCCACGACAATATGGGCATCCACATGGACAGTGCTTTGTATTATGCCCGCATCCATGGAGACGCGGCTCACCTTCATCGCATCATGTACACCACCGGGCAAGTGCTCATCCGGCGTGGGAAGGTCGAGGAGGGTATGGCCTATTGCGATACCGTGCTGGCTTATGCAAGGCAAACCCGGAATGCCGTGTTGGAGCGGGATGCCCTGATGGACCTCGGTTATGGATATCGTGCCAAGGGAATGTGGAAACAGGCGTTAATGCTCAATGATAAAGCCTATGGCATTAACCTCCGGGTGATCAATCCGCCTGCCACCAAAGACGTGCTCGCCAAGCAATCGGTGTTGAATGAATTCCGCCGCCGCCAGATCGGTGACAGCCTTCGGTACGTGCGGGAACTTGAACAGGTGGAAGGCGAGCGCGCCTTGGCATCGCTGCGCGCCGAAAGGAACAGCATCCTGGCCTGGGCCATTGGCTTGGCGGCCTTGGCCGTGATCGGCGGTGCAACGGGGTATCAGCGGAACAAGCTCAGGCACCGCAAGCTCAGGCATGAACGGGACAAAGCTCGCAGCGAACTCCGTGCCTTGTGCGCGCAGATGAACCCGCATTTCATCTTCAATGCCCTGGCCAGTATCAACGATTACGTGCTGGAGAACGAAAGTGAACTGGCCTCTTCCTTCCTCACGCGATTCGCCCGGCTCATGCGCCTGGTGCTGGAGAACAGCCGCAAGGAGCGCGTGTCCCTTGCGAAGGACCTGGAGGCCCTGCAGCTCTACATGGAGCTGGAATGCCTGCGGTCCAACAATGGATTCACGCACAGCATTGACGTGGCCGCTGGCATCGATCCCTTGCAAATAATGGTCCCCCCGCTCATGATCCAACCCTTCGTGGAGAACGCGATCCGGCATGGCCTCGCGAAAAAGCAGAAGGGACATCTCCGCGTGAGCGTGAAGAAACGATCAGGACAACTGATCGTAACCGTGGAAGACGACGGCGTGGGGATGAAGCGGCCCACGGTGCCGCAGATCGGGGATGAACAAACCTCCCTCGGTACGGCCATTACAGCCGAGCGCTTGGCCATGCTCAACGAGAAGCTCGGCATGCCGCTTGGCTTCCGGTACCTCGATGTGCCAGTGGGTGTTTGCGTGGAGGTGACGTTGCCGCTGACGGAAGGGAGGTAAAACGTTGAAGACTTCCTCTTCCGCCACCAGCCAACCGGGACTGAAAAGTTCATGGTGGCCCATGGTCCAGGTGAGCTCCATCCGCCGGGGATGGTGACCTGAATGTCCTGGAGGAGCTGGTGACCCGCATCGAGAAGTTGAAATGATGCCGGGAGTGAAGGAGGTGGTGGCGGGTGTGCCGTAGGGGGCGAGATCACATCCATTCCAAACGGGTGGTGACGATCCAATTCATTCCGTTAGACAGGAATACGCACTATTTTGCCGGGAGATGATCCTCCGACGGTTATGGAACCTTCCGCTCCGCTTTACAAGTGGGCAGTGCATCGTTCCACTTTGTGTTTGCCTCATTCTGTTGCCCTGCAATGTGCGACCGCAAACCACGACCGCTGCGGACTCCATTGCAACCATCGCCGAGCAATTACTGGACATTGATGCCGACAGCGCGCTGCGCGTGTCCAAAGACCTACGTTCGATCGCGCGGGGTCCGCACACAGGCCCCCTGCGCGCACGGCTCTTCGAGATCGAGGCACACGCGCTCTTCAAGGAGCCGGATATGGTCGCTGCACTTACCATGTGTGACTCAGCGCTGATCTATTACCGGGCAAACGGCGACAGCCTTGCAGTAGGCCGACTGGAGCTATTGAAGGGGAAGGTCTATCTGCGTTTGGGGTATTTTGAAGGGGCTTCCGAAGCGCTGGAGTCGGTCCTCGACCGCTCGAACGGTACGGGTGACCACGCGATCTTGGGGGAATGCCATCGCACACTTGGGCAATTGCACTATTACCAGCGCCAGTTCGATCAAGCGCGTGATCATTATGAACTGGCCTTGTCCGAGTACAGCGCGGCACGTGACGAACTGGGCATTTCAAGGGTCTACAACAATTTAGGAGTTCTTGAGGCCGAAAGTGATGTGGTCAACGGCTATGCAAACGGACTCAGATACTACCGATCGGCATTGCTAGCGGCCGAGCGTGCCGGGAGCGATCCGCAGCGGGCCAGTGTACATGACAACCTTGCGTTGATCCACCTGTACGACCGCAATGAGTTCGTGCCTTCCAAGATGCACTTCGACAGCGCCATGTTCTTTGCGGGAAGGGCCAAGGATTCCGTCCTCTACTATTCGATCCTTGAAGACTATGCGGAGTATTTCATCCATAAGGGAGATCAATACAAGGCCATTGAATTGAGCACCCGATCACTGAAGTTTGCCGAACGGCACCATATCCTGGTCCTCCGGAGGGATGCGACCCAGTCGATCGCCCTGGCACTGCGCTTTGCGCACCAGTGGTCCAAGTCATGCAACATGCTGGAGAGCTATTACAGGCTACGGGATTCCACATACAATGCGAGTTCCCGTGAGACCATCCTGAAACGGGCTTTGCTCAGTGAAAACAAGCGTCGGGCCATTTCGGATAGTATCGCAAGCGCGGCCAAATTGGATCAAGCGACCAAACGAGCGACCATTGCCAGTCTCCAAGCCGATCGCAACCGTGGTCGCGTGCTTGTTCTTGGCGGATTGGTGGCGGCGCTTGCCCTAGGTGGCGGATTATACTTCCGCCTCGATCGTCGCCGCCGCCGAGCCAAGTACCAGCGCGATACCGCCCAACTGGAGCTCAAGGCCTTACGGGCCCAGATGAACCCGCACTTCATCTTCAACGCCTTGAGCAGCATCAATGACTACGTGCTGGAGAACGAGCGCGACATTGCCTCTGGCTACCTCACGAAATTCGCCCGCCTCATGCGGCTCGTGCTCGAGAACAGCCGCAAACCCATGGTGTCTTTGGCCAAGGACCTGGAAGCCCTGCAACTGTACATAGACCTGGAGTGCTTGCGTACCAACAAATCCTTCGAGCATGTGATCCACACGGACCCCGATATCGACCCGACCCGCATGATAGTGCCTCCCATGGCCATTCAACCGTTCGTGGAGAACGCGATCCGGCATGGCCTCGCGAAGAAGGAGGGGAAAGGACATCTCCGCGTGAGCGTACAGAAGCGATCGGATCACCTGGTCGTGACCGTGGAGGATGACGGGGTGGGCATGAAACGGGTTCCGTTGTCACAAGCCGGGAACGAACGAACGGCGCTCGGCACGGCCATTACGGCGGAGCGCTTGGCCATGCTCAGCGAGAAGCTCGGGGCAGAGCTTGGCTTCCGGTACATCGACGTGCCGATCGGTGTTTGCGTGGAGGTGACGCTGCCGCTGACGAAGGGGGCGTGAAGCGCTAAGAGCTTCCTTTTCCTACCACCTTTCATTCATTCCCTGCCAGATTTACAATGGCGCTTGAATAACGACATGTTCTAATGGACTTTGGTCCCACCGAAAACCACGGACCATGAAAAACTCGCTACTTCTCCCCATCCTTTGCTGCCCTCAGGTGAGTCCTGAAGCCGGTGCAGGTATTTCTAAATCGCTGCGCCAAAAGCACGCCGCGTTTCGGGTAGAATCCACCGTCATCTTGAATGATGGGCTGTTGCTTTTGGTCGCATTGCGACAGGGTTTAGTCGCGCCTCAGGTGTGATTCGGCATATCAGGAGGATCCTCATCCAATTGCCCATACTCAGTTCCATCAGCTTTAAGGTCTCATATTTTCTCGCGGAAGCCCATGCAAACGACATTCTCACACCAATGTGGCCCGGGCGTATGCGGCGATCGAATGCTACGGCTTGTGGTCCACATTGTCGCACCCATCGCACTTGGCTCCATTATTTACATCCTATTTAGGGGTGTGTATATAATTGACCCGACTGCAATGTATTTCCCATTGTTAAGCACAAATACTCCATATTGGTTTCTTTATAACTTACCTGACGGACTCTGGCTGTACTCTTTACTTTCAGCGCTAGCCGTAATCTGGCAAGGATATTCATCCCGCCAGTTCCATACATGGTTCTTATTCGCCCTTTTTGCAAGCTACCTCACAGAGGTACTTCAAGCGTCACAACTCATTCCAGGGCGATTCGACTGGATGGATATCATTGCATATTCTGTCGCTGCACTGGCTCATTTCTGTATCTCTTACTCATTTCGCTTTGATAACTGCAATGCATCCATTTAATCTAGGTCAACAGGTGTGGAAAGAACAACGTCCCCTCCTTGAACAGGTATACTCCGCTTAGTAGCTCAGGATTAGGCTTCCAACAAGAACGAATGAAACCTCACAACCATCAAAACCCAGCAACAGAATGACAGATAACAAAAACCTCCACTCGGTTGTTACACTCATCGTGTTTGCACTCATCTTTGCCGCCTCGGCTTCCATAAAGAAGACTTCGATGACGGAGACAAACTACTCGGACAGTCGTAAAGAATCCGAGCAAATCGCATGCACCTATAAATTGCCAATTATCAAGCCAACAGGTAAGACTACGCAGTTGCAAACCAAAGGAGGAGTTACCATTACTACAGAGATCATACCATTCACTGCAACCATGTCAACAGAGCACGAAAGGTCTTACACCTATCTATATCCCGGCATCCCCTCAGGTTATGATGCTGTAGAAATTATAAATACGCCACATTACGAAGTAGATCCGTCAAATATTGCATTCAAAATAAGAATCCGAAATAATGAATCAGTACCCCTGAAGTTAAGCGAAGTCGGTTTTGCCTTAATCATTGACGGTGTTCAATGGTCGATTCCAAGTGGATACCTGGATGAATGGAACAAAGGTTTAATCTTGACCGGCTTTGATAAGGATTACACAATTGAAGGACCTGACCTCAGCGGACTTTATACAGCGCAAGTGGTATATCTATTTCTCAATGGAGTTCCAACTTCGTACGATGAGGCAGGCAACATTACTAAAAAAGATAATTTCCAATGGTATTTCGAATGCTCCACAGAGGAGGTAACAAAATATGAGCAGAAAACCTATACATATGAGACCTCTCCAATATATCGAGAGCGTTGTGCAAAGTGTAGTGGTACCGGAACCGATCCTCAAGCATATAAATGTAGTGTATGTAGTGGCGGTGGCCGAGTAAAAAATTATGATGGTAAAGTTATTTCCTGCCCAAAATGCAATGGCTCTGGAACTGTTCGTTATCAATGTCCAAATTGCAGCGGCCACGGTCAAATTTCTCGTCCAAAATCACAAGTTCCTCCGGGTTCTGGTACTGTAACTTGGACAGGTTGGCCTGTAATGATTTCGACAACTCCTCCTGGCGCTCAAGTCAAAGTTTATGACGCGAGCATGAAAGGGTATAAAAATGCGGGCCCTTCGAACTGTACGGTGGACTGGTATTCCTCCAATGATGCGACATACCCAATCATCGTTGAATACCAAGGAAAGTCGGCAAAGGTTTTGCCATATAGTCCAAGTGGGAAAGAAACTGCAAAAATTTCCATAAGCTTCTTAGGAGCAGCACCCACAATAACAAAAGGAACGAAAGTAGAATAGGGTATGAACAACCTTTTTCTATACATCAAGAGACCGAACAACCTGATATCAAGGATGACCAGTTCTCATAAGAACCGGAACAGACAGGATTCACTCGGGTTTTGAACTGCCCATGCTTTCTTCCTTCAGAATTCCAATCTTTACAATCCCCACTCCCCAATTCAGTAGGTGCTTTTCATGCCATGCGAATCGCAAGAATGCCACAGCTCACCGCCGTGATCGTTGACGACGAGGAACGCCCACGCCAAGCCTTGGCCAAGCTTGTGGAGCGCACGCAGCCGCAGGTAACCGTCACCGGCATGGCACCCAATGTTCCGGAAGGCGTGGAACTGGTCCGTCGCCTTGCACCGGATGTGATCTTCCTCGACATCGAAATGGGGGAACATTCGGGCTTCGACCTGCTGCGTTCCCTTGGAGAACGGCCTCCTTATGTGATCTTCACCACGGCACACGAGAGCTATGCGCTCACCGCCATTCGTTTCAGCGCTTTGGCCTTCCTCCTGAAGCCAGTAGATAAGGATGAACTGTCAACGGCGATCCGCAAGGCACAACAGGCGGTCCATGGTGCGAACCAGATCGGCATGGTGGAGATGCTCCTTCGCAACATGGACCGGAGCCACGGGGAACGGCCATTGGCCATGCCGGTGAGTGATGGCTTCCAGATGGTGAACATGAACGAGATCGTGCTTTGCGTGAGCGACGGAAACTACACCACCCTGCATTTGCGCGACAACAAGAGCATGATGGTCTCGCGGCCGATCGGTCATCTGGAGGAACTCTTGAGGGAGCATTTTATCCGTGTCCATAACGAGCACCTCGTGAACCGCAAGCACATCACGCGTTACATACGCGGCGAAGGCGGCGAGGTGGTGCTGAGCAACGGGATGAACATCGCGGTTTCCCGGCGGAAGAAGCAGGAGCTCATGGCTGCTTTGGACCTGATCTGAGCCGTACGGGTGCAGGGCCGCAGCTCACCCAGGTCAGCCATTCATCGCTGTGCTAAAACTGCACTGGAGCTTTCAGCTCAAGAAGGCTTTTATGCAATCCACCCACTTCCCGCATCTTCTTGTGGAACGCCAAACACAGGAACAATGAAGAACACACGGACAATCATGGCGATGCTGGTGTTGGCCGCCGCTTCGCATGGGATGGCCCAGGACATGGGCGAAATACACGGCAAGGTGCTGGATCCCGATGGACAGCCGGTGGAGTTCGGCATCGTGCGGGTGGAGCAGGGTGGGAAGTTCACGGGGTCGGAAACGGATGCCGAGGGGCGTTTTGTGCTGAAGCCACTGCCCGCAGGTGTGTATACCGTACACGTGCAGAGCATGGGCTTCCATCCCACGGAGATCACCGGTGTGCGGGTGGATCCCGGACTGATCGCGCGCCTGAAGGATATCCGGCTCAGCTCCCTGCTGGGGACCGTGACCGTGGAACGATTCAAATGGGAGGAACCCTTGATCCGCCCCGACGATCCCTCACGCATGGTGATGACCAGCGCACAGATCGAGACCAATGCCACGCGCAAAGACCCGGTGAAGATGATCGCGAGCATCACACCGGGTGTCACCAAGGCGGTGGACAGCGATGAGCTGTACTTCCGTGGATCACGTGCAGGCACGATGGCCTATTACGTGGACGGCGTGAAGGTGACGGGGACCAACCCGGGAGTACCCTCGGAGGCGATCAGCAGCGTGAGCGTATATACCGGAGGGCTTCCCGCGAAGTACGGGGATGTGACCGGAGGTGTGGTGGCGATCGAGACGAAGAGTTACTTTGATCTTTACCAGCAGCGGAATAGCCGGAGGTGACGGTTGGTACAGGGTATTGGGTACAGGGTACCGAGTACGTGGTACCCGGCACTACGAGCGGCGTTGTACCCTGTACTCGGTACCCAATACCCTGTACCATTGCAATAACACAACTCCTGCATGTTCCTCCGGAGCCCGAAAACCACCAACCTCACTGATGAGGACCTTGTCGCAAGGCTTAATGCTGGCGGCCGTTCCGCGTTGGGTGTGCTGTGGGACCGGTATGCTCACCTGCTCTTTGGCGTTGCGATGAAGTACTTGAAGCATGCAGAGGAAAGCAAGGACGAGGTGATGGGGCTTTTCGAGGAGCTGCCTGCGTTGCTGGGCAAGCATGAGGTGAAGAGGTTCCGGCCTTGGATACATACTGTGATGCGGAACCGCTGCCTGATGGCTTTGCGGAAACACGATCCGGAGGTGATGCTTGTGGAGGAACCGCCGCAGGAAGAGACCAGCAACGAAGCCGCACTGCACGAGGCTTCCCTGCAAGCCTTGGAAACGGCCATCGGCCAGTTGCCGGAAGGCCAAGAAAGCTGCATCCGACTGTTCTACCTGGAGCGGAACAGCTATGACCAAGTGGCCGCACGCACCGGCCTGCCCGTGGGGCAAGTGCGAAGCAATCTCCAGAACGGCAGGCGCAATCTGCGCATCATTCTTGAACGCCATGGACAACAGCATTGACCCCTTCTCCCCCAGCACGCCGCTCACGCGTGAGTTGTTGGAACGCTATGCGCTGGACAAGCTCACTCCGGAGGAGCGCCATGCGGTGGAACTTCATTTGGAAAATGACCCGCTGCTCCACGATGCCGTGGAGGGGCTCGGAATGCCTGGCGCAGTGGAGGGACTGCACACCATGCACCGTCCAAAGCCTTCCGGTATGGGCAATGGCGCCTATCTGGCGCTGGGAGCTGTGCTCGTGGTCGGTGGTATCGCCCTCTGGCTGGCTTTGCACAACACGACAACACCTTCAACCCCAACAGTTCCCGTGGCATCCACGGATGTTCATGTTCCGGCTGTGATCCCAGCTGGGGTGGAGAGCACCTTGCTTGTGGTCCATGCAGAGTTGGATGCGCTGCCGAAGCGAACGGAAACTGTGCTTGAAGATGGGGAAGAGCTGGACCGATTCCATCAGCGCGCTCAGACCCCAGCACAGACTGAGCGAACCGCCATTGAACGGATGGAAGGAACGCCGGTAAAGCTGGATCGGGCTTCGGGCATTTCCGCTCCGGCGGTGAAACGTGCAACGAAGCCTTCCCGCCGTTTGCTGTACCTGCATGGGCTGAAGGTGGTACATCCGGATGAGATGGACCGGGACCGGAGAGCACCACTTCGCTCCCCCGGTGTGCCTGCCAACGCTGAGCCCATGCGCCGGGACAGCATTCCTTCAGGGCCGACGGCCATTCCTTATCTCGCCTTGCTGGATGAAGCCCTAGGAGCATTCTCACGTGGTGAGGAAGGAGTCGCCTTGGATGATCTGTACTTCCTTCTGGGCCAATACCCGGACGATGTGAACGCCCAGTTCTATGGCGGGCTGGCCTGTTACCGGCTTGGGCTGTATCCGCGGGCATTGCGGTTGTTGCAAGCTGCAGCCGAAAATCCGGTGGATAGCTTCCGTGAGGAAGCCTTGTGGTATGAGGCGCTCACTACGGTGAAACATAACGGAAGGACCGCAGCCCGGCCTGCGCTGGAGCGGATCGCCAACAGTGGCGGATTTTACGCGACTCAGGCGCAGGTGCTTTTGGAAGCGCGGTGAGGGGTTGTTTGTAACGGAGAGTTGCAGGAGCCCGCCGGAGGCGGAGTGGAACTCACGCACTCGGCGAAAAGCCGAGCGCGGGCAGATGTATAGGCGGGCACCGGACAAAAAAAGGCCGCTCCTGTTCGGAACGGCCTTTTCAAAGGTCTTGTTGAGAAGGCTTATTTGCCTCCTTCCAGCTCGTCCTGCCATGCTTTCAACTCGTCCCACTTACCAGCGGCAGCGAGTTCGGCCTGCTTGGGCCAGGTGCCTGGGTTATGCGAGGCGAAGTGAGGGCCAGCAGCCGTCAGGAGCTCCTGGAGCTTATCCACTGAGGTGGCTGCCAGTTCGGCGAAGCTGTTGATCCCGGCTTCGTTGAAGAGTTCGGCGATCTTCGGGCCGATGCCTTCCACTTTGCTCAGGTCGTCGGCCTTGGTGGCTGGTTTCGGTGCTGCGGCAGCCTTGGCGGGCTTCACAGCGGCCTTTCCACCACCGTTCAGGTCCACACCGTTCGGGATCACGCTCACATAGCTCTTGTCATCGCGCTTGCGACGGAACTCCACCGTACCGTCCACAAGGGCGTACAGGGTGTGGTCCACGCCGATGCCGACGTTCTTACCGGCATGGTGACGGGTACCGCGCTGGCGGACGATGATGTTGCCCGCAACGGCTGCGCTACCGCCGTAGATCTTCACGCCCAGACGCTGTGAACGCGATTCGCGCCCGTTCTGGGTACTACCTGCTCCTTTCTTGTGTGCCATGGCTGAGAGGGTCTTTCAGGATGAAACCTGGTGACACTTATTTCTTATCGTCCTTTTTCGGTGCGGCCTTCTTTGCTGCCGCCTTCTTGGCCGGCGCTTTCTTGGCGGCGGCTTTTTTGGCCGGGGCCTTCCCCGCTGTCGCGGGACCTTTCGGCTTGGCGGGGGCCTTCTTCACCGGGGCGGCTTCAGCCGTTTCCCGGGTCTTCTTCACCGCTGGGGTGTAGGGCACCACGGCAGGAGCAGTGCTCTTGCTGGCATCGAACTTCTCCCCTTTCCCCAGGATGGCCTCCACCCAGAGCTCGGTGAGGTATTGGCGGTGGCCGTTGAGCTTCTGATAGCCCTTGCGGCGCTTCTTCTTGCCCACCATCACCTTGTCGGACTTGCTGTGGGCCAGCACTTTGGCGGCGATGCGGACACCGTCCACCACGGGCGTTCCGATGCTGGTCTTGGCACCATCGCTCACCATGAGCACATTACCGAGCTCCACATGCTTCCCTTCCTCAAGCTCGAGGCGGTGCACTTTCAGCTTCTGGGGGGCCTGCACCTTGAATTGCTGGCCGGCGATCTCTACAATGGCGTACATGGTTCCTGAAAAATGGGGTGCGAAAGTAGTGGTTCTTTATGATCCGGCAAAAAACCGAATAGTTCTCCGTTGGCAGTTGTTAGTTGTCAGGGAGTTCCGCACGTTGTGGCGAGGTCGGTTCGAGCTCCCTTCCGTACCCGTTGCGGATCCCGGGGACCACGCCCGGGGCAGACAGACAACGGCCAACTGGTCCTCACTTCAACCCGAACGCCTTCTTCACCGCCGGCACGGCATCCAGTTCCTCCCAGGGGAAGAGCTTCACCTTCAGGGTGGCCTTCCGGCCCGCGTTGTTGAATTTTTTGGTCACCGTGCGGGGCGTGCGACCCATGTGCCCGTAGGCGGCGGTCTCGCTATAGATGGGTGTGCGTAGCTTAAAGCGCTTTTCGATGAAGTACGGCCGCATGTCGAATTCGCTCATGCCCGCCACCTTTTTTGCGATGGCCCCGTCGGTCATTTTCACTTTGGCCGTGCCGTAGGTGTTCACGTAGAAGCCCACGGGCTTGGCCACGCCGATCGCGTACGCCACTTGCACGAGCACTTCGTCGCAGACGCCTGCCGCCACCAGGTTCTTGGCCACGTGCCTTGCCGCGTATGCCGCGCTGCGGTCCACTTTGCTGGGGTCCTTTCCGCTGAAGGCACCCCCACCGTGCGCGCCCTTGCCGCCGTACGTGTCCACAATGATCTTCCGCCCGGTAAGGCCCGTGTCGCCGTGCGGGCCGCCGATCACGAACTTTCCGGTGGGGTTGATGTGGTATTCGATCTTTCCGTCGAACAACTTCTGCACCCGCTTGGAGAGCTTCTTCTTCACCCGTGGGATCAGGATCTCCACCATGTCCTTCTTGATCTTGGCGAGCATTTTCGCCTCCGTGTCGAAGTCGTCGTGCTGGGTACTGATCACGATGGCATCGATGCGCAGCGGCGTGTGGTCGTCGCCGTACTCAATGGTCACCTGGCTCTTGGCATCGGGGCGCAGATAGGGCATCCTGGAGTTCTTCTCCCGGCGGATCACGGCGAGCTCCTGCAGCAGGCGGTGGCTGAGGTCCAGCGCCAAGGGCATGTAGACATCGGTGTCGCGGCAGGCATAGCCGAACATCATGCCCTGGTCACCCGCGCCCTGGTCCTCCGGTTTCTTGCGCACCACACCTTGGCTGATGTCCGGGCTTTGCTCATGGATGGCGCTGAACACCCCGCAGGAGTTGGCCTCGAACATGTACTCGCTCCGGGTGTAGCCGATCCGGTGGATCACATCGCGGGCGATCTGCTGCACGTCCAGGTAGGCCTTGCTTTTCACCTCTCCGGCCAATACCACCTGCCCGGTGGTCACCAGGGTTTCGCAGGCCACCTTGCTGTCGGGATCGAAAGCGAGAAAGTGATCGATGAGCGCGTCACTGATCTGATCGGCAACCTTGTCCGGGTGGCCTTCGCTGACGCTTTCGGAAGTGAAGAGGTAGGGCATGCGATGTTCTGTTGATCCTGTCGGAAATAAAACGGGTGGCAAAGAAACGGGTTTGGCGCGTATGATCTACTTTTCGTCTGATGGGCAGCATTCGATGGGTCCTTGGTGCTCAGATCATGGTTCTGGTAATTGCCTTCACCGTGGGTGTGCCCCTCCTTGCCCAAGAGCCCGCGCCGGTGCAGCAGAACAACCGCAACCTCACCGTATTCGCCGAAGCGTGGGGCGAAGGCGTTTACAATTCACTCAATATCGTGAAAACGCTCACGACCCCTTCCATCGTGAGCTACCATCTACGCATGGGCTTCGGCTTCTGGACACCCAAGTCGGTGAATTTTTATTCACTTCCGGTGAACGCTGCCATCAGCTTTGGTCACGACTTGAAGGCCGAACTGAGCGTGGGCGCCACACCTTTCTGGCTGGCCACTAAGGAAGCCCGGGTGTCCAGCACCTTCGCCCCTACCCTTGGGATCCATCTGCGCTGGATGGAGCCGAGCAGCGGGTTGTTCATCCGCGCCGGAGCGCTGATCGCACCGCTCCATAACCTCAACAATATCCCCGGCAATGAGGATGCCTGGGAAAAAGGCACGTGGGGATGGAACCGAGGGGTTGCCTTGGGCTTTACGTACTGACCGAGCTGGCCGTAAGCTCCTTGAACACCGCTTCGAGATCCCGCTCCGCGCGTTGGAGCGTGAGCACGGTCAAGCCCTTGTCCACGGCGAACTGGAACACGGCAGGACGGATGTCGTTCTCCTCGCGAAAGGTGATGGTCCATGTATGCCCATCGCCGCGCAGGGCATTCTCCACTCCCGGCAGGGCGAGCAGTTCCTCACCGGTAACCCGGCCATCAAACTCCACCAGCACGGCTTGCTGTTGATCACCGAGACGGCGGATGTGCTTGGCATTGTCGTCCGCCACGATGTGCCCCCTGTCGATGATGATGACCCGGCTGCAAATGGCCTCCACCTCCTGCATGATGTGGGTGCTCAACATCACCGTGCGCTCCTGGCCGATGCGCTTGATCAAGCCACGGATCTCCTCCAACTGGTTGGGGTCCAAACCGCTGGTGGGTTCGTCCAGGATGAGCACCTTCGGGTCATGGATCATGGCCTGCGCCAAGCCCACGCGCTGCCGGTAGCCCTTGCTCAAGGCACCGATCTTCTTGTGCTGCTCCCGCTCCAAGCCCACGGTGCCGATCATTTCCTTCACCCGGGTGGCAATGCTCTTCATCTTGTACATCCCTGCGGTGAACTCCAGGTACTCCCGCACATAGAGGTCCGTGTACAACGGGTTGTGCTCCGGCAGGTAACCCACATTGCGGCGCACGTCCATGCTGGCCTCGCGGATGTCGAAACCGCACACGCTGGCGTCGCCGGAAGTGGGCGGCAGGAAGCAGGTGAGGATGCGCATCATGGTGCTCTTCCCCGCACCGTTCGGCCCGAGGAAGCCCACCACCTCGCTCCCGCCGATCTCGAATGAAACATCGTCCAACGCTTTCTGCGCACCGAACTGCTTGGTGATGTGGCGAACGGAGATGGACATGGGAGCGCGAAATTAGCGCACCGCTGCGGGGAAGATCGGAAGATCATTGGTGTCCGGAAAAAAGCAAACAACTGCTGCGACCCCTTCAGGGTCGTTGAGCATTCATATTCAGGTGCAACATGCTGTGACCCCTCTGGGGTCAAAAGCCTTGTGGCTGTTGGGTTTCGACTCCGAAAGGGTCGCAGCATTTAGTATTTATGGATACGAGGAAATCCGACCCCGGAGGGGTCGCAGCCGGAGTTGATCTCCAGTTCCAAAATGCAAGGTCTCATTTCGTTGAACCTCAATTTCAACAGTGTGAACGGTTTGATCCGGCAACACCATTCCCCGGACACCAGTGATCAGAAGATCGAATTCCGTGAGGTCTTGACCTTTGAGGGTCAATTCGGCCACCTTCCGCTCCGCTGTTCCACCTTTGCCCAATGCCCACCGGCCTCCTCATGCGCTCCACCGGCAGCCGCTACATCGTACGCGGCGAGGATGGCGTACTGCATACGTGCATCGCGAAGGGCAAGCTGCGCATCAAGGGCTACAGTACCACCAACCCTTTGGCCGTGGGCGATCTGGTGGATTTCATGCCTGCCGCCGAGGTGATCGGCAACGAGCATGTTGGGGCCATCACCAAGCTGCATCAGCGGCGCAATTACCTCGTGCGCAAGTCGGTGAACCTCTCGCACCACAAGCATGTGATCGCCAGCAACATGGACCAGTGCCTTGTGATGGTGACCTTGGCCAGGCCGCGAACGAGCCATGGCTTCATCGACCGTGTGCTGGTGACGGCCGAGGCATACAAGATCCCGCCCATCATCATCTTCAACAAGGTGGACGACTACGACGATGACGAGCTGGGCCTGCTTGCGGAATACGAGGACGTTTACCGGACCATCGGCTACCGCACACTGATCACTTCCGCGCTGAAGCACAAGGGCATGGAAGAGGTGAAGGCGCTGCTGCGCGGCAAGGTCTCGCTACTGGTGGGGCATAGCGGCGTTGGAAAGAGCACGCTGGTGAATGCCATCGATCCATCGCTGGACCTGCACACCTTGGAGATCAGTGCTTCCACGGACAAGGGGCAGCATACCACTACGGCGGCGCAGATGTTCGAGCTTCAGTTGAATGCAGTCGCGAGTCCTGAGTCCTTGAGCCTTGAGTCCAAGTCCTCAATCACTGTTCACCCATCACCATCGCCCACCTTCATCATCGATACCCCCGGAGTAAAAGGCTTCGGACTGGTGGACATGACGCAAGAGGAGATCGTGGACCAGTTCCCGGAGTTCTTCGCGCTGCGGGGTGAATGCCGCTTTGGGGACTGCAAGCATATCCAGGAGCCGGGCTGTGCGGTGCTGGAGGCGCTGGACAAAGGCGAGATCGCCGCGAGCCGGTACAACAGCTACATCGATATGGTGGAGGGCGTGGATGAGACCACGTCGTACCGCACGGATTGAAGGGGTGTCAAGTGGTACAGGGATCGGCAAAGGCGTTATCTTTGAAGAACCATGCTCGATTGGCGTGATCATATCACATCAGACCCAGAGGTCATGCTCGGAAAGCCCTGCTTCCGGGGTAGCCGCGTTCCTGTCTACCTGATCCTGCAAAAGATCGCGTTGGGTGAACGTATCGAAGATCTTTTGGCAGGTTACCCGGGCCTCACGGCCGACAGCATTAAGGCAGCACAGTTATTTGCGGTTGACGCGGTGAACAACGACATTGTGTATCCTGCAATTCCGTAGCCCTGCGATATGGACTTCATCGCGGATGAAAGCGTGGACGGCCATATCATAAGGGCGCTACGGTCCGCTGGTCACACTGTGCAAGACATTCATGAATCCGACCTCGGTGCCCACGATGAGCGTGTTCTTGAAATCGCGAATGCAGGTAAAAGCGTATTGATCACGGAGGACAAGGACTTTGGAGATCTAGTATTCGCCAATGGTTCTCCTCACTCAGGCGTGCTGTTGATCCGGCTGGACGGTTTTCCTCCACCGGACTAGGTTGCCCGTTTGTTGATGGCGCTCGGACATCACCTCAACGAATTGAAAGGGGCATTCACCGTTATCGACAAGAACAAGGTGAGGATCCGAAAGCATCCGTGATCACATCATAGCGCACGGAGGACCCCTAATGACTTAAGGTGCTCACTTCAATGCCTCCACTCTTACCACTTCCGGTGCTACGCGCTTGATCGCCTCTTCCACGCCGGCCTTCATGGTCATGGCGCTCATGGAGCAACTGCTGCAGGCCCCGTGCAGCCGCACGCGCACCACGCCTTTCTCACTGATGCTTTCCAGGGTGATGTCACCGTTGTCGGCTTCGAGGAACGGACGCAGTTCGGTCAGGGCATCGTTCACCCGCCCTTTGAGCCGTTCAAGCTCTTCGGGGTCGATCAGCGTTGTACTGCTCATGGCTTCACGCTCATTTCGTCGGCCGGGTCGGCCACTTTCTTCTTCGGTGGTGCCGCATCCAGTTCAGCCAAGATACGCTGCATCGCATCCAACATGGGCGTGAAGGCCTGTGCTGCGGGCGTATCACCTTGAAGTACAGCGGGACGTCCCACGTCGGCAGCTTCACGGATGCTCTGCACCAAGGGAACCTCGGCCATGAAAGGCACCTTGAGTTCCTCGGCCAATGCGCGGGCACCGCCCTTCCCGAAAATGTGTAGGCGTTCCTTATCAGGGATGTCGGCGAGCCTCCTTCCGGCCATGGCTTCCGCCGGGACGAACCAGGACATGTTCTCCACGATGCCAAGCACGGGCACGTTCACGCTGGGCATGTTGAAGAGGCCCACGCCCTTGCGCGCGTCCACCAAGGCCACGGGCTGCGGGGTGCTAACGATGATGGCCCCACTGAGGGGCACGGCCTGCACGAGCGAGAGGTGGATGTCGCCGGTTCCGGGGGGAAGGTCCACGAGCATGATGTCGAGCTCTCCCCAATCGGCATCCTTGAAGAGCTGGTCGAGCGCTTTGCTGGCCATGGGACCACGCCATGCGATGGCCTGTCCGGGATCGGCAAAGAAACCAATGCTCAGCATCTGCACACCATAATTCTCAACCGGCACGATGAGGTTCTTGCCATCCACCGCTTTCACGCGGGGGCGCTCCTTCAGCACATCGAACATCAGCGGCATGCTGGGGCCATAGATATCGGCATCCACCAGCCCCACCTTGAGGCCGCGCTGGGCGAGGCCCACCGCGAGGTTGGCGGTGATGGTGCTCTTGCCCACGCCGCCTTTACCACTGGCCACGGCCACGATGTGCTTCACGAAGGGCAGCACCTTGCGCAGCCCTCCACGCGCCCCGCTGATGGGGCGCACGCTCACATGCACCTTCACCCCGTCGCCGAAGGCCTGCTTCAGCTGGAAGATCACGGCCTCCTCCATCCGCTTGCGGCTGTGCATGGCGGGATTGCTCACTTCCACGATGATGTTGATGGTGTTCTCGTCGATGACGATCTCCTGCACGAGGTCCAGCGTCACGATGTCCTTCTTCAGGTCGGGTTCGACCACGCGGCTGAGCGCGGCTTGCAGGGCTTCTTCGGTAATTTCCATAGTGGCGCGAAATTACCCCGGAAAGACGAGGATCGAACTGCCTTTGGTCAGGCCTGCCCGCCAGTGCTCCTTGCAGCTGCTTCACCTGCGGCATCCCGCATGGGCTTGCGCTCCAGCAGCCAGAGCATCGCGATGGACGGATCCGGGAAGAAGCGGACGGCATACGGTGCTTCGTCCGGCGTGGCGGACACGAAGCGTTCCACGGCCTGCGCGTTCAGCGGGTCCTCGCTGCCCACGATGGCGATCCGTTCGATGCCCGCCTTCATCACTTGCGGGGTGAACTCGCGCATGGTCCAGGCCTGGTCCTCCTTGCTGATCGGACCGGCCTGGCGTGCATCCGTGAGCCAGTACCGCAACGCGTCCCTTTCCACCGCATGCATCACACGTTGCAGCAGCGCGCGGTACCGTTCACCGACGAAAATGCCGCTCCACGTGGACCGCAGGAAACGCTGCCGCGGCTGTACCTCCAGCAGCAGGTTCTCGCATTTATGTTCGGTGTGAATGATCATGGCCCGTTGCCGCTTTCGGCACGATGAAGGTACACCGGAATGGACACGCTGGTCCACAAACGCAATAAAATCCCTATTTGTAGGTACGGCGCCGATCGTTCAATACCGCAGCTCCACCGCCGGGTCCCAGAACTTCTTCGCGAAGTCCAGCACTTGATCGTCCTTCACCTTCACGCCTTCCTTCATCAGCAGTTCCTCCATCTGCGTGGGCGTCCCGAAATGGTGCTTTCCGGTGAGCAGTCCATTGCGGTTCACCACGCGGTGAGCGGGCACCGTGGGCTTCACGGCGTGGGCGTTGTTCATGCACCAGCCCACCAGTCGGGCACTGCGCGCAGCACCGATGTAACGCGCGATGGCCCCATAGCTCGTCACCCGGCCTCGCGGGATCTGGCGCACCACGTCCATGACATCGGCGAAGAAGTCGCGCTCTTGGACGGCATCGTTCTGCAGGCTGCGCTTTTTCATGTTGTAGACCGCAAAGGACGCAAAGAGCACGAAGACTTTGAGGAGGGATCTTCTTTGCGCCCTTCGTGTCCTTTGTGGTAAAACCCTCCGCGTTCTTCACCAACCAAAACGCACATAGTGGATCGTCCGCCCTTCTTCCAACCATAATCTTTCGTAGTAGGTGCGGATGTTCATCACCGCTTGCTCTTCCGGTGAAATGCGCGGCATCAGCTCGGCATACACGTCGGCGCTGCTTTCCTCGGTGCGCAGCTTGTGCTCCGCGATCTGCTCCAAGGTGTATTCGTAGAGCAACGGGCTGTCGGTCTTCAGATGGATGATGCCGCCGGGCTTGAGGATCTCCTTGTAGCGGGCCAGGAAGAGCGGGCTCGTGAGGCGTTTGCGTGCCTTTCCGATCTGCGGATCGCTGAAGGTGAGCCAGATCTCGTCCACCTCATGTTTGCCGAAACAGCGCAGGATGTGGTCCACGTGCGTGCGCAGGAAGCCGACGTTGGCCAGGCCCCGTTCATGCGCCGTTCTCGCGCCGCGCCAGATCCTTGCGCCCTTGATGTCCACGCCGATGTAGTTCTTCCCCGGGCGCAGTTGCGCCAAGCCCACGGTGTATTCGCCGCCGCCGCAGCCCAGCTCCAGTACCAGCGGAGCATCGCGCTTGAAAAAACCGCTGTTCCACTTGCCCCTCAATGGCAGTTCCGCCGCTTGCAGCTCCGCGAACGAGGGCTGCACCACGTGATCGAACGTGGCGTTCTCGGCGAAGCGGGAGAGCTTGTTCTTGCCCATGTCGGAGCGGCAAAGTTCGTAAGGAAAACCACAGAGGCACAGGGACACAGGGAAACACGGAGTTTGATGGATCGGTACCGGGTATTGGGTACTGAGTACCGAGTACAATGCCGCGCTTGACGACGGCTACTCAGTACTCGGCACCTCTTGGTTTCAATACGAACTTCGCGGCATGTTCACTGGCGCACGCATCCTGGTGGCCCCGCTCGATTGGGGCTTGGGGCACGCCGCGCGCTGTGTTCCGGTCATCCAGGAGCTGTTGAAGCAGGGTGCTGTTCCGGTGATCGGTGCGGACAAGGGTCCTCTTGCCTTGCTGCGCGATGAGTTCCCGGAGCTGGAACATGTGCGCATCCCCGGCCTGGAAGTGCGCTACGGCAGCGGTGGTTCGCAGGCCTGGGCCATGGCGAAACAGATACCGGCGATGCTGCGCCAAGCGAGGAAGGAACAGCTCGCCTTCAACCAGCTGCGACACGAATTGCGCCTTGATGCGGTGATCAGTGACCAGCGCTTCGGCATACGCACAGCGGACATTCCCAGCGTATTGATCACGCATCAGGTATTTCCCTTTTCGCCCTTCGCTCAAGGTGTTGCCCGGCGGATCAACAGGCAATACATCGACCGCTTTGATCTGTGCTGGATCCCGGACCACGCGGAAATGCCCGGTCTTTCCGGGGAACTGTCGCACGGGACCGACATGCCCGGGAACGCGCGATACATCGGACCGCTCAGCCGGTTCAAACCAGATGCATCGTCAATATCGCCAGTCCCGGATCGCATCGTGGCGGTGATCAGTGGGCCGGAGCCGCAGCGTGCGATGTTGGAGAGGCAAGTGCTCGCCCAGTTGCTGCCGATCGAAGGTTCGCACGTGGTGATCACCGGAAATCCGGGTACCCAGAACATTCAAAAGGGAAACACCCTACTGATCGGGCATCTGAACGCCGAGGCCCTTTGCAATGCCCTGATCCACGCGGAACTGATCATCAGCCGCACGGGCTATTCCACGTTGATGGACCTGGACGCGATCGGTCGCGGCGCACTTCTTGTCCCCACGCCGGGCCAGCCGGAACAGGAATACCTTGGCCGGATGCATGGAAAACACGGCAGTCACCTCATCCAGGAACAACACCGGCTTGATATTGCATCCGCGCTGACCAACCCTCCGGGCGCTGCCCCCACCATTCAAAAAACCGCCGAACTTCTCCCGGCTTTGAGCGAACTTGCACGCTTGATCATCCAACGGCGAACCTCATCTCCTACATCCGCATGAACATCCGCCACATTGCACCCTTGATCGCGCTCCTCGCCTTCACCACCTGTTTCGCCCAAACCACCGAGGATGCCAAGCTCCGCACGATCCAAGGGGAATTCGCCCAACTGCAATCCCAATTGGACTCGGTCCGAGCCCGATTGGAAAAGGCCAAGCTCGCCGTAATGGGGCACGATCTTGCCCAATGGGGCTATCCCGCACTGGCCGCAGGCGACGAAGTGGTGGTCCACCCCGGACATGCACTGGTGTGGAACGATACCTACAAGGTGCCGAAGTGGACCGCGCACATCATCATGCCGGACATCATGGAAGGAAACCTGGCACGCATCGACACTTTCCTGCCGGACCCGTTGATCAAGACCAACACCGCGTTGATCACCAGCTACTGGTACAGCGGCTACGACCGTGGCCACATGGTGCCGAGCGCCGACATGCGCTGGAGCCTTGATGCGCTGAAGGCAACCTACTTCTACAGCAACATCGCTCCCCAGAAACCGGAGCTGAACCGCGGTGCCTGGGCCGACCTGGAGGACTGGATGCGCCGCTACGTCCACTATTCCGGGCACCGGGTGTTCGTGGTCACCGCGCCCATCCTCGGCCCGGACATGCCGCTGCTGAACAAGCCCAAGGCCGAGGCGGACGTGAGCGCACCGCCCTACTTTTTCAAAGCGATGGTGGACCTCGACGCACCGGTGAAAAAGGGCATCGCCTTCGTGATGAGCAACGGCCTCAACGACCATGGGCTATTGACCTACGCGTGCTCCATCGACAGTGTGGAAAAGCTCTCCGGACTGGACCTGTACCCCGCGTTGGACGATACGCTGGAGAACCGCATCGAGGCCATGCACAATACGCAGGACTGGTATGGCGAAGGCGACCGGGCGATGGGCGAAGTGGCCCCGTTGATCCCTCCGCTGCCCGGTGGTCGCTTCAGCACCACGCAGGCCAAGTACCACATCGGTAACAAGGCCACCATCTGTGGCACCGTGGTGAGCACACGCCGCACCAAAAAGGCCAATGCGCTCTACCTCAACTTCGACCGCATGTACCCGAACCAGGATTTCTACGCCACGGTATGGGACTCGAACAGCCCCAACTTCTCCTACGATCCCGAAACCTTCCTGCAAGGCCGCAAAGTGTGCGTCACGGGGATGATCACCACGTACAACGACATCGCACGGATCAGCATCAACAATGAGGATGAGATCACCTTCTGGGAGGATGTGGTGAAGGGCGGGGATCAGCGGTGAGGATGGAACGCTGATAACGCGGACCACTACGAGCTACGCGGGCCAGCTCCGAACATGGAGAGGCAGCGTTGCCTGCACCTGCGGCCTGACCACTGCACTCCGCTATTGCACCAAGATGGCGTCCGTGAACACGGTATTGCTCTCGTGCAGGGCGCGGTCCGCTATCCGCACACTGAAGCGCACCGTATCCCCCGGGGTTTGAGGCAATACCTGGGGACTGATCTGTACGGTGATATCGCCCTCCAATGCCTTGTTCTGCCCCGTGGGCGTGATCACCGGGATGCGGTAGTACAAGGGCAGGGTGAACTGCTGGAGCTCCCATTCCCCGTTCTGCATTTTGTAGTAGTCCACAAAAAAGTTGTGGTACCAGTGGCTCCCCGGATTGTAGGGGGAAAGGGTATCCCCTTGGTCCAGGCCGATATCCCCGTCGCCGTCAGTGAACGAAATGGTGAGCTCCGCCGAATCGGGACGTTGCTCATAGGACTTGAACTCGATGTGGGGTTCCTTGGGGAACTCCTCCGTTTTCAGGCAGGCTGAAAAGAGCACCGCCGTAAGCAGCATGGCTCCTGATACTTTTGTTCCCGTGATCCGCATGGCTGATACCACAAAAGTATGAACGACGCCGCGTCCGGCCCCATTGCAGCCGCCACCATGCAGGAACGGCCGTTCGGGGTGCACGATCGGGCCGATTTCCACGCGTTGGCCATGGAGCTGTTCACCTTGCATGCGGAGCACAACCCGGTGTACCGCGAATACCTCCGGGCATTGGGCATCGATCCCTCCGGGATCACGTCGATCGATCGGGTCCCATTCCTTCCCATTGGTCTTTTCCGGGATCGCCGGGTACTGCTGGATGGACTGGAGGCATCGCTTCAATTCACCAGCAGCGGCACCACGGGGCCGGCCACCAGCACGCATCACGTACCCTGGCCTGCACTGTACGAGCGTTCCTTCACGGAGTCCTTCAGCGCCGAGTACGGTCGTCCTTCCCGTTGGCGGATCCTCGCCTTGCTCCCGGCCTACTTGGAGCGGCCGGGCAGTTCACTGGTGTACATGGCCCAAAAGCTGATCGAATTGAGCGGCGATGCCCGCAGCGGCACTTGGCTGCAGGACCTCGATGGCCTTGCCGAACTGCTTCGCAAAGGAGAATCGGACGGCATTCAGACCATGCTCATCGGCGTGCCCTTCGCCCTGCTGGACCTGGCGGAAAAGCACCCGATGCCACTGGATCACACGGTGATCCTGGAGACCGGCGGCATGAAGGGAAGGCGACCGGAGATGGTGCGCGAGGAATTGCACGGCATTCTGAAGCAGGCCTTCACCGTGGAAAAGATCCACAGCGAGTACGGTATGACCGAGCTGCTCTCGCAAGCGTGGTCACAAGGAGAGGGGATCTATCGGTGCCCGTCGTGGATGCAGGTGTTGGCGCGGGATGTGAACGATCCATTCGCGCGCGTGGCACATGGGCGCACCGGTGGCATCGACGTGATCGACCTGTGCAACATCGCGAGCTGCCCGTTCATCAGCACACAGGACTTGGGGCGGGTACACGCGGATGGCAGTTTTGAGGTGTTGGGGCGATTTGACAAGAGCGATCTGCGAGGGTGCAATTTGTTGGTGGATTGAGGTGTTGGAGGTTGGGCGCGGAGGCGCGGAGAAATGCAAATTGGATCTGGGGTTGAACAGCCACAGGGAAGGTGAACCGCAACGAGCGCAACGGAAATGCAACGCAGCAGAAGAAATCGCCAAGGTGCCACCAGAACGTGAACGCAATTTTGATGAAGGTCGCCTAGGGGAGACCGAATAGCTACCACGCGGCTGGGGCCTCTTTACACCGCCTTCACCAAGAAGTAGTTCTTCCTGCCACGCTGCAGCAGGATGAACTTGCCGGCGATCAGGTCGTCCGCGTTCACGGTACGGTCCTCCCCCGCCTTCACCTTGTTCACGCTGATGCTGCCTTCCTTCAGCGCGCGCTTGGCCTCGCCCTTGGATGCGAGGAAACCAGTGCTATCGCTAAGCAGATCGACGATCCCGATACCCGTAATGAAGGTTCCGTGCGGTATTTCCGCCTGCGGAACACCATCGAACACGTCGAGCCATTGCTTCTCGCTGAGCGTTTCCAGACCATCCGTGGAATTGCCGAAAAGGATCGCACTTGCTTGTACCGCCGCGTTCAGTTCCCCCGCTCCATGGACCAGTGTTGTGATATGGGCCGCTACCGCTTTCTGCAATTTCCGTTCATGCGGTGCCTTTGCATGTTCAGCGATCAAGGCCACCACCTTTTCCTGCGCCCACGGTGTGAAGATGGCGGCAAACTTCGCCGCGTCCACGTCACTGGCATTCAGCCAGAATTGATAGAATTTGTACGGTGACGTGCGCTCGGCATCCAACCATACGTTGCCGCTTTCACTTTTCCCGAACTTGCTCCCGTCGGCCTTGGTGAGCAGCGGGGTGGTGATCGCATAAGCCTCGTTGCCGCCCATGCGCCGGATCAGCTCCGTGCCGGTGGTGATGTTGCCCCATTGGTCGCTGCCTCCCATCTGTACCGTGCAGCCCTCGTGCTGGTTCAGCCACCAATAGTCATAGCCCTGCACCAACTGGTAGCTGAACTCCGTGAACGAAAGGCCGGACTCCAAGCGGCTCTTCACGCTGTCCTTTGCCAGCATGTAGTTCACCGTGATGTGCTTGCCCACTTCGCGGATGAAGCGCAGGAAGCCCATGTCCTTGAACCAATCGTAGTTGTTCACCAAGCGTGCCGGATTGGGGCCGTGGTGGAAATCCAGGAAGCGCTCCAGTTGCTTTTTCACGCAGGCCTGGTTGTGGCGCAGCGCGTCCTCGTCGAGCAGGTTGCGCTCGCTTTTCTTCCCGCTGGGATCGCCCACCATGCCCGTGGCCCCGCCCACCAAGGCCACCGGCTTATGGCCGCAGCGCTGGAAATGCACCAGGATCATGATCTGCACGAGGTTGCCCACATGGAGCGAATCCGCCGTGGGATCGAAGCCGATGTAACCGCTGGCCGGGCCTTTCAGCAGGTGCTCTTCCGCGCCGGGCGTGCTGTCCTGCAACAACCCTCTCCAGCGAAGCTCTTCCACAAAATTGGTGATCGCCATGTTCATTAGACCGCAAGGAGCGCAAAGGACGCAAAGAACCGATGTCCAGATGACCGCTCAGTTTTTTACCGCCAAAACGCAAAGGACGCAAAGGTCCGATAAATCGGACGCAAAGAAATGCATGTGCTTGGAGCCGACTATCTCCAGTGGAGGTCAATAACTTGCACCGCGCCAATTCGCGCTCAGATGGACCTTGTGACCGGAGGAACGGGTATCGTGGGTGCCCACGTGCTGGACGCACTGCTGTCGCAAGGTCGCGCCGTGCGTGCGTTGCGCCGGAAGGGCAGTGATAGCGCCATCGTGGAGCAGATCCTGAGGCATTACCACCCCGATGGTTCCGAACGCTTCCACCGGATCCAGTGGGTGGAGGGCGACCTCTTCGATGCCGATGCGCTTCGGGATGCCATGCACGAGGTGGAGCACGTCCACCATTGTGCCGCTTTGGTCTCCTTCGACCCTCGCGATGCGCATGATCTGCAACGCACCAATGTGGACGGCACGGCCAATGTGGTGGATGCCGCACTGGAGACCGGCGTGAAGCGCCTTTGCCATGTGAGTTCCACGGCCACCATCGGAGGAGGTCTGGATGGAGGAACGGGAGATGAGACCAAGCCCTTCGTGCAGGACGAGCATTCTTCGGGTTATGCCATCAGCAAGGCGGACGCGGAATTGGAGGTGCATCGCGGCATCGCCGAAGGACTGGACGCGGTGATGGTGAACCCCTGCGTGGTGATCGGGCCCGGAATTCCGGGGCGCAGTACCATGACGATGATCGCACGTGTACGCAAAGGTTCACTCCTTTTCCCCGGCGGCACGAATGCCGTGGTGGATGCACGCGACGTGGCCACGGCGATGATCCGCCTGGTCGAAGAGGGCACCACCGGTGAACGCTATTTGTTGATCGGGGAGGAGATCAGTTACCGCAAGCTGTTCACCTTGATCGCACGGAGCGCGGGAAAGCCCGCACCTTCAGTGGAGCTTCCGGCGTGGGCGCTGGAATTGGGCTGGCGCGCGGAATCCGTGCGGACGGCATTCGGCGGCAGGCCGTTGATCACCCGCCATACGGCGCGAACGGCCTCACGGATCCGGCACTACGATGGGTCCAAGGCGGAAAAGCTGCTTGGCATGCGCTTCCGGTCCACCGAGGAGGCGGTGGCGAACGTGGCGGGGTTCCTCGGATGAGATTCACCGCAGATGCCGATTTTTACCGCAGAGAGCGCAGAGTGGCTTTTCCGCAGATCTGAGCCCAATTTTCGCGGATTGAGTGCAAATGTGTTGGAAGAGTTGCGGGTTGCGGGTTGCGGGTTGCGGGTTGCGATCGCTGTAGGTAGTGGTCTTGTTTTTTTCCGCAGATTTTAGCCCAATTACGCAGATTTCGTTCTGGACGCGATGACCTCCATGGATCATTACTGTTTGGTGCTGTCCGCGCGCTGCTGCAAGTCGTTCAGCACGTTCTGGTAGACCTTCTTCAGCTCTTCCGGGCGCTTCAGGTAAGCATCGTAGGTGGCGCGGAAATCGGCTTCCGTCACCCCTTGTTCCTTGAACAGGTCCTGATAGTAGGTGGTGGCGGGGCTGTCACCGCGCTTGTCCACCTGTATCTCGTGGCTCAGGCGCGCTTCGATCAGCAGTGACCCGGCAAGCACCTGTTCGAACTTGTGCTGGTCCAACGGGGCGTCCACGGGGGCCTCTCCTCTTCCGCAAGCCACGGCAAGAAGCACCAGAGGGATCGCTGCGATGTTCCTCATCGATCGAAGATCGCACGCATTCCACGCACCGAACGGTCCACTTCACCATCGCTGTATACAAGCTGACCGTTCACCCAGGTGCGCATAACGCGCGAACGGAAACGCTGGCTCTCGAATGGTGACCAGCCACATTTGTACAAGAGATTGTCCTTGGTCACGGTCCAAGGTGCATCGAGGTCCACCAGAACAAGGTCCGCATGCTGGCCTTCGCGAATGAAACCGCGATCCTTCACTTGGAACAGGCGTGCCGGTGCGTGGCACATTTTCTCCACGACTTCCTCAAGGGTGAACACCCCTTGGTGCATCAGCTCCAGCATGGCCGACAGCGCATGCTGCACCAAGGGGCCGCCGCTCGGGCATTGCGCATAGCGTTGCTCCTTCTCCTCGATGGTGTGCGGCGCATGGTCCGTGGCCACCACATCAATACGACCGTCCTTCACCGCCTGGCGAATGGCATCGCGGTCCTCCACGGTCTTCACCGCTGGGTTCCATTTGATCAGTGATCTCTTGGTAGCGTACTCCGCATCAGTGAACCAAAGGTGATGTACGCAGGCTTCCGCCGTGATGTGCTTCCCCTCCAACGAACCGGGTGCAAAGAGTTCCAGCTCCCGCGCCGTGCTGATGTGGAGCACATGCAAGCGTGTACCGTGCTTCCTCGCCAAGGCCACTGCGTTGCTCGATGATCGCCAGCAGGCCTCGGCGCTGCGGATCCGCGGATGTTGCTCCAAGGGAATATCCTCGCCAAATCGCGCCACCGCCGCTGCCATGTTCTTCCGGATCACGGGTTCGTCCTCCGCGTGGATCGCGAGTATCAGGTGGGCCTCCCTGAACAGGCGGTCCAGCGTTTCCGGGTTGTCCACCAGCATGTTCCCGGTGCTGCTCCCCAAGAAGGCCTTCAGCCCGCATACGGTCCTCGGATCGGTGCGGAGCACTTCATCCACGTTGGTATTGCTGGCCCCCATGTAGAAGGAGTAGTTCGCCACGCTGGAAGCGGCACCCATGGCGTACTTCTGCTCCAACAGTTTCTGCGTCAATGTCTGTGGAACGGTATTGGGCATCTCCATGAAGGTGGTGATGCCACCGGCCACCGCCGCCTCGGAACCGTGGGCGATATCCTCCTTGTGGGTGAGCCCCGGCTCGCGGAAATGGACCTGGTCGTCGATGGCCCCGGGAAGCAAGTGCCTGCCCTTTGCATCCAATTCCTTCACGCCCTTCGCACTGCCGATGCCATCGGTGGCCAGATGCTCGATAAAGCCGTCGCGCACCAACACGTCCGCTGGCACTACCTGGCCTTCATTCACCACCAGGACATCGCGAAGCAGCCAGCTGTTCATGATCGGATCGGTGCATTTTGACCTGATCTGATCGTGGTCCGCATCATGAGCACCCCGAGGAAGGCCTCATGAAAGATGTTGGCGCTCATCTTGCTCTTTCCCTTCACCCGGTCCTTGAAGGTGATGGGCACCTCCTGGATGCGGAACCCTGCGATCTTCACGCGGTATTTCATCTCGATCTGAAAGGCATAGCCGATGAAGCGGATCTGGTCCAAAGGCAAGGCGCGCAAGGTGTTCGCCCGGTAGCATACGAAGCCCGCTGTGGTGTCGCGCACCTTCATCCAGAGCACGAGGCGCACGTACAATGAGGCGCACCAGCTCAGCAGCACGCGGTTCCAGGCCCAATCGCTGACCCGGCCGCCCTTGACGTATCGCGAGCCCACGCTCATGTCGGCACCTCCTTCAGCGCAGGCTGCGTAGAGCCGTAAAAGGTCGTTCGGGTCGTGGCTGAAGTCGGCGTCCATCTCGAAGATGAACCCGTAGTTCCGTTCCAGCGCCCACTTGAAACCTGCGATATAGGCGGTGCCCAGGCCGAGCTTGCCCTTCCGCTCCAGCAGATGAACGCGTTGAGGTTCCTTCTGCTGAACATCCCGAACGATGTCCGCCGTGCCGTCCGGCGATCCATCATCCACCACCAGCACATGGAATTCGGGCTGCAAGCCCAGCACATGCGTGATGATGTCGCGGATATTCTCCTTCTCGTTGTACGTGGGGATAATTACCAAGCGCTCGCTCATGGAAAGTTCGGACGGCCGCAAAGGTGGCGGAAAATCGCCGGATGGACCCGTCTTAGCGAACGATGGTCACATGGCCGATATGCTCGAACCTCGTGTGGGCGATCATGTCCTGCCCGACGAGCTTCCACACGTACACACCAACGGGGGCCGGGGTGCCATTGCCGAAATTGCCATCCCACTTGGCGTTCATGTCCTCGGTGGAGAAGACGGCCTTTCCCCAACGGTCCATGACGATGAAGAAGTAATCATTGGGATCGAGGTTGCTGGAAACCGGTGCGAATTCATCGTTTATCCCATCCCCGTCCGGGGTGAACGCATTGGCGGTAAAGACCGCTGCACTGGCCGGGACCAGAAGGTCGGCACAGATGGTGTCCGCGCAAGAGGGTGCCGCGTAGGCGATCAGGCAGATGGGGTAGATATCCTCCACCTCGTACGGGAATGTGAACTGCGGGTCCTCGGCCGTGGACGTACCCACGCCGCCGAAGTCCCAGAGGTATTGGCTCGCTCCCACGCTCAGGTTGTCAAAAGCAGCGACGGGGTTGTGGGTACTGGTGTTGCTTCCGACAATGGAGAACGCTGCGGTGGGCTTATCGAACACCCGCACGATCTGGTCCGTGGTCGCGGTAACAGCGCATCCGTTCCCGGGATCGGCGGTGAACTGGACGAGGTAATTCCCCGGCTGGTCATAGATCACGGTGATCGGACCGCAGTTGGTGGTATCCGTGCCATTCCCGAAATCCCAGAAACACGAGGCATTGCCGGTATAGCCGCTGCTGAAAGTGACTGCTACGGGCACACAGCCTTCCGTCATGGTGAAGGAAGGCGCGACAACAGGCACGGGGGTGATCGTGACCTGCACCGCTGCCATGACTTGCGGGCAGGGGGTCGGCGCGGTGACGGTATAGATGTACGCACCGCTGGAGGCCGTGGCGGGATCCAGGGTCCCGTCCACGTCGATACCGCTTGGTCCGGACCATGTTCCACCCGGATCGGGCGTTCCGCTGAGCAGGGGACCCAACTGGAAGGGGTCGGCACTGGAGCACAGCGTGGTATCACCATTTCCACCGGCCTGGGCCGCCATGGCAACGGTGATGTCCAAGGTGGCAACGTCCGAGGAACAATTGGCCACGACCGGTACCACATAGCGATAAAGTCCGGGCATGGAGGTGCCGGGGTCAAAGGATGCCGAGGTGCTATTTCCATCCGGATCGGTCCAGGAGCCGCCCGGGTCCGGTGTGCCGCCCAACAAGTTCAGCATATTCACCGCTGCACTGGAACTGCACAGGGCAGCAGTGGTATCATTGCCCGCATCCGGAGCTTGAACCACCACCACATTCACCTGGGCACTGGCCGCAGGGCAGGGAGCCATGCCCTGCACGGTATAGATGTACGCGCCTGAGGGGTCCATGGCCGGATCAAGCACGCCATTGAAGGGGGCATTGTTGGGCGGCATGGTCCACGTGCCTCCCGCATCGGGGGTGCCTTCCAGTTCGCCGAAGAGCGCCACCGGAGCCCCATCGCTGCACACGCTCAGTGCTCCGTTCGCGCCAGCGTCCACGGACTCGCTGATCGAGACAGTGACCACCGCACTGGCATCAGGGCATGAAGCATTTCCGGTCACGGTGTATTCATAGGGCCCCACGGCTGCCGAAGCCGGAGAGATCAAAGGTGAAACCGGTGCTCCATCCGGACCGGTCCATGTTCCCCCTGGCTGCGGACTTCCGGCCAACATCCCGAAGAGGTTCACCGATGGGCCCGCATCACAGAGGGCTACGGCATTGTCCTGACCTGCATTCGGCCCCGCTAACACGGTCATCTGCACCGTGGCTGAAACATCTGCACAAGCACCGCCTATGAACTGGTAGGTGTAGGTTCCTTGAGTGGAACTGGCAGGATCGAAGATACCGGACATGGAACCATCCGGTCCCATCCATTCTCCCCCGATGTCCGGGTTGCCGCCCAGCAGGGTGAACAGGTTGATCGGACCATCTCCCGTGCATGCGGTATCCACCGCACTCGTTCCGGGGTTGTGAGCGATTTCCACGGTCACCACTACATCTGAGCTCGCATCCATGCAGGGCAGGGTCGCATCCAAGGTGTAGGTGTAGGTACCTGCCGTGTTCACCGCCGGGTCGAACATCCCGCCGACAAGGCCGCCGCTCCACGTGCCGCCGGCATCCGGGCTGCCGCCCAGTTCCGCGAAGAGGTCGATCGCCGCGCCGTCGGCACAGACCGTGACAGCACCATCGGTGCCCGCGTTCGGGCTGCCCGTCTCTGTTACCGTAACGGTGGCACTTGCACTGCCGCAAGGCGCTGTGCCCGTCACCGTGTAGACGTAATCTCCGGGGCTCATCGTCGCAGGGTCGTACTGGTCGCCAGTCACCGTGCTCGGACCGCTCCAACTTCCGCCGGGGTCAGGCGTGCCAAGCGCCGTCAGCAGGCTCGTGGCAGCACCTTGGTCGCACACCGTCAAGTTCGCATCCGTGCCCGCGTCCGGGGCGGGTGCGATCGTGACCTCCACCTGGGATTGATCGCCCGTGCAGGGGGGCGTAGCATCAAGGGTGTAGATGTAGATTCCTCCAGTGTTCACCGCCGGGTCGAACATCCCCCCGACAAGGCTGCCGCTCCACGTGCCGCCGGCATCCGGGCTGCCGCCCAGTTCCGCGAAGAGGGCGATCGCCGCGCCGTCGGCACAGACCGTGACCGCTCCGTCCGTGCCCGCGTCGGGACTGCCCGTCTCGGATACCGTAACGATGGCACTTGCACTGCCGCAAGGGGCCGTGCCCGTCACCGTGTAGGTGAACGCGCCGGGTGCATGTACGGCAGGGTCGTACATCCCGCCCACAAGGCCGCCGCTCCATGTGCCCCCTATGTCGGGCGAACCGCCAAGGGAGTTGAACAGGTTCACCGCCGCACCTTGGTCACAGACCGTGATGCTGCCGTCGCTGCCCGCGTCAGGGGAAGGGGCC
>JAIOIH010000073.1 GCA_019912395.1 Flavobacteriales bacterium | reverse complement strand
ACATTACCGTGAACGGGGAACGTACCGTGGAGCGGTTGAGCATTATGCGCTAGGCATCGATAAACTCAGGGTCTCCGCCATGCGGCGGAAGGCTACTGAAAAAGCGAAAGCAAAAGCCCCTGCGGAAACGCGGGGGCTTTTTCGATGATCACCACCCGCAACGGTATCGCAGCGGTCGCGCCGATCCCAACGGAATGAACAACCGGTCGGAATTTGCGTTCACGGGAGCGCAAGGGACGCACGGCCTATACCAATCCCTCCTTCAGCGCCACGGTCACCGCAGCGGCCACGGAGGCCACTTGCAGCTTCTGATAGATGTGGCTCACGTGCGTGTTCACCGTGGCATAGCTGATGTCGCATTTGGCGGCGATCATCTTGTAGCTCAGGCCGTCCACCAGGAGGCGAAGGATCTCCTGCTCGCGATCGGTCAGTTTGAATTCCGCGGCAACGGCGCCCGAGGTGTGCGTACGGCCCACGAAGCGCAGCACCTTGTGCGCGATCGTGGGGGTCATGGGCGCTCCACCGGCGTGAACTTCCTCAATGCACTCCAGCAGGCGGTCCGCAGGTGTTTGTTTCAATAGGTAACCGTCCGCGCCGGCCACGATGCTCGCGAAGATCCGGTCGTTGTCCTCGAACACGGTCTGCATCAGGATCTTCACATGCTTGAATTGTTTGCGGATGATGGTCACGCCTTCCACGCCGTCCACATGGGGCATGTTGATGTCCATCAGGATCACATCGGGCGTGGTCACGGCCACGTGCTTCAACACGTCCCTGCAATCGGGGAAAGCCCCCACGCACTCCATCGTGTCCGAGGTGCCGATCAACAGGGAAAGGCTCTTTCGCCGTTCGGAATTGTCATCGAATATGGCGATGCGGATCATGGTGTAAAACTATTCGCCCCGGACCCGCTCGTCCGTCATTGATATCAATGATATTCCTTCAGGCCCGGTTCGGCACGTACAGGGTGACCACCGTTCCATTCCGTGGTGACGATCGGATGTGCAGCACGGCTTTTATGGCTTCGGCCCGCTTGTACATGTTGTTCAATCCGTTCCCTCCCTGGCCATTTTCACCACGCTGGTTCATATCGAATCCAGTACCGTTGTCGGTGATCTTGAACTCGGACCCGTGCTCGGTTGCGCCGTGGTCGATCAGCAGCGTAGTGCAACCGGAATACTTCAAGGCGTTGTTCACGGCTTCCTTGAGGATGAGGTAGATGTTCTTGCGCTGCGCCATATTGAAATGCCGTGCGGCCATGGGGACGTCCACGTTCATTTCCAATGCGACGCCCTGGGCCTCGCAGAGCTTGCCCGCGAAAGCGCGCAGCCGTTTGCTCACGTTCCCCAGCGCATCGTTCTCCGAATTCACGGCCCATACGATGTCGTTCATGGATTCGATCGCGGAAGAAGCACCGGCACTGATGCTCTCCAGGACCTCGCTATCCACCGGATCCAAGTTCTTGATCCGTTTGCGTGCGACGGCGCCGTACAGTGAAACGCTGCTCAAGGTGGAGCCGATCTCGTCATGCAGGTCCCGTGCGATGCCCTCGCGCAACTTGACCACCCGGATCTCCTGCGCCAAGCGGTACCGGTAGAGCCCATACACCCCACCGAAGAAGACGCACGCCACCGCGATCCTGAACCACCACGTGCCCCACCACGGTGGCGTTATGGTGAGCGCGATGGAGGCGCCCACCGGGTCCAGCACACCTGCACTGTTGGTGCCTTGCACCGTGAAAGTGTATGTGCCGGGGTCCAAGTTGGTGAAGGTGGCCTCATTGCGCGTGCCTCCGTCGATCCACCCGTTGGTGTATCCCTCCATACGGTATCGGAAGGTGTTGTGCGTGGGGTCGGTATGGTCCATCACCGCAAAGCGGAAGGCGATCAAGGGTGCGCCATAGGGAATGGTGATCGCGGCCTGCGTTCCCGTGTTCGTCAATTGGTGCATCGCCAGTTCGCGTTCGGCCAGCCTCACGCCGGTGAGCAGGGTTCGCGAAGCAACGGTATCCGGCTCGAGGTCATCGGGGTGGAACAGGGTGCCTCCATCCATGCCGTCGAAGAAGAGCGAGCCATCGGGCAGGATGAGCGATCCGTACCGGTTGAACTCGTTACCCGCGATACCGTCGGCCTTGGTGTAGGTCCGGAACAGGTTCCTGCCCGGATCGAAGCAGCACAAGCCCGTGTTGGTACCGATCCACAAGCGGTCATATCCATCACTGAGGATGCTGTACACCACATCGTTCGGTAGCCCGTCCAGCTCGGAATAGCGAACGCACGTTCCGGTCCGCTTGTCGAACTTGGCCATACCGGCACCTTCCGTCCCTACCCACAGGTAGTGCTCCGGTTCCTCGGGGTCCGGGCATAAGGAGAACAGGATGTCACTGGGCAAACTGGTGGGGTCCTTCGGCTGGTGCTTGAACACCTGCCACGCGTTCGCTTCCGGGTCCAAGGCCAGCAAACCCTCTATCGTGGCCATCCAGATCGTTCCATCCGGCGCCACCGACCATTGGGAAATGGGCCAGTACTTCGACAGGAGGAAGGGAACCGGGAACTCGTACCGTGCACGCACGGTAAGGGTCGCGGCATCGATGCGCAGCAAGCCCTCGCGAACGTTCCACGCCCTGTCCTTGGATGACGTGGTGACCCAGATGTCCGAGCCCGCACCGTGGAACACCCGGTTCGGTACATCCCGTTCCTCCAGCAGATCGGCCCTGTGGAACCGCCCCTCCTTGTCCACATAACAAAGCTGCTGTGGTGAGCGCAGTCCATCCGTGAGCAGGCCCCATGTGCGGCCTTGAGGGTCGGTGGCGGCACCTTCCCACACTTTGCCGAAGGCCTTGGTGGCAAACCCATATCGGTCCAACCCCTCGGGAGCCTTTGATGGTTCCTGCGGGATCCGATGCCGGGTCATGGCGAATTGCTTGTGGCCCTGGATGGTATAGGTGTTCACGAAGTACGCGATGATGGGCTCGCCCGGCCTTTTCGAGAAGTAGTTCCCGTTCCTGCTCAACTTCAAAATGCCATAGCCTTTGGTCCCGGCCCAGAAGTTCCCGCGATCGTCCTGGCAACTGAAGAAGGCTGTTTCCATGCGGTCATGCACGTTCTTCTCACCCGCGAACAGAACGAGGTGTTCCAGTTCGACGGTATGCAATTGAAGCCTGCGGATCGCATCATCATCGCTCCGGTACCAGAGCCGGCCTGCGTCATCGATCAGTTGCAGTTCCTGGACCCGAACGTTCGGATCCAGCGCAATGGAGTCCAGGACCGCATGATCCTTCGTTGATATGCGCAGGAAAGCCCCGGGCAGGCTCAGAATGATCTCTTGGGCCTGGGCCCAGTGCTTCAACAGGTGTGGTTCCACCTCGCCCACGTTCGATCGGGTGGGTGCCGGAAGCGACCAGCGCTGCACGGGCTGGTAGATCCCATCAGGGCCGATCCCACCTGCCGTCAGCACACTGTCGTTCAGGACCCAGAGGAGCCCCGCTTCATCAAAGGCGATGGCACTGGGCAGCACCGGCAGTTGAGCCTGCGGATACACCGTTCCCACAGCGGTCATGGACATGCTGCCGGTCGCCGGGTCGGTCCTCACCACGCACAGATGCCGGTAGCTGCTCAGGCACCAGATCGCACCATCCGGCGCTTCCACCATGGCGATGATCTCGTTGAAGCTTTCCTCCGGAAGGTCCGTTGCGATGGACACATGGTCGAAACGCCCATGGGCTGGATCGTAACGGTCCAGCCCTTGCCCGAACACCGCCACCCAGAGGTAGCCTTTCCTGTCCTCGAAGAGCAAGTTGGTATGGTTCCCGGCAACGCTGGTACTGTCCGAGGCATCGTGCTTGAAAATGGTGAAGCCGTAACCGTCACTACGCGCCAGACCATCCTTGGTGGTGTACCACAGGTAGCCGGAACGGTCCTGCAGGATATCCTCCACCATACCCTGTGGCAACCCATCCTCGGTGGTGATGTTCAGCAGGTGCAACTCGCGGGCGCGTTCAGCGACCTGAGCACAAACGGTCGCGGACAACACAAGGGAACAGAACGCCCAAGCGAGGCGGTGGAGAGGACCGAGCATCGCCTGTAAGGTATTGTGATCGGTCCATATCGCCGACGCAGGGCTCGGCGAAGGCAATATCATTGGTATCAATGATTGCGCACAGGTGCTGGTTCCGGTTGCTTTGCTCTCGAACAAACCACCCCGTTCAGAATGAAAGCCCTCCTTGCTTGCCTGTTGCTGATCTCCTTGTCATTCGGCACCCTCCTCGCCCAAACCCCGCAAGCCTTCAACTACCAGGGTGTGGCCCGCGATGCGGGTGGCGATGCGGTGGTGAACACGGCCATCGGTGTGGAGTTCCAATTGCACCAGACCTCCGCTGGCGGAATGGTGGTGTACAGTGAAACGCATACGTCCACCACCAACGAACACGGTCTTTTCTCTATGGAGGTGGGCAACGGCACACCCACCACGGGCACATTCGCCAACATCGATTGGAGCGCCGGGCCTTACTTCCTGGAAGTAGGTCTGGACCCCGTAGGCGGCAGCAGCTACACGAGCATGGGCACCCAGCAACTCCAGAGCGTGCCTTATGCGTTGCACGCGGGAAGCGCCGAGACCGCCGACACGGATTGGACGGAGACAGCCAGTGAAGTGTACACGTTGAAGGATGTGGGTATCGGGACCAGCAGCCCGCAGGCCCTATTAGACCTGCGCAATGGCACCTCCAGCGAAATGCGGGCGAGTCTTTCGAATGATCACTGGGCCAAGTTCCAGTTCACCGACAGCGAGGGGCTTCGCATCGAAGCGAAGAACACGGGTGTTGAATTCCGCCCGGTATTGCTCATCGGCAAGGAACTCCGCTTCTTTTCCGGGGCGGGGACCACACCCGAGCGCATGCGGATCTCATCGTCCGGGAACGTTGGCGTAGGGACGGATGCACCCGCTGCGAAACTCCATACGCGCATCAACTCAGCTCCTGGAGCCAGCCTGCTGGCCCGCACAGGGCTTTTCCTGGACAACCAGGCCCAGAATGGCACCTTCCCGAACAACCCCAATGAAGTCGCCTTGGTGTTCGGGGAGAACGGCGTTGCCAAGCAGGCCATCCTCGGAGCCACCTACGCCAATGATCACCTTCGGTTCTATACCGGATCGGAATTCAATGCGGCCAAGGTCTCCATCGATCATGACGGACGGGTCGGCATCGGTACCGAAAGCCCAAGTGCCCGATTGGACGTGGTCGGTTCCTTCCAATTGCAGGATGGTACGCAGAGCGCAGGCCGAGTACTTACAAGCGATGCCAATGGCAATGCAAGCTGGTCCAACGCCGCATCACTTCCATCGGGTACGCAGGCAGGGGAAATGCTCTATTGGGATGGCACCGGTTGGGTGGTCATACCCGCCGGTCCGCCTGCGCAATATGGTCCTGCCGCCCCCACGTTGCGGTACTGCAACGGTGTGCCCACTTGGGGAGCATGCACCGTGCCCCTCGGAGCGATCGTGAACGGTGGTATCGTGTTCTACGTGGACGGTACCGGAGAGCATGGTTTGATCGCCAAACTGACCAATGATGCGGATGACTTTTGGGGTTGCTCCAGTTTTTCGACAACCACTTCGGCCAACGTGGGGGAAGGTGCCAACAACAGGAGCAACTACCAGCTTGCACGCCTCCAAGCTGAACAGGCGGCGCAAGCAGCCTACATAGCGGCGCAGGCGCAGGTCAACCAATGCTGCACCAGTAGTATGCAGACCATCGTGAACGGCACTTGCTCAGGCTGCGGACCCGCTCCAGTATTCAACGATCCCTGCCCCAGTGGTGATGGGGCTATCGGCCAGACCGGAGATTGGTACATGCCTTCGTCGGGTGAGTTAAACCTGATGTACACCAATCTGCATCAGAACGGCTTGGGCAACTTCTCGGCACAGTCCTACTGGAGTTCCACACAAGCCAGCCAGACCCAGGGAGCAGCGGTCTCCTTCTCGAACGGGAACAACTTCAATGCGGTGAAATCCGCCAACTACCGCGTGCGGCGGATCAAGGCGTTCTAGGATGTACCGATCAATGCTTAAGACCACGTACGGGTACCAACAATTGCAACCCACTGGAACACACTAAGAGCCATACAGCAATGAGAGCACAAGTAGCATTCATGTTGGTGTGCGCACTATTCTGCGCATCGAACACCTTCGCCCAATCCCCACAAGCCTTCAACTACCAAGGCGTGGCCCGCGATGCGGGTGGCGACGCTCTGGTGAACACCACCATCGGTGTGGAATTCCAGGTGCACCAGACCTCAGCTGGTGGCACTGTGGTGTACGCCGAAACGCATGCACCTACGACCAACGAACACGGACTCTTTTCCGTGGAAGTGGGTAACGGAACACCCGGCACGGGCACCTTCGCCACCATCGATTGGAGCGCTGGGCCGTACTTCCTGGAAGTGGGCCTTGACCCCGCTGGAGGAAGCAGCTACACGAGTGTTGGCACGCAGCAATTGCTCAGTGTGCCGTATGCATTGCACGCAGGCAGTGTGGACATGGCCGATGATGGTGATTGGGTACTAAGCGGTGACACCCTGCACAGCGATGGCAAGCGGGTGGGTATTGGCACCGCAACACCCAGTACCGACCTGGACGTGGAAGGCAGCTTCCAACTGAAGGATGGCACCCAAGCCGATAAGAAGATATTGACCAGCGATGCCGATGGCAACGCCAGTTGGGAGAACCTGAACGGAGCGGATATTTTCGGAAGTGGGAACGTTCCTCCTGTATATTCCGAGGACATCTCCTGTTTGAATGAGGTGATGACCGTCCCAACCGGCAGCGGTCCTGAAGCAGTGGCGATCTCTGGATCCCATGCCTATGTGTTGAGTTCCCAAGACAACAAAATGATGATCTACGACCTGAGCGATCCAGCATCACCTGTTCCGGGGGATACCCTCACAGCGGGCAACCATCCTCGATCACTGGCATTCTCCGGATCCCATGCCTATATGGTGAATGATATCAGCAGCACCATGACGGTCTACGATCTGAGCGATCCCGCATCCCCAGTGCCGGGGGTAACCGTCCCAACGGGAAGCTATCCTGTTGCAGTGGTGGTTTCCGCTTCTCATGCCTATGTGGTGAATTACTTCGATAACACCCTGAGTGTTTTCGACCTGAGCGATCCGTCGTCCCCTGCTCCGGTGAATACCGTCTCAACTGGGATCGGTCCTGGATCAATGGCGATCTCCGGAACCCATGCCTATGTGCTGAATTACGACGAAAACACCATGACGGTCTACGACCTGAGCGATCCGGCATCACCGGTCCAAGGGGTGAGCGTGCCCACGGGCGACAAGCCTCGATCAGTGGCGGTTTCCGGCTCCCACGCCTATGTCGTGAACCAGTTCAGCAACACCATGACGGTCTACGACCTGAGCGATCCGGCATCCCCTGCCCAAGGAGTGAGCGTGCCCACCGGCACTGAACCCCGATCAGTGGCTGTTTCCGGTTCCCATGCCTATGTGCTGAATCGCAGCAGCGACACCATGACGGTCTACGACCTGGACGATCCGGCATCCCCTGCTCCGGTGGATGCCGTCCCAACAGGTGCCGGTCCAGTATCAATAGCGGTTTCCGGGCCACACGCCTATGTACTTAATTCATTCAATAGGAGCATGATCGTATTCGAGCTGTTCTGTCCGAACTCTCCGGGGCAGGTGGTCTATGATCCGGTCAGTGGGGATTTCAGCACATCGGAGACGACATGGAACACGGACGGGGATGACATCAGCAATGCGAACAGCGGCAGCGTGGGCATCGGCACCACCGAGCCGGATACCACCTTGCATGTCGTGGGCAAGATCAAGTACCAGGATGGCAGCCAAGGCCCGGCAAAGTTCCTTACCAGTGATGCCGATGGCAATGCCACATGGCAGGCGCTTGAGCTCACGCCATCTGCACTCATGGGTGCCAGCGGCTTCCCGGTATGTGCCCCGTCCACCTTCGCTACTGGTACTGCCCCCAGCGCTATGGTACTTGATGGTGACCTGCTCTATGTGGTGAACGCGACGAGCAACGACCTGAGGATCTTCGATGTCCAGATACCGAACGCCGCTGTTCTGCTTTCCACAACAGCGCTGCCTGCAAACTCCAACCCGGTGGATGTGGCCAGATCGGAAGGTGACGACCTGGTCTATGTGCTCACCGAGCAGGACGAAATGCTGCGGGCATACGATATCAGCGACCCCACAGCACCGACCCTCCGGTCAGCCATCCAGGTGGATCCCGAACCGAGGTCGATCGCTGTACGTGGGCGTTTCGTGTACGTTCTTGACAACGTTACCGGTTCATCGAGCCTGAAGAACTACAATTTCACAAACCCAAGTGCTCCTTCGTTGCACAGTAGCCCTACCCTTTTCCACAGCAACGGAACCAAATTGCTGCGGGTCGGGGACCGATTGTATTCTGTGCAACGGGACCGTGTCTACATAATTGATATTTCAGATCCGGCTTCGGCCGTTTACCGGGGCCAAGTGGTCACGGGGGATGTTGCCAACAAGATCGCGGTCTCCGGCAATTACTTGTATGTCACCAAACATAGTGATCCGGATCTTTATGTCTGGTCCATTCCCTTGTCTGGACCGCCTGTCTTTAGCACCACCGTTCCGGGTATCTCTCCTGGCGCGGTTTACGCGAATGGAACGTCGCTCTATGTGCTGGTCGAAGGCTCGAACACGATGCTCCACTATGACATTTCGACGCCTGAGGCTCCGGTCGCGCAGCCGCCGCTGGCCACTGGGTCAACATCCATCTCGGTAGCGGAGAACGACGGTCGCCTTTTCGTTTTGAACCAAGGCAGCAACAATGTTACTGCGGTTGACCTCAATTGCAGCAACGGTCTTGGTTTCACTTCCGATGGCAATTTCGTGGCCGTGCCATCAGCACCTGCCCTTTGGGAGACATCCGGGGCCGATATCGTCAACACGAACTATGGCAAAGTTGGTATTGGTGTCAGCAGCCCGGAATACACGCTGCACCTAAGCAATGGTACCAATACGGGTTCCAGCGCGTTCGGTACCGGACTGAAGATAACCGGTAACTCCCCTCGCATCTATCTGGAGGAAGACGATGCGAACAGCGGGGAGAAACTGATGTTGATGGAGAAGCTCAACAACGGCATCTCATTCTCCTCTGTTCTGGACAACGGAAATTTCTTCATCAACCAACACATCCTCTTCGCAAAAGGAAATGGAAGTGTGGGCATTGGCACCGATTCTCCCGTAGCAAGGCTGCATACACGATTCGCCACCGGCGGAAGTTCCTCCCTATTGTCCAGGACCGGCCTGTTCATGGACAATGCCTTGCAGGTGGGGACGCTTTTCGCACCAGCCAATGTGGCCTTGGTATTCGGGGAGAATGGCAATGCCAAGCAGGCGATCATCGGGGATACATGGGGGAATGACCGGCTGCGGTTCTTCACCGCTTCCAACTTCACCGATTCCCGACTCACCATCATTGCCACAGGCGATGTGGGTATCGGAACAGACGCACCCACCGCCAAGCTTTCCGTGAACGGAACGGCCAACAAGACCGGCGGCGGTTCCTGGGCCGTGTTCTCCGATCGGCGCTTGAAGAAGGACATCAGCCTGTACGACGATGGGTTAAGCTCCGTGCTCGCCATCAACCCGGTCAAGTTCAAGTACAACGGCATTTCCGAGGCGGATACCACCACGGAGTACATCGGCGTGATCGCGCAGGAGTTGGAGAAGGTGAGCCCGTACATGATCAACACCATCGACATCGACGGCACGGAGTACCTGGAAGTGGACAACAGCGCCATGACCTATATGCTGATCAACGCGATCAAAGAGCTGAACGCGACGATCGAAGCACAGCAAGCTGTTATTGCTTCACAAGGAGAACGGATCGAGTCATTGAATGCATCGAATACTGAACAAGCGCGCACCCTCGAAGCGAACACCACCCTGATGAAGGAACTGCAAAGCATCGTGAACGCCCAAACGAACAAGCTCCATTGATCATGACCATCCGAACACTGATAGCACTGGCCGGCGTGGCACTTGCACTGCCCACCTTCGCCCAATCCCCACAAGCCTTCAACTACCAGGGCGTGGCCCGCGATGCGGCTGGCGATGCCGTGGTGAACACCACCATCGGTGTGCAGTTCCTACTGCACCAAACGACAGCCGTGGGTACGGTGGTGTACGCTGAAACACATGCCCCCACCACCAACGAACACGGCCTTTTCTCCGTGGAAGTGGGCAACGGAACGCCCGGCACGGGCACCTTCGCCACCTTGGACTGGAGCGCCGGGCCGTACTTCCTGGAAGTGGGCCTTGACCCCGCTGGCGGCAGCAGCTACACCAGTGTTGGCACGCAGCAATTGCTCAGCGTTCCTTACGCATTGCATGCTGGCAGTGTGGACATGGCCGATGATGGCGATTGGGTGCAAAGCGGCGATACCCTGCACAGCGATGGTAAGCGGGTGGGCATTGGTACCGCCGCACCCAGCACCGACCTGGACGTGGAAGGCAGCTTCCAACTGAAGGACGGCACCCAAGCCGATAAGAAGATACTGACCAGCGATGCCGAGGGCAACGCCAGTTGGGAAACGTTGAACGGAGCAAGCATTTTCGGGGCTGGGAACTTACCTCCGGCAAATTCTGGCGATATATCCTGTTTGAACGAAGTGATGACCGTCTCAACAGGTGACGCACCTTACGCAGTGGCGGTTTCCGGTTCCTATGCTTATGTGTTGAACAGAGACGACGACAACATGACGGTCTTCGATCTGAGCGACCCGGCGTCCCCGGTCGAGGGCATGACCGTCTCAACGGGCGACGGTCCTCTCACAGTGGCGATTTTCAACACCCATGCGTACGTAGTGAATCAATTCAGCGATAACATGACGGTCTTCGATCTGAGCGATCCGGCATCCCCGATCGAGGGGGTGACCGTCCAAACCGGCAACAGTCCTGTTTCAGTGGCGGTTTCCGATTCCCATGCCTATGTGGTGAATTTTGGCGAATCCACAATGACTGTCTATGATCTGAGCGACCCTGCATCCCCGGTCGAGGGCATGACCGTCTCAACAGAAGGCTATACCCCCACAGATGTGGCGGTTTCCGGTTCCCATGTCTATGTGGTGAATTTCAACAGCGACAACATGACGATCTTCGACCTGAGCGATCCGGCATCCCCTTCCCTGGTAGGTACCGTCTCAACAGGAGTCTCTTCCCCTCTAGCTGTGGCGGTTTCCGGTTCCCACGCCTATGTCGTGAATTCCTTCAGCGGCGACATGACGGTCTTCGATCTGAGCGACCCGGCATCCCCATCCCCGGTAGGAGTGCCCGTCCCAACTGGCGACACTCCTTACGCGATGACGGTTTTCGGTTCCCATGCCTATGTGCTGAATGCTGGCAGCGACAACATGACGGTCTTCGATCTAAGCGACCCGGCGTCCCCTGACTCGGTGACGACCATCCAAGCGGGCAATTATCCTATTTCAGTGGCGCTTTCCGGATCCCACGCCTATGTGGTGAATTTGTACAGCGACGACATGACGGTCTTCGAGCTGTTCTGCCCGAACCCTCCTGGACAGGTGGTCTATGACCCGGTAAGTGGTGAGTTCAGCACATCGGAAGGCTGGATACAAGCCGGCGACACGTTGTATACTTTGGACAAGAAGGTGGGTATAGGCACCAGGGATCCGGAGGCGGTCCAGTCCGGGACCGATCTGGCCATTGTGGATGACGCGGGAGAACATGCACGACTGGTACTGAAGAGCGGCGCAACAAAAGGCCTGATGGACGCCAGGTCCACTCCAGGCGCTGAACGCATACAACTGGGCAGTATAAGTGCACATCCGATATCCTTCTTTACAACAGGTACCCTGCGTATGACCTTGGATACCACTGGATCCCTTGGCATCGGCACGGCTTATCCCGCCTACCCGTTGGACATTCGGTCCGATGGCCAAGGGTTTGGGCAGCACAGTCTTGATAGTACCATTGCCTTGGGCACCTACGTGGACAACACGTATGGCGCATTCTTCCAGACCCATACGGCCCACCCTCTCCATTTCGCCACCAACAACGGCAATGCCCAAATGACCTTGTTACAGAGCGGGAACTTCGGCATCGGCACCAGCGACCCTGCGAGCAGAATGCACACCAAGGTGAATGCCAGTACTACAGCCACCTTGCTCCAACGCACTGGCCTTTTCCTTGACAACGGGAGCCAGACCGGCACCTTCCCGAACAACCCCAATGAAGTAGGCTTGGTGTTCGGGGAGAACGGCGTTGCCAAGCAGGCCATCTTAGGTGCCACTTACGCCAATGATCACCTTCGGTTCTACACCGGATCGAACTTCACCACTTCCCGGATGGCCATCAATGCCACAGGCGATGTGGGCATCGGCACTGCCAGCCCCGGCGCGAAACTGGAAGTGAACGGCTATACCAAACTGGGTTCCGATGCGCCGGCGATCAAGCAGAAGGTATTGACCGGCAATTTCCCCTCTGCACCATCAACTTTTGTGAATATCGCCCATGGCCTGGATCCAGCAAAGATCCTTGCTGTCGATATTACTGTGCAGTTGTTCTCTACGATATGGGCAGGGGACAAGAACCCACCTGCGTCCGATTTCACTTATAGCTATGGCACGAGCAGTGTCACAATAGTATCGGGAGCCAGTACGAGTTCTTCAACCCACGGCAATCCGTTGCGCGTTTTGATCACCTACATGGAGTGAACATGACACAAATGATCACTTCCTTGAAACCAATTAAAGCCCATCCGATGAACCGCATCCTTCTCGCTACTTGCCTGCTCGCACCACTCATGCTGAACGCGCAATCCATCAGCCCCAGCGTCATCGGCAGCGCAGGCAGCAGTGGTACCGTTGGTGGCACCACCGTTTCCTGGACCGTGGGCGAGACCGCCGTTACCACCTTGGACAACGGCTCGAACATCCTTACGCAAGGCTTCCACCAACCGGAGGCCCTTGGCGGATGCCTGGGCAACCAAGTAGTGGTGGCCATCAACACCGACGGCAACCCGGACCAGATAACCTGGGAGATCACCAATTCGGGTAATACGGTGATCGCCAGCGGCGGACCGACCGCCGGCCAAAGCAATATGCTGGTGAGCCAAACGGTCTGCCTTGGCACCACGCCTTCGAGCGCCTGCTACGGCTTCCGTCTGATGGACAGCTTCGGCGACGGCCTTAACGGCGTGGGCAACTGGCAGCTGCGCACCACCGACGGCAAGGTGCTCCTGGGCGATGATTTCGCGGGCGGATCCGATTCGCCTTCCCTCACCCCGCAATACGGAGGCTACGGTAGCCACCACGGTTTCTGCCTGCCCGAGGGACCGGCCAGCATCGCGCCCTCCGAGTGCGGTATCATGAACAACACG
>JAIOIH010000003.1 GCA_019912395.1 Flavobacteriales bacterium | reverse complement strand
CGAGAAGGACATTCCAGCTACATGAGAGGTCCTGCATTCAACGGGAGTGTTGTCGTGTCTCGCATCTCGCATCTCGACTTCTCACGCGCTGCGCGCGTTGCGAAGTGCCGCTCCGCTACTGCTCGATGTGACACGCTCGATGTGACACACTCCAACTCGCGCTCGACCTGACAACCCTCTGACGCTCGACATGACAACGTTGATGGGACCGCTCAGAGGCACTGTCAGGATCCCGGGGCGGAGACCCTCATGGCGCTCAAGTCCGCGGGATCTCGTTCCTTTAGGAGCATGGAGCATCCTGCCGCTCGCTTGATCATGGTGATGGGCCTGCCCGGTACCGGGTGAGCTATTTCGTTAAAGCGCTGGCCGTGGATCTAGGGGCCGCAGATCACAGCAGCGACCGCATCCGCAAGGAGCAAGTCAGCTATACGACCGAGGACAAGGACGCGGATCCATGCGGGCATGTCCGCACGCTTCACCCAAGCATTGAAGCAGGGCCGGGCCGTGATCGGTCCTGCGCGCACGCCACCGTCACCGCGATGCGGCCCGGCAGCTCAGGGCTGCACCTGCGAGAACTCCAGCTGGCAGGAATAGAGGTATTCCTGCATGGCCGGATATTTCACGCCGGACATGGGCAGTGCGCCTTCGCTGCTGTACCGCAATTTGCCGTTGGACTTGGAGATGTACACCTTGCCACCGGTGGCGCGGTAGAAGTAGTACCCGCTGGTGCCGCTGTTCTGGTCCACCACATCCAACTGTACACGGATCGAATCGTTGCCCACATCGGAATTGATCGTGATCGGGTAGGCGATGGATCCGCCCTCGGGCACCAAGGTGCGAATATCCAGGTTGGAGTTGTCGAAGTATACCCGGAGCTGGCAGTAGCCGTATCCTGCATCGGGGAAGGGCTTGTTCAGGCCCATGCTGTTGCCCAGGTTGTTCACGCTCACGATCTCGGCACTGCCGCCGTTGTTCACCGAGTTGATCCGCCAGAAGCTGGTGGTGGGGATCGTAAAGCCACCGCCCGGTGCGGAAGGTGCGGCAGGAGCGTCAGGCGCGGTGTCCTCCTTCGCACAGGAGAACAGGGTGAGGGCCGCCAGCAGGAGGATCGCGTGTTTCATGTACATGGGGGTTGGTATATTGTTCATGGTCCGTGGTGCGAAATTGACGTGTCGCACCGATCGGCGCAATCGCATGTTCATGTGATATTCGATGGTGCCTTCCGGACAGGTGGTACCGACCGTGAGCGTTGCGGATCGTTCCGTTCTCCACCGGATCTCGTTCCTTTATATCCTGAACAGGTTCCTAGGAGCATGGAGCATCCTGCCGCTCGTTTGATCATGGTGATGGGCCTGCCCGGTTCCGGGAAGACCTGGTTTGCTGCGGCACTGGCCAAGCACTTGGGGGCGGCGCATTTCAACAGCGACCGCATCCGCAAGATGGTCGCGCAGCAGGTGCGCTACACGGACGCGGACAAGGCGCGGGTGTACAAGGACCTGCTCGCACGGGTCACCGAGGCCTTGGAGCAGGGCGCCACGGTGATCGTGGACGCCACGTTTTCCAAGGCCGCCTATCGGGCGCCCTACCTGCAATGGGCCGATGCGCGCAAGGTGCCGGTGCATCTGCTTTACATGGAAGCGGCCGAGCCTGTGATCGCGGAGCGGGTGGGGAAGAAGCGGCCGGACAGCGATGCGGACTTCGCGGTGTACCGGAAGATCAAGGCGGAGTACGAGCCGATCGATCGCCCCCACAAGGTGTTGCGCTCCGATGAAGGGAGCACGGCGGGGCGGATAGGGGAGGCCCTGAAATACATGGAAGCCCAACAGCCGCAGCGATGACCCGTGAGCAGATCGACGCCTTGATGGCCCACGGGGAATTCCCGGAAGGCAACGCTCCGGAGAAGTTGGTGGAGACGCACATCTCGTGGGTGATCCTGTGCCGGGACAAGGTGTACAAGATCAAGAAGCCCTTGAAGCTGAGCTTCCTGGATTTCTCGTCCCTCGCCAAGCGGAAGCAATTCGTGGAACAGGAGCTGCTGCTGAACAAGCGCCTGGCACCGGTGACCTACCTGCGCACCTTGCCCGTTTACCTGCACGAAGGGCGCTTCCGCATTGGCGGCGCGGAAGGCGAGCTGGTGGACCACGCGCTGGAGATGAGGCGGCTGGACAACACGGTGGAGATGGACGTGTTGCTGGCCCAAGGCAGGGTGGGCCGCGCGGAGATCGACAAGGTGCTGGAGGTCCTGGTCCCCTTCCACCGGAACGCCGAGATCATCCGGGGGCAGGTGACGGCCGCGGCGCTGTTCGCGGATTTCGCGGACGTGGCGCAGGTCCGGGAATTCTGCACGAGGACCTTGGGCGCGGGGCAGGGTGCGGCCCTGGGCGCGAGCATCGCCTATGTGAAGGACTTCCTCACGGAACAAACCGCGCTGATCGAGCAACGGGACCGCGAGGGCTTCATCCGCGATGTGCATGGCGACCTGCATGCGGGCAACATCTTCCTCACGGATCCACCGATCCTCTTCGACTGCATCGAGTTCAGCCCGCACTTCCGGCGGATCGACCTGCTGAACGAGCTGGCCTTCTTCACCATGGAGCTGGAGTTCGCGGGCCACCCGGAACTGGGCGAGTACTTGATGGAGCGCTACAACAGTGCCTTTCCGGTGATCCGTAACGCGGCCGAGCAAAGGCTCTATCTGTTCTACAAACTGTACCGGGCCAACGTGCGCATGAAGGTGAACGCGATCCGTGCGCAGCAGACCGGCGGCGCCGCGGAACGGGCCAAGCGCATGGAACTGTTCGAAGGGTACTTCAAGCTCTACCTTGCGTATGGGAAGGCCTTGCAGGCCTCGTGACCCCGGAGGCACTGTCACTTCGAGCGCCAATCGAGAAGGACATTCCAGTGCATGGAAGGTCCTGTATGGAGCGGGAGCGTTGTCGTGTCTCGTGTCTCGCATCTCGACTTCGCTCGATGTGACACGCTCGACATGACACACGACAACTGGCGCTCGTGGCAACCGCAAATGGACCGCGCTTAAAAAGTCCTGTCACTTCGAGCGCCAGTCGAGAAGGACATTCCAGTGCATGAAAGGTCCTGCATTGAACGGAGTGTTGTCGTGTCTCTTGTCTCGCATCTCGACTTCGCTCGATGTGACACGCTCGACATGACACACGACAACTGACGCTCGACATGACAACACCCCGACGCTCGACATGACACACGACAACTGGCGCACGACAACTGGCGCACGACATGACAACCGGTAATGGACCGCGCTTAAAAAGTCCTGTCACTTCGAGCGCGAGCCGGGAAGGACATTCCAGCTACATGAAAGGTCCTGCATTGAACGGAGTGTTGTCGTGTCTCTTGTCTCGCATCTCGACTTCGCTCGATGTGACACGCTCGACATGACACACGACAACTGCGCTCGACATGACAACACCCCGACGC
>JAIOIH010000072.1 GCA_019912395.1 Flavobacteriales bacterium | reverse complement strand
GGTCCGCCAGGTCCTTCAGGGCCGTTTCCAAGGTGCGGTCCTCCCAGAGGTCCGTGTTCAGGGTATGCCCCAGGCGGCGCACCTCCTTGATGCACTCCGCCAGCGCCTCGCGTGAGGCGTCCAGGCGCGGGAGCGGCTTCTCGCCTTCCGGAAGCCAGTTCAGGCCCATGTGGATCACCATCAGCAATTGCGACACGTTGTCGTGCAGCTCCGCGCCCACCTCCTGCAGGGTCTGGCGCACGGCCTCCCGTTCGGCGCCCATCACCTCGCGGGCATGGCGCAGGCCCAGCTCGGCCAGTTCGGCGCGGTGGCGCTGGCGGCGGCTGCTGTTGCGCACCATCAGCAGAAGCACCGTTCCCATGAGCAGCACCAGCAGCAAGGTGCCTACGATGATGCCCAGGACCAGGTCGATATCGTTCATGCCATCACGGTCTCGATCGCGCTTCCAAGAGACAGCCGTAGCCGATCAGGCCGTAGCGCACCAAGGAAAGCGCTTGCACAATGGAGTAGAGATAGAAAGCCAGGGCCGGGTGGTCCGAATAGAGATAGCGGAGCGGCCCGATAACGGGGAACAAGGCGCCGAAGTAGAGCAGCAAGCCCGTGAACACCCAAAAGGAAGGCACCTTGCCCAGGGCTATCAAGCTATGTTCGGACAGGCGCCAGAGCAGCACGAGCAGCCACGCGCACAGCAGCAGCGCCGATACGGACACTCCTTCCGTGAGCAGGAAATCCAAGGACCGCCAGCGGGACCAGCTCCAAGCCATGGCCGTGATACCCGACAGGGCCGTAAGGTAAAGCGGCCATTTCGGGCCGGGCCGGGCAATGGCCACCAGGCGCAGTACCAGCAGGAACTCCGCCACCACGTAAGCATTGAACACCGATGAATTGTGGATGCCGAACCAAGCCGTGCACAAGCCAATGGCCTCCACCACGAAACCAAGGGCCACCAGCGGAAGGAGCGCGGAAAAGAGCGGCGCTCTCGGGGGGCGTAGGCGGATACAGCTTACCACCGCGAACGCGGGTGCCGCAATTGTCAAGAGCAGGGAGACTTTGTTCCAGGAAAGCACGGCAAGAAGGACCATGGCCGGGTCGGGCTTTTGGTGCAAGCCCTTGGAAAGGATATGGGATCAGATGTGCAAGGTCATTACTTCTTCTTGGGTTCGCAACGCGGCGGGCACAGATTTCCCAGGTCCAGGGCCGTTCGGTAGTACGGTTTGGCCGCATCGAACGAGCTCGACAATTGGTCGTTGGCACCATCACCGATATGAAGGGCTATCAGATGCCGGAATTCCGGATTGACCGTTTTATCCGAAATGGCCCGGTAACAAAGCTTCTCGCTGATGCAGCTCACCACCAGCACTTGGTAGTTATAAGGATTCTCCTTCAGCAACCGGTTCACGTTGTCCGCATAGGGGAACCAAGTGGCCAACGGATCGGCTTCACCGGTGGTCCGCAGCGCGGAGAAACCGGTATCGATGCGGTCCACGCGGATATTCTCCAAATAGGCATCCGTGTATTTTTCCGGGTCAGTTTCCGTCACCAGTCTCTGGCTACTAAGGTCGAAGCTGTAGCAGGAATCCGGGATCAGCTGGAGATTCCCCGTGCTGTCCGGGTACAGGAATTTGAGAACGGGGTGAAAGCGCGTCCCGTCCAGGCCATAACTGATGTACATCCCTCGAACAGGCATTTCCGTAGTGCCGATCGTCTTCTGTACCTCCTCTATGCTGCTCCAAGGGATCCGGACCACGGGGTCTTGCAGGTCCTCATATTTTCCCTCGACCAAGACCTTGAAGTGGCCGGTGAACAGCACTTTGGCACTATCCAGTTCCTTTTCGGTGTAGTGCTTGTGCCGGAAGGTCATTTCGAGCGCATTCTCACAGTTGGGTGCTGGTGGCGCAGCAACGGCTTTCCCGACCGTGGCGGGGGCCACCGCGCTTGTTGCGGCCTCGTTCCCGCCGGTGCCGCAAGCGAGGAGCAAGCCCAAGCAGGCCACGGGCAGCGTACGGACCAGCGGATCTATTGGGAGTAATGGATGGTGGTTCATGGGATAGGGGTTATGATGAATGAAGGTGGGTTCGTCGGTTTATTCGGCGAGGTGAAGGTCGATCTGCGGTGGCCTGTGCGCAATACCCATTTGTGGGTAATTTCGGTGAACGGCCCCCCCAACGCTCCCGCAAGTGTTCCAGCCACCCCGCGATCCCCGACCATTCCCGGCTGGGTCACTTGTGGGCATGGGTCGCAAAGCCCACGATCCCCCGCCGCTGCAGCGTCCATGAGCAACCCTGCCCCAAGGCCGTGGTACACTTCGCCTCGAAACCGATCAGCGCGCAGCGGCGCTCGATGTTGCGCAGGCCCGCCCGGGCCTTGACCGTTCCGGGGTCGAAGCCCTTTCCACTGTCCGCCAGGGTGATGCCCACCGGGTCGCTGTGCAGGGTGATCGTGAGCGCCTCAGCACCGCTGTGCTTCGCCGTGTTGGACACCACCTCCTGGCACACGCGGAAGAGAATGGTGCTCACATCGTTCGGCAGGTGCGGCAGCAGCCCTTCCGTCACCACTTGCGCGTCCAGCTTTCCCGTGCGGTTCAGGCGGTCCGCCAGGTCCTTCAGGGCCGTTTCCAAGGTGCGGTCCTCCCAGAGGTCCGTGTTCAGGGTATGCCCCAGGCGGCGCACCTCCTTGATGCACTCCGCCAGCGCCTCGCGTGAGGCGTCCAGGCGC
>JAIOIH010000071.1 GCA_019912395.1 Flavobacteriales bacterium | reverse complement strand
CCCCTCCACCGGCATATTCACCATCAGCCAAGAAGCAGAACAGGTTAGCGTGTACACTGCGCAGGGCAGGCTGCTTTTCCGGCAGCACGGCAAGGATGTGGACCTAAGCGCCTACCCGCCGGGGCTGTACCATGCGGTGGTGCGCACGGCGCAGGGTGTTGGCCATGTGCGATTGATGGTGCAGCGATGAGTGATATTGGATCTGTAGCGGAGATCAATGTTGCGGTCCGCTTCACGCGGAGGTAGCTCGTAATACTGCGAGCCCAAATTCTCGGAGCCGAGCACTTCCTCCCGATCCCCCTTTAAGCCGTTTCTTTGCACTCGCAATGGCAACAAAGACGAAGAACGCCCCCGTGGAAGCCACACAGGCAGAGGGTACGCTGGAAACCGCGAAGAAGCTCGGCCTGCTGGCGGCGGAGTTCGAACGGATCAAGGAGGTCCTGGGCCGAACACCCAACTTCACCGAACTCGGTATCTACAGCGCGATGTGGAGCGAGCACTGCTCGTACAAGAACTCCATCGCCCTTTTGAAGACCCTGCCGCGTACCGGTCCGAAGATCCTGGCCGAGGCCGGACAGGAGAACGCCGGCCTGATCGATATCGGGGATGGCTGGGCCTGTGCCTTCAAGATCGAAAGCCACAACCACCCCAGTGCCATCGAGCCCTACCAAGGCGCCGCCACCGGCGTGGGCGGCATCAACCGCGACATCTTCACCATGGGTGCGCGCCCCATCGCCCAGCTCAACTCACTCCGCTTCGGCGACATCGCCAACCAGGCCAGCAGCCGCTGGCATATACGCGGTGTAGTAAAGGGTATCGGTGACTACGGCAATGCTTTCGGCGTGCCCGTGCTCGGCGGTGAGGCCTACTTCGATCCTTGCTACACCACCAACCCGTTGGTGAACGCCATGAGCGTGGGCATCGTCCGCGCGGACAAGGTGATCAGTGCCACCTCACACGGGGTGGGCAACCCGGTTTACATCGTGGGCAGTGCCACCGGCAAGGACGGCATCCACGGCGCTTCCTTCGCCAGCAAGGACATCACCGGCACCAGCATGGACGACCTGCCTGCCGTACAGGTAGGGGACCCGTTCATGGAGAAACTCCTGTTGGAAGCCTCGCTCGAACTCGCGCAGACCGATGCCATCATCGGCATGCAGGACATGGGCGCGGCAGGCATCATCTGCAGCACCAGCGAAATGAGCGCCAAAGGAGGCTGCGGCATGGACATCACCTTGGACAAAGTGCCCTTGCGCCAGCAGGACATGCAGCCTTGGGAGATCCTCCTCAGCGAAAGCCAAGAGCGCATGCTGGTGGTTGTGAAGAAAGGACGTGAACAAGAGGTGAAGGACATTTTTGACAAGTGGGATCTCCATTGCGTGGAGATCGGCACCGTGACCGAGGGGGACAACCTGCGCTTCTTCTGGCACGGTGAGCTCGTGGCCGAGGTCCCTGCGGAAAGCCTGGTCCTGGGCGGCGGAGCACCCGTGTACACCCGCGAGCGGAAAGAACCCGCAAGCATCGCTGAGAACCGCAAGTTCAAGACCGATATGGTGCCCGTGCCCCAAGACCTCGAGCAGGTGGCATACGAGCTGCTCGGAAGCCCCAACATCGCCAGCAAGCGCTGGGTGAGCGAGCAGTACGATACCATGGTGCGCACCTTGAACATGAGCACGAACGCCCCCAGTGATGCGGGCCTGGTGCTGCTGAAGGAGGCCGGTGGTAAGAAGGCACTGGCCGTAACCGTGGATTGCAACGCACGCTACGTGAACGCGGACCCGTACGTGGGTACCATGATCGCCGTAAGCGAGGCCGCGCGGAACATCGTGTGCAGTGGGGGAGAGCCGGCCGGCGTTACCAACTGCCTCAACTTCGGCAACCCGTATGACCCCGAGGTCTACTGGCAGTTTGAGCAAGCCATCAAAGGCATGTCCGAGGCGTGCATCGAATTCAAAACGCCGGTTACCGGCGGCAACGTCAGCTTCTACAACCAGTCGTTGATCGACGGCAAGGAAGTGGCCGTATTCCCAACACCCACCATCGGCATGGTCGGTGTGGTGGAGGATATCAGCAAGCGCATGACCTTGGCGTTCCAGGCCAAGGGGCATTTGATCTTCCTGATCGGCAAGGTCACCGACGACATTGCCAGCAGCGAGTATTTGGTGAAGCACCATAACGTGGTCAATTCGACGGCGCCCTATTTCGACCTGGCCCAGGAGCACTTGGTCCATGTGATCGTTACCCACCTCATCAAGCGTGGATTGATCACCGCCGCGCACGATGTCAGCGACGGAGGGCTCTGGACCACCCTGGTGGAGATGGGACTGCACAATGGCTTGGGCTTCGACATCGTCACCGACGGTGAGATCCGGCCGGATGCGTTCCTCTTCGGCGAAGGGCAAGGCCGCGTGGTGGTCACCATCACCGAGGATCAGGAGGACGGCTTCCTGGACCTGATGCGCTTGAGCAAGGTCCCCTTCATTCTGCTGGGCCACGTTACCAAGGGCAAACTGATGGTGGATGATGAGTCCTTCGGGTTCATTGAGGATGCCCGTGCGGTCTATGAGGACGCCATTCCGGCGATCATGGACGAACATTGATCCAACCTTGGCTCAGGTCACCACTCAGGGCGTAGTGCCTGAGGGTACCACTGAACCGGGCCATGATGCCGTGCTCGCGGACGTGAAGAAGCTGGAATTCAGGCTCAGTGCGAAGCGCGATGATGCGCGCCTGACAGCATTCGATCCACCAACGTAAGCGCGAAGGCCAGCACCATGGCCATGGCAGCCCACTTGGAGTACTGAAGGGCCTGCAAAATACCGGACAGGTCCAGATGCAAGGGTGATGTGAACCCTGAGGCAGCATCGTGCGGAACAAGAGTGGAAAGGATCCAGACCAATGCGGTGACGGCGGCCAAGACCAAGACCACCCACAGCCATTGGCGCGGAGCGATCAACGGCTTGACCGCCGGTGCGGTGCCGGTACCCATGACCTGCTCCATGATGGCCGGGTGCAAGGCATCCGGCGCTTGCTCGTGCCCAGCCTTTTGGAACAGCTTGCGCAATTCGTCGTCGTTCAATTCAGGCATCGTTCAAAAGTAAGCTGCGTGCTTCACCGTTCAACTCCGTGTTCAGCGCCGCTTCCAATCGCTTCCGCGAGCGGAACAGGCGCACTTTCACATTGGACGCGCTCAGCCCGGTAATGGTGACGATCTCCTCCACGCTCAATTCATCCAGGTAGTGAAGGCTGAGAATAGTGGATTCTTCCGGTGTCAACTTTTCCAGCGCTTGATTGAGGTAGTGCCGCACGTCCGTCCTGTGCAAACCATCACTCGGGGCCGCCGCAACGGGTTGATGGACCAGTTCATCCAAGGGATCCGTGTTCGTACGGCGCTGCCGTGCGCGGGAGATCGCGCTCCGGTACGCGATGGTGTAGAGCCATGTGGAGAATTTGGACCCACCGGTGAATCCGCTCAGGTTGCGGAATGCCTTCACGAACGCATCCTGCGAGGCTTCCTCTGCATCCTCGGCATTGCGAAGAACCCGCATGCAGACCGTGTATACCAGGTGCTGGTAGCGCTGGACCAGCTCACCAAAGGCGCGGCTCTCCCCGGAAAGGATGCGCTGGATCAAGTCGGCATGGTCCATTCGTTGCTCCATGGGACGAAGGGGGGAGGCACCTCGGTTACAAAGTAGCATGTTCGTCCGCCGTCCATGCCCATTTCCGTACATGTGGGGTCCAGGCTCCATGAATGGTTGTAACCCGGCCAGCGGAACACGCGACCCATGGACAAATAGCACAAGGTCCGCACTTGGACCCTTGAACCATACAACCCACCATCATGGACATCGAAGGCATCATTGCGATCATCGTCACCTTCAGCACAGCGTTCGGCATCGTTTACATCGTGATGAGCACACGCCATCGGGAGCACATGGCGATGATCCAAAGAGGCATCAACCCGAAAGAAGGATCACGGAGGACAGATCCCGAAAGGGCGCTCAAGACCGGTATGCAAATGATCGGCGTGGCCGTGGGGCTGGGCTGCGGATACTTGCTTGAAGTGTACACCAGCATGGAGCGGCCATGGGTCTACTTCGGTCCCGTCATGTTCTTCGTGGGCCTGGTCATGATCCTCTATTACTTCCGCTCCCGCAAGCCGGTCTGATCGGTTGCGTGCCGTGTGCTTGCTTTGTGCTTCAATGAAACAGGGCATGGCACGACTCTTACGGACCTTTTTGGCCTTCGCTGGCTGGTTCATTGTGGTTTGCATCCTCTGGGTGGGCGTGCTTCGCTTTATTCCACCACCCGTTACATGGGCAATGGCGGTTCAAGCCCAAGAGCAAGGCGGCGTACAGCGCACGTGGAAACCGCTGGAGGCCATTGCTCCATCCATGCCCATGGCAGTGATCGCCGCAGAGGACCAAGGCTTCTTCGGGCATCACGGCTTTGAGATGGAGGCCATCCGCAAGGCGCTCGATCATAACCAACGGAGCAAGCGCAAGCGCGGGGCAAGCACCATCAGCCAGCAGACCGCCAAGAACGTATTCCTCTGGCCGGGCAGGAACTTCCTGCGCAAGGGCTTGGAAGTATGGTTCACCGTCCTGATCGAGGGGATCTGGGGGAAGGAGCGCATCATGGAAGTGTACCTGAACGTGGCTGAGACGGGAAAGGGCCGCTTCGGTGTTGAAGCTATCGCGAAAGCCTGCTTCAAACGGCCGGCAGCCAAGCTCACATCGGGCCAAGCCGCGCTGATCGCGGCAGTGCTGCCCTCGCCCCGCCGCTATAATGCGTGCGCTCCATCCGCTTTTGTCCAACGCAGGCAAGCCTGGGTGCAACGGCAGATTAGCCAATTAGGAAACCTGATCGATCCCGTGGAACGTGTGCGGATACAGGAACTGCGCGAGAAGCGGGAGAACCGGAAGAAACGCTGAAACAGTTCCATCAAGGTCTCACTCTTGCTCCATCAAGGTCTCACGAAGTGGACCTTGATGACAAGGAGACCGACCGCATTACATTGGTCCGGCGCAATACAACGGCACTTTAGCCGGAACAGCATCACATCATGACAGCAACAGGGAAGGAGAAGAGGACCGTGATCGTTACCGGTGCCAGCGCCGGTGTGGGCCGGGCCACGGCCAAGGCACTTGTAAAGGAGCATGGCTGCACCGTGATCGCGATCTCGCGCAATGCTACTTGGCTGGAAGAACTCGCTCGCGAGTGCGAAGGCCTACCGGGCGAGTTGCGGCCATTGGTGTTGGACCTGGTGCATGATGGGGCGGTGTCAGCGGTGAAGCAAGCCGTGGACGGCCGGCGTGTGCATGGCTTGATCAACAACGCCGGGCTCTTGATCACGCGCAACCTCGGGGAGTGGACGGCGGACGACGCACGGCGATTGTTCCAGCTGAATGCATCCGTCCCCTTGTTGCTCACCCAGGCCTTGCTGCCCGAACTGGAGGGCGATCCGCCGGGCCATGTAGTGAACATCGGTAGCATGGGCGGCTTTCAAGGGAGCGTGAAGTTCCCGGGCTTGGCAGCGTACAGCGCCAGCAAGGCCGCATTGGCCAACCTTACCGAGTGCTTGGCAGAGGAGTTGAAGGACCGGGCGGTGCGGTGCAATTGCATCTGCTTGGGGGCAGTGGACACCGCGATGTTGCGTGCGGCCTTCCCCGGATACACCGCCCCGGTGGGTCCGGATGTGGTGGGGAGCTATCTGGCGCGCTTCGTTCTGGAGGGCCATAACCTGTTCAATGGCAAGGTGTTGCCTCTTGCGTTAAGCACTCCATAGGAGTGGTGGAAAATAATTTCACTTGGGGGATTAGGACGTATGGAAATTCGTTCTACATTTGCAGCCGCTTTCAGCAAAACGTTCTTTGAGCGCCCCTGGTCGGGGATGTGATGTAGGCCTGGTCCAAGCAGGTGTTGAGAAATATACTTTCAACAATGTTTGGTGGATCGAAAGATCAGCTTACATTTGCAGCCCCTTCCGCGATACGTAATTGGAACGGAAGGCGCACAAGTTGAATTTTCAGGCCCGGAATGAACCCCGGGATCTTGAATCGTTCTTTGACCTATTGTCCATTCTGAGAAAGGTAAGTGTCCCTGTGTACTGTAAGGTTTCACATGGGAGACACTAGAAAAGAGCCAGATCAAACACACTTACAATGGAGAGTTTGATCCTGGCTCAGGATGAACGCTAGCGGCAGGCTTAACACATGCAAGTCGAGGGGTAACAGGGAAGCTTGCTTCCGCTGACGACCGGCGCACGGGTGCGTAACACGTATGGAATCTGCCCTTTACTGGGGATCAGCCCGGAGAAATCCGGATTAATGCCCCATAATAAACGAGATGGCATCATCTTGTTTTGAAAGCTCCGGCGGTAAAGGATGACCATGCGCCCGATTAGTTTGTTGGTGAGGTAACGGCTCACCAAGACTACGATCGGTAGGGGGCCTGAGAGGGTTATCCCCCACACTGGTACTGAGACACGGACCAGACTCCTACGGGAGGCAGCAGTGAGGAATATTGCGCAATGGAGGCAACTCTGACGCAGCCATGCCGCGTGCAGGAAGAAGGCGCTACGCGTTGTAAACTGCTTTTAATCGGAAAGAAACCCCGGGACGTGTCCCGGGTTGACGGTACCGATGGAATAAGCACCGGCTAACTTCGTGCCAGCAGCCGCGGTAATACGAAGGGTGCAAGCGTTATCCGGATTCATTGGGTTTAAAGGGTGCGTAGGCGGAACAATAAGTCAGCGGTGAAAGCCCGCAGCTTAACTGCGGAATTGCCGTTGATACTGTTGTTCTTGAGTACGTTTGACGTGGGCGGAATGTGCCGTGTAGCGGTGAAATGCTTAGATATGGCACAGAACACCGATAGTGAAGACAGCTCACGAAGACGAAACTGACGCTGAGGCACGAAAGCGTGGGGATCAAACAGGATTAGATACCCTGGTAGTCCACGCCGTAAACGATGATCACTCGTGATTGGCGATATACTGTCAGTCACCTAGCGAAAGCGTTAAGTGATCCACCTGGGGAGTACGATCGCAAGATTGAAACTCAAAGGAATTGACGGGGGCCCGCACAAGCGGTGGAGCATGTGGTTTAATTCGATGATACGCGAGGAACCTTACCAGGGCTTGAACGTACGTTGACAGGGGCGGAAACGTCCTCTTCTTCGGACAACGTGCGAGGTGCTGCATGGCTGTCGTCAGCTCGTGCCGTGAGGTGTCGGGTTAAGTCCCATAACGAGCGCAACCCCTACTGTTAGTTGCCAGCGGATAATGCCGGGGACTCTAACGGAACTGCCCGCGTAAGCGGTGAGGAAGGTGGGGACGACGTCAAGTCATCACGGCCCTTACGTCCTGGGCTACACACGTGCTACAATGGCGAGGAACAATGGGAAGCTACCGCGTGAGCGGATGCTGATCTCCAAAACTCGTCTCAGTTCGGATCGGAGTCTGCAACCCGACTCCGTGAAGCTGGAATCGCTAGTAATCGCATATCAGCCATGATGCGGTGAATACGTTCCCGGGCCTTGTACACACCGCCCGTCAAGCCATGGAAGCCGAAAGTGCCTGAAGTTGGTGACCGCAAGGAGCTACCTAGGGCAAAGTTGGTGACTGGGGCTAAGTCGTAACAAGGTAGCCGTACCGGAAGGTGCGGCTGGAACATCTCCTTTTTAGAGGACTGCTCTTTAAGGGTCTCCGGTCAATACGAAAGTACTGATCGACACTTGCTTTCTCTCAGATGGATAATATGATTTACGGTGCCACCGTTGCCGTCTCCTAGTCCTGTAGCTCAGCTGGTTAGAGCGCTACACTGATAATGTAGAGGTCCGCAGTTCAAATCTGCGCAGGACTACCAGGGATAGGGAACGGGGAATTAGCTCAGCTGGCTAGAGCGCCTGCTTTGCAAGCAGGAGGTCATCGGTTCGACTCCGATATTCTCCACTCAATGTCCGCTTTGGCCAAGGCGACGGCGGACAAAGGGCTCGAAAGGGCGCACTGTTCTTTGACGTATTGTTGGACTGACCAAGACAGACCGAGAGATCGGTCCACCGAGCAAGACCATAAGAGGTCGAAAAGTTACTAAGGGCGTATGGTGGATGCCTTGGCTCTCAGAGGCGATGAAGGACGCGATAGGCTGCGATAAGCCATGGGGAGGTGCATAATGACCTGTGATCCGTGGATCTCCGAATGGGGCAACCCAGCCGGTTGAAGACCGGTTACCTGCCGTAAGGCGGGAGCTAACCCGGGGAACTGAAACATCTAAGTACCCGGAGGAAAAGAAAACAAATAGTGATCCCCCTAGTAGTGGCGAGCGAACAGGGGACAGCCCAAACCGGGACCGTTCAGGCGGGCCCGGGGTTGTAGGACCACAACGTGGACTTTGCATACATAGTGGAACCCTTCTGGAAAGTTGGACCATAGCGGGTGACAGTCCCGTACACGGCATGTATGTGATACCTAGTGGTATCCTGAGTAGGGCGGGACACGTGAGATCCTGTCTGAACCCGGCGGAACCATCCGCCAAGGCTAAATACTACTGAGAGACCGATAGCGAACCAGTACTGTGAAGGAAAGGTGAAAAGAACCTCGAACAGAGGAGTGAAATAGACCCTGAAACCGTACGCCTACAAGCGGTCGGAGCCTGCCTTCGGGCGGGTGACGGCGTGCCTTTTGCATAATGAGCCTACGAGTTGCTCGTCACTGGCAAGGTTAAGGGATTAAGTCCCGCAGCCGAAGCGAAAGCAAGTCTTAACAGGGCGCATAGTCAGTGGCGGCAGACGCGAAACCTGAGTGATCTATTCATGGCCAGGTTGAAGTTCCGGTAACACGGAATGGAGGACCGAACCGGTAGACGTTGAAAAGTCTTCGGATGAGCTGTGATTAGGGGTGAAAGGCTAATCAAACTGGGAGATAGCTCGTACTCTTCGAAATGCATTTAGGTGCAGCCTCGGACGTACAGTTATGGAGGTAGAGCTACTGATCGGGCTAGGGGGCTTCATCGCCTACCAAACCCGGACAAACTCCGAATGCCATAACTCAATATCCGGGAGTGAGCGCGCGGGTGCTAAGGTCCGTGCGCGAAAGGGAAATAACCCAGACCATCGGCTAAAGGTCCCCAAGTGTGTGTTAAGTTGAACTAACGAGGTCGGATTGCACTGACAGCTAGGATGTTGGCTTGGAAGCAGCCATTCATTTAAAGAGTGCGTAACAGCTCACTAGTCGAGCGGTCCGGCATGGATAATGATCGGGCATTAAACACACCACCGAAGCTGTGGACTGCGTAGCAATACGCAGTGGTAGAAGAGCATTCCGGTCTGCGTGGAAGGTGTAGCGTGAGCTATGCTGGAGCGTCCGGAAAAGAAAATGTAGGCATAAGTAACGATAAGGCATGTGAAAAACATGCCCGCCGATAGACCAAGGTTTCCTGATCAACGTTAATCGGATCAGGGTTAGTCGGGACCTAAGGTATAGCCGACAGGCGAAGCCGATGGACAACCGGTCAATATTCCGGTACCGACCCATATTGCGATGGGGTGACGAAGGAGTGAAAGGTCTCCGTGCTGACGGAATAGCACGGTGAAGGACGTAGGTATAACGCTGGCAGGCAAATCCACCGGTGTTGCTGAAACCCGACAGTAGCAGGAAGCTTCGGCCGAATGCATTGACCCTAATCAGACTTCCAAGAAAAACCTCTAAGCTTCAGATATGGGCCGCCCGTACCTCAAACCGACACAGGTGGTCAAGGAGAGTATCCTGAGGCGCTCGAGTGATCCGTGGCTAAGGAACTAGGCAAATTAAGCGCGTAACTTCGGGATAAGCGCTACCCACGCAAGTGGGTTTCAATGAAAAGGTCCAGGCGACTGTTTAACAAAAACACATGGCTTTGCGAAATCGAAAGATGACGTATAAGGCCTGACACCTGCCCGGTGCTGGAAGGTTAAGAGGAGAGGTCAGCCGCAAGGCGAAGCTTTGAATCGAAGCCCCAGTAAACGGCGGCCGTAACTATAACGGTCCTAAGGTAGCGAAATTCCTTGTCGGGTAAGTTCCGACCTGCACGAATGGTGTAACGATCTGGACACTGTCTCGGCCACGAGCTCGGTGAAATTGTAGTTTCGGTGAAGATGCCGGATACCCGCAACGGGACGAAAAGACCCCGTGCACCTTTACTATAGCTTCACATTGACATCGGCTGCCCGATGTGTAGGATAGGTGGGAGACTTTGAAGTTGCGTCGCTAGGCGTGATGGAGTCAACCTTGAAATACCACCCTTCTGTCATCTGATGTCTAATCCCTGCGAAACAGGGAAACAGTGTGTGGTGGGTAGTTTGACTGGGGTGGTCGCCTCCAAAAAAGTATCGGAGGCTTCCAAAGGTACCCTCAGCACGCTTGGTAACCGTGCGACGAGTATATTGGCATAAGGGTGCTTGACTGTGAGACCGACAAGTCGAACAGGTACGAAAGTAGGGCAAAGTGATCCGGTGGTTCCGTATGGAAGGGCCATCGCTCAAAGGATAAAAGGTACGCCGGGGATAACAGGCTGATCATTCCCAAGAGCTCATATCGACGGAATGGTTTGGCACCTCGATGTCGGTTCGTCACATCCTGGGGCTGGAGAAGGTCCCAAGGGTTCGGCTGTTCGCCGATTAAAGTGGCACGTGAACTGGGTTCAGAACGTCGTGAGACAGTTCGGTCTCTATCTGTTGCGGGCGTTAGAAGTTTGAGGGGAGCTACCATTAGTACGAGAGGACCGTGGTGGACGAACCGCTAGTGTACCAGTTGTCCCGCCAGGGGCACCGCTGGGTAGCTATGTTCGGATGGGATAAGCGCTGAAAGCATCTAAGCACGAAGCCCACCTCAAGATGAGACTTCTTTTAAGGGCCGTGGAAGATCACCACGTTGATAGGCTACAGGTGTAAAGTCAGCAATGGCAAAGCCGAGTAGTACTAATTGCCCGTAGACTTTGACCTGAAAAGGTCTTCACGGTGGATTCGTTCGATCGTCTGTTTTGGTTCAGTCTAGCAGTATTTCACAAAATCGTACTACGATTTTAGGTGACTATTGCGGTGAGGTCCACCTCTTCCCATTCCGAACAGAGAAGTTAAGCTCACCAGCGCAGATGGTACTAAGGCATTCGCCTTGGGAGAGTATGTCGTCGCCGATCTGAACCCCGCCCCTCAAAAGGCGGGGTTCTTTTTTTTACACCCACCGGTCCGGCTTGATGTTTCCTTTGTGGTCGCGCATGAATATCCGCTCCTGTATCCTCCTGGCCGTGATCGCGGCATTCGCCTCAAGGCCGCTCTGCGCACAGCAGTTGCTAGGCAACATCGCCGATACGACCGCGGTCGGCGAGCAGCTCGTTCTCCTTCAAGCCCGGGGAGCCTCCTTCCTGGCGGTGGATTCCACCCGCATCGAGCCCGACGGGGATTTCAGCTTTGCCCGCGTTTTCAATGCCACCGGATTCTACCAGCTCGTGCTCAATGATACCGACCGGGTCGACCTCATCCTGGACGCACGCGAGCCCTTGGTGGACCTTCGCATGGATGGCATTCCGCTTGCCGAGCACCTCCAAGTAATAACGTCCGATGAGAACAAGCGACTTTGGGAACTGAAGTACGTGACCAAGGAAACACAGGCGGTACAAGCTGCGGTGGCGAAGCAAAGGACAACGCTGCAGCCCACCGACACCATGGCCCTCCAGGCACTGGACCGGGTGGAGCGGCGGGCCATCGACGCACGGAACCGCTATCTGGATGAGCTGGCGGCCCATGCGCCCACCAGCTACTTCGCCAAGGGGCTCCAAGTGGACCATGCCGTGCAAAATGCCCGAGGCCAAGGACCCATGGCGGTGGCGGAAGTCTGCAACTTCAGCGACCCCGAGATCCTCAGGTCCACTGTCTACGACAAATGCGTGATGGCCTTCCTGCAGAACCTGAACGCAGTGAACGAGGTGCAGTTCGCCGTGGCTGCCGACACCCTCATGATGCTGGCCTCAGGCAACGAGGAGTGCAAGGCCTACCTGTTGGAGCACCTCATCGACCTCTTCTCCACCTACGGGCCGGAGTCGGCCTTGCACCATGTGATCGAGCGCTATGTGATCCCCTATGGCGATGGAGCTGACCTGCCTCCAACGGTACGGGCCAAGGTGGAGGGCCTGCTACAGGTTTCAGTGGGCCGTGTTGCGCCGGACGTGGAGTTGAACGACCACGGGAGGATCAGGCAGCTTTCCGACCTGGTGAAGGCCAGCCGCTATACCGCCCTCTTCTTCTATTCGAGTACCTGCGAGCATTGCCATGCCCAGATGCCGGCATTGAAAGCCGACCGGAGCAAGTACATGTCCAAGCGGTTCAACGTGATCGGTATCGCCCTGGACGTGGATAGCGTGGATTTTTTGAGGAGCATGGAGGAGAACGCGATCCCGTGGAAGTGCTACAGTGAATTCAACGGTTGGGGATCCAAGGCGGCCAAAGCATACCAGGTGAAAGCCACCCCGGCCCTCATCTTGCTCGATGAACGGATGAAGATCGTGGCCAAGCCGCAGGATGCTGATGACCTGGGCCGGATCCTCAAGGACCTCTACGAATAGGTCCTGAACGGCGCGGTGTGGACGCACGGGCTCAATGGCATAAGGCGAGGAATCTTCACGGTGCTGTTCGGGAGAATGGCATGGGGATCACTTGGCCTACCGGCCTTGTTGACGTCCGCTCCGCGCTTTGGCGGAAGGGGGCATAACGGTTCGTGTAGGAATCGATGCCGACCAGCTTGAAGGGTGACTATAATTCATTCGCTGTGGTTGAAAATAGCTCGTTCAATTTTTAATGATCTTCCGTATTTCTGTTCTTCCATTTTCGAGTCTGACACTGATGTAATAAAGCCCAATGGTCATTTGGGAAATATCGATCTCCGTTCTGATCCCATTCATGTCATTGGACTTGAATGAAACTTGACCCATTGTATTCTGGATTAATATCTCTGTAAGCTCCCCCAAGATCAGGTGTGCGGGATAGTAGAACCGCAAAATCAACCTGAACTTTGGGACAATGAGAAAGAGCAAATGGACGGAAGCGCAGATCGTGGCGATGCTGCGCGAGCATGAGCAAGGCCGCAAGGTGG
>JAIOIH010000070.1 GCA_019912395.1 Flavobacteriales bacterium | reverse complement strand
CCCCCCCCCTATACGAAATTTCAACCGTTGGGGGAATATTATTATCAACATGTTATGAACAGCGCGACATCCTGATTCACAGTTGTCGCTTGGCAGGAAGGCTGGCACATGGGATGATTATCCGCACTTGAATGCCCCAGCATGCACTCGCGGCCCCAACGCGAGCAGGTGCAAGTCCTTGGTAAAGGAATTACGTCCTCCCCTTCACCCACTCCCCATAGATCACCTCCAGCTCTTCATACCACTCCGCGCCATAGACGCGCGTCAGCGATTCCTTGAGGAAGCGGAACGCGGGCACACCCAGCTTGGCCCCGAATTCACAGGCCGGTGAGCAGATGTCCCATTGGTGGTAGTTGAGCGCATCATGGTACTTCAACTTGGTGACGCGGATGGGATAGAGATGGCAGCTGATCGGCTTGTTGAAGGGGATCTTGCCGTCGTGGAAAGCCTGCTCGATGCCGCATTTCCACACGCCGGTGCGGTCCTTCTTCGCATAAACGCATTCGGCATACTCCTGCACGATCGGCGTAACGAGTTCGCCATCCATGTCCACCACGCTGGTATAACCCTGGTCCTTCACCGACTGCTTGCCACGGGCGGTCATGTACGGTTCAATGGCCGCGTAGTGCTTGGCGATCAATTTCGCCTCGTCGGGCTCCAGCGGCGCACCGCTATCCCCCACTTCACAGCAGGCACCTTTGCACGCCTCGAGGTTGCAGACGAAGCGTTTCTCGAAGAGCTCTTCGCTAATGAGTGTACCGCGGTGCTCGATCATCGGGAGGTGAATGTGAGGGGACGCGGAGGCGCAGAGGCGCGGAGAAATGCAATGATGGAATGTCTTGGAGCAGCTCCCCGAGTCCTGTAGCTTATTGCCTGAAGTTGCTTCAACAGCACCTTGGCCGCCTTGCTCTGAACGACCACCTCAACGGTCTTCAGTTCAATGGTCCTGCAAAGGTAGTGAAGTGCACTTGGCCTTCGCTACCTCCCTGCGTCACATCATAAGCCCATGCGTCCACAACTGCATTCCGTTGCGCCTCGTTGCGGTCGTTGCGTCCGTTGCGGTTAATCTCCCCGAAGCTGCCATCTTTGCCGCCGCGCCACGTCAAAGCTTTCCAAGACGTAAGACGCTTGCCTACCATGAGCAATCAAGAAGACCGCCTCAAGACACTGATCGGCCATGCCAAGGAGTATGGTTTTGTTTTTCAAAGTAGCGAGATCTACGACGGCCTTAGCGCCACCTACGACTATGGTCCGTATGGTGTGGAACTGAAGAACAACCTCCGGCGTTACTGGTGGGAGGCCATGACCAAGCTCAACGAGAACATCGTGGGCCTGGACGCTGCCATCTTCATGCACCCCACCGTGTGGAAGGCCAGCGGCCACGTGGATGCGTTCAATGACCCCTTGATCGACAACAAGGACAGCAAGAAGCGCTATCGCGCCGACGTGCTGCTGGAAGAGCATATCGCCAAGTACGAGGCTAGGATCGAGAAGGAAGTGGAGAAGGGCCGGAAGCGTTTCGCCGAAGGATTTGACGAAGTGCAGTTCCGCGCCACCAACCCCAATGTGAAGCGGGCCCAAGAGCGTATCGACGCGGTGGAAGGACGCATGAAGACCGCGCTGGACACCAACGACCTGGAAGCCGTTCGCAAGCTGATCATCGACGAGGAGATCAAGTGCCCCATCAGCGGCACTGCCAACTGGACCGAGGTGCGCCAGTTCAACCTGATGTTCGCCACCGAGCTCGGCAGCGTGAGCGGCGAGAGCAGTACGATCTTCCTGCGGCCGGAAACGGCCCAAGGCATTTTCGTGAATTACCTCAACGTGCAGAAGAGCGCCCGGATGAAGATCCCCTTCGGCATCGCGCAGACAGGCAAGGCGTTCCGCAACGAGATCGTCGCTCGGCAGTTCGTGTTCCGCATGCGGGAATTCGAGCAGATGGAGCTGCAGTACTTCGTGAAGCCCGGTACCGAGATGGAATGGTACGAGACCTGGAAGGCGAAGCGCATCGCATGGCACAAGGCGCTGGGCCTGCCGGAAGAGAACTACCGCTTCCACGACCACATCAAACTGGCGCACTATGCCAACGCCGCCTGCGACATCGAGTTCAAGTTCCCCATGGGCTTCAAGGAGCTGGAGGGCATCCACAGCCGCACCGATTTCGACCTGAAGCAACACGAGGAATTCAGCGGCAAGAAGCTGCGCTACTTCGACACCGAGACCAACGAGAGCTACATCCCCTACGTGGTGGAAACCTCCATCGGTCTGGACCGCTTGTTCCTGGCCGTGCTGAGCGCGGCCTACGATGAGGAGAAGCTGGAGAGCGGCGAAGTGCGTGAAGTGCTCCGCATTCCCGCGCCATTGGCACCGGTGAAGGTCGCCGTGCTACCACTGATCAAGAAGGATGGGCTGCCGGAAAAGGCACGTGCCATTATCGACGGCCTGAAGTTGGACCATGCCTGCCAGTACGACGAGAAGGACAGCATCGGCAAGCGCTACCGCCGCCAGGACGCCATCGGCACACCCTATTGCATCACCGTGGACCACGATTCCCTCACCGACGACAAGGTGACCATCCGCGACCGCGACACCATGCAGCAGGAGCGCGTGAAGATCAGCGAGCTGGGTAGCATCGTGAGCGGGAAGGTGGATCTGCGCGGGCTGTTGCGGAAGTTGTAGGGCGCGCCTTCCTATCTTCGCCATACCATGGCCAAAAAGAAAAGTAGCGCTGCAGAAGCAGTGAAAGCACGTGCGCGGCGGGCTGCGCCGAAGCGTACAGCCGGAAACGACCGGAAGGCTGATACCACGATCAAACGGACTGTACCCAAGCGGAGCTCCAAGGGCTATGACGCGGATAAATACACCGGTGCGATTCCTGGTCTTGCGGAGCGCATGAAGGAGTATTTGGAACACATGCGCGATGACCGCTGAGCGCCTGCTGGCGGACACCAATGCACTCGTTCATCAATTGGGTGGTGACCCACGTGTGGGAGAACTGCTGAAAGGCAAAAAGGTCCATATCTCGTTCGTCACGCAAATTGAATTGCTCAGTTGGGCTGGCTATACGGCAAAAGAGCGGGCAGTGGTTGCGGAACAGATCCAGGAGTTCATTATTATGGACGCAAGCGAACGGGTGAAGATGATCGCCATTGATCTTCGGATCAAGTACAAGTTGAAACTCGCCGATGCCTTGATCGCAGCCACCGCCATCAGCCTGAACATCCCGCTGGTCACGCAAGACAAGCATTTCAACCGACTGAAGGAGGAGGTGGAGCTTTATATGCTCTGAGCATTTTGGAATTCCTTTATATCCTGCCCTGAAAGTGGTATGGGATTCAGCGAAGCATTTTGCCGTTGCTCGTTCTTCGTGCACACGCTCGAGCCTTAAGGGTAACCGATCCTACACCCGATGGCCTCTCGGCCTATTCAATTAATACCTTGTTGATCATTCATCTAAAAAACCCACACCGATGAGACATATCTACGCACTCCTTTCTTCTGTTGCGCTGTTGAGCGCTACTTCGTTGATGGCGCAATTATCCTCTGCCTACAGTATTCTGGACGTGAATGATGTGGCTGCTCGGTTCCATTCGAACGGATTGATCGGCATGAACCAAGCGATCGGCGCTCCTGGGTTCTTTGTACCTAGAACCCCGGGCAATACAGGCCCCTCCCCGCTGTTCGCCGCTGGCCTATGGATCGGCGGTTTGAGCCCGGACAATTTGTTGTTCTTCGCTGGAGAACGCTTCGAACAGAACGGCCGCGACTTCTTCCCCGGACCATTGGGCACTGGTGCCACGATCACCCCCGCCGTGTCCTCGCAGTATGATATGTTGAGCTCGGTGTCCCGGTTGGATGTGGAGCGACAATTGGCCTACTTCAATTGCTTGGTTGATCCAACCTGCGACGCTCAGGCCGAGTACCCGGGCTATACTATTCCCGCCAGCTTCTTTTCATGGCCTGCCCATGGCGATGTGTCAGAAGGCCAAGCATACAACCTTGCGCCATACATTGATTTTAACCTTGATGGCAATTACAATCCTGAACAGGGTGACGCCCCATGCATCTTCGGCGACCAAGCGCTATTCACCATATACAACGACAAGCTTGCCGCGCATACCGAAAGCGGTGGACAGCCCATCGGACTGGAGATCCACATGATGCCGTTCGCCTATGGCAGCAATGACGAAGCGGTGAACCAGACGGTCTTCATCCGCTACAAGATCATCAATCGCAGCTCGATGACACTTTACAACACCCGCATCGGGCTCTTCAACGATTTCGATCTGGGTTGCGGGAATGATGACTACCTGCAATGCGATGTGGGCCGAAACCTGGTAATGGTGCTTAATGGCGACAATAACGATGACGATTGCGTTGGCGTCACCGGCTACGGAACACCGCCGCCGGCATTCGGCCAAGTGATCCTGCAAGGTCCAAAAATGGATGTGGACGGACTGGATAACACGGATACCCTTACCGCTGATGGATACAACGGTACGGGCTTTAATGACGGCATTGTGGACAATGAACGGTTCGGCCTGGGTCGGTTCTTGGGGTTCAGCAATGCATCCGGCCCCACCTCCGATCCGAACACGGCGGTCGAGTACTATCAATACTTGACCGGGCAATGGAAGGACAATACCCCCTTGACGTACGGAGGGTCCGGCTATGCAACGGATCCTTCGGCAGTGTCCGCACGGTACCTGTTCCCCGGCAACAGCGACCCGTTGGGTGTGGGCACAGGTGGCCAAGTGATGCCATCTTGGACCGAGGAAACTGCGGGAAATGCTCCGGGCGATCGGAGAGGAATGGCCTCCATGGGTCCCTTCACTTTTGAACCCGGCGAAGAGCAGGACATCGTGGTGGCCTATGTGTATGCGCGGGCGGGCAGCGGAGGTCCGGAAGCCAGCGTGGCGGCATTGCAACAGCGCACTGATAGTATCCGCGCCTTCGCACAAACCATTCCCGGTTTATTGGGTGAGGGATCTCCCTGCGCGGACTTAGTCACCGCGATCACGTCCCGTGTCACCATGGAACAGAGCCTCCGGATCTTCCCCAACCCCACAAAGGACCAGCTCAATTTGATCCTTCCCGGCGTTCGTGCCAACGGAGTGATCACCGTGCTCGATGCGCAGGGATCCGTGGTGCTTGAGCATACAACCACAGGCACAAGCACCGCATTGGACGTGGCTCGGCTTGCACCGGGTTTGTACCTGGTACGCGTGCAGGAAGGCAACATGGCGTATAGCCGAACTTTCGTGAAGGAGTAGGCTGGAAAGAATATGGGCACTCGCTACACGCGAGCTTTAACCAGAGGCATCCGTATCCCTGAGTCCGGGTCAGGGTGGCGATCATCATAAAGATCAGCGTCATCGGCGTTCCATCCGTTGAACTTCCCGAATTACCTTCGCAGCCCCTATCACCTACCCAGGTGGCGGAATTGGTAGACGCGCTGGTCTCAAACACCAGTGATGAAAGTCGTGCGGGTTCGATTCCCGCCCTGGGTACTTTTCGGATGATCAGATGATCGGGCGATCAGATGATCAGATGATGGAGCCGAGCCACTCCGATCGCCCATGCAAAAAGATTCCCTTACCTATTCCGATCCCGCCAAACAGGAACGGTACGACCGGGCCTATATGAAGATGGCCTTGGAGTGGGCCAAGCTCAGCCACTGCACGCGAAAGCAAGTGGGCGCCCTCCTGGTGAAGGAGGGCATGATCATCAGCGACGGCTACAACGGCACGCCCACGGGCTTTCCGAATGATTGTGAAGACGCGCAAGGTGCCACGCATTGGTACGTTCTTCACGCCGAGGCCAATGCGATCATGAAAGTGGCCCGAAGCACCAACAACGCCCGCGAGGCCACCCTCTACCTGACCCACTCGCCCTGCAAGGACTGTAGCAAGCTCATCCTGCAGGCGGGCATCAAGCGGCTGGTGTACCTCGACCCGTACAAGGACACATCCGGCCTCGAACTGCTGGAAAAAGGCGGGGTGCTCATCCAACGGACCCGGACGACGTGAAGAGAAACGAGAACAATGCACGCTCTTGGGCGGTCTTTTACCCCCTGATGCTCGGCGTGGCCCTGGCGGGGGGCTACTACATCGGCGCGTACATGGGACCCGGCAATTCGGGTCCCACGCAGTTCTTCGAGCTGCGTCGCAATACCCCGGGTACCAAGTTGCAACAAGTGCTGGAGCTGATCGACCGGCAATATGTGGACACCGTCCAGGAAGGCAAGCTGGTGGAGGAGGTGCTGCAGAACATGCTGCAACAGCTTGACCCGCACAGTTACTACATCAGCGCGGCGGACCTGCAGGCGGCCGAAGAGCCTTTGGAGGGCAGCTTCATGGGCATCGGTGTGGAGTTCAGCATTCAGCGCGATACCATCGTGGTGGTCGCCACCATCGAAGGAGGGCCCAGCGAAGCGCTCGGCATCCGGGCGGGGGACCGGCTGGTAAGAGCGGACAGCACCAAACTGGCCGGTGTGGGCATCACCAACGAAATGGTGATGAAAGCCCTGCGCGGTCCCGCGAACACCAAGGTCACCGTGGGCGTGGTGCGCGGTAACGGCAAGCCCTTCGATGTCACCATCACCCGGGGACCCATACCCATCAATAGCGTGGCTGTTGCCCTGCTGGACGATGACAGCACGGGCTACGTTCGGCTTTCACGCTTTGCACGCACCACGCACGAAGAGTTCCTCAAGGCCACGTCCGAGTTGAAGGAGCAAGGCATGAAGCGGCTTGTGCTGGACCTGCGGGGCAACGGAGGCGGCTATCTCAACGCGGCCATCGGTATTTGTGAGGAACTGTTGCCCAAGGGGAGCGAGATCGTGTATACACAGGGACGGGCAAGTCCCCGGCAAGATTACAAGGCCGACGGCGATGGATCCCTCGTCAGCATGCCCTTGGCCATCCTCATCGACGAGGGTTCCGCTTCCGCGAGCGAGATCGTTTCCGGTGCGGTGCAGGACAATGACCGAGGCTTGATCGTGGGTCGGCGCTCCTTCGGAAAGGGTTTGGTGCAGGAGCAGGTGAACCTGCGGGACAATAGCGCCATTCGGCTCACCACCGCTCGCTACTATACGCCGAGCGGTCGGTCCATCCAGCGTCCCTACGGCAATGGGATCGACTACAAGGATGATCTGGAGGCCCGCTACGTCCATGGGGAGCTGTTGAACATCGACAGCATCCATCTGGATTCATCCAAGGCCTATTCCACCAAGAGCGGCCGCACCGTGTATGGGGGTGGTGGCATCATGCCGGACCTCTTCGTTCCAGCGGACACCTCGGACCGATCCACCTACCTCAGCGAACTGTTCTTCTCCGGTGCGCTCAACCGCTACGCCTTCGATGTGGCGGACCGGCACCGGTCCAAACTGAAGCAATACGGCGATCCCAAGCGGTTCAATTCCGCCTATTCCATCACGCAGGCACAATTGGAGGGGTTGGCCCGGGAAGCCAAGTCCCTCGGGGTGGACTATGATCCGCAGGGCCTCAAGGTCTCCGCTCCTGTCGTGGCGTTGCGTCTCAAGGCCGGCATTGCGCGCAACATCTGGGGCGAGAACGGATACTACCGGGTGCTCTTGGGCGACGACCGCATCTATGAGCGGGCCCGGGAAGCCCTTCAGCAACAAACGCACTGAGCCGGGCACCGGAAAAAGAAAAGGGGCCTTTCAGCCCCTCGTTCTTCGCTTGCCGTGATCTTACTTAACGGCCTGCTCGGCTGCGTCCACAGCCTCCTTGGCGGCGTCGGTGGCTTCCTCCATCGATTGCTTCACGGTGTCCATGGCAGCGTTGGCGGTGCTGTCCATCGTGGCGGCGGCCTCCTGGGCATCCTCCTTGGCATCGTTCATCATTTCGGTGGCGTTGTCCTGGGCAGCATCCATGGTGTCTGCTGCATTCTCTTCCACATTGCTCCCGCAGGCTACGAAGAGAGCTGCGGTGGTGGCAAGCATTGCGAACTTCCTGATCATCCTTGTTGTTGGTTTGGTGAAAGTGGGCGCAAATGTAGTCGGATACATGGGTTTCCGGAAATAATTGTTAACTCTATCGGCTAACTTGCACCCTCCATCGTCAAACCTCAAAAAAACTCCCACAAATGGCATTTGAACTTCCCCTCCTTCCCTACGCCTTCAACGCGCTTGAACCTCATATCGATGCCCGGACGATGGAGATCCATCACGGGAAACACCATCAGGGCTATGTCAACAACCTGAACAAGGCGATCGAAGGCACTCCGCTGGACGGTAAGTCGATCGAGGACATCCTGAAGGATCTGGACATGAAGAACATGGCCGTTCGCAACAACGGGGGCGGGCATTACAACCACAGCCTCTTTTGGACCGTGATGGCCCCGGGTGCGGGCGGTGCCCCGGACGGCGAGCTGGCGGAGGCGATCAACAAGGACTTTGGCGGTCTCGATGCGTTCAAGGAGAAGTTCGCCCAGGCCGCTGCCACGCGCTTCGGAAGCGGATGGGCATGGCTTTGCGCACAGAAGGGAGGTAAACTGGATATTTGCTCCACGGCCAACCAGGACAATCCCTTGATGCCTGATACGGGATGCGGAGGCACCCCGATCCTCGGTGTGGACGTGTGGGAACATGCTTATTACCTCCACTACCAAAACCGCCGTCCTGACTACCTGAAGGCTTGGTGGAATGTGGTGAACTGGAAGGAAGTGGCCAAGCGGTACGCGAAGGCCAAGTGATCCGGTAACCGGAATGAACAGCGCGGGCGGCACGGGGAACCAGTGGCCGCCCGCTTACTTTTGGCCCATGCCGGGCCGGATCATCGTCGTTGTCATCTGTTCCCTCCTGGTGAGCTTCTGCCCACGGCCTTGTCTGGCTGCCGGACCATTTCAGGACCCGGCCGAGGTGATCGCAGCACTGATCCCAGCGGAGGTGCTCTCCATGGATTCGACCCGCCACGAGCCCCAACGGTTGGTGGCGGCCACGCTCACGTTGACCTTGGGGGTCTTTGCGGCACATCGGCTCTATTTCGGTACCGACGTAAAGGTGCCCATCATCTACGGGCTCACCTTCGGCGGTTTCGGAGTACTTGTCCTGATCGACCTGGCCCACATCCTCTTCACGAAGGACCTAACGGCCTATATGAACAACAACAAAGTGTTCATGTGGTCCAGCGGACGAGCCACGCCGCTTACTCCACCGTAACGCTCTTCGCCAGATTGCGGGGCTGGTCCACATTGCATCCGCGCATCACGGCCACATGGTAGCTGAGCAACTGCAGTGGCACCACGGCCAGCAGCGGAACAAAGGCATCCGGTGAGGCCGGGATCTCGATGGTATGGTCAGCGATCTCCTTCACGATGGTATCCCCCTCGGTGACGATGGCGATCACCTTGCCCTTGCGGGCCTTCACCTCCTGGATGTTGCTCACCACCTTTTCATAGCTCGCGCCCTGGGTGGCGATCACGAACACGGGCATCTCCTCATCGATCAGGGCGATGGGGCCATGCTTCATCTCCGCGGCAGGATAGCCCTCCGCATGGATGTAGCTGATCTCCTTCAGCTTCAATGCGCCTTCCAACGCTACGGGGAAGGAATAACCACGGCCGAGGTACAGTGCATTACGGGCATCCTTGTAGATCCCGGCGATGTACTTGACCTGCGCCTCGGTCTTCAGCACCTTCTCCACCTTGGCGGGAATGGAATCGAGTTCGAGCAGCAACTGCTGGAACTTCGCTCCGTCGATCGTTCCCTTGCGGCGACCGATCATCAAGGCCATCAGCGTTAGCAAGGTGACCTGTGCGGTGAATGCCTTGGTGCTTGCCACACCGATCTCAGGACCGGCGTGCGTGTATGATCCCGCGTGGGTCATCCGGGCAATGCTGCTTCCCACCACGTTGCAAATGCCGATGATGGTGGCGCCTCGGCCCTTCGCCAGCTCGATGGCCGCCAAGGTATCCGCGGTTTCGCCGCTCTGGCTGATGGCGATCACGATGTCATCCTCGGTGATCACCGGGTTGCGGTAGCGGAACTCGCTGGCATATTCCACCTCCACGGGGATCCGCGCATACTCCTCAAAGAGGTATTCCCCTACCATGCCCGCGTGCCAACTCGTACCGCAGGCCACAATGAGAATGCGCTTGGCATTGACGATCCGCTGCTCATGGTCCTTGATGCCACCGAGCACGATATCACTTTGCGCCAGGTTCAACCGGCCCCGCATGGAATCGCGGATGCTCCGGGGTTGTTCGTATATCTCCTTGAGCATGAAGTGCTCATAGCCCCCCTTCTCCAGCGCTTCGAGCTGGATCTCCAGGGCTTGGATCGATGGGCGCGTTTCCTGGTTCTTGATGTTGCGCACCCGAAGGCCGTGCTCCCGATCGATGATGGCGATCTCCCCATCCTCCATGTACACCACGTTGCGCGTGTGCTCCACGATGGGTGTGGCGTCGCTGGCCAGAAAGTGGTCCCCGTCCTCGCCGATGCCGATCACCAGCGGACTGCTCTTCCGAGCGGCCACCAGCATGTCCGGATACTTCTCGTCCATCACCACGATGGCGTATGCACCCACCACGTTGCCCAAGGCCAACCGTACCGATTCCGCCAAGTCCGTGCCCTCCGTGCGCTGGATGTCATCGATCAGATGTACGAGGACCTCCGTGTCCGTGTCGCTGTAGAACACATGGCCGCGGCTCATCAACTCCTCCTTCAGCGGCGCGTAATTCTCGATGATCCCGTTGTGGATCAAGGCCAGGTCGCCTTTGTTGGACACGTGCGGATGGGCGTTCACATCGTTGGGTTCCCCGTGGGTGGCCCAGCGCGTATGGCCGATGCCCGTGGTTCCGGCCATGGACCTCCCGCTCACGTGGGCTTCCAGGTCGCTCACCCGGCCCTTGCACTTCTGAACGTTCAGTCCATCGGGACCCCAAATTGCCACCCCGGCGCTATCGTAACCGCGGTATTCCAAGCGTTTCAGGCCATTGATCAAGATGGGATAAGCATCCTTTTTTCCAACGTAGCCAACAATGCCGCACATGGTTTATGGTCAATAGGTGGTGAATGTAAGTACCAGCTGCATTGGACCGTCGGGGTTCAACGGTCCGGCAAGGGCGGCCCGGTTCACCGATACCCCGTTGCTTCCCGGCACCAAGCTCAAACCGGTATTGGCGTAGGTGCCATTGATCACCCCTTGCGTCCAGCGCGTGAGGTTGAACCTGTATTCCCGGTTCTGGGCATCATAAAACCCTCCAACCGCCCCCTGCCCGGCCACTTGATCGGGCACCAACAGGTCCGTGCCATCCTCCGCCTTGCGGAATGCGAAAAGCTGCTCCGGGGGGAGATAGGTGTCGTGGAAGTCGCCGGCGATGGGGACGATCAGCTCTGCCTTGGCCAATGCCCGATAGGGACTGTCCGCATAGCGGTCCAGGTATGGAAAGCGGATCTCCGTGCGAAGGCCGCCCAGCGATTGCACGTAGGTGGTTGTTTGGCCTTGGGTCGTGTCCGCCAGGGCTTGAGGGAGGCCGGGAAGGGAAGCTGCGGAATGATCGAACACTCCATAGGTGTACCGGGCGCTACCGGTGCCGATGATGAAGTCAAACTGGGAAGGCACGTCCTCGCCGTCATGGTAGTACAAGGTCATCTTGGAGGCCCCGCTCAGGAGGTTGAACCGCCAAACGCCACCCTGCAAGGTTGCTTGCCCGGCATTGTCCGGCACCACCACCAATCCCTTGAAATAGGCCAGGAACGAGGCATTGTCCGCCATGGTGGGATGCCCCCATTGGTTCAGCAGTTCCTGGCCCAGGGCGATATCAAGTGGAAGGCGCAATTGAGGCACCAGTGTTTCCCCCCCGATCTCGGGTCCCTCAGTGGGCGATGGGGTGAAAAGGCGAGGTGAACCCTGCACCAGGTCCGCCATATCCATCATCGGTTGGCGGTCGCTCTTGTAAAGGGAATCCGGAGACAGGTCCTCACTGAGCTTATGGACCCTGATGATCTGCGGGTCGAGGTCGCCATACACCGGGTTGGTGGTGCTGAAGGCGAATGACAGCACGAGCGAATCGCAGACCAGTTCCGGGTCCGCAGGGCCGATGTTGTTCACGCTCAGCCGAAGCTGGGTCGCCGTGCCGGTGAGCACCGGGCCGAAAGCATCGTCCACGTAGCTCCCCACCTCATTGGTACTGAGCACGCTGGTCCGCACGGGATCGTCCACGCGCGGCCATGTGAGAATGCCCGAAGTGTCGATGCGAACGGTGCTCAAGGTGTCGGCGGGATCGAGCACGGACAGGCCCAGTTCGTCCTCCGGCTTCTTGCAGCCGGTGGAGACGAGCATGCCCAATGCCAGCACGGCCGCCAAGGCGAGCCGTACTGAAAGAGCGGGGATCGCGGTGTTCAAAGTATCAGACGAGCGCTTCCTCCATCACACTCTGGTAGAACTCCAGATGGGCATCCAAGCGCTCATCGACATCCTTATGGTAGCCAAGCATCGGCTTGTCCAATGTCTTGATGGCGTTTTCCATGGAGCGGCCCAGTTTGGGGCTTCCCTTCACCAAGCCATCGCTCATGCCCATGGCGAACTTCAACAGGTCGTCCGTGGTACACTTCCCCAAACCCTTCAGCAGGTTCTTGTCAAAACCCTCCATGGCCAATTTCTTGGGAAGGTCCTTGTCCAGGGCCTCCGACTTCTCGTCGTATGCGGTGAAGACGATCTTGGCATCCTCGAAATGCGGGTCGTCATTGAAGAAGTGACGGACATACAAGGGGATGAACGCCGTCATCCAGCCATGGCAATGGATGATGTCCGGGCTCCAACCCAGCTTGCGCACGGTTTCCAGAACGCCACGACAGAAAAAGAGGGCACGTTCATCGTTGTCGGGGAAGAAGTACTCGTCATCGTCCTCGATGGTGGCCTTGCGCTTGAAATACTCCTCGTTGTCGATGAAGTAGACCTGCATGCGTGCGCTGGGCACACTGGCCACCTTGATCAACAAGGCGTGGTCCGTATCGTTGATGATCAGGTTCATTCCGCTCAAGCGGATCACCTCATGGAGCTGGTGGCGGCGCTCGTTGATCGACCCGAACTTGGGCATGAAGACCCGTATCTCGTTACCTTTCTCCAGGATGCCCTGTGGCAAATGACGGGCGGCCTTCGCCATTCCTGTACCATCCGTGAACGGATGGATGTATTGGGATATGGTGAGGACCTTCGCGTTCTTCAAGCTCATGGGTTGAGGGAATCTAGATGGTTGGATGGAAGCCACAAAAGTATAGACAAAATCCGCGATATTCAAGCGTTACGTAGTTTGGCCCCCTTGCACCGGCCCGTTTGGAATCCGTGACGAACCCCTTTCATGCTGCCGTTTGGTCGGCCGAACAACGGCGAAGGAACAGGCGTATTGCCTTCGTTCCCACCATGGGTGCCCTGCATGCCGGCCACCTGGCCTTGGTCCGTGAAGCCCATGTTCACGGCGATGTGGTGGTCGTCAGCATCTTCGTGAATCCCCTCCAATTCAACAACCAGGAGGACCTGGAGCGCTATCCGCGCCATCCGGAGGAGGATCGGCGGATGCTGAGCGACGTGGGTGCGGACATGCTGCTGATGCCCGACAACGGGGAGCTCTTCCGCGATTTCACCCCGGCCCATTATGACCTGAACGGTTTGGACGCCCTGATGGAAGGGGCATCCCGTCCCGGGCATTTTCAGGGCGTGGTGAACGTGGTGGAGCGTCTCTTCCACTATGTCCGGCCCGATGTGGCCCTCTTCGGTGAGAAGGACCGCCAGCAACTGGCCGTGGTCACCGATGTGACCAAGCGGATGCGCTGGCCGGTTGAGCTGGTCGGGCACCCCATCGTACGCGCTGAGGACGGCTTGGCGCTCAGCTCCCGCAACCAGCGGCTATCACCCGCCGAGCGCCGGAAAGCACCCGTGCTCTATCGTGCATTGCGCGTCATGCTGGATGTTGCCGCCACCCATTCAGTGACCGAAAGCGTGCAAAAAGGCTTACAGGTGTTGGCGGAGGAACCCTCCCTTGAGCTCGATTACCTTACCATCGTCCACCCTGATACACTGCTGCCCCTGAGCGATTGGGAGGGCGTGGATCAGGCGGTGGCCCTCGTGGCCGCTAAGCTGGGCCCCGTCCGTCTGATCGACAACATCACCATAAGCCGGTAATTTCGCACCCCGAAGCCAAAAGGGCCTCGGGAAATTCCATATGACCATTGAAGTACTACGGGCCAAGCTCCATCGGATCACCATTACCGAGGCGAATGTGAACTATGTGGGCAGCATCACCTTGGACCGCGACTTGGTGGATGCCGTCGGCCTGGTGGAAGGTGAAAAGGTGCATGTATTGAACGTGAACAACGGCAATCGCCTGATTACTTACGTGATCTTGGGGGAGCGCGGCTCCGGGCAGGTGTGCCTCAACGGGCCTGCAGCCTTGCAGGCCTCCGTGGGTGAGGTGGTGATCGTGGTGGCCTATGCGCACATGACGGTGGAAGAGGCTCGCAGCTTCAGCCCTACGGTGGTGTTCCCGGACGAACGAACGAATAAGCTTCAACCGTGAAACGCACCTTGATCGCCATCCTGAAGGTCGGTGTGCCCTTGGCGATCGGGATCTGGTTGGTCTTCTATTTCTATGATGCACTGGATCCCGGACAACGGAAGGAGTTGTTCGTTGCCTTCCGGCAGGCCGATCTGCGATGGCTGGGCCTGGCGACGCTGGTGGGCTGGCTCTCGCACGTGAGCCGCGCTTGGCGCTGGCGCTACATGCTGGAACCGCTCGGCTACAAGCCGGGTTTCTGGAACTGCTATCATGCGGTGATGACCGGATACTTCATGAACCTCTTCCTGCCAAGGGCCGGTGAGGCCAGCCGGGCCGTTTCGCTTTACCGATCGGAGAAGGTACCCTTTGAACAGGGTTTCGGCACCATCCTCGCCGAACGGGCCGTGGACATGTTAATGCTACTGGGCATCGCCGGATTCACCGTACTGCTCCAGTTGGAAAAACTGGACCTGTTCAAAAGCCGCATCGCGGCGTTCCGCGAATCCCAGGGACCCGCTGCGGAGGAAGGCATCGCATGGGGTCCGTGGATCATCGCCGTCCTTGCCATCATCGCCCTGGTGGCGGTTTGGTTGTTGATCACTCGCCCAGCCTTGCGCTATAGGCTGCGTGAACTGTTGCGGGGGTTCAGCCAGGGCCTTCAATCCGTGCTGCGCACCAAGGACCGCGGGGGTTTCGTCCTCCACACCTTCCTCATTTGGGCGGCTTATCTGGGCATGTTCAAGCTTGGATTTCATGCTCTGCCCGAAACCGTGGACGTGCCCATGGCCGGTATTCTCGCAGGCTTCGTGGCCGGTGCGGTGGGGATCGTGCTGGTGCAGGGCGGGATCGGTGTTTATCCCGCGTTCGTGGCGCTCATCATCAGCATCTACATGCTGCCCCCGGACGGTGGTGGCTATATCCGGCCGGAGGCCCTGGCCATGGGCTGGCTGCTATGGGTGGCCCAGACCTTGATGCTGATCGTACTCGGAGGACTGTCACTACTTTTACTCGCCATCAAGCGCCCTTCCCCCCGATGAACGTTCCCCCCGTTTCCCGCATCATGGACCTGGTGGAAGTGCAACGCATGGCCCACGTGTGGCGCCTGAAGAGCGATCGCATCGTGTTCACCAACGGGGTGTTCGACATCCTGCACAACGGCCATTGCACCTATCTGGAGCAGGCGGCGGCGCATGGCCACCGTCTTATCGTGGGCCTCAACAGCGATGCCGGCGTAAGGCGGCTGGGCAAAGGGGAGGACCGGCCATTGAACACGCAGGAGGACCGGGCACAAGTGCTCACTGCGCTTCGTTGCGTGGATGCCGTGGTGATCTTCGACCAGGACACGCCGCTGGAGCTGATCCAAGCCATCGGCCCGGACGTACTGGTGAAAGGAGGTGATTGGAGCGTGGACAAGATCGTAGGGGGCGAATACGTGAAGAACTACGGCGGTGAAGTGCATTCCCTGCCCCTTGTGGAAGGTCGTTCCACCACGGCGCTCGTGGAGCGCATCCGCCATGGCGGCTAAGGTTCGCTCCGCTTATGTCTGCCAGAGCTGCGGAAGCTCCTTTCCGCAGTGGCTCGGGCAATGCACTTCCTGCAAGGAATGGAACACGCTGGTGGAGGAGATCCAGGACCGTGTGCAGGAGAAGCGTTCGGTCCCCGACAGCATTCGCGATCGCAGGCCCAGGCCCGTGGCCATCGAGGACATCTCCGCGGAGTCCGGACCACGGGTTTCCCTGAACGACCGGGAACTGGACCGTGTGCTGGGCGGTGGCTTGGTGCCGGGGTCGCTGATCCTCATCGGCGGTGATCCGGGCATCGGCAAAAGCACCTTGATGCTGCAGACCGCATTGCGCACCAAGGGTCTCAGAACGCTGTACGTCAGTGGTGAGGAAAGCGAACAACAGGTCCGCATGCGCGCTGACCGCCTCGAACCCGGTGCCAAGGGATGCTACGTGCTCACGGAGACCAACACGCAGAACATCTTCAAGCAGATCGAAGCGGTGGCGCCCGGCCTGGTCATCATCGACAGCATCCAGACGCTGCACACGGCGGTACTGGACGCCAGCCCTGGCAGCGTGGGGCAGGTGCGCGAATGCACAAGCGAGCTGATGCGTTTCGCGAAGGCGACGAACATCCCCATGGTGCTCATCGGCCACATCACCAAGGACGGCGCCATTGCCGGGCCGAAAGTGCTGGAGCACATGGTGGATTGCGTGCTGCAGTTCGAAGGCGACCGCAACCACGCCTATCGCCTGCTCCGACCGTTGAAGAACCGCTTCGGAAGCACCAATGAACTGGGCATCTATGAAATGCAGGGCAGCGGGCTGGCCATTGTGGAGGACCCCAGCCAAGTGCTGCTCGGCGATCGGGGGCCACGCCCCAGCGGCGTTTGTGTGGCGGCCACGCTGGAAGGCATGCGCCCCCTGCTGATCGAGGTGCAGGCCCTGGTCAGCTCGGCGGTGTACGGTACTCCGCAGCGCAGCGCAACCGGCTTCGACCTGCGTCGCATGAACATGCTACTGGCCGTGTTGGAGAAGCGGTGTGGCTTCCGCCTAGGGCAGAAGGACGTTTTCCTCAACCTTGCTGGCGGCTTCCGCGTGGAGGAGCCCGCCATCGACCTCGCTGTAGTCTGTGCCGTGCTGGGCAGCAATGCCGATATCCCCGTGCCGATGGACTGCTGCTTCGCGGGCGAAGTAGGCCTAACGGGTGAAGTGCGCCCCGTGACCCGGACGGAACAGCGCATCTCGGAAGCGGCGAAGCTGGGCTTCGCCAAATTCTTCGTGCCGAAAGGCACCAAGGGCCTGCCCAAGGACAGCGCTATTGAGATCATACCCGTTGGGCGGGTGGATGAAGTGCTCGGACACCTGTTCGGTTAGGGGGAAACATGCCTCCGCGTGCCGGGGCAGACTTGATAGGGCGCGGCAATGAGGGCAAGAACCCCGGATCACTGCCCCACGGAACCGTGCCTCGGCTTCTCGGCAGCGGATCGGAGTTCGTACCGTACCAGTAGCTCGAGCGGATGCGTGGTGTGGTAAACCAGCCGATGGACCATGCCTTCATGGGCATGGTCGGTCAAGGCCGTGCAGACGATCGTGGGCCCGGCGAACCGGGGCAGGGAGCCGGTACTGCTGTGCATCAAACGGCCTTCCGAAGGTGAATGGGGTGTACCACCGAACGATCACCGTCCAGCACCATCAGCACAAGCTCATGGTCCTTGACACCGGCGAGCCGAACCTCCGTAACGGGTCCTTTCACCTCACCGGTCCTGAGGATGTGCCCATCGCTGGTGCAAAGGTCGAAAAGTGCATCTTCCGTACCGGGCTCATAATCGAACATCAAGAGTTGCTCCCGACTTCTGCCATTAGTATGACATGTTGAGTTTTCGAAGTAGTTCGAGTGTGGAGGGAGGTACGGGTGATCGTAATCGGTGCTCTGTACTGGTGGGTTGATGAAACAGCCTTGCATCGGATACCGCCCAAAGGGCATC
>JAIOIH010000069.1 GCA_019912395.1 Flavobacteriales bacterium | reverse complement strand
CGGGTCCGCACGGACCGCGACGGCCCCTTGGCCTCGGCGCACTTCGGGGCAGGTTGCGAAATGGGCCTGGGAGCCGCTCAAGTGGTGCCCTGTACCGAGCTGATCCAAGCGCCAGCATACGGGCACTCCTGCAACGAGACCCGGGCCTTCAACACCAACAACAGCTTCATCTATGCCCAGCCGGTGGTGGGTGGCACGGAGTACCGGTTCCGCATCATCAACGCCCAGGAGGGCTATGACCAGACCTTCATCCGCAACACCTACATCCTGCAGTTGAAGTGGAACAACAACGTGGCACCCATGCTGGTGGACGGTAATACCTACAACGTGCAGATGAACGTGAAGGTGAACGGGCTGTACAGCGGCTTCTGCCCCAGTAGCTGCACCATCACCATCGACAACAGCGGCAACCGCCCCGAGGCCAGCCTGACGCAGGCCAACTTCGGCAACGCCACGCTGTGGCCGAACCCCGTGCGTGATGGTCAGGTACACCTCAACATCGAGGGTATCCGGGACGCGGACCAGCAGATCACCGTGGACGTCCAGGACATTTACGGCAAGCAGGTCTTCACTAAGGCCTTCGGCAACAGCGGCGATCGCTTCACTACGATACTCGACCTGCCGGGCGACATCGCCAGCGGGGTTTACATGGTGAACATCACGGTGAACGGACAAACTACTGTTCAGCGGTTGAGCATTATCCGATAGCTATTCGTCGAGGCCTACTGACCGCTAGAGGGTTCGCACGTGCCAAGGCTCCTAAAGGCCCGAAGAACCAACTACCAAACGCCGAAGGGCCGTTCCGAAAGGGACGGCCCTTCTTGCTTACACCAGTTGAGTAGAAAGATGGTCAGGGAGAATAGAATGACCTACGGCTGAGGGAAATGGCCCAGATGTGATCGCCGCTGTTGACCACGGTTCCTTTTCAACCGAGCAGAGTCCTTCCTGTACACATGATATCCGAGGAGAACAGCCAGGGTGGGGACATCAATCGGCAAGACCCGGTCCATAAGCCCCTTCGCCAGCTAGGTATGGAAGTCCCGAACCTTCAGACGCCACAGTTGATCTGCGGACTTTCCTCATGTACACGCATCACACCGCACCTACGAGCGGCGCGGGATGATCCTGACAAGCTCATGCAGAGGGATCGCCAGACCAGCAAAAGAAGCCCCTACCACGAAGTGAGTGAAAGGAGCGCCGCATTCCTGTTCATCCTTCCAACATGCATGGGGAGTTGGGAGTTCCACTGCTTCACATCCGCACCATCCGCACATGGCCGATCACACCACGCTGGGTCGAATACAGCTTCACCAGATAAGGTCCTACAGGAAGAGCGGACAATCCACCCAGTTTCCCCACCGGCCCACCGACAAGTTCCACCGTTCGGTCCGCCACCACTATTCTACCGGACATGTCCAGCACGTTGGCACTGACCGTCCCGTCCGGGTTGACGGAGGAACCAAGCATCACGTAGAGTTCATCCCCCACGGGGTTCGGCCAAGCCATCAGTGGGGCATCCCTGTCGCAGGGTAATTTCACCATCACGGGGTAGGAGGTCATCACTCCATTGATATCATATTGATCAAGGCGATAGTAGGTCAACCCGTCCTTTACAGGTGCCAGGTCAATGGCTTGGTAATCCAGCATCTGCGAGGAATTTCCGCTACAGGGCAGGGTGGTCATCACATTCCAATCGACACCATCCGCTGATCGCATCACCTGGAATTCAGCGCAGTCCTGCTCCGTGGCCGTGGTCCACTCCAACAGTGCTTGCCCATTAGCACATTCCACGGAAGAACCGATGAGGGTTACGGGCAAGGGTCCGCAGATGATCAAATACGTTTTCAGACTGGGCACCTGCAGATCGTGGAGACCTTGCACGAACCACCGCCCGAATGGACGACCGTCCAATGCAGTGGCCAGGTGATGCCTCACGCGGACGCGCCATGCAGGATGGCTGGTGCCGACAGGGCCGGCAAGGGACTCCTTGATCAACACGCCGGGCAGTCCACTATCATACCACGACCCGCTCGCACCGGTGAAGGCGGTGCTGTTGTTGGGGAACAGCACGCCGGAGGGCATTCCCGGCCCATGGCCCATGTATTCCCACGCCAGCTTCACCTTGGAGCGACCCAAGATGCTGCGCGCCTGCTGGCCGATGCCCCAATCGCAGGCGGCCTCGAAGGTTCCGTTGCTGGTGCGTATCGGGGTAGTGAGGTTGCTCCTGTACTGAAAGGTTCGCATGTCCATGCCACCGGCACCACCGCCAAGGAAAAGATAGGCTGCTCCCTCATAACCGGCCCCGAGGTTCCGGTCGGACGCGCCCGCCACCACATCGCTGTAGCCATCGCCGTTCACATCACCGGCCAACGCTACGGAATTGCCCATGCGTGCATTTGCCGCCGGGCCCCATCCGATCCAATCCTCGGTGGCCGATACACCCGTGGCCGAACCCAAATGAATGGAAGCCCGCCCTTGGTCAGGATACAGGAAAGCTTGGCGCGGTGCCCCGATGAGCACATCGCTGAAGCCGTCGCCGTTCACATCACCCGCCGAGCACACCGAAACACCCAGGTGCGCATCCGGTAGCGACATGCTGGCATCGATCACCGTGTGGGGAACGGCCTCCAGACCGGCGGTGGGCGTGCCATGGAAAACGTAGGCTCGGCCTGCCGAGCCTTGCCCGCCACTGGTGTGCATGTAAGCACCGATCACCACATCGCTGTACCCGTCCCCGTTCACATCCCCGGCCATGGACACGCTCTCTCCGAACTGGTCCCCAGGTACTTCACCGAACTCAGACCAGTTTGCTACCGGGGAGAGGCCCGCTGGCGATCCATGATAGACCAATGCAGCGCCATAATTGTTCCCCCCGGCAAGATCGTGCAGGGGAGCCCCCACGATGAGGTCATCATAGCCATCACCGTTCACATCGCCAGCCAGCGAAATACTGGCCGCGTAGAAGGATTGTGGATCCCCGGTACCCACCCAATCCGCTGTGGAGGCAAGGCCACTCGCCGATCCGTGGAACACAAAGGCCCTTCCCTGTCCCGAATTGTACATGTACGCCCCCACGGCCACATCGCTGTAGCCATCGCCGTTCACATCGCCAGCGCTGGACAAGGCATAACCGAAGCGGTCATCCGGCAAGGTCCCGGTAAGTGTCCATGCCGCAGTGGGCGATAGTCCTGCGGGGCCGCCATAATAGAGGTATGCCTTACCGGTCCACGCATAGTTCGGCCAAGAAGCTGCCCCCACCAATACATCGCTGTAGCCATCGCCGTTCACATCACCGGCAGAGGCCACGCAATAGCCGAACTGGTCAAGAGCATTCTCGCCGTATGTGGTCCAGGCCGGGGTAGCGGATAAGCCGCTGGCTGAACCAAGGAAGAGCATGGCCCGCCCCTTGGCACCATCCATGCCCGAAGCGCCAATGAGCACATCACTATAACCATCGCCGTTCACATCACCTGCAGAGGCCACTGAACGGCCCATGTATCCGTTGTTCTGGGTACCAAGGGAAGACCACTGTATCGTACTGGAGGGTAGGTCCGGCTTGCCGTGGAAGATGCTCACCACGCCGGTACCCGCTTGGCCCGGAGCTCCGAGCAACAGGTCGCTTATGCCGTCACCATTTACATCACCTCCGGTGGCAACCGCAGCGCCTAAATAGGCACCAGCGATCGATCCCGTGCGGGTCCAATACAAGTGCGAAGCATCGAACAGCGCGGTCGGTCCTCCTTTGTACACCCGCACTTTCCCTTTGTCCGTTCCGGAATTCGGGCTGCCCATGATCACGTCGGCATAGCCGTCCCCGTTCACATCCCCGGCCAAGGATACGGAACTGCCCAGCCGTTCACCCCCGGAACCTGCCAAGGTACTTGCCGCTGTAGCAGGGACCATGCTAGCCGCCGCAGTCCCCACATACAGATGGACCGCGCCATTGCCGCTTGACGTAGCGGGTGCACCGACCAGAAGGTCCGAATAGCCGTCCCCGTTCATGTCCCCGGCACTGGAAATGCTATAGCCGAAATTAGCACTCCCCACCCCGGTGAGCATGCTGCTCGCCCCCGCGCTCAAGCCGGTACCTGCATTCCCACGGAATACATAAACGGCACCGTTGTTGGTCCCGGGGAACTTGGGCTGATAGGGTGCACCGATGGCCACATCGCTGAGGCCGTCGCCGTTCAGATCGCCCACACCCGCCACGCTGGACCCGAACTGCGCGTTGGTCACGGTGCCGGCAAATGACCAGCCCAAATTCAAGGTGCCGGCCTGTCCATAATAGCAATAGGCCTTTCCCCGTGCCGCACCGCCGTTGTTAAATAGGGGGGCCCCCACCAAGAGGTCGCTGTGATCGTCCCCGTTCACATCCCCGGCCAAGGCAACGGACCAGCCGAACTCACACCCACTCTGTGAATCGCCAAACAAGGTAAATGCGGGGGTAGCCCCCAATCCACCTGCGGATCCCAGGAACACTACCACGGCACCCCTGCCCAACAATCCAGGTGCACCAATGGCCACATCGCTGTATCCATCTCCGTTCAGGTCGCCTGCCGTTGAAATGCTGAAGCCCAGTCGAACGTTGACCTGAGGACCATCCAAGGTCCAAGCTGCCGTGGCTGCAATGCCGCTGGCCGAACCAAGGAAAAGTTGTACACGCCCCCCGTTCGCGAATGGGGTGTTCCAGTTGGGTGAACCCACCAGGATGTCGCTATAGCCATCGCCGTTCACATCCCCGGCGGTAGCCACACTGTAGCCAAAATTTTCCCCCGTCTGGCTACCCGAGAGCACCAGGTCGGCGGTGGAGGATAGTGGATCGATCGTGACCGGGTACTTCGCCCCATTATCCGCCACTGAAAGCACCAATTGGTCACCGTGCAATTCCATGCTGGATGGCAGCACCCGCCCGCTGGCATCCCATGCCTTCAGGCTGTTATACCGCAATGCTGGCACCATGGCCATGGCGCCCCTGTCGAAGCTGTGGAATACCACCTCATTCGGGTCGGGTTGCCAAGCCTGCAGATCTCCGGATAGTAGGAAACGGGCTTCCAAACGACCACCGCATCCGGGCCTCTCCTTCACCACAAGGTCGTGGCGCATGCCATCCGGAGTGTTCTCATACACCATACGAAAGCTCCCATGGTCCATTTCCAAGCGACCTTCATTGAACCGTCCGTCAACAGAATCGCGGGCCTGCAGAACAGTGTCTCCTCCTCCGATGCCCACCAAGGAAAAGGAGATCCGATGCTCTTCTCCACAAGCCTCCACTAACAGGTCGAAACCATCCTTCCGGTAATCAGTCCGCAGGCCCTGCTTGGGATTGCAGCTCTGGTATGCACCAGCTTGTCCGGTGATGGCATATCCATCCTCCAACCTCCCGGTCATCGGGGCCGCCACCCCATGTAGCGGCCCCTTTCGATCAGCACCATTGAAGGTGTGGCCCAAACCCCAACGATCCATGATGCCAGGCGCATCGTTACGCACCCCGACACCGATGCTTAGGCACCACCAAGCCAAGGCTACCCCTAGCCCCAATACCCATGTTTGCCTGGAGCGGACCATTGAGAAAACCAAATTACCGTGCATTCCAACATTCCCGGCCAAGAACGGGATGGACAGTTGAGCTTGTTATTAAGGGTCCGACCGATACTTTGGTGCAGTCGATCAGTACTGCTCAAAAAGGCCACTCGGGACGACTCCCGATGCAAAGGTCGTTCAGTCCTGTCCGATCCGATTTCCGGTCTTGTTCTTTCAGCGCTCCGGGACCACAATGCCGGAAGAGCTTCTCTTGACCGAGGGATGGCCAAAGCCATTTAGAGGAGCGGCATAAGCTCAACTTGATGTTGGCATTATTGCAGAAGTGAGCTCGCCATCATACGTGAATGAGCGGCCTCCTTCGACCACCACATCTATCTTGCCGCCCATGCGATACATGTCCATCGGATTCGCCCTGAACCTCGGCTTCGCGCTCGCTACTTGCACCTCACCATTCCACGTCAGCGCTCAAGTCGCGTACCCTGATGCTGCCCGCATCCTCCATGACATGGAGAAGCTCCCCGTGGTGGGCAGCGTACTCTACATCGCCGCGCACCCGGACGATGAGAACACCAAGCTGATCGCTTGGCTGTCCAATGGCAAGAAGGTGCGCACCGGCTACCTCAGCCTCACGCGCGGTGATGGCGGGCAGAACCTCGTCGGCCCGGAACTCGGCGATGCGCTCGGCATCATTCGCACCGAGGAGCTGCTTGCGGCACGGGGGATCGACGGCGGCGAGCAATTCTTCACCCGTGCAAGCGACTTCGGTTACAGCAGGAGCGCCGAGGAGAGCTTTGGGAAATGGGGCAAAAGAGAGATGCTCAGCGACGTGGTGCGAGTGATCCGAACGTTCCGGCCGGACATCATGATCACCCGCTTTCCGCCCACGCGTGATGCCGGGCACGGGCACCACGAAGCCAGTGCCATCCTCGCCCGCGAAGCCTTCGACCTGGCCGGGGACCCGAAGGCCTTCCCCGAGCAATTGGAACAAGGCTTGTCCGTGTGGCAGCCTCGCAGGCTCTTCTTCAATGGTAGCACTTGGTGGAAAAAGGACCTCGCCGAATATGCCAGGTCACATTCCGACTGGCATACCGTGGACGTGGGCGGCTATGACCCCTTGCTGGGCCGTAGCTATACCGAGCTCGCAGGACGCAGCCGCAGCATGCACAAGAGCCAAGGCTTCGGAGCAGCTGAAACGCGCGGCGCGCAATCGGAATACCTGCACTTCGAAAAAGGGGACAAACCGAAGAGCAATGACATCTTCGACGGCATCGACATGACCTGGGGCCGGGTTGAAGGCGGCGCGGAAGTGGCAATGGACGTGGCAGCCTTGATCGCCGGATACGACGTCCGCGCCCCGGAGAAAAGCGTGGATGCCTTGGCCCGCCTGTCCGCGGCGGTGGATGCGCTACCAGCATCCAAGTGGAAGGAGCGCACCCGAATAAAGGTGGGCAAGCTGCTGCTGGAGGTCACGGGGACCGTGGTGGAAGCCTTGGCGGACGCCCCGCAGGTGGTGACCGGTGATTCCGTGTACGTGGCCTTGAACATCCTTACGCGAAGCAGCTCGCCGGTGGAAGTTGTCGTCCCGGGCAAGGACGGGGTCCCGCTGGGGATGAACGAGCCATGGACCATGAAGGTGGGATTGAGAGCGCCGAGCAGGCCGGATCAACCCTTCTGGCTGGAACATCCCCACGGGAACATGTTCCGCGTTGCGGACCCGGCGTTGATCGGCCTTCCCGTTACGCCGCCGGAATTGCAGGTGCCCTATACCCTGCGTTTCCAAGGCGGCGCAACGGTAACGGGCACGGTTCCGGTGCTCCATCGCACGGTGGACCGCGTGAAAGGGCAACTGGAACAGCACTGTGAAGTGGTGCCGCCGGTCTCGCTGTTCGCCAGCCCCGGTGTGCTCATGGTGAAGGACACCGCGGCCGTGGAGCACATCGGCGTGGAAGCCTTCACCGATCTTTCCAAGGCGGAATTGATCTGCGAGCTCGTGGCCGATTGGGACCTGCTTCCACAGCGACAGGAGCTTGGGCCAATGAAGGAAGGAGAACGCCTCGGCGCAAGCCTGAAGGTGGTCCCCAGCGGGGCCACGCAACGCACGTTACCCTATCTGCGCATGGAGGTGGGCCACACCGGCCCCACCAACCTCACACGCCGCATCATCGCCTACGACCACATCCCCAAGCGCTCATGGTATACACAGGCCACGTTCCGTGCGGTGCCGATCGACATCAAAGTGAACGCCAAGCGCGTGGGCTACATCATGGGCGCGGGCGATGACGTGCCGCAAGCCCTGGAACAGCTCGGCCTCACCGTGGACCTCATCGACCCCGCCACTGCAACGGCACAACTCCTCGGGAACCACGATGCCATCGTGGTCGGTATTCGCGCCTACAACACGGACCCCGCCATGAAGACCCTGAACCCGGTACTGATGGATTATGTGATGCAGGGCGGCACGGTGGTGGCGCAGTACAACACAAGGAGCAGGGACATGGTGCTGCCGGACTCGCTCATCGGTCCGTATCCGTTCACCATCACCCGCGACCGCGTTACCGTGGAGGAAGCTCCGCCCACCTTCCTCGACCCGAAGAACCCCCTATTGAACACCCCCAACAAGATAGGCCCAAGCGACTTCAACGACTGGGTCCAGGAACGTGGCCTCTATTTCGTTGGGGACCTGGACCCGCATTACACGCCATTGATCGGATGGAACGATCCAGGGGAAGAACCGGTCAACGGCGCACTCATTACTTGTGACTATGGCAAGGGACGGTACGTGTACACGGGCATCAGCTTCTTCCGGCAATTGCCTGCCGGCGTGCCGGGCGCATACCGACTATTTGCGAATTTGATATCGCGTAGATGAGCTACGGAATGTAGAATGTAGAACTGAGGAATGCAGAATTTAGAATTGGAGCGTCAGAGATCCAACGTAAAAACCTGAAGCCCATGGCCGACGAACGCAAATATGACCTGGATGACCGGTGCGTTGAATTTGGTGCAGCGATCGTGACCTTCACGAACCAAATGCCAAAGTCAATAGCGGGCTTGCACCTTGCCAAACAATTGTTGCGCAGCGGAACCGCCGCCGCGCTCCACTATGGCGAAGTACAAGGCGCTGAGTCCACAGCGGACTTCATTCATAAAATGAGATTGGCCTTGAAGGAATTGCGGGAGTCCCGAAACAACATGCGTGTTCAAGCTCGGGCGAAGTTGATGGACCTTTCCGAAGAAAAAAATGCGTGGTTGTTGAAAGAGAGCAGCGAGCTGATCGCCATATTCTCGACAAGTATCAAGACCGCTGAGCGAAACCGGAAAGACGGGAGGAGTAAATTGTAGACCTGATGAATGTAGAATTTAGAATGCGGGGAACGCAGGTGACGCACTGTACTAAGAGCATCGCATGTTGGAGCGGATCCATCCGGAGCGCAGAATTCCGCAGTGCGCAGGAAGCTGCTGGCAGCTCATTCTACATTGTGAGTTCTACATTCTGAATTCTTCATTCCCTTATGCACGCACTCGACTGGATCATCCTCCTCGGCACCTTGGGCTTCATCACGGCCTATGGCGTGTGGAAAACGCGCAGCACACGGGACAGCGAGGGCTACCTGCGCGGTGGCGGCGATGCGCGCTGGTGGGGCGTGGGGCTCAGCGTGATGGCCACTCAGGCCAGTGCGATCACCTTCCTCAGCACGCCGGGCCAAGGCTTTGCGGACGGCATGGGCTTCGTTCAGTTCTACTTCGGGTTGCCGCTGGCCATGGTGGTGATCAACCTCGTGTTCATCCCGCTCTACTACAAGTGGAAGGTGTTCACCGCGTACGAATTCATCGGCAAGCGCTTTGATGGGCGGGCACGATTGCTCACCGCCGGCCTCTTCCTCATCCAGCGTAGCATGGCAGCGGGTATTACCATCTACGCACCCAGCATCATCCTCAGCAAGGTGGTAGGCTGGCCGCTATCGTGGACCTGCCTTTTCATCGGCGTGCTGGTGATCCTGTACACCACCACCGGTGGCGCCAAGGCCGTGGGCGTAACGCATAAGCAGCAAATGGCGGTGATCTTCGCCGGGCTGCTCGTCGCGTTCGGGCTCACGGTGCATTACATCGGGAGCACCATGAACTTCGGCGAGAGCCTGAAGCTGGCGAATTCCCTGGGGAAGCTGGACGTGATCGACCTCTCCTTCGACCCGAGCGACAAGTACACCTTGTGGAGCGGTTTGATCGGCGGCTTCTTTTTGCAATTGTCCTATTTCGGCACGGACCAAAGCCAAGTGCAGCGCTACCTCGGCGGCAAGAACGTGCAACAGGCCAAGCAGGGCCTTTGGATGAACGCACTGCTGAAGATACCGATGCAGTTCTTCATCCTGCTCACCGGGGTGCTGGTGTTCGTGTTCTATCTGCTGAACGCCTCGCCGGTGCATTGGAACGCAGCGAACGTGGAAGCGATGCACGAAAGCGCGGTCAACACCCGTACCGTCGATCCACCGGATCGACCGCTCAGCGAAAATGCCGCCGAAATGGAATCGCAGCATCAGTACAATTCCGAGCGGATCACCGCGCTTACCAGGGAGTGGATCACATCGGAACGCACCGGCCTGCCCGAACAGCAGGCCGATGCCACGGCAGCGCTCAGGTCCGCCTTGGCGGCGGATGATTCCCTGCGCGCCCGCTACGCCGCTACGATCAAGGAAACCATGCCGCACCGCGAGGCGAACGACAAGGACTACATCTTCGTTTCCTACATCATGGACCATTTGCCCATTGGCGTGGTGGGCCTGTTACTGGCCATGATCTTCAGCGCGGGCATGAGCAGCACCAGCGCCGAACTGAGCGCCCTGGCCACTACCAGCGTGGTGGACGTGCTGCCCCGGTCGGCCACCGATACCCGGCAAGTGCGCACGAGCAGATGGGCAACCGTCTTCTTCGGGGTCCTGGCCCTGTGCTTCGCTGCGGTGTTCTCGCTCTTCGAGAACCTCATCCAAGCCGTCAACATACTCGGATCGTTGTTCTACGGCACCATTCTGGGGATCTTCCTGGTGGCGTTCTTCATCAAGCACGTGCAGGGCACTGCGGTGTTCATCGCGGCGCTGATCGCGCAGGCGGTGATCTTCGCGCTGCACTTCTCCGATGTGGAGGTTGCCTTCCTGTGGTACAATTTGATCGCCCCCGCGATCACCGTGGTGCTGGCCATCCTGCTGCAGGCGATCCTGCCATCGCGAAGGGTCCCGGCCACCTGAAGGAGGAAGATCCGGGCCATTCGAACAATCCGTCCCTCCACTCGTTCATTTAATACCGATGGGTAACCTGGGTCCACCGATGGTCCATCAACCATCCGTAATGCGGTGAGGTTCCTATCTTTGCAACTCACCAACCCGAACTGAAAACCAAACCAACGATGAACAAACTCTACATTTCGGCCTTGGCCCTGTCCCTGATCGGGGGCACCGCCATGGCGCAATCAAACGGAAGCGCGCACAACCGCGTCCTCAAGCAGCGGATCACGGCGCAACCCGCCCACCACGTGCCCGTCGGCTATTCGGCGAACCGCGAAGTGATCTGGACCGATGATTTCTCGAATCCAGCCACTTGGAACATTGGGAACATCAATGACCCCAACAACGATAACTGGGTGATCGGCACCACGGGTTCCACCGGACCCTACACCATCGGCACCATCGAATCCACCACGGCCGCCAATGGTTTCGCCCTGTTCGACTCCGACCTCCTTTGCGGCGGCCTCCAGAACGCCTGGATCGCCATGGCGAACCCGATCGACCTGAGCGCCTATTCCGGTGTAGTTCTCCAGTTCGAACAATTCTATCGCGAGTTCCAAGGCACTTGCTATGTGGAGACCAGCATTGACAACGGTGCCACGTGGACAACGACCCAGATCAATGATATTGGAGGGAACAGCATCACGGACAATCCGGAACTGCTGTCCGTGAACCTGTCCAGCCAGATCGGCGGAGCCGCCAGTGCATTGATCCGGTTCCGCTATGAGGGTGGCTGCGACTATGCGTGGATGATCGACGATGTTGCCGTGATCACCTTGCCTGACCACGAGATCATCATGGACTACGGCTACACGGCCCAGTTCGGCGGAGGATACGAGTACGGCCGGGTGCCACAAAGCCAGATGCCTTCCACGCTGGACGTGGGCGCCGGGGTCATCAACTTCGGAGCCAACGATCAGACCAATGTGTCGGTTTCCATTTCCCTCATGGACGAAAGCATGACCGAAATTGGGTCTGCCATCGTACCGATCGGCACAATGCTGAACGGGGACACCTCGGTGGCCGAGGCCAACATCACATTGCCCAGCCCCACTCCGGTCGGAATATACACGGCCTACTTCACCGTGACCAGCGATCAGATCGGCATGGATGACAACATGAGCAACAACTTCGCGTACCGCTATTTCCAGGTTTCGAACGACCTGTACACCTTGGACGGTATTGACATGGTCCCGGATTCGATCCTTAGTCTCTCCCAAGCAGGAACCGGCTCCTTCACCGACAACACACAGGACGTGCGCCTGCTCAACTACTTCGAGATCCAGACCGGGGAGATGTTCTATGGTGGTGAGATCGTCTTGAGCAGTAATACGGATGCGGGCAGCTACTTCACCATGTCCGTGTACGATACCGCGGATGTACTTGCCAGCACTCCCGACCTTTCGTCCCCATTGGCACAGTCGGACATCCGGGTGATCTCCCAGACAGACCTCGACAATGGAGGTGTGGTCGGGCTCTCCTTCCTCGATCCGATCATGCTCAACCCCGGTGCCTATTTCGTCTCCGCGAACATGTTCCAGGAAAGCGGCAACGACCTCTTCATCCTCGATGACGAGACCGTACCCCAGCCCTCTATCGCCAGCATGCTGTGGATCCCCGTTGACGACCAGAACATCAACCTGTACGGCGGCAACGGCACCGCTTGGGCAGTGCGCCTCTCCAAAATGCTCGGTGTGGGCGTACAGGAGGCTCCCGCTCTGCAAGGAGTGACCATGTACCCAAGCCCCACCACCGGCCCGGTGCAGATCCGCTCGGAGATCACCGGCCATATGACCGTGGAGGTGTACAACACCTTGGGCACCTTGGTGCAGACCGCCAGCTTCAACGGTACGGAGACCTCGCTGGACCTCTCCGGCAATGCTGCTGGCATCTACACCATCCGTGTGGGTGATGGCACCAACTACAACGTGCAGCGCATCGCGTTGAAGTAAGCGAACGCTCCCGAAAGTGAATTCCCCCTCGGTTCTGGAAACAGGTATCGAGGGGGAGTTTTTCGTTCGGGGCTTGCGCGGCAACCTGATTTCCGATCACTGCCATGAACGCACCATTGAGAAAATCGCTGCACCTACCGGGATCAATAGGAACGAGCTCTCTTTGGTAGCGGAACCTTGCCTACTTTGGCTCCCGCCTCAATGTCCTCACACCTACAAAAAAACAATACCATGAGAAGTCTTTTCTCCATCGCGACCGTGGCCTTGATCGCTGCGGGGGCGCAGGCCCAACACAACGGGCACTACCCATTGCCGAACCTTGGCCAACTCCAAGGGAATGAACCCGTCCAGCAACCAATGCAACACCCCCCCTCGGAACAGGGTACCGATCGCGACGTGCTGTTCACCGAGGACTTCGCCAATGGTCTGGTCGGTAATAACGGGGTAGGGTCGTGGACGCTCGAGGGTGCGAACGGCAACATTTGGCGCTTTAACAACCACTCTCCAACAGGTGCATATACTTCCGGTAACCAGTACATCCAATCCACCACTGCTGCAAATGGTGCTGCGATCTTCGCATCGGACTCGGCGAACTCGGATTGGAGCGGCAGTTCTCCTGTGATCGTTGCCTCCCCGGTGGATTTTGAAGGTTCCCTTGTTTCACCATTGTTGGACTTGAGCGCCACGCCATACGTTGGAATTTCCTTTCAACAAAAATCGCGCTTCTGCTGCAGCAGTTCACCGTTCTATTTGGAAATAAGCAACGATGGTGGTGCAACCTGGCCCGGTAGTTTTATCACCAACGAAGGGCTTCCGTTGAACCAGGGAGCTACAGGTGTTCCCGGCGGTCCCGTAACGACCGAAACTCGTTCCTTCGCCATCACGGCGTACATAGCGGCCAATCCCGGTAACGTGAAATTCCGCTTCAGGCACAATAGTGAAGCGGGCTCGTCGCACTATTACTGGCAGATCGATGATGTCAACATCTATTCGCTGCCTCCCAACGAGATCGCCATGGACTATGCCTACACGTCGCAATTCGGTGGCGGCTACGAGTATGGACGGGTGCCCCAGAGCCAAATGCTGCCCACGATGGATGTGGGCGGAAGCATCACGAATAACGGGTCCACCGACCAAACGAACGTGGTGATGAACGTTTCCATTCTGGACGAGGCAAACGTGGAAGTGGCCAATTTGGCGATCCCAGTGGGTACCGTGGCCCCGGGGGACGCTTTTGTGTCCGAGGCCCAGATCACCTTGCCCGATCCGATGCCCGTTGGGACCTACACGGCGCATTTCACCATGACCAGTGACCAGATCGCCATGGATGAGGACCCGAGCAACAATGAGAAATACCGCTATTTCGCGGTAACCGCTGACCTGTATTCCATGGACGCCATCGGCGTAGTGCCGAACCAGATCCTTACCACGACCCGGACGGGTACCGGCTCCTTCCTCGACAACACCCAGGACGTGCGCCTGCTCAACTACTTCGAGATCAACACCGCGGAGATGTTCTATGGCGGCGAGATCGTGTTGAGCACTGCGAACACGGATGTAGGCAGCTACTTCACCATGTCCGTGTACGACACGGTTGATGTGCTTGGCCCCACTCTCGACCTTTCCTCCCCCTTGGCACAGTCGGACATCCGGGTGATCACCCAGGCGGACCTGGACAATGGCGGCGTGGTCGGGCTCTCCTTCCTGGATCCGATCATGCTCAACCCCGGTGCCTATTTCGTCTCGGCGAACATGTTCCAGGAAAGCGGCAATGATCTCTACATCCTCGATGACACCACCGTGCCGCAGCCCTCAATTGCCAGCATGCTCTGGATCCCCATTGATGACCAGAACCAACATCTCTACGGCGGCAACGGTACGGCGTGGGCAGTGCGCCTCTCCAGCCAGCTCAATGTGGGCGTACAGGAGGCTCCCGCTCTGGATGGAGTCACCATGTACCCCAGCCCCACCACCGGCCCGGTGCAGATCCGCTCGGAGATCGCCGGACAGATGACCGTGGAGGTGTTCAACGCCTTGGGCACCTTGGTGCAGACCGCCAGCTTCAACGGTACGGCAACCTCGCTGGACCTCTCCGGCAACGCCGCCGGCATATACACCATCCGGGTGGGTGATGGTACCAACTACAGCGTGCAGCGCATCGCGTTGAAGTAAGCTCGGCAGAGCTCGAATGAAACTCCCCTTCGGGCCCGATCGCGGGTTACCGGGGGGAGTTTTATTTTTCGCCCATCCCCGGTTCTTCATCGACCGGAACAAGAAAAGCATCGACCGAACTTCATGATCCCTAGACCAATTCGCGATATGGAGGTCCTGGAGGTTCGAAAATCCATCGGGATCGACATACCTTACGCATCCAATCACCAAAACAGCCCTGATGAAACACCTTTACACCGTTATTCTCGCCTTGGCGATCACCGGAAGTGCGAGCGCGCAATCCCCCCACAATGCGCATCTCAAGCAGAGCAAGTCCTTCCACCCGAGCGGGGCAATGTCACAACCCTCGCATGCGGCGATCCAAGGAGAAACACCAAGCTGGCTCGGGAATGGTCAACGTGCCGCCTTTTACTCGGAGGACTTCTCCGGAGGAGGCATTCCCGCCGGATGGACCAACGTGGACGACCTTACGCCAAGCGGCCAAACCAATGTCCTGTTCCAGTGGTCCAATGATCCCGCTGACGTTACGCAGGCATCGGCAAACCAGCCCTTGATCCTCACCTTTCTGGCTCCGGGTGCGTCCAATGGCTACCTCTGGGCCAACTCGGACCGCGGACTATCCGCCGCTCCACCGTCCAACCACCTGACACGGCTCACCACCACCCCCATTGATTGCTCCGGACAACCTACCGTGCTGCTCACCATGAAAAGCACCATCGGCGTGTTCGACCTCGATGCCGATACGGCCTGCAAGGTGCGAGTGAGCACCGATGGGGTGACCTGGACGAACTTCGCTCCGTTCCCCTGCCTGCAAACCGGGAGCATCGCTCCGCCTTGCGAGCGTTTCTCGTACAACCCGCAGACCGTGGCCGTGGACATCTCTTCAGTGGCTGCGAACCAAGCCAATGTCTATCTGCAATTCCAGTGGCGCGGCGGATGGGAGTACTACTGGGCCATCGACGACCTGGAACTCTCCCCGATACCGGAGAACGAACTGGTGATGGACTACGGATACACATCGCAAACCGGGGGTGGATATGAGTATGGCCGAGTTCCGGCAAGCCAGATGCCCACCGAACTGAACGTAGGTGCGCAAGTGGTGAACTTCGGTAGTGCGGACCAGACCAACGTGACCGTGAACGTCTCCGTGCGCGATGAGGGCGGAACCGAGATCGGTTCCGCATCCACTGCTGTAGGGACCATGCTCAATGGCGATACGGTAGTAACCGACGAGAACATCGTTTTGAGCAACCCCATGGCAACGGGCATCTACACGGCGCATTTCACCATGACCAGTGACCAGATCGCCATGGATGAGAACCCAAGCAACAACGAGAAATACCGCTATTTCGCGGTGACCCCCGACCTGTATTCCATGGATGCCATCGGCGTGGTGCCGGACTCGATCCTGACCACGACCCCGACAGGTACCGGATCCTTCCTTGACAACACCCAGGACGTGCGCCTGGTCAATTACTTCGAGATCAACACAGCGGAGGTGTTCTATGGTGGCGAGGTCGTGTTGAGCACTGCGAACACGGATGTCGGCAGCTACTTCACCATGTCCGTCTACGACACGGCCGATGTGCTTGCCTCCCCACCCGACCTTTCCTCCCCATTGACACAGTCGGACATCCGGGTGATCACCCAGACGGACCTGGACAATGGCGGCGTGGTCGGGCTCTCCTTCCTGGATCCGATCATGCTCAACCCCGGTGCCTACTTCGTCTCCGCGAACATGTTCCAGGAAAGCGGCAACGACCTCTACATCCTCGATGATACCACCGTGCCGCAGCCCGCTATCGCAAGCATGCTCTGGATCCCCATTGATGACCAGAACATCAACCTGTACGGCGGCAACGGCACCGCTTGGGCAGTGCGCCTCTCCAGCCAGATCGGTGTGGGTGTACAGGAGGCTCCAGCTCTGCAAGGAGTGACCATGTACCCCAGCCCCACCACCGGCCCGGTGCAGATCCGTTCGGAGATCACTGGCCAAATGACCGTGGAAGTGTTCAACACCTTGGGCACCTTGGTGCAGACCACCAGCTTCAACGGTACGGCGACCTCGCTGGACCTCTCCGGCAACGCCGCCGGCATTTACACCATCCGCGTGGGTGATGGCACCAACTACAGCGTGCAGCGTGTCGCTTTGAAGTAAGCGAACGCTCCCGAAAGCAAACTCCCCCCCGGTCCTGGAAGCAGGAATCGAGGGGGAGTTCTTCGTTGGTGGCCTACCGAGTTCCGAAAGCGCGGATCCCCCCTTGTGCCGAACTGGATCCAAGCGGACTAGTGCCTAGAGGCGAAGTGATACAGTACAATGTAGTCCATTTCCCAGCCGATGAAAGCGCTCTACCTCAGCCCGACCGCAGGACCGCTCGAGATCCGCACGGAGGACCCCGGGCAGCATGGCCGTAGAGGTTTTCAATGCATTGGGTGAAATGGTCCAGTCCTTCAACTTCACCGGCAGCGCCTCATCCTTGGACCTCTCGGGGAAAGCAGCGGGCATCTACACCGTCCGTGTCGGAAACGAATGGAGCTCCAGCATGCAGCGCATCGCCCTGCAGTGATCGCCCTATACCCTTAAAAGCAAAGCCCCCGCATCCATTGGACGCGGGGGTTTACATGTGGGCCAAGGCCGAGCCAGACCTATTTCGAACTCCACTCCTTGATCTTCTCCGCGTTCATGTTCACGTAAGCATCACTGCCAGCCTCCTTGGACGCTTCCATGCTCTTCTCAGCCGTGGCGATGGCCTCCTTCTTCATGCCGTTCGCCGCCTGCGCCAGTGCCAGCGTGTACAGGGTATAGTACTTTGGGTTCATGTCCGCCCCTTTTTGCGCCCATTCCAAGGCTTCCTTGGTCATGATGCCGCGGTCGATCGCGAAGCGGGCGCTGCTTGAGTAGGTACCAGCCTTCACATCCGGCTTGGCCAAGGCCTCCTTGATGTTGACGATGGATTGATCCGTGGCATCGGCGGTGATCCGCACGCTCACACGGGTCTTCTCCCAACGGATATCCATCCGGGCCTTGTCGTCCTTCACCTCATCGAATGAGATGGTCAACGTCTCGGTGAACTCGCTGGGCTCCACCCGCGCCTTCACGCGCAGCACGTCCTCCTCATCCTTGTGGTCGCTTTCCCCCCACTGCTCGGTGTTCTTGTTGAAGATCACTTCCCACGCTTCCTTTCCCGGAACGGCGAACAGGGAGTATTTGCCCTGATCCAACTTCTGCCCGTCGATCTCAACGGGACCGCTGAATTCGATGGTGGTGTTCTTGTTGGCCCCGAGTCTCCACAGCTTGTCGAATGGCAGCAATCCGCCGAAGATCTGGCGCTCGCGCACACTGGGGCGTGAATACTCCACCTCCACCTTGGTGAGGCCTACCACTTGCTCCACCTCTCCCAGGGGGCTTGCCTTGGGCAGGTCCTGTGCGACGGCGGAAAAACTGATGGCCATGGCGGCCACTGGAAGAATAAGACGGTTCATCAGGAAGGGGTTTGAAATGAGGCACGAAGGTACGGATCAGGGGATCGTCCGATGTCCGATGCCTTAAGCACACATTCGCCATGGGACAATACCAACCTCCGGGGCTCGCTCAAGCCACCTTTAGCTGGCTCATGCGCGAGCGCTCGAATTTCTCCCGGGCATAGCTGAGCGTGATCCGTAGCTCCGAGGGCCTGTCGTTGGTGCTGGGCACTTCGTACATCGCATCGGTCATGATGGCCTCGCAGATGCTGCGGAGCCCGCGTGCACCGAGCTTGTAGTCCACGGCCCGCTCCACGATGAAGTCGAGCACCTTCTTGTCGAAGGAGATCTTCACGCGGTCCATTTCGAAAAGCTTGATGTACTGCTTCACCAGCGCGTTCCTTGGCTCGGTGAGAATGCGGCGCAGGCTCTCGCGGTCCAACGGGTCCAGGTACGTGAGCACCGGGAAGCGACCAATGAGCTCGGGGATCAGCCCGAATGCCCGGAGGTCCGTGGGCCCCACGTATTGCAGCAAATTGTCGTCGCTGATACGGGCCGCCTTGCTGGCGCTGTAGCCGACCGCACTGCTCTTTACGCGGCGTGCGATGATCTTCTGGATGCCGTCAAAAGCGCCTCCGCAAACGAAGAGGATCTTGCGCGTGTCCACCTGGATCAGTTTTTGCTCCGGATGCTTCCGGCCACCCTGGGGTGGAACGTTGACAATGGACCCCTCAAGCAGTTTCAGAAGCGCTTGTTGCACGCCCTCGCCACTGACGTCCCGCGTAATGCTGGCGCTATCCCCCTTCCTACTGATCTTGTCGATCTCGTCGATGAAGACGATGCCCCTCTCCGCCTTGCTGACATCATAGTCCGCAGCTTGGAGCAGGCGGCTCAGGATGCTTTCCACGTCCTCGCCCACGTAGCCCGCCTCGGTAAGCACGGTGGCATCGGCGATGGCGAAGGGTACGTTGAGCATCTTGGCGATGGTCTTCGCCAAAAGCGTCTTTCCCGTGCCCGTTTCACCCACCAGGATGATGTTGCTCTTCTCGATCTCCACATCATCGGCGGGCACCACCTTTTGCATCAGCCGCTTGTAATGGTTGTACACCGCCACGCTCAGCACCTTCTTCGCCTCGTCCTGCCCGATGACGTACTCGTCCAGGTAGGCTTTGATCTCCGAGGGTTTCTGCAGCACGAGGTTCCCTTCCAGCTCGGTCCGGTCGCGTTGGTTGAGCTCCTCGGCGATGATGTTCTGTGCCTGCGCGATGCAACTATCGCAGATATGGCCGGTGATGCCTGCGATCAGGACGTTCGTGTCCTGCTTGTCGCGCCCGCAGAACGAGCATTTGATCTCTTTCTTCTCCATGTTCAAGTTGCCATCCCCACTACTACGTAATTGGGATGTGCGAAGATACGGAACCTCGGCGGGGAGGCCCGATCGGTTATCACCGGTGTTCATCCACCGGCGTGTGATCAATTTGAGGACCGCCGACCTACTTGGGGTTCCGCACCAGCAGTTCGTCGATCATTCCGTACGCCTTCGCTTCCTCGGCGATCATCCAGTAGTCGCGGTCACCATCGGCGGACACCTTGTCGAACGTCTGTCCGCTGTGCGTGCTGATGATGTCGTAGAGTTCCTTCTTCAACTTGAGGATCTCCCGAACGGTGATCTCCATGTCGACGGCCTGGCCTTCCGCTCCGCCCATGGGCTGATGGATCATCACGCGGGCGTGCTTCAGGGCACTTCGCTTGCCCTTGGCCCCGGCGCACAGCAGCACCGCGCCCATGGATGCCGCCATGCCCGTGCATATCGTGGCCACGTCCGGCACGATGTACTGCATGGTGTCATAAATGCCGAGTCCCGCGTATACGCCGCCACCCGGACTGTTCAGGTAGATCTGAATGTCCTTTTTGGGATCCACGCTTTCCAGGAACAGCAATTGCGCCTGGATGATGTTGGCCACCTGGTCGTTGATGGCGGTGCCGAGGAAGATGATGCGGTCCATCATCAAGCGGCTGAAGACGTCCATCTGCGCCACGTTGAGCTGGCGCTCCTCGATGATATAGGGCGTGATGGACGCGGAGATGTAGCTCTCCAGCGTAGTGCTGGTGATGTTGCGGTGCTTCACCGCATATTTTTTGAATTCGTCCTGGGGGATCATGGTGTGTGTGTCGGGGATGTGTTTAATGGAACGCGGATGACACTGAAAGCGTGGATCTGCGCGGATCTGAGGTTTGTAGTTGCCGGTGAATGGTGGCTGGTGGCTGGTGAATGGTGAATGGTGAATGGTGACTCAACTCTGTTGTGTGCGTTTCAGCTTTCCAGTTTCACCTTTCGGCTTTAAGCCTCAAGCTGTGCGGGCCAAGTTTACGAAGTCATCGAACGCCATCCTCTTTTCCGTTGGGCTGAGCATGGCCTTGAAGTGGGCGGTCAGTTTGCGGTCCACAATGGTGTCCCGGATCTTCTTGATCTGATCGCGATCACCGAGCATGCGCCCTGCCATTTCCTGCAGCTTGTCCCCTTCGGGAACGGGTATGCCGTATTGCGTGAACTGGTCGGCGACATAGCGCTTGGCGAATTCGTTCAGTTCCTCGCCTTTCGCCTCCAGACCGTACTTCTCCACGATGCGGTCTTCCAGCAATTGCTTCCGGAGCCCTTCCGCGTAGCCTTCATAGCCGCGTTCCAGTTCCTCCGGTGTGATGGGCTTTTCGCTCGTGGCCGCGATCCAGCGCTTCAGGAATCCGTCAGGCAGTTCGATGTTGGCCTTCTCCACCAGGGCACGCATCACCAGGCGCTTGAACATGCGCTCGCTGTCCTGCAGGAACATGCCCTCCATGCCTTCCTTCACCTTGCTCCGGAAAGTGGCCTCATCGGCGACGACATCCTTGCCGAACACGCGATCGAACAGCTCGGGGCCGACCTCCAAGGGCTGCATCCGCTTGACCTCCGCAATGCGGAACAACATGTCGCCCTGCAGATCATGCACGGCATCATGGTCCACGCCGAGCATCTTGGCCAGGTCATCATGCCCCTTGCTCACCTTGTGCGGGTCCACCTGTACCGTGTCGCCAGCGGCCTTGCCGATGAACAGTGCTTTCGTGCCTTCGTCCTCCAGCTCCTCCACCGTGATGGTGGTGCGGTTCATCAGGCCACCGGCCTTGATCTCGCCCGTTCCGTCCAGCTCGATCAGGTCGCCGATCACCATGTCGTGTTTCCCGGCCGTTCCCGCGTCACTCAACGTACCAAAGCGCCTGCGCAGGTCCGCGACCTCCTTGTCCACGAGGGCGTCGTCCACGTCCACGAGGGGGATCTCAACGCCCAGCTTATCGCTCATCTCCACATCGAAGGCCGGTGCCATGCCCACTTCATACCGGAAATTGAACTCTCCCGGCGTGTCCCAATCGTTCTTCACCCCTTCGTTGCTCGGCAGTGGTTGGCCCAGCACGCGAAGCTGGTTCTCCTCGATGTAGTTGCGCAGCTTCTCATCGATCAGCCGCTCCACCTCGTTCACCAGCACGCTCTTCCCAATGCGCTTCTTGATGATCGTCATGGGCACCTGCCCCGGACGAAAGCCGGGCCAAGCCGCGGTCTTGCGTTGCTCCTTCAGCACCTTCTCCACGGCAGGGGCATAATCGCTCGGATCGAGCTTCAGCTTCAACGTTGCCGTCAGTGTACCTGTCTCTTCACGTTCAATGTTCATGTCGTTCGGATTGTCCGGTCGGTTCGTTCCCCACCGGATCGTTGAGGGTTGGATGGTTGGGACGCGGTGTGCATCGTTCATTCGCTTCCGGGGCACAACGGCCCCTGTACGGACGGGGGGACTCGAACCCCCACACCTCACGGTACTGGCTCCTAAGACCAGCGCGTCTACCAATTCCGCCACGTCCGTTCCTTCCTTCGGGGCCCGACCGAACGCGCCCTTTCAAGGCGGCAAAGATAACTCGTTCCACCCGGTGGACTACCTTCGCCAACCTTGTTCCGCAGAGATCCATGAAGCGTGCCGACCCATCCCAGCTCTCCATCCCCGAGCTGCACGGCTACCTGGTAGGTGCCGTTGGCCCTCGCCCCATCGCACTGGCCAGCACCATCGATGCCCGGGGCAGGCCCAACCTCAGTCCCTTCAGCTTCTTCAACATCTTCGGGGCGAACCCGCCGACGGCCATTTTCAGCCCCGCACGGCGTGGCCGCGACAATACCACCAAGCATACTTATCACAACGTGAAGGCCGTGCCGGAGGTGGTGATCAACGTGGTGACCCATTCCATGGTCCAGCAGGTATCGGTGGCGAGCGGTGAATTTCCGGAGGGCGTGGATGAGTTCGCCAAATCCGGTCTGACGCCGATCGCTTCGGAGAAAGTACGCCCCTTCCGCGTGAAGGAGAGCCCCGTGCAGTTCGAGTGCGTGGTAAAGCAGGTGATCGAGACCGGAACGGGCGGCAGCGCCGGCAATCTGGTGCTCTGCGAGATCGTGCTCATCCATGTGGACGAGGGTGTCCTGGACGCGAACGGCAAGATCGACCAGCGCAAGATCGACCTCGTGGGCCGCATGGGCGGCATGTTCTATTGCCGGGCCCACGGCGATGCGCTCTTCGAACTGAACCAGCCCAACAAGGATTTTGGCGTGGGCGTGGACGCCTTGCCCGCATCGGTGCGCCAAAGCCCCATCCTCACCGGAAGCGAGCTGGGCCAACTGGGCAGTCTGCAGGTGGTGCCGGACGAGACGGCAGTGAACGAATACAAGCTCACCGAGCTGGCCGACCTGTTCATCAGCATGGCGAATGACCCGGCGGGCCTGGAGAAGGCCTTGCATGCCAAGGCCAAGGAACTCCTGAAGAGCGGACAAAAGGAAGAGGCGTGGAAAGCCTTGCTATCCTTCAACGAACGATAACCCAAAACCAGCGCCGGGAAAGGCGCAAGAACATGGCATCAGTTACCATCAGCGGCACCGTGAAGGTGGTCGGAGAAACCCAACAGATCAGCGAGAAGTTCAGCAAGCGCGAACTCGTGGTCACCGAGTCCGGCGGCCAGTACCCCCAGCATATTCCCGTGGAGTTCACCCAGGACAAAACACAATTGCTGAACGATTTCGGGCCGGGCGACGAGGTATCCGTGACCTGTTATGTGAACGGTCGCGAGTGGACCGGCCGGGATGGTGTGACCAAGCATTTTCTGAGCCTTAAGGGCGACCGCATCGAGAAGCTCGGCGCACAGTCCTCCGGCCCACGACCGGCTGCACAGGCAGCACCTCCCCCTCCGAGCATGGCTGATATGCCGCCCGCCGATGGTGAGGATGATCTGCCATTCTAGGCATCGGTAGTGGTTTTTTACCGCCAGGACGCAAAGGGCGCCATGGGATCGTCCGGAGGTGTCGGGTGTTTTTTTACCGCAACGGTCGCAACGAACGCAACCCGATCTTCTCAGTAGTGTACCAAGGAAACGGCCGGAGGTGACGAGTGATGTGTACCGTCAAGACGCAAAGTGCGCCAAGGAGTTGGCTGGATTGTCCAAGAGGCATCGACCTGTATGTTCGGCTATTCAAGTCTTTCTGCCCTTCCACATGGGCCTTATGAAGATGGAAAGAAGCGCGATGATGGGAGCGTAAATGCTGAACGCAAGAAGGGAAAGCATGGTTGTGGCACCCCTGCGCCGCAGGTGCTCCCGGCTTCCTGCTTCGCGAAGGAATTTCCGTACGGTAAGGGTGAGGGCCAGAACAGGTATTAGCCAGAGCAACCAAGCCGATGCAAGCAGGAGCAGGATGGCCAACGGTCGCTGCAGCATCAGTTCCATCACGGTGAAGGAGGTGGACACGTGGAGGAGAAACCACGGTAGGAGCAGCCCCGCCAACACGACCAGGTTTCCCCATCCGCCCACGGCGCGCATCTTTCCGGCCCAGCGCAAACGTTGCTTCCAGAATCCGGCAAACCGCTCTTCCGCCTGCACCACCACGACCACTTCGGGATCGAGCAGATAGCTCACCTTCCGTCCGGCCTTGAGCATCCGCCTCAGCAAAAAGAGGTCATCCCCGCTGGCCCAGCGATCGCCCGCGTAGCCGCCCACCGCTTGAAAGGCAGCCTTGCGGAAGGCCATGTTCGCCCCGTTCGCAAGCACCGGGTTGCCCTGAAGCGCGGTGCCCGCTGCCACGCCCAAGAGGGCCGTTTGTTCATCCTCCTGCAGCGTTTGCACCCATCCCCCATGGCCGCGCGTCTCCACGGGCAGCAGCAGCATGTCCGGGTTCTGCCGCTTCACCCCGCGCATGATCCGCTCCACACGGCGAGGGCCGCAGCGCGCATCCGCGTCCGTGAGCACGATCCACTCCCCGCGCGCCTCCGCCACCCCTTGGCTGATCGCAGCCTTCTTTCCCTCACCCGTCGCGGTGACCGATCGAAGCCCCGGCCAGTTCCTCATCAACCCCTGAACGATGGACGCCGTGCCGTCGCTGCTGCCATCATCCACTACCAGCACCTCGATCAATTCCTTGGGCCAGTGCTGGACATGGAGGTCCTGCAGCAAGGGTGTCAATGTGCCGGCGGCGTCCCGCGCGGGGATGATCACGCTCACGAAGCCCGTATGAACGTCGTCCGGTACGGGATCGGTTTCCCGCCAAGCGATCAGGAACGCATCCCGCCAGCCCCCCACGGAAAGCGCGAAGATCATGCTGCCGAGGAAACCGACGATGGCAAGGAGCAGCATAGTGCTCATGACCGCGTGCGGATACGGGCCATCAACAGGATCACGGCCCCCACGGCCGCCGGCAGCGCCAGGTTCACCGCCCATACCCCGAAGGATGCCAGAAGCACCCCGGCTGGCAGCCCACCGATCGGTGTCAGCAGGGCAACGGCCACCGAGCCCCGCACTCCCAATTCCGTCAGCATCATGGTGGGCACCAAGGTGGTGATCAAATAGATCACCGGTACCACCACCACCGTTGCTTGCCAACTGACCTCGGTGAACACGGCCAGGAAGAGAACGTACTGTGCGCCGAACACGAGGTATCGTAACATGCTCATCAACAGCACGGCGAGCAATTCGCGCGTTGAATACTCTTCCAGTACGTGCGCGGCCCCTCCCATGCGATCCAGCAAGGGCACCATGAGGACGATCTGGCGCAAGAGCCGAGGCCGGAGATAGAGCACCAACGCCCCGCCCGCCACGGTGGCCACAAGTACCATCATTGCAACGCCACCCCATGGAGCCATACCTGCCAAAGGGGGCGATGTCCACCACCAGATCGCGAAGGCGGTGCCGCCGATGGACACCGTGGTGACGAACTGGGCGATACTTCCCAACACCGTGGCAAAGCCGCCTTGCCACCGATGTTCCGGTGCCAGGAAGAGTACGCGGCCCATGAACTCGCCCGTGCGGTTGGGGGTGATCAAACCAATGGTGGTGCCCGCGAGCGTTGCCGCAAAAGCGCGTCCGATGCCGATGCGCTCCAGCGGGGACACCAGCCAGCGCCACTTGGCCGCTTCGACACCCCAGTTCAATACGGCCATGCCGCACATCGCTGCCCAGAACGGCCATGAGGCCACGCCCAGTGCGGCGCGCGGATCACCCCACGCGGCGTACGTACTTTGGTCCGCCGATAAACGCATGTACAGGAAGGCGCATGCAGCGAGGAAGATCCCCCATCGGACAAGCAACAGCGTTCGGCGCGTCATTCAATGATCACAAGGCAATCGGAAGCGACCAAAAGTAGGCGGGACGGCCAGCCCACCGAACGGATCATCCTCGGGATCGATCCCGGCACCACCGTGATGGGCTTCGGCGTGGTGCTGGTACAGGGGAACACCGTTACCCTGTTGGAGGCCGACGCGATCCGCTTTCCGGCCGGGGATGACCACACGTTGAAGTTGCGCGCGATCTTCCGGCACGTGGTACACATCATCGAAAAGCACCATCCGGACGAGCTGGCGATCGAGGCACAGTTCTTCGGCAAGAACGTGCAGAGCATGCTGAAGTTGGGCCGCGCGCAAGGCGTCGCCATCGCGGCGGCGCTGCACAGGGACCTCGCCGTGGTGGAGTACGCCCCGAAGCGGGTGAAGCAAAGCATCACCGGAAGCGGTAACGCCACCAAGGAACAAGTGGCCGCCATGTTGTTGAGCATCCTTGGCCTCAAATCACTGCCCACGAGCACCGATGCCACCGATGCCCTGGCCGTGGCCGTATGCCATCATTTCTCGCAGGGATCCGTCCCCAGGTCCATGCCCCGCAGCCCTTCCCGCGGCACCGGCGACTGGGGCAGCTTCATCCGGAACAATCCGGAGCGCGTGAAGAAGTAAAGCCCGGCTCGCAGCGCCTGCTTGGACCCTAGGCCTTCCGGATCCGTTCGGCCAGGTCCGCGAACGCTTCGTTGGACATCTTCACTTTGGGCTTGGAGAAGTCCATGTCGTAGATCGAATCGATCGGGATCAGGTGTACGTGGGCATGCGGCACTTCCAGGCCCACCACGCTCACACCGATGCGATCGCACGGCACCACGGCGGCGATCCGCCTGGCCACCCCTTGCGCGAACGGCATGATGCCCGCCAGCACATTAGCAGGAAGGTCGAAGAACTTGTCCACCTCCAATTTCGGGATCACCAGTGAATGGCCTTCGCGCAGCGGGTTGATGTCCAGGAAGGCGAGGAAGTGATCATCCTCACCCACCTTGTGGCAGGGGATCTCTCCGCGGATGATCCGTGTGAATATGCTTGGCATCAGCGGGAGATCTCGATCACCTCGAAGCGCGTGGTCCCGTTGGGTGTCCTGATCTCGGCCACTTCCTTCACCTGCTTGCCCAGTAACCCTTGGCCGATGGGTGAGTTCACGCTGATCTTGCCGGACTTGATGTCCGACTCGCTTTCCGCCACCAAGGTGAAGGAGCGCTCCATGTTGCTGCCCACCTGCTTCACTTTCACGGTGGAGTGTATGTAGACCTTATCGGTATCCACCTGTTCGGGATCGATCACCCGCGCGTTGGCGAGCACCTCCTCCATCTTGGCGATCCTGGCCTCCAACAAGCCCTGGTCCTCCTTTGCAGCGTGGTATTCGGCGTTCTCACTCAGGTCGCCCTTATCGCGGGCTTCAGCGATCTGGTGGCTGATGTGGAGGCGATCAACGGTCTTGAGGCGGTGAAGTTCCTCCTGTAGTTTCCGAAAGCCCTCCTCGGTGTAATAGGCCGTGGTGCTCATGTTGATTCTCGCCGATCCCGGCGATTGCTTGTAGTGGTACGATGTACGGGTAGCATGGAAAAGGACCCCTCCGGGTCCTTCTCCAAAGATAATACAGTTCCGGGTCAAAGGCTCAAACGAACCCCGATGCTGTGTACCCCGCTGAAAGGATTGGTGGCCCGATAGGCGTAATCGATCGCGATAGCGCTCTTCTTCTCCGCCCCGAAGGGGAAATCCACGCTCACCCCGGCACTGGGACCGGTGAACACCGTCTCGCGCAGTTCGCCGTCGGTCACGTCCTTCTCGTAGAGGTAGCCACCGCGCAGGTGGATCATCTTCTTGAAGGCGTACTCCGCACCGAGGATGAACTGGTCCCGGGTGAAGGAGTTGGAGGTGAAGGTGCCCGCCACGGTTACCCGGTGAAGCTCACTGATGTTGATATCATAGGCCATGCCGATGTTCATCATCGATGGGAGCTCGAACTCCGCCGAACGCTGCTCCAGGGTGAGGGTGTGGTCCCCGCCGACCAGCAATCCCTGAAGCGCCAGGCCATCCCCGCTGAACTGCATCGCCGGTCCGACGTTCTTCAGCGAGATGCCGAAGTGAACATTGTCCGTGGGACCGGTCACATATTGGATCCCCGCATCAAAGCAGACACCGGAAGTGCGCACGTTGGCGATGGACTCCGAGACCACCCGCACGAGCAGACCGCCGAAGATGCTGTTCGAGAACGCCTTGGAATAGGCCAATCCGATGTTGGCCTGGGTAGGGCTGAACGTGCCCAAGCCCCCTTCGGGTTGATCGATGGTGGTCACCGGGATATCCCCGAAGGAGAAAGTGGTGGCCGTGAGGCCGATCACGCCGCTTTCACCAAGCTTCTGGCCGAAGCCCACCGCGTTCACCTTCACCCCGCTACCCTCCAGCCAGCGCGTGCTGGTAAAGAGCACCTCGGTCTTGCGCACATGGGCCAGACCGGCCACGTTGCCGAACATCCCTTCAGCCCCGCGGAGCGCGGCGGAATTGGCCAAGGACCAGCCGTTGCTGCGCGCCCACGGGTTCACCAACAACTGCGTTGCCCCAGCGGACCCGGCGCGGTCCGGGTTGCCGGCCATGGCGCCTCCGGCGATCAAGGCCATGCCGAGACCCGCCATCATACGAGCTCCTGTAATCTTCATCCTCATGCTGTTCAACATTGTACCAAGTATGACGGCTTAGAAATTCTGGAGATCCACCGGACGGATGACCCCGAACCATTTAATGACCTTCTCGCCCAATCCCGGCGCATCGATATGGCAGAGATAGGTGCCCCCCGAGATGGGGACGTTATAGTTGTTCTTCAGGTCCCAATCCAGATAGGTGAGCTCATTGTCCTTCTTGTACTTGCGCACCAGGGTGCCGCTCACGGTGTAGATGCTGATGGTGCAGGTCTTGGGCAGGTTGATGAACTTCACCCGATTGTCCAAGCGCGTGGTCTCATAGCCACTGTACGCATAGTACGGATTGGGCACTATGCCGATGATGTCCAGTTCCTCCTTGCCCACTGCGGTGACATTGACCTCCGCGACCGATTCGCCGGTATTGAAGGTATACAGCGGCAATCCGCGGTTGCGCGCCACAATGATCTCCGGTACATAGGCGGCGTAAGGTTGGGTGTAGATGTGGTAGGGCTTGTCCACGTCCATCCGCAGGCGCACCTCCGAAGGCACCAAGCCTTGCTGGGGAGACTTCATCTGCATCCCCTCGGCCAGCAGGCCCGAACCCACCCAAGCCACGCCGTCATACACACTGCGCACAGAGATGTCCGTACTGACGTCCATCTTCGATCGGGCAAAGGCGCATTCGTCATACTGCGGCATCCGGTTGGCAGCCAAGCTGGCCGGGAAGGTCCTGCGCAGGTTCATGCACACATAGATCCAATGTCCTCCTCCGAAGACCGCTTGGGAACCCTGGTTGTAGAGCATGTCGCTCGGGTTCCAGAGCATGTCCCTGCCGATGCCTCCGCCGGCGAAGCTGTTCTCACCGAAGAAGATGTTCAACCGCTCACCGGTCTCCATGTCCACGGCATAACCGGGGAACCAGCTCATGCCGGTGGCGTTCACCGCATTCGCCTCGTCCACGTTGGCGCCGGGCATACCTGCGGAAAGTCCGTTCTTGTCCACACTGGCAACCGGCCGCATGTAGAGCTTCTTCACATTCGCAGGCGTGGTGAAGGCCAGATCATCACTTTGCTCAACCACGATGCAGCGGCTCCACTTGCTCTTGTCCGGGGTCATTACCACCTGCACGCTCGGAATATCCTTGATGACGGCATTGAGCTGCGAGGACTTCATGGAGGCGGCACCCGGCTGGGAGCTGTTCCGGCCAACCAAGGCCCATGGTGCCCACGTGCCGCCAAGCACTTGCTCGTACTCCTGACCGGGATCCACTCCTTCATAGTCCGGATAGAGCAGCGTAGCGGTATCCAGGGAGGTACCCGAACGTATCCAGTTCTGCACCTGCTCGCCTTCCAGGTCCGGTATGCCCGCGTACCAATCCACCCCGGAGGGTTCCTTGAGGCTGCCCAGGAACTCAGTGTACTTGTCCGCCGTTCCCGAATAGAGGGATTGCGTGATCGATACCGAGAGGCCCCATTGGGGGATCAACTGCTCGTTCTGGAGCTGGATCGTGCGGGTGGAACGGACCGTGTCCCCGTCCGTTGGTGTCGAGGATAGACGGACCAGCATCCAGCTCGCATCCTGCAATCGCTTGTAGGTGATCGGTGCAGTGGGAGATGGTATGCTCGTCGTATCGACGATCCACAGCTCGAAATCACCAGCAGGCACCTTCAAGGGGTCCACCACCTTGATGTTCACCGGTCCCAGGCCCTTTTTGTACTTGATCTCATCCACACGATATATGGGCGAGGCCATGATGGCGTCCAAGGTGGATCCGTCCACGGCCACGGGATTACCCCCGTTGCCCTGGCCTTCCAATCGCGTGATCCGGAAGCCATCGCCGTACTGTGCGTTCAGCACGGTACCACCGTTCTCCACGCTGGGCTTGTGGGGGATACCCGAATAGGAGCGGATGGATCCCGTGGGGGACTTGCGGCCAGCCAGGTACGGATAGGGTTGGCCCGTCAGGGTTGCCGCATCGTAGGGCTGGTATTCGTTGTAGCCGTAAGCCAAGGCCATGTAGTGGTAGGTCTTGAAGTTCGTCAACCGCGGATCACCAGTGGAGAACTTATCCTCCAGGATGCGGAAGGAATGCACCACTCCGGTGTCGGTTCCGAAGACGCGTTCCTCCGGCACGGGCATGTTGAGTTCCGGGTTCGCCACCCAGTTGATCAACTGGGTGATGCCGTCCTGGATGTCCACTTGGGCAACCAACCGGGACTTATCGGTGTTCCGCACCTCGTCCGGCGAAACGGTGGCATCCTTCACCTGGTAGATCTGGTAACCTTGGAAGCGGTAGTTCCGGTCGTTGTTCACTGTTTGGATGCCCGCGGGTACCTGGAACACCCCGACGGAGTCCCCATTGGCATCATACAAGGTTTGAACGTCGTAGATGATCACCTCGCTGGTGGGCGGAATGGTGGCGTCCAGTTCCACATACTCCTCATTGAAATTGTTGCTTCCTTGCGGGTTGGTGATGTACAGGATCAGCTCGCGGTCCAATTCCTGGATAGTCAGCTCCGGAGCATCGGGACCATTGAGGATGCGGAAACAGTTATCGAAGAGGGACTGGGCCTTGTCGTCGGCCTTGCGCATGAGGTTCACGCTGGCCTGCACATCGCCGCTTGCGGCCCTGGCCCAGACCACCCCAACGGTGATGTTGTTGTAGGCTCCCGGCTCCAAGGTGAACGGTCCTGCGCTCTGAATGAAGCGCCTGTCCTCCGGAGCGTTGCCTGCGGTAACCTCATCCCATACGGGTTGTGGCGTGCAGTCCGTACCCCAGCCCAAGGGGTCCGAGGTGCCGGGGAACATGTAATAGGCCCGGGTGCCACCGCCGGAGGGGTTATAGCCGTTTCCGCCGTAGGTCATCAGGGTGTTGTCACCCCAGATCCCCTTCAGGTAGCCATAGTACTGTCCCGCGTTACTGGGGTCACCGATGGCACCGGACGCATTATTGTGATATACAAAGGCACGCATGCCGTAGCGCTCGTTGTCGGGGACACTATCACCATAGCCGATACCGATGCCGCCATAGGGAATACCGTCCATGTCCCGTGCCATCTGGCAATCCGTGGTCAAGGGGTTGTCCAAGCCGTCGTAATCCTGATAGGGTCCCTCGAAGAAGTCCACGCCCACAGCGGGCGGGGGAGGGTTCGGGCCACCATAGCCCGGACTTCCATTGGCGCCCTCGTCCACAGCATCGCCATTATAGCCGTAGCCCAGGCCGCGCTCCACGTCACAACCCACATAGTCATCGTTCGCACCTCCGAGGTCCACGTCCACCCACTGGCCGAAATAGGTCTGGGTAAGGGTCTGCGTGCCTTGGTTGATCAACACATAGTTGTAAAAGGTCATGTTGTTGACCTCGTCATTGGTGCTGAAGGCGAAGGCTTGGGCCCGGATCTCCATGCCGATGGGCTGTCCACCGGATTCCGTGTGGGTATTGCCCTTGTCATTGAACACCCACCAGATGTTCTGGTCGCCGAACAATGGAATGGCATCCTCGCGGCGCTTGGCCTTGCAATCGATCACGCCGGCCAGGTCATAGCCGGGATAGTCACCGTTCTGCGGGTCGTATACACCTTGTTCACTATACGGTGAATCGTGGTACGGGGCCAGGTTGTAGTCCTGCCCCTTGGATACATCACCGTGGGCCGGCCAATCGAAGAAGTAACCGGGTACCGTATAGCCGAGAAACTCGATGTTCTCATCGCACAACGGGTCTGCGAGGCAGCGGAAGTACGCGTCCTGCTTCTGAGCGTCCTGCCGCTTGGTCTTCCACATCTGATCGTACTCGGAGCACACGGTACCGTCCACGGAAGCATCACCTTCGTTCGTGAGCGTATCATAGGCGGTGAGCGGTCCGGGGTAGTAGTCATTTCCAACCTGCCTGAAACGGACCGCAGCGAGCTTGAGCGTGTTGTCGGGGGATAGGCCACCCATCCAAAGGGCACCCGCGAACAATGCATTGGCACCGGTCCGGTCGTCGGTCTTGGGGATCTCATAGGCTGGTTTACCGGTCGACCGATCCTCCCAAAGGGTACCGCCGTTCTCGATGCGGGCGCGCACATTGTTGAGGTCCAGTTCCTCGTGGGCCGTGGCGGGGGAGCAGGCTGCGGCCCGGCCACCGGCGGAATTGCCACTGGACCGGGGTCCCACCCCGGGCACCTCGCGTGCGAAAAGCACCGTGGCAGCCACCAGGGCGAGCGTCAGGGAGGGGAGGCGAAATGTGTTCATGGTATCAGCCTTTCAGAGTGGATCAGAAGTCGAAGCGGGCACCCAGACGAATGGTGCGCGGTGCCCCGTAGTTGTATGGTGAGTTCACTTTCAACGCGTACATGTCGCTGTAGCTTTGCGGGTCGTTCTTCGATGCGATATAGCTGGCATACTGGGCGGAAGCCAGGAAGCCATCATCATCCGCCGCACCCGTGGCCCGGTAAACATTGGTGATCACTTGGGTGTTGAGCACGTTGCTCACCAACAGGTACACGTTGAGGTTGGTGCGCTTGGCCTTGTCACCCTTGTCCTTGCCGAACACCAATGGAATGTCACGGTCGATCACCAGGTCGGTGTTGAACTGCCACGGCAGGTTCGCGCCGTTGAGGGATCCGTCCAATTGGTAGGAACCGGTGCCCTCTCCTTCGTTATACACCCTGGATGAACGGCTGTACGGTGTACCGCTACCCAGGTCGGCCACAATGTTGATCCCCGTGCGCTGGAAGATCTTCTTGCCGAAGAGCATGGGGCCATTGTAGTCGTTGCCCTCGCCGTAGCGGAAGTCCACCGTGCCTTGGAAGCGATGGCGCTGATCGAAGCTCAGCGGGAAGATCGTGCGCAAATTAGGCTGGTTGGCATTGATCAACGAAAGGGTGGTGTTGGGGTCGGAACCCGTGCCCTTGGCAAACTGCAGGGTGTAACTGGCGCGCAGCCACACGTTCTTGGTGCGCCGCAGATCGTAGGTGGTGGTGAAGCCGATGACGTTGCCGAAGTCCACGTTGTCGTACGTGCGGTATGTGCTGGGCCACGCCTGGGCCACGTTGCGCACCTGGATCTGGTCGCGCAGCTCGCGGTAGTAGGCGGAGAGCTTCAGGGAAGAGGACTTGCTCAATACCTGCTGAAAGCCCAGCTCGTAATCGATGGTCTTTGTCGGCTTCAGGTTGGGGTTATTGAGAATATCTCCAGTGTTCTCAATGTAGGCGTAGCCCAACAGGTCCAAGCGGCTGAAGCCCGTGGGACGCTGGGTGAGAATGTCGTAGTGCGCAAAGAACACCGCCTCGTCACTGATGGGGAAGGAAAAGGCGATGCGGGGCATCACGTTCACCTTGGGGTTATACACTTCAAAGGCCTCTTGACGAAGCTTGGAACCCACCAAGCTGCCGCTGGGGTCGTTCTTGTAGTCGACCAGGTACGGTTGGATACCATCGGACTGGCGCAGTACGGAGGGGTCTACCACGGTCTCCCCTTGGGCGTTGTACCATGTGTCCCCGTCCCGGTAACCCACGATGGCCGTCGGTTCCTCGATGTTGTTCACGTACACCACATAATCATCCCCGATATTGCCCGGCCTGGGGTTGTTTCCTGCGTAGAGGTCTTGCACCTGGGGATCACCGGCCGTATGGGCAGGACGCCACAGATAGGGATCCTTCAGCACGCTTTGGTTCGCATCGTAGCGGTCCACGCGAATGCCCACGTTGAAGATGATGTCGTCGAAGGCGAACTTGTCCATCGCATAGCCGGCCACGTAGATCGGTTGGAAAGGCGCCTGCACCCGGGTGTAGGAGGTATCGTTCCCCACCATGGCATAGTCGTTGAAGAAATCGGATAAGCTGGGGCGCTGGGTGAGCTTCTTCCCGGTGTAGTCATATCCGTAGAAGCTATTGATGATCCCCCCGCGCGTGCTGCTGGAGACTCCGATACCGTCCTGGATCAGTTCGTCCGGAGAGAACATGTCCAAGGAAAACACCGAGGGGTCCAGCGCATCCACATCAATAAAGTCCGTTCCGCGCGGGTCCAGGCCCAAGGCGCTGCGGAGGTTGTAGTCGAACACCGTCTGGTCATTGCCCACCAAGCGGCTGTAGTTCGTGTAGATCACCCCATTGGGTCCCTGCACGAGGGTGGAGTCGTTCCGGTTCAATTCCTGAAGGTGGAAGTTGGTGAGCGAACGTGCCCGGCCCCAAAGCCCGACCGGAGCGAGCTGATAGTAACGCTGGGTAAGCTGCTCGTACTCCACTCCAATGCTCACGCTGTGCTTGCCGATGTCGGCGGAACCGGTGGCGGACACGCGTGCTTGGTCGCTCTGGTACTTGGAATACCGGTTGCTCAGCCCGCCCACGTTGTTCCAAAGTCCATACACGCTACCGGGAAGATTGCCATTCAACAAACCACCGTTTGCCTGGATATTGATGAAGTTCTGGTAGAACGGGGACCCCTCCTCGAACAGGGAGAAGTATTGTTCCGGGAACGCTGCAGCGTCGGGGTTCAGGTCGGACGGAGTGAAATGGACCTGGGTATCCATGAAACCGGTCTGCTTTCCGGACAATGGATTGTAGGTGGGCTCACGATCGGTGGTGTACTTGCCCAGATAGCCATAGTCGAACAGGTTCTCTCCGTGGTCCTGGCTCTCGCTGTTCTGATTGAACCGTGAATAGTCCAACTGCACACTGTAATAGGCGTTCTTGATGCCCCCTTTGTCATGGTCCTCCGCGCTCTCTTCCCTGCTGTTGAACCGCTGGGTGAATCGCAGGAAGGTGCGCCAAGTGGAATTATTGAACTCGGTATTGTTCTCCGCGTTGAGCAAGGAATTGTTCCGGTTGAAATCCTGAAGGTTGCTCAGGTCCATGGAACCGCCCACGGACAGGTTGATGGTGGGGGTCGTGGTGATGTCGATCTTGCCCGAAGCAAGCGCACTTCTGCGGCGCGCGTTCTGGCGCGTGTCGATGCGCTCCACATCACCCGCGCGCAGGTAGTCCGAATTATAGCGCACCACGGGATTGCCCGCCACGTTCACCAACCGGTAGGGTTCGCTCAGCAATTGGTCCCGTACATCGGGCTTCACCCGGATATCACCGTTCCAGAGTGGGCTGTTGTCCACCACATCGGTGGCCTGCCCGCTGAAGAAGAAGCCCAGAAGCGGCTTTTCCTTGTTCCCCAGGCTGTCCTTCTTGAAGAAGAGGGGGCCGGAAAGGCTCGCCTCGACCTGATTGAAGGCATACTTGTCCAAGCCGGTTATGTCCGTAATGTCCGGCCCGGTCTTGTAGCCGGAAGTGAGGTATTCAACCCCTCCGAAAAAACTGCGGCTGGGCCCGCGGGTGGTGATGTTCACCAAACCTCCGGTCACGTCGCCATAGCTGGCCGGCACACCACCGGTGATCACCTGCACCTCCTCGATCGCGCTCTTCGGCAATCCGATCCCCGCACCTGCCGGGACCTTTACCCCGTCGATATAGTAATAGGTGTTCTCCGAACGGGAACCCCGAATGCTGATCCCGCCACCGGTACCCGCAGTGCTTGCCCCCGCCACCGTGGTGGCGATGGAGGTGGCCGAACGGGTGGGCATCTTGGCGATCTGGTCCCGGGTGACCGTGGACCCCGAAGCCCCACCGTCCTTGTCGATCAAGGGTACTTTGTAGCGGATCACCTCCACATCACCCAATTCCACACCGCTGTTCAGTTCGAAGTTCTGGAAGGTGATCTTGTTGCTGTTCACCACCACGCCGGTGACCTTGGTGGGCTGGTAGCCCACGTAGCTCACCGTCACGTCGTACGTACCCGGTTCAATGGGACTGATCTTGTAGTTCCCGTCGAAGTCCGACTGGCCTCCCGCGACCCGGGCTCCTCGGTTTTCCAGGATGATGGACACGAAAGGAAGGGGTTCCGCGGATTTCTTGTCCTTGACGGTGCCTTGGAGGGTGCCTGAACCCACTTGGGCGTTCAGGCCGAGCGCACTGCAAATGACGATGACAGCGGCCGAGCATAGTCTTCTCAGCATCAACGGTTGGGTGTTACGTTCTTGGATGATAGGCAACGAGGGGGCGTAAAGATAGAAAAGTCCCCGAATGCGCAAACCGCCGCAACCCCTTGTGGGACGCGGGCAATCGCTCTGAGCGACATTTGGCTGGCGTATATTTCCGGAGGTCATGGGTGATTCCCTGTTACCGTTGATGCGGTAGCAAGGTATGCTCACAACAACCCGTTTCCGGTGGATCACCCCTACCAGATCCTGCGCCGGATATACATGTCCAACACCTAGTGTTTTCTGCCGAAAAGCCTTTGCAGGAACGAATCGCGGTGGCGGCCCTTGCCGTGTTTATCGGCGCGGCGGTTATGCTTTTTCATCCGCTTGCGGGTGGCCTTGTCCTGGTTGGCCAAGTGCTTCTTGGCGATCCGCTTCTCTTCCTTCCTTACCTCCTTCACATCACTTTTCTCCTTCTTCCGCAGGTTCTTCTCCTGCTTTTCCTTGCTGATGCCCTCCTGTGCACGCGCTGCCGGAAGGATGGCACATGACAAAAGCAAGGCGGTGACGATGCGGGGAAGGAGGCGGCTCATGGTGAACGGGGCTGCCAATTTCGTGCCGCAGGGGCATACCTACCTTTGCATCGCGCCGTTATGCGCGCACGATCCCCTGTTGATGAAATCGCTTTCCCACCTGCTCCTCCCCCTGTGCATCCTCCTGCTTACCCCGGGATGCAGGAAGGACAAACAGGTGGACGTACCGCTCGTCAATGTTGACATCGAGATCAATATCAACCTGCCCGAATACAATGCCTTGGCCGTCACGGGCGGGTGGGCATACGTCACCGGAGGCTCCGAAGGCCTCATCGTCTACCGCAAAAGTCCGGACGAGTTCACGGCCCTGGACAGGCATTGTACCTTCCAACCGGAGGATCTTTGCCGGGTAACAGTGGATGACAGCCAGGTGATGGCACGCGATACTTCCTGCTGCCACAGTGCCTTCCTTCTGCTGGATGGCAGTGTAACGGAGGCACCGGCCGTGCTGGGGCTGAAGCGGTACAATACCACCTTTAACGGGACGATACTGCGCATTTTCAATTGAAGCAGTAGTTCGTTGTCAGTTGTCTGTTGTCAGGCTTCCTCAATGGAGGGCGTTAATCTCAGGGCCGCCCATCTTCCGGGGAGAGGGGTGACTCACTTTGCTTGCCTGGGAGCTGGCTTGTTGATCCAGTGCTTTCTGCGGGACGCTCTTGATGCTGTTTCAATGGAGGGCTACAGCCTCTACGCGCCACAGGCGCACACCTCGCACGCCCTGCCTTCGGCAGGAAAACTCGCGCTGCAAGCGCGGGCGGACACCTAAAAGGAAGTGCGGCCACAGCGCACAAAACGCCGGGCCGCACTCCTGACAACTGACAACCAAGAACTGACGACTACTAGTAACGGTACTCGTCCGTCTTGTAAGGACCTTCCTTCGGCACGTCGATGTACTTCGCCTGCACATCGGTTAGTTCCTCCAGTTCCACGCCGATCTTCTCGAGGTGCAGGCGGGCCACCATCTCGTCCAGACGCTTGGGCAGCACGTATACCTTATTCTCGTACTTTCCGCTGTTGTTCCACAACTCAAGCTGGGCGAGGGTCTGGTTGGTGAAGCTGTTGCTCATCACGAAGCTGGGGTGGCCGGTGGCGCATCCGAGATTCACCAAGCGGCCTTCAGCCAGAAGAATAATGTCCTTGCCGTTGATGGTGTACTTGTCCACCTGCGGCTTGATCTCCACCTTGGTCTTGCCATGGTGCTTGTTCAACCAAGCCATGTCGATCTCGTTGTCGAAGTGGCCGATGTTGCACACGATGGTCTTGTCCTTCATCGCCTCGAAGTGCTCGCCGCGGATGATGTCGCGGTTGCCCGTGGTGGTGATGATGATGTCCGCGCGCGGTGCGGCATTGGCCATCTTCTTCACCTCGAAGCCGTCCATGGCCGCCTGGAGTGCGCAGATGGGGTCGATCTCCGTGACGATGACGCGGGCACCAGCTCCCTTCAACGAGGCTGCGGTGCCTTTGCCCACATCGCCGTAACCGGCGACCACGGCGACCTTACCGGCCATCATCACGTCGGTTGCACGACGGATGGCGTCCACGGCACTTTCCTTGCAACCATACTTGTTGTCGAACTTGCTCTTGGTCACGCTGTCGTTCACGTTGATCGCGGGCATCACGAGCGTTCCGTTCTTTTCACGCTCCTTCAGGCGATGGACACCGGTGGTGGTCTCCTCGCTGAGGCCCTTGATGTTCTTGGTCAGCTCGGGGAACTTGTCGAAGACCATGTTGGTCAGGTCACCGCCATCGTCCAGGATCATGTTCAGCGGCTCGCCGCCTTCGAAGGCGTGAAGCGTCTGTTCAATGCACCAGTCGAAATCCGCTTCGCTCAACCCTTTCCAGGCAAACACCGGGATACCGGCCTGGGCGATGGCCGCAGCAGCATGGTCCTGTGTGCTGAAGATGTTGCAGCTGCTCCAGCTCACCTGCGCACCGAGGTCCACAAGGGTCTCGATCAACACGGCGGTCTGGATGGTCATGTGCAAACAACCGGCGATGCGAGCGCCTTTCAATGGGTTCTTGCCCTTGTACTGCGTGCGAAGAGCCATCAAACCAGGCATCTCGGCCTCGGCCAGTTCGATCTCCTTGCGCCCCCAATCGGCGAGCGCGATATCCTTCACTTTGTACTTGAGTTGTTCCTGGGTCTGGGGCATGTTCCGTGTTTTCAAAAGGAGTGCAAAGGTACCAAATGCGATCAGAAGATGAGATGATCGGAAAATCAGAAGATGGAATGCCGGGCTCAATGGAGGGCTTCATGGAACGCTGATGACGCTGATGACGCTGATGGTTACGATGAACGCGGATCTGAGCCTCGGAGATCGGATGAGGGAATATGCATTCCGTTGTGTTCCCTTGGCAGTTGAAAAGCATTCCTTTGCGTTCCCTTGGCGTTCTTCGCGTCGTGGCGGTATAAAAGCATTCCGTTGCGCTCCCGTTGCGCCGTTGCGCCGTTGCGGTTGAACCCATCGTGATCTTTCGCACTAAGTTCGCGGCATGGGCAACGTGATCGACCTGATCGAAGCGGCGAAGGGCAGTGGGCGCAAGATGCTCGCCGTGCTGATCGACCCCGACTTCGGCACCGATGAGGCCCTTCTGGAGCGCACCGTGCAGAACGCCTGCATGGCCAAAGCGGACCTGATATTCGTGGGTGGCAGCCTGCTGACTTCCACGGCCTTCAACCGTTGCGTGGAACTGGTGAAGCAATGGAGCGACCGGCCCGTGGTGCTTTTCCCCGGTAGTCCGGCGCAGCTAAGCCATCATGCGGATGCCGTGCTATTTCTCAGCCTCATCAGCGGCCGCAATCCCGAGCTGTTGATCGGGCACCATGTTACCGCGGCCCCCACCATTCGCGCCATGGGCATCGAAGCGATTCCTACAGGCTATATGCTGGTGGACGGCGGTAAGCCTACCACTGTCAGCTACGTGAGCCAAACCGTGCCGATCCCGCACGACAAACCGGGCATCGCCGCAGCTACGGCAATTGCCGGCGAATTACTGGGCTTGCGCACCGTGTATATGGATACCGGCAGCGGCGCAGAGCAGGCCGTATCCCCGGAAATGATCGAAGCCGTGCGCAAAAGTGTGGACCTCCCGATCATCATCGGCGGGGGCATTCGTGAGGTGGCCACGGCAAGGAGCCTGTGCGAGGCCGGCGCGGATGTGCTGGTGGTGGGAACGGCCTTCGAGAAGGACCCGGAGCATATCTTCGCGATGAGCGAAGCGGTGCATGCCTGATCGACACGACGCATCCTGAACGGAGTGCCTCCGCGATCGAGCGACCGGGGAATTAGGCACCTTCCATCCTGCGGGCCAATTCCGCGGCCTCTGCCTTCATTTGCCCGATCAGCCCAGCCCCTTCCTCGATCATTTCCGCAAAGGGATCATCGCTATCCTCTTCTCCCATCCAAGGGACGTCAGCGGAAAAATGCTCTTCATTGCGGGCATTCAGCAGGAACCCACATGCAGCGACCGCTACAAGGGCGATCAGACCCAGAACAATGGCATCACGTGTTTTCATGTATTGAGGAAGTGGTGAAAGCATATGCTATCATGGAACGTGCCAAGCGCGATGATGTTCGCCAACATCGGGGCCGAATTTGTTCGAGCAAGATCGATCAGGAACGACCGGCATCCACGATGGAACCGGCCGCATGCAACCGCTCCCGCACCTCAGCCGTGATCTGCAGCGAACGCAGCCGCGCCACAGGGTCGAAGAAATGCCCGGAGACCATTAGCTCATCCGGCTGATACTCGTTGATGAACTTCCGCAGCCCCTCCTCCACTGTTGACGCGTTGCCCACGAAGGAGCGGGATAGCTTCTCGGTTGCCCACGCCTTTTCCTGCGGATTCCAATAGTCGTCGATGTTATCGATGGGAGGTTGCACCAGACCCCGCTGGTCGCGCAGCATGTTCACAAAGGCGATCTGCATGGAGGTGAAGAGGCGCTTGGCCTCCGCATCGCTGTCCGCGGCGAAAACGTTCACGGTGAGCATGGCGTATGGCTTCTTCAGCTGGGCACTGGGCGTGAAGCGTTCGCGGTAGAGCGCTACGGCCTGCTCCATCAGTTCCGGCGCGAAGTGCGAGGCAAAGGCGAACGGCAATCCAAGCAGAGCCGCGAGTTGTGCGCTGAACACACTGGACCCCAGCAGCCAGATCGGCACGTCCTGACCTTCACCGGGAACCGCCTTGATCTTCTGGTCAGGCTCAGCAGGTTGGAAATAGAACTGCAGCTCTTGCACGTCCTGCGGGAATTGCTCCGCGCTGGCATTCAGGTCGCGGCGCAGCGCACGGGCGGTGAGCTGATCGGTGCCAGGAGCGCGCCCCAATCCGAGGTCGATCCGCCCCGGATACATCGCATTCAAAGTCCCGAACTGCTCCGGGATCACCAGTGGTGCGTGGTTCGGCAGCATCACGCCCCCGGCGCCCACACGGATGGTCTTCGTGGCACCGGCCACATGGCCGATCACCACTGCGGTGGCCGCGCTCGCGATGCCCGCCATGCCGTGGTGTTCCGCCAGCCAGATGCGATGGTAGCCGAGTTTCTCCGCTTTCTGCGCCAGTTCAACGGAGTTGCGAAATGCTTGTGATGCCGAGCCACCTTGGGCGATCGGGGCGAGGTCGAGGATGGAAAAGGGGATCATGTTTGAGCCGCATGAGCAAACACCGTGCAGAGCCGACGATCTGCCAATGCGTCCAACCTGGACCGGACAAGGCCACGCTCAATCCTTGACGAAGCTCGATCGCAGCTCATGGCCCGTCTTGCGTACGAGACGCAGGACATAGACACCCGGTGCCAACCCTTGCACGCGCACCCGATCGACAACATTCGGGGTCTTCAGCACAACTCGACCATCCATGGCCACCACGTAGGCGCTGTAATTACCGGGATCGACCGTGCGGAACATCAACACATCCCCCGCAGGATTCGGATAGATGGATAGGAGCTTCGCATCAGTTCCGAGGACTGCAGTGGTGCCTTCCACGGTAAGCGAACTCGTGTTGGTACGCACCGGTGGATTGAAGTCGAAGAAGATGTCCGCAGCATTATCGATGGTGCTCGCCACCGCAATATCCGGGAACGGGTTGATCCGGAATTGTGCGAAACCATGGCTGGCCAGTTCATTGCTCCCACTGTCCGGAAGCATGATGTGATCGTAGGTGAACCGCAGTACGCGCGCACTGTCCAGCGATACGGCATACGCATGGCTTGCTCCGAGAATACGCAGTGTGGAAAGGTCCAGCAGGCCCGGAAGTGTATCCGAGATCACAACGGTTTGTGCAGGTGCCGTGCCCGTGTTTTGGAAACGAAGCGTGTACGTTATGGTGCTGTCTTGCCCCGGGATCCAGCTCACATCGCTACCCGAGGTGGTGCGTCCCTGCTTGTCGTTCGGGTCGAAGGAGCCGACCACCACTTCACTGTGGCTGCACACATTGTTGCTGAGATCGATATCGTTGAGCGGGGTGATCACAGTTGCTGTGGCACTCAGTGTAGTCCCGATCAAGTTGACATCAGGAGGAAGGAGCAGCTCCACACGCAGGAATGCCTGAGCACCCGGCTCCAATCCGCCCGGGAGTTCCCATTGTACCTGCCCCGGAACGGACGTGTCCGGATAACCCCAATAAGCGGTGGTGTTCCAGAAAGGTCCGCCCCCACTACAGTACCAGACCGGTGTATAGGTGAGCGCCGGGTCATGGTCCAACGTCACGGTGAGCGGCCCGCTCGGGATGGCGCTATTGTTCGTCACCGTCAACCAGTGGGATTGCTTAAAGCCCGGAACAGCCTGTCCGATGGCACAACTGATCGAGACATCCGGAGCGCCGCTGCTGAGGGCCAGATCGATGGTGGTGGAAGGCGTGCCCGCATCGAGGGTGAAGTTCACCGGGCTGGCAACGGCACAATTCTGCCCATAGACCGGATCCGTGAAGGAAAGATCATAGGTACCGTAGGGCACTTGGAAGCGATAGTGGCCAAAAGCATCGGTCAAGGCGACCTGCCCACCCGATTGCAGGGTGACAACCTTGTTCGGAAGAAGAAAGTCCGTACCGTCGTACGTGCAATTGCTGTTCACATCCACGAAGAGATCGCCTTCCACGGACGCGCAATCCGTAACGGTGGCAGGGATCAAGAACAAATAGTTCACCGACAGGCAAGGCGAAATGCTGGGGATGATATAGACGTACACACCAGGAGGCCCGGGCGGTGCCGTGACAACCAAGGTATGCCCAACGGCGGCACCCATGGGTGGCGAGACGGAACCTCCCGGCCCAGCCCACATACCTCCGGTCGGGAACGGCCCGTCGAAGTAGAACGTGATGCTCGTCGGTGCACCGCCGCAGGGGCCTTCCACCAAGGAACCGAGCATGGCCACGGGATGGTTCTCCGGGATCACTGTAGTGCCCATGCCGCTGCAGCCAAGCGCATCGGTCACTTGAAGGTTGAACGGGGCATCACCACAAATGCCGTTCAAGGGCATGGGAGGCGTGGTGGTTATTGAGTAAGGCCCTTCGCCACCCAAAAGATTTTCATTCAGGTACAATTGACCGGTGCATTGCCCGGCGCAAGCGGCCATGAACGAACTTCCCAAAATGGCATTGGGAACATCCAAGTTGGGCAGGTCGATGATAGTGGCCGTGGCGGTGCCGCTGTCGCCATTGCTATCGGTAACCGTTACACTCCATGTGCCCGCAGATAATCCGGAGATCACATTCACTCCTTGGCCCGTGGGCGGGGCCGGTGCCCAGAGGAAAGTGTATGCCCCTGACCCGCCACTGGTGGAGGCCGTAATGGACCCGGTGCTATTCCCGCAGGTGGAATTGACCACCGTGAGCTGCACCTGAAGAGCGAAGACCGATGCAGTGAGAAATGGGATCGCGGCAAGGAGTATGGATCGTAGCATCGCGAACGGAATTTGAATGACAATGTACATGTTCCTGAATATTAATTGTGGCGGATCCGCCATAATTGAAATCAGGTTGTGGACGCTTTTCGATCCTCTGCCCGGTCCCCATTCTAATTCCCTCGAATTCGAGGGAATTAGAATGGGGCTGCTCTTACCCTCAACGCGCAGTCCCCTCAACCCTTCGCAGCGCGCACATACTCCTTCCAAAGTTCCTCGGAGCTAATGACACGACCTGCTTTCAGGTCCGCCTCGCCCTCAGCAATGGCAGCCCGCTGGTCCTCGGTTAATTCGTCATACCAATCCGCGCTCTCGTTGATCTTCTTGATCTGAAATAGCGAAGTCAGCAATCCCTTGTCCTCCAATTGGGACAACCATTGGATCAACTCAAGTTTCATGGCATCGGAACTCATCTTCTCGGCTTTGACCTCAAAGATAGAGAATGGTGCCATCTCCTCTCAAAACCTCACACTAACCCCGCCCAGCACATTGATCGGCGCTTGCGGAAAAAGCCCTACCTGCTCCTGCCTTCGGTCTTCGCTGATGTAGCTGTATACCCAGCCGTTGCTCTCGTACAGCTCGCTGAAGATGTTGCGCACTGTCAGGTTGAAGTCGACGCTCTTCGTGCCTTTCAAATTGAGCAGCGTTACGTTGGCACGGAGGTCGTTCACCATGTACGCATCGAGCATGCGCTCGCTGCTGGCCGTGTTGTCCAAATACTGTTGGCCCACGTATTTGGTGACGAAGCTTAGATCGGCGCTTCCCTTCTTCGGTTTGTCCCAAACCCGGAGGCTGAACGTGCTCGCTGCAATGGCGTTGGGAGAGAAAGCGAGGTCGCTGGACGAATAGTTGACGGCGATCTGGCCACCGTTATCCCAATCGTCCACATACTCGGTGTAGTTGCGCACCTTGTTCATGCTGAAGGTGGCGTTCGCCTTCCATGTCAGCGGCTTTGCGATCTGTGCGGCGAACATCAGCTCCACACCTGCCCGGTAGCTCTGTGGCACATTCGTCCGCAAAGCTGCACCCACATCATTCAATTCGCCGGTGAGCACCAGTTGGTCGGCGTAGTCCATGAAATAGGCGTTGATGCCGGCGTTCCAGCGCCCGGCCCGCTGCTCGTAGCCCAGCTCGTAATCGAGAAGTCGCTCGCTGGTGGGACGGCTTGTGGGTGTGGTCTCCTCCAGATCGTTGCGGTTGGGTTCGTGGTTGGCCACGGCGAACGAGGCGTAGGCCTTGGCGCCATTGCGCATGCGCCAGAGCAATCCCGCCTTGGGATTGAAGAAGGTGTACTCCACCTTCTGTGTGATGTTGTCCAGTACATCATTGAAGCCGAGGAAGGAATAGCCCACGTGCCGCACTTGGGCATCGCCGTACAGGTCGATGCGTTCGCTGAGCGCGTATGTCAGTTTTGCGAAGGCATTCCCATCGGTCTTGTGCGCATCATTGTCATAGTAGCGGTGGCGGATATCGGTGGCACCTGCATAGCGCGCCCAGATCACGTCGCCATAGTGCTCGCCTTTATAATCGCTGTAGCTGCCGCCAAGCACGAGCTTGTGGGCACCAAGGGAGATGTCCGCGCTGGCATTCACGCCAGTGAGCGTGTTGTCCAACCATTTCCTGCGGATGATGTCCGTCCGCGTGATCGTATCCCCATTGATCACCGCCGGCGAAGCGATCCCGTATGTGGACAGCTTGTCGTTGGGCTTGTACTGCTCGTAATAACCGGCCCCTTGCACGTGGAACAGCGTGAGGTTCAACACGGTGTTCCTGCCGATGTTCTGGTCGAACAGGACCTGGTAATGCGTTTGATCATAATGGTCCACTTGGTTGTCATAAGTGAAGCCATTGTATGTGCGGTTGGTGTCGATCACTTCGCGCGGCACACCGTCCCAGGCCTGATAGGTTTCTTCCGATCCGCGGAAGGTGATGAAGCGCAACGAACGTGTCTTCCCCACCCATGCGCCTTGCAGAAAATAACTCTTCAGGTCGGCGCTGGCGCGATCGATGTAGCCAGCTGAGGTAATGGAGGAGAGGCGCATATCGAGGCTGAAGCGGTCTTGGATCAATCCGGTGCCCGCACTTACGGAATAGCGTTGGGTGTTGTACGATCCGCCGCCGACATCGACCAAGCCCCAAGGCTCCTTCTTTACGGAAGTAGTGCGCAGATTTACGCTAGCACCGAAGGCACCGGGGCCGTTGGTGCTGGTGCCCACTCCACGTTGGATCTCGATGTCTTCCGCGCTGGTGGCAAGGTCCGGCAGGTTCACCAAAAATGCACCTTGGCTTTCGGCATCGTTGAACGGCACGCCGTTCAACGTGATGTTGGTGCGCGTGGCATCGCTTCCGCGGATGCGCATGTTGGTGTAGCCGATGCCGGTACCGCCATCGCTGCCCACCACCACGCTGGGCTGCATGTCCAGCAAGTAAGGCAGGTCCACGCCGGTGTTGACCTTAGCGATCTCCTCGGCGCTCATGGTGCTCTTCGCAAAAGGGGCGCGATCGCCGGCGCGCAACGCGGTGATCTCCGCAGTGGAGAGTTCCACCACACCCGGTTGCAACACAATGGCAACGAAGTTCTCGCCCGCCTGCACGGTGAGCACGGTATCCTTCGGAACGAAACCAACGGCCGAGACACGCACGCGCAGATCGCCTTCGAAAAGTCCTCCGGCATGGAATGTACCGTTCGCGTCCGTCGGGGCCAACAGCCCTTGGCTTCCGAGCAATACGCTGGCAAAGGGCACCGGAGCTCCCTCCGGATCCCGCACCGTTCCCTTCAGTTTCACTTGGGCGAACGAGCCGTTCACTAAAAGTGCCATCGCGCACAAGACCAATAAATCCCGCATGTCGTTCTCCGTGTTTTCAAGTCTGGCACGGAGTGCTCCGGGGTTCCGGTGCAAGTTCCCTTCGCAGCATTACCTGCGCAGGTTCATTGGGTGTGATCTCAGCTCGCTCGAAGGCGGGCACCCCAGTGTTTCGACGGTGCAAAGATAGGGCTTTACCTGCGGCAGGGCGTGCTGTAAATGGACAACCATGGACGTTGATGGACCGGGTGTAGCCACCGGTCCTTCCAACTTTTGGCGCCCGGCCCAGCCGGGCTCTCTTGGTGTTGGCGCTCGGCCACAGCCGAACGCACCCTATTCGGTCTGCCCCAGTCCGCCTATGGCTGCTATCGCCTGCTTCAGCCGCTCTTCCCTCCCACCTTCAATGATCACATACGGCTTCGCCAACGCTTTCAACGTCTTTTCATACACCGCGAACAAACGGTCACGATCGTGCGGGTTCTCACGCAGCGGATCATACACCCACGGAATGTCTGGCCGGCACAACAGCCAGAGGTCATATGGGCGCTCCTCGGTTTGCTGCACGATCCAGGGATCGCTTCTGCCATACTTCTCCTCGCCCCAGATGCGGATGGTAATCAGGTCGGTGTCGCAAACAAGGAAAGGTGCAGCCGAGCCTGCCTCCGATGCTCTTTCCTCTTCGGTGCGCAATTGCAGTTCAGCGATCCTCAACAAGTCCTCTTCACGGTACGGGCTGCCTAATTCATTCAAGTATTCCCGCGCCATTTCGGGCACCCACGGCACAACGTAATGTTCCGCCAATGCTGCGGAGAGAGCGGACTTCCCACTGCACTCGGCACCCGTGACGACTATCTTCCGCATCCTGCAAATTAACTTTGCTTTCAGGCAGCATCCAGCCTTTAGCTTACGTCTTACCTCCGAGACCAAAACCACATGCTGATGAAACCCTCCGTACTCCTTTCGCTCTCTTTCTGCGCTTCCCTCACAGCTCAGGCGCAGCTCTCTCCGCGAACCGATGCTCCGCTATTGCACCACATGCAGGAGGTGAACGCCCAATGGCAAACCATGCTGCCCGCGATGGCACAGGATGACGCGCCGGTGCATTTCAACACGGAGGCCGAGCGAATTGCGAAGCACCTGCACTTGGTGGCCGCGCATCTGCGATCCGCATCGCCTGAAGGGCTTTCCGCAGCGGCTGCATCGGAACGCGCCACCTTGCTGAATGACCTGGATAACTACGCTGATCGTGGTTTGTTCCCGCAGAACCATGTGCTGCCCTATCGGAACCCGGTATTCATCGACCCGTACGGAACCGCTTGTGCCGTAGGCCAACTGATGATCGAGAGCGGGTATCGCGACCTGGCGGAAAGCGTCAGCAAGGAAATGAACTTGGCGTACGTCCACGACATCAAGCGTGCGGACGTGGCGCAGTGGGCCACACAGGAAGGCTTCACGGCAGATGAGCTTGCTTGGATCCAGCCGGGCTATCCGCCCACGTTGCAATGGTCGGCTCTGGGCGGAGGCACCAATGGGCCGGTGAGGGTGATGTTGAACCTGCCGAGCGGGAATGTGCTGGTTGCCGGGACATTCACTGAAGCAGGTGGTGTGCCTGTCGAGAATGTCGCCCTGTGGGACGGAGGGAGCTTTACTGCGCTGGGGGATGGCGTATTCGGCAACATTTCCTGCGGCGCAGTGCTCGGGGAGGACGTTTACCTCGGCGGCTACGCCTTGGGGGGCAACAGCGACGTGGCGCACTGGGACGGAACGCAATGGAACTTCACCACGGTCTTCGATGGGAAACTACCGCAGATCTTCGCCATGCACGTCCATGGCAACGCGCTCTATTCCAGCGGTGCAGCCTCTGGCTTCGCGGGGATCGACTACCGCGTGGCACACCTGGCCGGAAACACATGGACTTATTTGCCCGGCAACTTCACCGCACCCGTGCGCTGTTTGGGCAGCCATGATGGCCAGTTGGTTGCAGGTGGAGAATTCGACGGAGTGCAGATCGGCGACCCTGTGCTGCAGGTCCAGCACGTAGCAACCCTTGGTCCGAGCGGATGGGCGCCACTCGGTGACGGCTTGGACGGCACGGTCCTCTCCCTGTTGGACGTGGAGGGCACGCTTTACGCCGGTGGTAGCATGTTTGCGAACATCGCTCCCTTGTTCGGTCTGGCAAGGCTCGCTTCGGGAACTGCAAGTTGGGAACATTTGATGCCGAACCTGGTGGACTACATCAGTGGCGGGCCGGGTCCCGCGGAGGTGCGGGCCCTGCTATCCGATGGCGACCACGTCTACATGGGTGGTGCCTTCGGGATGGTACAGTTCACCTCGATGGGGCAACATCTGGCACGCTTCCTCGGCACGCCGGACAACTTTGAGCCCTTGGCCTACTTCAACGGACCGGTTGACGCACTGGCCTCGGACCCCTTCATTTCCGATGCATTCGGATTGTATGCGGGTGGCGAATTCACGCAAAATGTTGGCGATACGGTCCCGTACGTGGCGGAAACGATCCTGACCACCGGCATCCGCGAAGCGCCGGAAGGTGCGGGCCTGGAGCTTTTCCCGAATCCTGCGAGCGAGGGCTTGACCGTGATCTTGGACCAAGCCTTCACCGGTGATGCAACGCTGGATATCGTGGATGTGAATGGGCGAACCGTGCTCACGCGGACATTGAGGGACCGCACCACTGACGTGGACATCAAGGCGCTCGCGGCAGGTGCCTACACGGTGCGGGTGATCGCGGAAGGCCACAAGCGCTCGCAGCCTTTCATCAAGCGCTGACGACCGTGCCTTGTTGCCGTACCAACATCCTGTTCCACTTGATGAAGCCGATGAGGGACAGCACGAGGTAAATGGCGTTCAGCAGCACATAACCTTGGTAGCCGATGCGCCAATTGAGATAGATGGCCACGCTGTCCGCCACCATGAAGTAGAGCCAGTTGGCGATCAGCTTGCGGGCCATCATCCACGTGGCCGCAAAGCTGAAGACGGTAACGAAGGCATCCAGGAGCGGGAAGCTGCCATCGAGGTATTCCACCAGGAACACGGAGATCCCGTAACTGAGCAAAAGGCCCAGCGGGATCACCAGTGCATGGAAGAGCCAACGCTGCGTGCGGATCTTCCCATCCTCGCTGCTTCGCCCCCAGCTCCACCAGCCATACACGGCCATCACCACGTAGTAGCCGTTCAGGGCGCTCATGGCCCAGGTATTGGCCAAGGCATACAGCCCCACGCCGATCACTCCGGCAATAAAGCCAAGGACCCAACCAATGCGTTTTTCATAAGCGATGCAGATGGTGAAGCCCACGTTGAGCACCACGGCCGTCCATTCGAGGAAGGAGAGTGTGAGAGGATTCATTTGTGAAAAAGTCGTGAGTCCTTGAGTCGCGAGTCGTGAGTCTTGAGTCCGTCTGAGTTGGACTCAAGACTCACGACTCCTTCGGCTCACGACTTCAGCGATGCGGCTCTGCGGAGCACGAAATTCCGCCCCAGGTATACCTTCCGCACCTGCTCGTCCGCAGCGAGTTCCTCGGCAGTTCCCTGTTTCAGGATCTTGCCCTCGAAGAGCAGATAGGCCCTGTCGGTGATGCTCAATGTTTCCTGTACGTTGTGGTCCGTGATCAGCACGCCGATGTTGCGCTTCTTCAATTGCGATACGATGCCTTGGATGTCCTCCACGGCAATGGGGTCCACACCTGCGAAGGGTTCATCGAGCAGGATGAACTTAGGCTCTGTGGCCAGGCTGCGTGCGATCTCCGTGCGCCTGCGCTCACCGCCGCTGAGCACGTCGCCCATGTTCTTGCGCACATGGCCCAAGCTGAACTCGTCCAAAAGCGTTTCCAGTTTATGGGCCTGTTCTGCCTTGGTCAGATTGGTCATCTCCAGGATGGCCTTGATGTTATCCTCCACGGAGAGCTTGCGGAATACGCTGGCCTCCTGCGGCAGATACCCTATACCCCGCTGTGCCCGCTTGTACATGGGCAGGTCCGTGATGTCCTCCTTGTCCAAGTACACACGGCCCTCGTTGGGTTTCACCAGGCCCACGATCATGTAAAAGCTGGTGGTTTTGCCGGCACCGTTCGGGCCGAGCAGACCTACGATCTCGCCTTGTTCCACCTGCACGCTTACGCCACCAACCACGGTGCGGCGCTTGTAGCGTTTCACGATGTTTTCGGCTCGGAGGATCATTCAGAAGTTGATGTAGAGCTTCAAACGTAGTGCGAAGGGATTGGTGCCCGGGTGATCGTTGTATCGCAAACGCCATACCGCGTCCACGCGCAGGATCTTCAGGATGTTCTCCACCCCGGCGCTCACCTCCGCGAACGGCCCGCGATCCAGGGCATACATCCCGGGGAGCAAGAGCATTTCCTTTTCGGTCCTGGCGAGGTCCAGCGATCCCGCCACCACTTTGCCAGCTACCACCTCACGCCACTTCAATCGGCGCAGCAGCGGGATCCGGTTGAAGAAAAGGCCTTCGAAGTGATGTTCCACGAACAGCTGGGCGTACCGGTCGCTGATGAACTCGAAGTAGTTCATGGTATTGAAGGCCAGATCGTCGTAGTAGAACGTCTCGTTCCCGCTGTGCAGGATAAGCAAGGGGTAGGGCAGGTTGCCCCAAACTTGACCTACCTCCGCATTGATGCGGGACCATCCGAATACGCCAAGCTGTAATCGCTGGTACACGTGCAAGACCACTCTTTGGTAACCGTACTCACTTTGGGCCAAATTGGGCAGTCCCGTGGCCAAATGCAGTTCCACCGTGGGATAGACCGTGCCCAGGCTCACCCGCGCGAAATCCCCGCTGATGTATTTCTCCTTGTAGGCGAAGCGCGTGTTCAGGCCCACCTCCGCCGTTTGAATGGAATTGAGCACCGTGGGTGGTTCTCCATCGGGGCTCGGCTTCAGGTATTCCAGATCCCCCAGTGGGTAGAGCGTGCGATAGCGCAGAAGCAGCGTATTGTCCAACCCGGTGAACCATTCCCGCAGGTAACTGGCCTTGCTCTCCTCCACCAAGGTGAGCTTGGTGTTCGGCGTGCGCCGGAAGACGCTGCTGAGGATATTGTCCTGCCGGAAGGCGTTCACGCTCTCGCCCAGCTGTTCCACATCCTGTTTGTAGGCCAGTTCAACGATCTGGCGCGAAGTCTTGCTCACGAAGGTCTTCCCCCCCACCCCGAACTTGAACCGTTGATCGCGGGTGCCGTATGCCGTGTATGCATTGAACTCGGTGCGCGTGCTGAAGTTGCTGCTGGTGCGGCCGCCGATGCGGAAGCGGTTACCCTCCACGGGATTGAAGCTGTACGTGGTGAAATAGGGGCCGATGTCGATCTTGCCCTTGGTGTAATAGCCCGTGACCACGGTGGTGACAATGTCCACGTAGGTGCGAAATCTGGGGATGGTCTTCATGGTGTCCACCATGTGATAGATGTCCACTTCCTGCTTGGTCAGGTTCTCGTGCCTGTGCTGGTCCCAGTAGTCCGCACCGAGGCTCAGCGGGTCGATATCCATCACCACCTCGTCCACCCCTTCGTAGAATACATCGGGCTTGGGCTGGTTGATCACAAAATCCCGGTAGCTGGCCGTGCGGCGCCCATAAAAGCCCTGAACGGGATTCTCCTTTGTCTTGCCCCGGTCCTTGATCACGTTCAGGTCCACGACCAATTGGTCCCTGGTGAGCATCCATACCTCGGGCTTCACCTCGCTGTACTCCTGCTTCACTTGGAACCCTTGTACAAAATTGAGGTTCGCCCCCTCGGCAATGGTGGCCTCAATGCTCCGTACCGCATAGCTGGTGTCGTTCACCCACATGCTGCCGGTAAAGGCCAGTTCCTGCACCCGCTTGGGCCTGAAGGCGATCTTGTAGCACCAGTTGTGCCCCACCCAGTTGCTGTCCAGCAGGTGGTAATCGTAGAAGCCCCGGCCACCGTCGGCGATGGGGCTGATGAAGTTCTTCCCGAAGATCACCAGGTAGTTGTCATAGATGTTCACGTTCTGGTACATGTCACCCATGAACTGGGCGATGCTGGCGTTCTCCAGACCGCTCACTTTCGTGCCATGGATCAGCTCGCGCCGCACTTTCGGCTTCTGCCGATAGTACACGTCGCTCAGGGTCTCGGTCATGAAAATGGGAAGGAAGGGCTTGCCTCCCGTGGTGTCCACATGGTCGAAGATGAAGGCAAAGTCCTTGAAGATCTTCTTCTTCTCGAAGTCCTCGGTGATGTTGTTCAGGTCGAACTCGATCTTGTTGTAGGCTTCATACTGATATGCCTCCAGCTTCGCGCGATTGTTCACCGGCTTGTTGGCCACTAATCGACGCAGTATCGGGAATGCCGGATTGCCCGCGTAGGTGATCACCACATCGCCGAGCTGATCGGTCCGTGGTTGCAGCTTGATATCGACCCGTTGCGCGATATCGCGCTTTATCCGGGCGGTGAACGTGAAGTAGCCCACACTTACGGCCTTGATGCTGTCGGTGGCATAGTAGGTATCCAGGCTGTAGTTGCCGTCCATGTCGGAGTTGGTGGAGACCCGGCTATCGATGAAGCTGATGTTGACGAACGGAAGGGTCTCTCCGGTTACGGCATCGGTGACGGTTCCGGAAATGCGGGTGGTTTGGGCCCAGGCCGAGCTGGCCAGCAGGAGCCCCCCGCACAACGCGGGCAGCGAAAGCACACCTCGGAACGTTCTGCTCATGGCTTGGAACGGTCGGTTGCCGTGCCTTCGGCGCGGTCCATGGAACGGCGGGTGCGCGCTGCGAGCAGGATGCTGCCCTCGTACAGGGCGATCAGGGGAATGGATACGATGAACTGGCTGCTGATGTCCGGCGGGGTGATGATGGCGGCGATGATCAGGATCGAAACATACGCGTGGCGCCGATAGGTGCGCAGGAACTGCGGCCCCAATAAGCCCGTGCGGGCCAAGAAGTATACGACCATGGGGAGTTCAAAGACCACTCCCGTCCACAGCGTCAGTGAGGTGATGGTGCCGATGTAGCTATTGAGGTCCACCAAGTTGGGCACGGAAGCGCTGATGGTGTACGTGCCCAGGAATTGGATGCTCATGGGGGCCAGTATGTAATAGCCGAATACAACACCGAGCATGAACAGCACGCTGGCGAAGAAGACCACGCCGCGCACGGCCTGTTGTTCCGCTCCCGCGAGGCCCGGTTTCACGAAGCGCCAGATCTCCCAGAGGATATACGGGAATGCGACAATGAGGCCCACAACGAAGGAAACCATGATGTGGACCATGAACTGCCCGCCCATGGACGTGTTCATCAGGGTGAACCCCGTGCTTTCCGTACAGAAGGACCGATCCAATCCCATGTTCAGGGCGATCCGGCAGAAAGCCCTGTAGGTGACAAAATCCGCGCGTTGAGGGGCCAGGATGATCGTATCGAAGACGAAATCCTTGTAGATGAAGGCCACCACCATGCCGATCAGGACCGCGACCGCGGACCGGACCAAGGTCCAGCGCAACGCCTCAAGATGCTCCAGGAACGTGAGCTCCTTCCTTGGTTCCCCCATGCATAACAGGCCAGAGAAGGCCGCGCCAAAGATAGGATCGTGCCCTAGCCTCGATAGCTGCCCACCGCAGGTTTATCAACGATGGTCCCGGTCGATCCGTCCCAAAAGGTTCTAAGTTTCCAAGAGCAGGGTAAGATCGTGTTGTAAATCCCTCGGCGCACCCTACTTTTAAGCAATTAACCATTGCGGCAGCTCCGCCGTACGAACATCCAATGACCAACGTCGACATTTCTCCCAAGGAAGCCCTGGAACAGTTCTTCGGCTTCACCACCTTCAAAGGCGACCAGGAACTCATCGTGCAAAGCGTGCTGGACCGGAAGGACACGTTCGTGATCATGCCCACCGGCGGTGGAAAAAGCCTCTGCTATCAGCTACCCGCATTGATGAGCGAAGGGACGGCCATCGTGGTAAGCCCGCTGATCGCCCTGATGAAGAACCAAGTGGACCTGCTGCGCGGCTTCGGCGGCGAGAACGGCGTGGCCCACTTCCTCAACAGCTCCCTCACCCGCAACGAGGCGATCAAGGTGAAGGAGGACATTCGCGCAGGCATTACCAAGCTGCTCTACGTGGCACCCGAGTCCCTCACCAAAAAGGAGAACGTGGAGTTCCTCTCGGACATCCAGATCAGCTTCTTCGCCATCGACGAGGCCCACTGCATCAGTGAGTGGGGCCATGACTTCCGCCCGGAGTACCGCCGATTGCGCACCATCTTCAACGAGATCAAGCGCGTGCCCATGATCGCGCTCACCGCCACCGCCACCGAGAAGGTGCAGGAGGACATCCTGAAGAACCTCGACATCCCCGGGGCCAATGTGTTCAAGGATTCCTTTAACCGGCCCAACCTCTACTACGAGGTGCGGCCCAAGAAGGACGTGGCCCGGGAGATCATCCGTTTCGTGAAACAGCACAGTGGCCGCAGTGGGATCATCTACTGCCTCAGCCGCAAGAAAGTGGAGGAGATCGCCGAGACCCTGGTGGTGAACGGCATCAAGGCCCTGCCCTACCATGCCGGCATGGACGCCGCCCAGCGTGCCAGCCACCAGGACCGCTTCCTGATGGAGGACGTGGACGTGATCGTCGCCACCATCGCTTTCGGCATGGGCATCGACAAGCCCGATGTGCGCTTCGTGATCCACCACGACATCCCCAAGAGCCTGGAGAGCTACTACCAGGAGACCGGCCGTGGCGGACGGGACGGAGGCGAAGGCAAATGCATCACCTTCTACAGCTACAAGGACATCGAGAAGCTGGAGAAATTCCTCCAGGGCAAGCCCGTGGCCGAACAGGAGATCGGCAGGCAACTATTGGCCGATACGGTGAGCTATGCCGAGACCGGCATGTGCCGCCGCAAGTACCTGCTCCACTATTTCGGGGAGCAGCTGCCGGGTGACAATTGCGGTGCCTGCGACAACTGCAACAACCCCAAGGAATACTTTGAGGCCAAGGACGACCTGAAGCTCATGCTTGCGGCAGTGAAGGAGAGCAAGGAGCGGCACCGTGCGCGCTTCATCTGCGACCTGCTCACCGGCAACGAGACCAGCGAGATCAAGAACTACAAGGGCGATAAGCTCAAGGCCTATGGCTCGGGAAGCGAGCACAATGAGCAGCATTGGATGGCCGTGATCCGGCAAGCCAACGTGGGCGGCTATCTCCACAAGGACATTGAGAGCTATGGCAACCTCAGCCTCACCGAGGAAGGGAAGAAATTCCTGAAGAAACCCGTATCCATCACCTTCACCAAGGAACGTGAACGGGTGGACGAGGATGCCCCGGACGAGGACGTGGTGCTGAACGGGAAGGGTGGTGGAGCTGCGGATGAGCGCCTGATGAAGATGCTCAAGGACCTGCGGCACTCGGTGGCCAAGAAGGCCAAGCTCGCCCCGTACGTCATCTTCCAGGACCCCGCCTTGGAGGAGATGACCGTGCGTTATCCCCTCACGCTGGAAGAATTGACATTGATCAGCGGTGTAGGCTCCGGGAAAGCACAGAAATACGGCAAACCCTTCGTGGAACTGATCGCCAACTATGTGGAGGAGAACGAGATCGAACGCGCGGATGAGACGGTGGTGCGCTCGGTGATGAAGAAGAGCAGCAACAAGGTCCACATCATCCAGAATATCGACAAGCGCCTCTCCCTGGAATCCATCGCCAAAGCCAAGGGCCTCACCATGGAGGCGCTCCTGGACGAGATGGAGACCATTGTAATGAGCGGTACCAAGCTGGACATCAACTACCACTTGGACGATGTGGTGGAGGAGGATGCCCAGGAGGAGATCATGGACTACTTCCGTACCGCCGAGACCGACAGTATCGAGGAGGCCTCCAAGGAATTCGACGGGGACTACAGCGAGGAGGAACTCAGGCTGATGCGCCTGAAGTTCATGAGCGAGGTAGCGAACTAGTTGCCAGTTGCCAGTTGTCAGGATGTCAAGTCCTGCCAGACGTTGACCTCTTTTCAGTGTTCTGTCAACTCGATTTGTTGGTTGTGTTGTGATTTTTCTCTTTTGGTCCTTTTCTCTTTGTTGATCACTGTTAGCTCTGTGAACAACTCGGGGT
>JAIOIH010000068.1 GCA_019912395.1 Flavobacteriales bacterium | reverse complement strand
GGTCCGCCAGGTCCTTCAGGGCCGTTTCCAAGGTGCGGTCCTCCCAGAGGTCCGTGTTCAGGGTATGCCCCAGGCGGCGCACCTCCTTGATGCACTCCGCCAGCGCCTCGCGTGAGGCGTCCAGGCGCGGGAGCGGCTTCTGCCCTTCGGGAAGCCAGTTCAGGCCCATGTGGATCACCATCAGCAATTGCGACACGTTGTCGTGCAGCTCCGCGCCCACCTCCTGCAGGGTCTGGCGCACGGCCTCCCGTTCGGCACCCATCACCTCGCGGGCATGGCGCAGGCCCAGCTCGGCCAGTTCGGCGCGGTGGCGCTGGCGGCGGCTGCTGTTCGCGATCATCAACAGGCCCACGATGGCGATGAGGCCCAGCACGAAGGCCGTTCCCACCACCACCACGAAGATGAAGCCCCGCTCATCCATGCCGGAGGGATCGGGCGCGACGTGCCTGCATCAGGCAGGCCGCAGTGATGAACCCATAGCGGCTGATGCCCAGCAAGGGCATCACAATGGTCAATTTCGCCGCCAGGACCGCATCCTGATGGAACACGAAGCGGACCATTCCAATAAAGGGCACCATGCCACCAAAGTAGATCAACAGCCCCATGAAGAGCCAAAACTCCGGCACCTTCTGGAGCGGTACCTCACTGGTAGTGGCCAAGCTCCACAGGGCGGCCAGCAGCAGGATGGTCATGATCCCGGAGATCAACAGGATGGGCTCCACCAGGATGAATTGCATGGGGTCCTGCAGGAAGCCCGCCACCAGCATGGCCAGGCAGCCGAGCACGGCCGCCGCTATCAATGGGCCACGCCATTGCGGCCGGAACCGGTGGACCAGCCACAGCAGCAGCAGGAACTCCAGCGGCACGCACAGGTTGTACACGATGCTGTTCAGCCTGGCAAAGTGGTTCACCAGAACGGCAATGGCCTCGGTGGCCAGGCCCCAGGCGATCGAGGCCAGCAGCACATTGCGCATGCGCCACCCGCCCGAAGGCACGCGCAAGCAGGCGATCAAGGCCGCCAGCATGGCCAAGTACATCACGATCCCATAGGGGTTCATCCAGCGGGAGGTCACAGTTCAGCAAGGTCCATCCACCCCCGTATTCAGGGTTGTTTGCACATGGGCGGGCACGGATTTCCAAGGTCCAGGGCCATTTCGCGGAACGGCTTGTACGGATCGAAGGTATTGGATAACAGGTCCTTGCTCCCGTCCGCAATATGAAGGGTAAGCAGGTGGCGGAACTGGGCACTGGACGTGGGATCGTGAACAGCTCGGATACCCAGTGCCTCACTGATGCTGCTCACCACCAAGTAGGGGTCCTCGCACGGGTTCTGCGCCAGCAATTGGCTCACATTGTCCGCATACGGGAACCAGATGGCCAATGGATCGGGGTCCTCCCCAGCGGGCCTCAGCTCACTGAAGCCGGAACCGGTGCGGTCCACGCGGATATTCTCCAAATAGGCGTCCATGAATTTACCGGGATCCTTCTCAGGCACCAAATGCCCGGTGGCGGGGTCGAAACTGAACCAGGTATCCGGGAACAGCTCGAGGTCGCCCATGGCATTGGCGGCGAACATGAACTGGATGACGGGATGGTAGCGGGTCCCGTCCAGGCCGTGGTTGATATGGATCCCCTGAACGGGCTTTTCCTTGCCGATCGAGTCCTGCACGTGCGTGATGCCGGACCAAGGGATACGGAGCACGGGGGAATCGACGTCCACGCGGCTCGTACCCACCAGTACCTTGATGTGCCGCGTGAATTCCGAGGCCGCCGCAGTGAACTCGTCCTGTGTGTAGTACTTGTGCCGACCATTCGCCGGAACCGGGCTCGCCGAGGAGGCGGCGCTCGCCACCATCGGGTTGTGTGCCGGGCCGTTCCCGGTCTGGTTCCCGTACACGCAGGAGGTGATGAGCAGGCCCGCGCAAGCCGCAGGCAGCATACGCGGGAGCGGGCTGCTCCGGATCAATGAATGACGGTCCATGGGGAAAGGGTTAAGGTGAACAGGTTCTCCGGCACGGTGAAGGTCGGCGGGCAGCGCCCAGCGCACAATACCCCGAAATGGGTATTTTTTCGAGGGTGGTGCATTCGCTCGCTCAGTGGTCCTCTGCCGTGGGGCAGGGACCCGGAGCCTCAGCGGACCACCCCCAGCCCCTCCTTGTCAGTTCGAGCGCTAGTCGAGAAAGACAAGGAGGGGAGCCTCAGTCTCCGGCCCGCGTGCATCCTCAACAACGCAAAAGGCCGTCGATGGACGGCCTTTTGCACAAGCGCTATCGGCGTGCCGGTCCTAACGCCGCGTGGCGTCCATGGAGACCTCTTCCAGCTGGCCCCTTGCCTGCTCTCAGCTCAACCCGTTATAGACGCGTTCGGCCAGCGCGCTCCCGCGTGCGTCGAAGCGCTGCCAAACCCCGGTCTTGACGCCCATCGCGTAGCAACCCCGGGCACTTACCCGGCCATTGGCGTGGTAGTAGGTGAACGGACCGTTGGGGACCAGGCACTGCGGGTCGTTGTACATGCCTTCCATCAGCACTGTGCCGTCGGGTGCGGTCACCTGTGCCAGGTACTGGCCATTGACGCCGGCGTAGACCACGCGTTGCAGTACGTTGACCGAACCGGTGGTGGGCCTGAAGAGCTGGTCCACCGGCTCGATGCGAAGGACGTTCGGTGCGCCCTGCGCACCAGCGGGCCCTCCGTCCAGCGTGTTGGCGCGCAGGGTGGAGCAGAGGGTGATGGCGGCGGCGAAGAGGGCGGCGGAGACGAGGGTGCGTTTGGCGGTGTTCATCGGTGCGTGGTTCAGGGGTGTTTGCCGTTGTTGACGGGTCAAATGTCCCCTGGGCCACGGCGTTCTTCATGCGCCACCGAGCAAGTGGCGGGGGTTAATGAGCAACTGGCAGGAGCGTTGTCCTGTCGAGCGCAGTTGTCGTGTGTCATGTCGAGTGTGTCACATCGAGCAGTAGCGGAGCGGCACTTTGCAACGCGCACAGCGCGTGAGAAGTCGAGATGCGAGACACGAGACACGACAACACTCCCGTTGAATGCAGGACCTCTCATGTAGCTGGAATGTCCTTCCCGTCTGGCGCTCGAAGTGACAGGATTTCTTGAGCGGGCTTTCCAACCGGTTGTCCTGTCGAGCGCAGTTGTCGTGTGTCATGTCGAGTGTGTCACATCGAGCGAAGTCGAGATGCGAGATGCGAGACACGACAACACTCCCGTTGAATGCAGGACCTTTCATGTAGCTGGAATGTCCTTCTCGTCTGGCGCTCGAAGTGACAGGACTTTTTAAGCGCGGTCCATAACCGGTTGTCCTGTCGAGCGCAGTTGTCGTGTGTCATGTCGAGCGCTAGTCGAGACACGACACACGACAACTACCCCAGCCGCTCACTGATCCACCCGTACACCATCTCCGGCCTCCACGGCAGGGCGGGGCCTTGGTGCATGCGGAACCGGCGGCCCTGCTCGGTATAGCCGCGGATCGCCAGGAACTCGCGGGCCACGGGGTTCGCCTCGGGCACCCACACCTCCTGCACGTGCGGCATGTGCCAGCGCAGCAGCTCCTCGCCCACATCGGGGCGGTCCGCCAGGAGGAGGCCGTCGCCCAGCAGGGGCATGTAGTTGCCGCGCACGCGGCCCTTCTCCACATAGATGCGGCTCGCGTAGAAATGCTCGCTGATCAGCACCCGGCGCTGCTCGCCGCTGGCGGTGCGGTCCAGGTGCAGGATGCCCATGCTGTGGTGCGGTTCGCAGAGCTCCACCTCGTCCAGCGTGGGGGGCTCGCTCTTGCCGCCGGCATAGCGCAGGTAGGCGCCGTCGTGTTCGAAACCGCGTTCCAGGAACACCGGCACGGAGGCCTCTTCCACCAGTGCGCTCACCGTGGCGCAGTCGTATTCCTTCAGCTCTTTCAGCACGGCGTCCACCAGTTGGCCTTCCAGTTCGGGGCCTTGGAAGCGCGGCATCAGCAGGCGGTCGCCCACCCAGCCGCTGCCCTCGTGGGCGATGCCCGTGGCCAGGCCGCTGGTGAGCGCCTCGCCGAAGACGCTCTTGATCACCGTGGCGTAGGGCGTGCTCAGGTGCCAGCGCAGGCGTGCCATCATGGCGTCCCAGTCGGCGGGCTCCAGCTCGGCGAGCTCGTCGAGGTCGGCAAGGGTGAAGGGGGCGGTGAACATGGTTGCGGAAGATCGGGGTTTTTACGGGAGTGGAGGGGTGGAGGTTTTTATCATTGGGAGCTCATTTGAATACTTCCGTCGCTGCGCTCCATTTTGAACCACGGATCGACACGGATGAACACGGATCGCTCGCGAACGGGCCCAATACTCTTGTCGTCATTGCGAGTTTACCTGCCGGAGGCATGGGAGTGCCGACCGCAGGGAGGGACGACGTGGCGATCCCGGTGGCGGGCCTGCCTGCCGTAGGCATGCCGTTGCGGTTCAACATCGGCAGTAGGCATTTGTCGCGGCCAAGGCATTCATCGGTGTTCATCCGTGTGCATCCGTGGTTCTCTCCCCAGCCGTGGTCGCCCGTCATCCCGGGCCTGACCCGGGATCCAATGCACGATCCGCATCACGGGCACCGGTTCAACCTCCTCCTCTTCCCCGCGCAGCACGATGGCCAGGTACTCCACGCCGATGATCCCGCCGTCCTTGTCCGTATCGAAGAGCAGCTCGCCTTGGCGGGGGCAGTGCAGTAAGAAACCGCCCTTGCACGGCTTGCCGTCCCGGGCCTTCGGGTCCTGGAAATAGCCGTACCCCGTGCTCTCCCGCCATTGCTCCGTGCAGCGGGCCAGGGCCTCGGCACGTTGCGGATGCTGCGGCCATTGTTGCTTCGCCAGTTCCACCAGCTCCGTGGGGTCGAAGGGCACGCACTGGTAGCGCGGGGTGAAATAGTGCCGCATCAGGTCCACCTCCAGGCGGGCCCGCGTGGCGGGGGCCATGTTCGCATAGTCGGTTTGGAAATAAGCGATCCGTTCTTCCTTGCTCATTGTTCGTGGTTTTTTGGTGGTTCGTGTTCGTGATCCGACGCAGAGGCGCTGAGGCGCGGAGAATGCTTTTGGTGGTTGGTGATCGGTGACCGGAGAACTCGGACTCAAGACTTACGTCTCCCGACTAACGGACTCGTCCCCAAAACCCGACTCTCTCTCAATGCCCCGACCCCGCACACCTTTCGGTGGCGGGGCAAGGGCATCAAGCGAAGGACATCCGTTCCGGGTATCGCTTCCCGGAGGCGTTCGCCTTAGGCCGCCTTGGCGTGGGCCGAGTCGCTGAGCGGGCCTGCTCCGGCGGCGCCGATCGCCTTCACCCGGAAGTAGTACTCGCTATCGCTCTCCAGGCCGTCGGCGTTGTACCAGTTCTTGCTGGTCAGCGCCAGCAGCTTCCAGTTCGCCTCCACCGTCGGGTCCCCCAGGCAGAACTCCAGCTCGTACACGCTGCGGCCGCGCACCCCGCCCCAGCGCACCTCGATCCGGCCGCGCAAGGGACTGTTCTGCGCGGTCACGTTCTTCGGCTTGGGCATCATCCCCACCGGCTCCGGGGATTTCCGCACCACGCAACCGGCGCTCTTGATCAGCGTGATGTCGCCGTTGCTGGCCGACTGCACGTAGCCGCCCAGGTCCGTCACCAGGCTCTTCAGCGCATCGAACGCGACATCGCGGTCCACCACCTCCCCCGGGCCCGGGTTCAGTTGGTATGCACTGATGGCCTCCTCCAACACTACGCTCGCCGCGCTCACGTCGGCCAGCGCGGGCGTCGGTGTGGCATAGGTCGCGTTGCCGGTCATCATCGCCACCATGTTGCGGGCCTTCACCAGCAGATCCCCGGGGGTGATCCGCGTCATGCCCAAATTCACCGTGTAATACACCTTCTTCATTCTTTTCGGGCCTACAATGCCGTGCCCAGGCGTTGGTTAGGGGCCGTTATTCGCGATCGAGGCACCCCGCGTTGTCCATGGATCCGGAAAAGACGGGGACAATAACTCCGTCACATGACGGGGCCCACCTCCGGCATCCCGCAACAGGCAAGAGGTTGCGGCGGGCGGCCGTTCAAGCACGCTATCCGTGCCGATACGGTGGCCTTGCGGCAGGATGGCCGCCCGGGTGGCGACGATGACCGCGCCGTCATCGCCGACCGCCGTGCTGGGATAAAGAACAGCCGGGCCGTCATGCAGGACGACCGTGCGGTCATACAGGACAGCCGCGCCGTCATACAGGACGGCCGTGCAGGCATATAGGACGACCGTGCGGTCATACAGGACGACCGTGCAGGGATAAAGGACAGCCGAGCCGTCATACAGGCCGACCGTGCAGGGATAAAGGACGACCGTGCAGGCAAGTAGGACGACCGTGCAGGGTTAAAGGACGACCGTACAGGTATACAGGACGACCGTGCGGTCATGCAGGACGACCGTGCAGGGATAAAGGACAGCCGCGCCGTCATCCAGGACGACCGCGCCGGCATACAGGACGATCGTGCAGGCATCGGTGAGGACCGCCCGGACCGGCCCGGCTCCCAACCCACCGGGACCAGCGGCCGGGGCAGCATCCGCGCCGAAACGCTCAGGACCAACCGCCCTCGTCCAGCTTCACCAACAGGGCCTGGCGGGACCGCACCTTGAACTTCCGGAAGAGCGCTTCGATGTAGGAATCCACCGTGCGCTTGCCGATGCCGAGCCGCTCCGCGATCATCTTCCGGGTGAAGCACCGTTTGTTCCGGAGCATCACCGCCACCTTCCGCTGCATGCGGGGAAGCTTCACCTTGGGCCGGTCCTCCTGCCTGCCGCGCACCCCCTTGCGCAGCGGGTCCCGCATCCAGGAGTTCCCGTACAGGCCGCCCTTCGCCGATATGGCCATCGCCTTCCGCAGCTCGGCACCGGGCGCGCTGCCATGGAGCAGCGCATGCGCCTCGGCCTGCACGAACCGCTCCGCCAGCGCGGGCGTCAGCTCCCCCATCACCAGCACCCCCGTGGCCGGGTGCCGCTTCCGCATCCATTTCACCGCATCCTGCAGCTGCGAGGCCGACCCGCCCGTATGGAACAGCGCCACCTGCACGCCCTCCTTCGGCATCGCCGCCGCCAAGCCTGAAAGCTCACCCACCTCCAGCACCACCTTCGCCGTGCCCTCCTGCTCCACCATGGCCCGCAGGCCCTTACGGACCACTTCATGGCCATGGATCACCGCCACGGTCAGGGGTGTTCCGGTTTTCACCGCAAGGGGGTTGGCCGGCATTCGTCGGCGTTCCCGCTTGCCGGCGCCACATGTGGCACTGCGGTATTCAGCATGTGTAAATTTCCATCGCTTTGTCGAAGGGCCTCCTACTTGGGCCCAGCCTACTTATCCACGATCCACGCCGCCGGGGCGACCGGCGATGAAAAACCCGCAAAAGCCCGCCCCCGTAGGGATGCAACGCAGCGCTGAGGGTGCGCGCGCACCACGAATTACCGTTTTCAACGATCCGCGGCACCTGGAAGGCACCCGGTCGTTCCCCAAAACCCCCAGATCCATGCGGCCCGCGGCTCCCACAATATCCATTTAGGTGGAGCTTCCCAGGGGTGAAGAATGATCCCCGACCGGCGGGGCGGGGGTCGGCTATCGGCCCCGGGCTCAAGGCCGCAGAGCGGAAAGGCGTTCGGCGCGTTCGGTCCAGGCCTTTTGGCATTCCGGCATTCAGGCGGGTGCAGGCCCTTGGTTCCCGGCCTCGGCTCCTTGGCTTTTGGCCGGGTTGGGCTTGCGGTGGGGCTGGTTTTTAGGCCATTTGGTGGTGTTGGCATCCAGGCGCATTCAGGCATTTGGTACTTTGTCACCGCAATGCCCACCAGCAACATCCTCCCATGCGCATAGTTGACAACCAGACCACCCGGCTTATTGAAGAGATCCGCGCAGCGGTCACGGAGAACACGGTGGTACACCTTAGCTGTTCCTACTTCACGGCATTTGCACTGTATGGTCTGCTGGATGTGCTGAAGAAGGCGAAGCGCGTGAAGGTGTTGCTAAACCGAAAGGCGGATGAGCAGCCGTTCCAATTTATCCAGAGCGATGCCGAAGCGTCTTTGAACTTGGAACTCGATAGGCCCTACCGCATTCGACAGGTCATCGGTCTACTCGAGGACAAGTTCGACATCCGCAGGGGTGCGGTGGCCAATCAGCATGTGCTCATTCTTGAAACTGGCGGCAAACTGGAGTCCTTTTCATTGACGCCGCTTGAACTGAACAGCGTGACACTGGGGGAATTGCCATCCACGCAACCGATCTTGATCAATGCCTTCACTTCCGGCAGCGAACAGTATTTGGCGCTTTTCAATAATGCGTGGGAGAACAGCAGGGAGGTGCTGAACGATCAGATCATCGAAGAACTCCAGAAAGGGGTCCGGCCCAACACCGGCGAATCGATCTACAAGTACTGCGTCCGCGAGATCTTCCAGTACTCCACCGTAAGCGAGCGTGCCGACGAGAAGCTGATGCGCGTTGGCTTGAAGGACTCGAAGATCTGGAACATGCTCTACAACTTCCAGAAGGACGCCGTGATCGGCGCCATCCAAAAGATAGAGACCTACAACGGCTGCATCATTGCGGACAGCGTGGGTCTTGGGAAGACCTTCGAGGCGCTGGCCATCATGAAGTATTACCAGCTTCGCAACGACCGCATCCTCGTGCTGGCGCCGAAGAAGCTGCGGGAGAACTGGACCATCTACCAGCTCAATGACAAGCGCAACATTCTGGCGCAGGATCGCTTCAACTACGATGTGCTGAACCACACCGACCTGAGCCGTGAAAAGGGAAAGAGCGGTGACATCGATCTGGAGATGATCAACTGGGGCAACTACGATCTGGTGGTGATCGATGAGAGCCACAATTTCCGGAACAACCCGCAGAAACGCGATGTCATGACGCGGTATAAGCGCCTCATGAACGACGTCATCCGCTCCAACGTGCGCACGAAGGTGCTTATGCTTTCAGCCACCCCGGTGAACAACAAGATGAACGACCTGAAGAACCAGGTCGCCTTCATCACCGAGGGGGATGATCGCGCGTTCAATGTACACGGCTTGGACAGTGTGACCCAGATCATGCGCGAGGCCCAGCGCAAGTTCACCAAGTGGTATCGCGATACCGATCCGGACAAGCTGCAGGTGCAGGAACTGCTGGACAATTTGGACGGGGCCTACTTCCGGATCCTCGACATGCTCACCATCGCGCGTTCCCGCAAGCATATCGAGAAGTATTACGACATGGCCGACATCGGGAAGTTCCCGGAACGGCTACTGCCGATCACCGTGAAACCGGAGATCGACACGCAGATGAAGTTCAAGGATATCGGCGAGATCTACGATGAGATCAGCACGTTGACCCTAGCCTACTATACGCCGCTGGAATATGTGCGGGCCGATCGTAAGGATGCATACGAGGCCAAGTATGCGATCGAGACCGAACGCGGCACCGTGTTCAAGCAGGCCGACCGGGAGGAAAGCCTGATCTACCTGATGCGCGTGAACTTGTTGAAGCGCTTGGAGAGTTCCATCCACGCCTTCAAGCTCACCATCCAGAACCTGTTGGACCTGATCGACAGGAACCTGATACAATTAGAGGCGCACCAGACCGGCGAGGTGGAACAGGACCTCGACATTGCCGACATCGATCCGGACGATACCGAGCTGAGCGATCTGCTGGTGGGCGGCAAGACCAAGGTGCTGATCCCGGACTTGGACCTGATCCGCTGGAAGCAGGACCTGAAGCTGGACCGCGACAAGCTCACCAAGCTGATGAGTAGCATCAAGCTGATCGACGTATCGCGAGATGCGAAACTGCGCAAGCTGAAGGAGCTGATCACGGAGAAGATCGCTGACCCCATCAACGCAGGCAACAAGAAGGTGATCGTGTTCACCGCTTTCGCGGACACGGCCACCTATCTGCACCGCGAACTGGAGCAATGGCTCACCGAAGAGTTCGGTCTTTATAGCGCATTGGTCACCGGAGGGGGGGTGAACAAGACCAACATGCCCGGCTGCCGTGCAGACCTCAATAGCATCCTCACGCACTTCAGTCCGCTCAGCAAAAAGCGCAATGAGATATTCCCGGACGAGACCAATGCCATCGACGTGCTCATCTGCACCGATTGCATCAGCGAAGGGCAGAACCTGCAGGACTGCGACTACTTGGTGAACTACGACATCCACTGGAACCCGGTGCGCATCATCCAGCGCTTCGGGCGCATCGACCGCATCGGCTCGGTGAACGAGAAGATCCAATTGGTGAACTTTTTTCCCAGCATGGAGCTGGACAGCTTCATCGATCTGGTGGCCCGCGTGCAAGGCCGCATGGTGATGCTGGATGTATCCGCTACCGGCGAGGACAACATCATCAGCCAGAACAGCCGCGAAATGCAGGACCTGGAGTACCGCAAGCGCCAGCTGAAGCAACTACAAGACCAAGTGATGGACATGGAGGATGTGCATGGGAACATCTCCATCACCGACCTCACCTTCAACGATTTCAAGATCGATCTGGAGAAAAGCACCGATGCCGAACTGGAGGCGCTGAACAACGTGCCGCCGGCATCCTTCGCCGTGGTGCCGAGCAACTTGGCCTCCATCAAGCCGGGCGTGATCTTCTGCTTGAAAGATGTGAGCAACGCCTTTACCGAGCGGCTGCGGAACAACATCCTCTATCCTTATTTTCTTGTGTACCTGAGTGCCGACGGCAGTGAAATGCTCACCGCGCGGCAGACCCGTACAGCGCTGGATTATTTCCGAAAGCTGTGCATGGGAAATGACAAGGTGCTGCCAAAGCTCGTAGCGGCATTCGACAAGGAGACCGGCTCCGGAAAGAAGATGGAGAAGTACCGGGCGCTGCTGAAGCAAGCCATGGCCGAAGTAGTGGAGGTGCAGGAGGAGGTAGGGCTGGACAGCCTCGCCACACCCGGCGGTACCACTCTGTTCAGCAAGAGCTTGGCCGAGGAGGGTTCGTTGGAACTGGTCGCATATCTGATGGTCAAGTGAGTCCGCACTTCTTGGACATACTGCAGTTGCCGGAGCACTGCATCCTTCAGAAGCGGCTCACCAAGGCATTCTTCCTGAAGCACTTCACCTTGAGTGTCGCCGAAAAGAAACTGCTGAACGAGGGCATCGAACACATGGAATGGCTTGCCAGCATCAAGGCGGCCAGCATTCCGGCCTATGTAACGGATACGCACAGCTATGAGGAGGTGCAGGTGTTCGCGGTGGAACTGCGCACTACGAGCACCTCAGAGCGCTTGGATCAAGTTGGGGAAAAGGTAGTGGCCATGGTGCAGAAGTATGTGCCGTACCCCTTGCTACTTTTCGTACAGGATAGCGAGAACTACTTGGTGAACGCCAGCATTAAACGGATCAACCTGAACGATGCCAGCAAGCGGACCATCGAGGCGAGCCTCAGAACGCCCGTACTGTCATTACTCTATGCCGATGCCAATGCCAAAGGCTTCTTCAATGCGCTAGCCTTCGCACAACTGGACAAGACCGATCTGCGGACGCTATACGGCAGCTACATGCAGGCCATTGTGCAGTGCCGCGCTGCCGCACTTACTGGCACCTTCGGCAAGCGCACCCGTGCGCGCAGTACAAGCGACCTCGAAGCGTTACAACGCATCGATGCCTTGGAGGCCGAGATACATGCGCTGAAGGCCAAAGTGAAAAAGGGCCAAGCGCTGCGCGAACAAGTGGACCTGAATATGGCCATACAGGAAAAGCGTGCTGTTGTTGAGAATTTGAAGCAGAAGTTAGCTGGATAAAACGACGGCCGGACCAGTTGCATCATTAAGTGGCATCCAGATCCATCCGAATTATTTCTGCGTTCGTTCCGGAAAGCTACCTTGCCCAAGGTTTTACAGCACCTGTAGTAACATCACGCCCTTGGCCATGGGAAAGACCCAGCTTAACAAGCTCCATATTGAGCATTTTCGTGCCTTGGAGAATGTGGATATCGAGTTCGGTAACCACATCACGGTGGTGTGTGGTAAGAATGGCACTTCCAAGTCCTCAATACTAGGCATCGCCGCACAGATATTCAGTTTTGAAAAGGACTATGCAAGGGACAAGGAACTGTCCTTTGTGCAAATTGCCGGCGGCTCCTTCAAGTCGCAATACAGTGAGCACTTCCGGATCTCCAAGAAGTTTGACGTGCCCGGTTCCATGAAGGTCAACATTGAATTGCTCGATGGTTATTCCGGGCAGGCGGCCACAGCAAAACTTGAGCTGATGAAGAGGGCCAACCACTCAAGGCCGGTGGTCAGGAACAACAGCACAGCCCCTGAACAATCGAGCCGGAACTTCACCCATCCGGTAATCTTCCTTAGCCTGAAGCGCCTTTATCCAATCGCCGATAGAACCTACAAGGTCATTGAGCTTGACCGCATGGACGACAAGGAGGAATTTATTGCGCTCAACAATGAATTGCTGAGCCGGAGTTCATCACTTGCCACGGGAACGGGAGGCACCATCAACTCCGCTGTCGCACATGGTGCTAACTATGATCATGAGTCTGTCTCCGCAGGAGAGGACAATGCAGGGCAGATCATACTGGCTTTGATGTCCTTCAGGAAGTTGAGGAAGGAATACCCGGACTACAAAGGCGGCTTATTGCTGATCGACGAGGCGGATGCCGGGCTGTTCCCGGCGGCACAGATCAACCTCCTCAAGATCCTTGATCGCGAGTGCCGGAGCATGAACCTGCAAGTTATCATGACCTCGCATTCGCCAACGTTGATCGAATACGCCTTCGAGCAAAGTCAGGTCTATAGAAAGAACTACAAGACGATTTACCTGTGCAACACTTACGGCGATGTACAGGTAATGCAGGATTGGTCCTGGGCGCAGATCAGTGCGGACATCAGCATTAAAACCATTGCAACTGCAACCAACACGTTGCTCCCCAAGGTGAACGTCTACTTTGAGGACAAGGAAGCGGCGGATCTTTTTGCAGCCCTGATGGTCCGGCAGCCGCTCAAGAAGTTTATTGCTCCGCTGCGGGATGTGAGCCTTGGATGCTCCAACTATCTAAACTTGATCAACGCGGGTGTGCGTGATTTTTCAGAAAGAGGTGTGGTTTGCCTGGATGGCGATACGGCCCACTTGCTCACTAAGAAGCATCCCAAAACAGTGGTCCTTCTACCAGGCGGGCTCGCACCTGATCGACTGATATTCCAGTACTTGTACAACCTGCCTGCAGGACACGAGTTTTGGAGGAACGAGTTGCAGTATTCAAGGGAGAACTTCAAGCAGTCCGCAGCTGAGGTGATCAGCAAGTTGCGCATCACTGGGAATACAGTGGACATTACAGAGCGCGAATTGGCGTATACATCAGAACCGAATGAAAGCAAGAAGGTACGCGCCGAAAAATTGCGTGAGATCTTCAAGCGGTTCTATAAAGATCCAGAGTTTCAAAAGCTCGTAGGCCACGCCACCAAGCCATACAATCCTTGGAAGCACTGGGTCGATAACAATCCAGAGGCGACCAACCAATTCCTGTCCCAATTCGAGGCCGCGCTCCGTGGCGTAATGAAAAAGGGTTTTAATGTGCCCGCAGAGAAGCTTTCCGCGATCCAAGTGAAGCTCAAGAAGGCCTAGCCATGTACTCCAACCGACTCTATAGCCCCTTACGCTACCCCGGTGGCAAGGCCCCCTTCGCTCCTTTCATCGCGAAGGTGATGGAGGTGAACGGCGTGGAAGGTGGCCACTATCTGGAGCCTTATGCCGGTGGCGCAGGGGTGGCCTTGGAGCTGCTGTTCCACGACCATGCCAGCCACATCCACATCAACGATTTGGATCCGGCAGTACACGCCTTTTGGCTGTCCATAACAGAGCATTCCGGTGCACTGTTGGATCTGCTTGACTCAACCCCCATTACCATGGATCAGTGGTTCCAATGGAGGTCGGTGCTGCGCGGGGAGACTGAAGCGACCTTGGTGGAGAAAGGCTTTGCTACCCTGTTCATGAATAGAACGAACCGCTCCGGCATTCTGAAGGCCGGGGTGATCGGCGGAAAGGAGCAGAGCGGGGAATACAAGCTGGATGCCCGCTTCAGGAAGGACATGATCGCTGCACGCATCGAGGCGATCGCGAATAGAGCGAACGACATATCCGTGTACTGCGTGGATTCGGAGCAACTATTGAACCGCTGTGCGGAGTTCTTGCCGGAGCGCTCGTTGATCTACCTCGACCCACCTTACTATGTGAAGGGGAAGGGGCTCTACCGCAACTACTACAAGCACGACGATCATGTTCGGATCGCGAGGGTGCTCCAGCAGGAAACGTTCACGTGGCCATGGGTTGTGTCCTATGACAACGCGGAGGAGATCTGCGAAATGTACCAGATGAGCCAAGCGCTTAGCTATGGCCTGAATTACACGGCCCAACGGCGGTACGTAGGGAGCGAGGTGATGTTCTTCAGCCAGAATCTTGTTGTACCCAACGAGGCCATCCCACAGACGAAGGCGGTAGGCTAAAGCGAATAGAAAACAATCGTTCAAATAGAGAGTGCAGTATGTCCATCTCCAAGATCACCCCAACCGACCCCGAAAGCCAAAGCAAGGACCTGCTGGCCGAGAACATTGCCCGGCTCAAGGAACTCTTCCCCGAAGTGGTTACCGAAGGCAAGGTGGATTTTAACGCCTTGCAGGAAATACTGGGTGAGGAAGTAGAGAGCGGCGAGGAGTTCTACCGCTTTACGTGGGCGGGTAAGGCACAGGCCCGCCGCGAAGCGCACAAGCCCAGCACCGGCACCTTGCGCCCCTGCCCGGAAGAAAGCGTGGACTGGGACAGCACCAAGAATCTCTACATAGAAGGCGACAACCTGGAGGTGCTGAAGCTGCTGCAAAAGAGCTACACCGGCAAGGTGAAGATGATCTACATAGACCCGCCCTACAACACCGGGAAGGACTTTGTATACAAGGACAACTACCGCGACAACCTGCGCAACTACAAGGAGCAGACCGGCCAGGTGGACAGCGAGGGCAACACCCTAAGCACCAACAGCGATACCGATGGCCGCTACCACAGCAATTGGCTGAACATGATGTACCCGCGACTGCGGCTTGCAAGGAATTTGTTGCGGGAGGATGGGGTGATGTTCATCAGCTTGGACGATAGTGAAGCATACAATTGCATTCAGTTACTGAACAACATTTTCGGCGGAGCCAATTATGTCAGCACTATCATTTGGGAAAAGAAGTTCTCGCCGCAGAACGATGCGAAATGGCTGTCCGATACACACGATTTCCTACTTTGCGTTGCATTGAAGAAGGATGTATGGCGTCCAACGAAGTTGCCTAGAACTGATCAACACAATGCGCGGTTTGGGAACCCGGACAATGACCCGCGGGGTGTATGGGCTTCATCCGATCTTACAGTGAAGTCCTATAATGCAACCTACGATTACCCTGTTACAACTCCCTCGGGAAGTATTATCGAACCAACTGGTGGTCGGTGTTGGTCAGTCTCAATGGAAAAGCTGGAAGAACTTCGAAAGGATAATAGGATTTGGTTTGGTCAAAATGGCGAATCGGTCCCGCGGTACAAGAGCTTTCTTGCAGAAATGGAAGGTGGCGTAGTGCCCACTACAATATGGAAGTACAAGGATGTCGGCCACAACCAAGAAGGCAAACAAGAGTTCAAGGCACTGTTTGATGGCAATGGTTTCTTCGACGGACCCAAGCCGGTTCGGCTTATTGAAAAGATGACTCGCATTGCGGGTCTTATAGAAGACAATACAATCATCCTCGACTTCTTCTCCGGCTCAGCCACCACCGCCCACGCCGTGATGCAGCTGAACGCCGAGGATGGCGGGCAGCGGCGGCACATACAGGTGCAATTGCCCGAGCCTACGAATGAGAAGAGCGAAGCCTACAAAGCAGGGTACAAGACCATAGCGGAGATCGGCAAGGAGCGCATACGCCGTGCAGGCAAAAAGATCGTGGGCGAGTTGGAGGCGGAGATCAAAAGCTTGCAGGCCAAGTTGGTGCGCAGCGAAGAGGAAGAGCAGGAACTCCAAGACAAGCAAGCGCGCTTGGCCAAGTTGGATACCGGCTTCAAGGCCTTCAAGCTGGATAGCAGCAACATCAACGCCTGGGATGGCGACCCCGAGCGCATGCAAGAGAACCTACTGAGCGCCGCCGAGAACATCAAGCCCGACCGCACGGAGGCCGATGTGCTCTACGAGGTGCTGCTCAAATACGGCTTGGACCTTACGCTGCCCATCGAGGAGCGCAGCATAGCAGGCAAGAAGGTTTACAACGTGGGCATGGGTGCCTTGTTCCTCTGCTTGGCCGAGGGCATCACCAACCAAGTGGCCGAAGGCATCGGCGCCTGGAAACAGGAACTGAACCCCGAGACCTGCCGCGTGATCTTCCGCGACAACGGCTTTACCGATGTGGAAAAGACCAATGCCGCGCAGACGTTGAAGCGGTTCGGGGTGGAGGAGGTTAGGAGTGTTTGAGGATGGAACGTCACCAACTCAAATTGGCGAATAGCCTGCCGAACGATCTGCGCGGTTGCGATGAACTGTGGGTCGCTGTGGCATTGGCCTCGGATGCGGGCTTTCAGTTGGTGCAGAGGCACATCGACCCAAGTGCAAAGCAGCATTGGGTTGTTGGCGTGGATCTCGCCACTTCACCGAATGTATTGCGGACATTCATGGAAGAGGATGGAAACCGGATAGCGGGCAGGTACAACTACAAGCAAGGCAGGACTTTCCATCCCAAAGTGTATGTGATCCGCACAGGCGAGAAGTACGTGGGTTATGTAGGCTCCGGCAATTGCACGAATGGCGGGTTTGAGAATAACGTAGAGATCGCTTTGCGCACCGAAGAACTGGAGTTGTGCAATAAGTTGGTGGCAACAATTGAAACATGGCACAAGCACGGCAAGGCTGTGGATGAAGAGTTTCTAGAGGCGTACGAACAATTGGTTCGCGCTCGCAATAAACGGCGGCAGGAAGAGCGCGAGGAGACTGAGAGCCTACTAGTTGAAGAGGGAGCGGGTGGAATTGACCTCAATAGGATCGACTTCACTGGGCAGTACTTCAAGCGGGAACATTTTGAGGCCTTTACGGGTCGCAAACCATGGATGGAAACACCGGCAGTCAATGCCGAACGTGTTGCTGTTCGGAACCAGTTGTACCGACTGAACGACCTGCTGTTACCGCAGATCAAGCGAAAAGGCTGGGACCTCCATGACCATTATGTCCCAGATGATATCGTGTCATCCGCAGTCCATGGGCAGTACACATCCAACCGACTCGATGGGATCTGGCTGCACTACGGGCGTGGTAAGGCAGTCTTGAAGAGGTATGGTGCGGACTCCACACCATTGGACTTCATGAGGCTGCAAGTGATCGTGCATGGAACGAACGTAGGCATCTGGCTGCGCGTCAGTAAGGACAATGGAAGTCCCTACGACCGGCAGCACATCAAAGACAAGCTCACGAATGACCCGCAATACGTGAGTCGCTTGTTCACATTGGTCCAAGCGTTGCCAGAGCACTATTTCATCGGCCTTAACAACACGTACAAGGATATCCGGGAATTCAACACTGAGACTGCACTACGGGACCATCTGTTGACAGCGGACAACAAGTACTACTTCATTATAGGCATGGAGATGCAACCGGGTGACCCTCGGCTTTCAGATTCCAGCATCGTGAACACCGTAATGAACGAGTTCGAGGGGGTGTATCCGATCTATGACATGATGCTACATAGGCTGCCGAAGTAGAACATCGAGAAGCAATAAATAATGAAGATCCAATTTGAAAGCTCTCTACCCCACCAAGCTGCGGCCAACAGCTGGAAATTGCAAGACAGCTATACTTTGGCATGGGAATGAACGAACTGGAACTAATGGCCTTGATCGCCGGTGGCGAGACCTTGACCTTGGAATTCAAGGGAGAGTCCAAGAAGCCGCTGAGCGACCGCGAACTGGCTTTGGCATGTATGTGCATGGCGAATACCACAGCGGGCAGCCTGTTGATCGGTGTGGAGGATGATGGCACGATCACCGGTGCGAAGCCACGGCATGGAACCATTACGGACCCGGCTAAGCTGAGCGCCTTGGTGCGCAACAGCACCGTGCCACCCTTGGATGTAGTGGTGTTGGAGCATTCCACGGCGAACGGGGCGGTGTTGGAGGTGCGTGTCCCTAAAGGGCAGAGCACCACGAGCCACACGGATGGCACTTGCCAACGGCGCGTCATGGAGAACCACGGCCCGGCATGCGTCCCCTTTTACCCTCATGAACATGGTGGCAGCGGCTTGCGCTTGGGCGCGGAGGACATGAGTGCAATGCCATGTACGCAAGCCAAGTTCATTGACTTGGATCCCCTGCAATTCGAACGTGCACGCAATACCATTTCGGCACGCACCGGCGACAAGACGCTGCTTTCCCTCGGCGACGAGGAATTGGCCAAGGCCATAGGTGCACTGGAAACCGTGGACGACCAACTGGTGCCCACGCTTACCGGGCTATTGTTGTTGGGGCGCGAAGAAGCCCTGCGGAAACACATCCCAACGCACGAAGCGGCCTTCCAAGTGTTGGACCCGGGAGGAGAGGTCCGCATGAACGACTTCTTCCGTAAGCCCTTGGTGGAGCTTGCGGACCTTTTCGAGCAACGCTTCAAAGCTCGGAGCCAAGAGAAGGAAGTACAGGTGGGCATGGTGCGGATGCCGATACCGGACTATTCGTTCCCCGCCTTCCGCGAGGCGCTATTGAATGCGCTCTTTCACCGCGATTACCGCCGGAATGAATGCGTTTATGTACAATGGCATCCTGATCATTTGTTCATCACCAGCCCGGGCGGTTTCCCCGAAGGTGTGAATGTGCGCAACCTGCTCACCCATGAGCCCAAGCCCCGCAACCGGCGACTGTACGAAGCCGGTAAACGGCTTGGCCTTGTGGAACAGACCGGCCGTGGAGTGGACAAGGTCTATGACGGACAAGTGCGCTATGGCCGCCCCGTTCCGGACTATTCACGCAGCGATGACACGGCGGTCCGGCTGATCATCCAAGGTGGCAGTGAAAGTCAAGAATTCGCATCCTTCATCTTTCAGCGCGAGCGGAGCACAGGGAAGCCGCTCACGATCGGTGAAATGATCGGGCTGAACCGGCTCTTTCATCAACGGCAACTTTCGGCGGCGAGCTTGGCGGAGGACATGCACGCAGGAACCCCGGAAGCAAGTGCCATTTTGGAACGCCTGGTGGAAGAAGGGCTTGTAGAGCCGCGAGAAGATAAACAAGGCCGGGTGTTCCAATTCACGGCCGCGGTTTACCGCCAACTGGGCAAGCCCCTGGCCCATGCCCGCCTGAAGGGCTTGGACACAAAGGCGCAGGAAAAGGCCGTTATGGACCATGTGGCCAAGCATGGCCGTGTTCGGCGCGAAAAGGCCATGGAGCTTACTGGCCTTGCCGCCAGAAATGCCACTGCATTACTTAGGTCCTTGGTTTCCAAGGGCAAACTTGTTCCCAAAGGCGAAAAACGGGGGCGGTATTATCATTTGCCTGGCAGTCAGTCGGTTAAGTCATAGTTATGAACGGAATAATGACATGGTCATAACTCAGAAGGTCATAAACCGAGATCGTATAAGAAAGGCTCGATCACTTGATCATCAAGGCATTGCGACCTCTGTCCGTAGGGCCGGACACCTGCCGATAATGACAACCGGAATAGAGGATAATGCCACGATCGTTCACCGCTTGCCTTCCTTGCGGTTACCTCGAACAACCGCTCGGGGCGGTCTCGGTGAACCGTTCGCAACCAGACCCGTAGTTGAGCCATGAAGATCCAATTCGAAAGCGCCCTTCCGCACCAGGCCGCGGCCATCCGCAGCATTGTGGACATCTTCCAAGGGCAGGAGAAGTGCGAGAGCAACTTCACGGTGTACTCACCGGAGTTCCTGGCGAAGTCACGCGCCATGGAATTCACCGAAACGGGTTATGGCAACCGCCTGCTGCTTGGTGAACGCAAGTTGTTGGAGAGCGTGCAGCACATTCAATTGGCCAATGGGCTGAAGCCGTCGGCCAGCAATGAGGTGGACCGTAAGGCGCTGGACTTTACGGTGGAGATGGAGACCGGCACGGGCAAGACCTACGTCTACCTGCGCACCATCATGGAACTGTACACGCGCTACGGCTTCAGCAAGCACATCATCGTAGTGCCGTCCATTCCCATCAAGGAAGGCGTGTACAAATCCTTGCAGATCACGGAGTCGCACTTCAAGGAACTGTACGACAACATCAACTACCACTACTTCGTGTACGACAGTTCCAACTTGTCGGACGTCAGCAATTTCGCCACCAACGCGGGCTTGGAGATCATGGTGATCAACATCGATGCCTTCCGCAAGAGCTTTGAGAACCCCTTGGATGAAAAGAAGAAGGCCAACATCATCCACCGCTACAACGACAGCTTGGGCTACAAGCCCTTGGACCTGATCGCCAACACCTCGCCGATCGTCTTCGTGGACGAACCCCAGCGGGCCATGAACACGGAACTTGCCAAGAAAGCCGTGAAGGGCCTGAACCCCATGGCCGTGATCCGCTATTCGGCCACACACAAGGAGATCGTGAACCTGATGTACAAGCTGAACGCCGTGGATGCCTACGAGCAGAAGCTGGTGAAGCAGATCGAGGTGGGCTCGGTCACTGCGCAAGGCGTGAACAACCAGGCCTACATCAAGTTGCTCAAGGTGAACCTGAGGCAGGGTATGCCCACCGCGCAGCTGGAACTGGCCGTCTTCGAGAACGGCGAAGTGAAGCGCAAGAAGATCACCGTGAGCAAGGGCATCAACGGTGACTTGGAAGAGCGCACCGATCGGCATGAATACAAGGGCTTCATCATCGAGGATATCCATGCGGTACCCGGCGAAGAGTACATCAGCTTCACCGGTCGGGATGAAGTGATCAAGTTGGGCGCGGCCATCGGCGATGTGGACGATAGCCAAGTGCGCACTGCGCTGATCCGCAAGACCATCGAAGAGCATTTGGACAAGGAACTGGTTTACAACCCGCAAGGCATCAAGGTCCTCAGCCTGTTCTTCATCGACAAGGTGGCCAACTACCGGCAGTACGACGAAGAGGGCAACAAGGCAAACGGGCCTTATGCCGACATCTTCGAGAGGGAGTACAAGCGTTTTATGCGCTTACCGAAATACGTGAGCCTCTTCGGCGAGATCAAGGATGCCGATGTCGCGGCGCACGAAGTACACGATGGCTACTTCTCCATCGACAAGGTGAGCAAGGCAAGCAACAAGAAAGACAAGTTCGAGGCTTACAGGGACACCAGCGGTTCCACGGCAGTGGATGAGGACACCTACAGCCTGATCATGCGCGACAAGGAGAAGCTGCTGAGCTTCGACAGCAAGCTGCGCTTCATTTTTTCGCACAGCGCCTTGCGCGAAGGCTGGGACAACCCGAACGTGTTCCAGATATGCACGCTGAAGGATGCGGGCAATTCCGATGTGGGACGCAGGCAGGAAATCGGTCGTGGCTTGCGCTTGTGCGTGGACCAGCACGGGGATCGCGTCCATGGACAAGAGACCAACATCCTCACGGTGATGGCCACTGAGAGCTACGTGGACTTCGTGAAGAACCTGCAAAAGGAGATCGAGAAGGAAACGGGTATCGTCTTCGGTCGCTTGGAGTCGCACAGCTTCAACAATGTGGTCCTTGCCATCGATGGCGACGACATCAACTACTTGGGCCAAGCACGCTCCGAAGCCTTGTTCGGCTACCTCATCCAGAAGGGCTACATCAATGCACAAGGAAAGGTGCAAGACCTTCTGCGCACGGATCTGAAAGAGGACCAACTGAGTTTGCCCGAGGAATTCACCGAAGACCTGCACGTGTACCACCAATTGCTTTCCAAGCTGAAGGATGCTGCGGGCAAGCTGGAGATCAAGGACCAAGGCGATAGGAAGCGCGTGCAGCTGAACAAGCAGGTATTGGCAAGCCCGGAGTTCCGCGAGTTGTGGGAGCGCGTGAAGTACAAGACCACCTTCAGCGTAGCCTTCGACTCGGATAAACTCGTGAAGGAGTGTACCCGTGCACTGGATGACCGCCTGCGCGTCAGCCGCGGTAAGTTGATCTACACCAAGGTGGACATCGGCATGACCATCGGCGGCTTGGTGGCCGAAGAGCAGGGCACATACGTAGCCGCGTTGGATGAAGAAGTGGAAGCGCTGCCGGACATCGTGACCTACATCCAGAACGAGACCCAACTCACCCGAAGGTCCATCGTGAAGATCCTCACCGGCACGAACAAGCTGGGTTACTTCAGGGTCAATCCACAGAAGTTCATAGAGGGCTGCATCGACATCATCAACGAGCAGATGCGCTTGCACATCGTGGATGGCATCCAGTACAAGAAGATCGGCGACGCGGAATACTACAGCCAGGAACTCTTCAAGAACGAAGAGCTCTTCGGCTACCTGAAGAGCAACCTGCAAGAGAGCAAGAAGTCACCACTGGAGCACGTCATCTATGATTCCGCTGTTGAGTCCCGGTTAGCGCTGGAGTTCGAGAAGAGTGCCAACATCTCGGTGTACACCAAGCTTCCGAACTGGTTCAAGATCGACACACCCCTCGGCACCTACAATCCGGATTGGGCGGTGCTCTGGAAGAACAACAACGAAGAGAAGCTCTTCTTCGTGGTGGAGACTAAGGGTGGCACGGGGCTGTTCGATATGCGCCCTAAGGAGAGAGGGAAGATCGATTGCGGAAAGCAACACTTCAAGGCCATCGGCACGGAACTGATCGAGGTGAGCGAAATGGCGGGGGTGGAGGAATACGGCTTGAAGGAGGGCAAGAGCTTTTCGTAGGATGAAGCATCATTTCCTTTTCGGAGCAGGGGCCAGTGCCTTTAGCGGAGGGTGTGCCCCCAAGTCGCCTCCACTTGGAAATGCCCTCTTCGCGGAGCTGAGGGAAGTACTCCGATGTAAGGACCATATTCAACCTGAAATTCAAACTCTGTTTGAGCAGGATTTTGAAACGGGAATGGATGCACTGTGTCAGAAGCAGGGCATATTGGTTCAATCCTTTCTTCAGGATATGGCGAAGTACTTCCTCCAGTTCAAGCCACGCCGTTCGAATTACTACGTTCAATTCCTTCGCATAATGCTGAGGAAGCCGGTAGCTGTTAACATCGCAACGCTCAACTATGACTTGCTTATAGAGCATAGCATTGAAATGCTAGGTCTGCGCTACCAACATCCCCCGGAACCGAAGGAGCGGGGCACGCTGCCTGTATTCAAGCTTCATGGGTCCTGCAATATTGTTCCCGATCTTGGAGAAGCTACTATTACGAACATAACCCTCGTCGTGCCGCCTTCATCAGAGCCCGGAGTAATAGTCGGTGGGGTAGGCGGGACTCGGGTAAGGAGCTTATCCGTTGCCGATGCGCATCACTTCTTGCATGATCGGCAAACGCTAGTGCCATTAATGGCCATGTATCATAAGGACAAGCCGGTGCGCGATTGTCCCACCTTACTCACGCAGATGCAGGAATTCTGGGCAACAACCCTGAACAACTCCGAAAAGCTGTTCGTCATTGGAACACGGCTCGTCACACATGACACGCACATCTGGGATCCGATAGCCAACTTCAAAGGTGAGTTGTGCTGGGTAAGTCCCGATGTAACAGAGGCAAGAGCATGGGCCTTGGAACATGACCTGAAGTTCGTTGAATACGCAAAGACGTTCAAGGAATTCCTGGATCGATACGAGAGCGAGCCGTCGAACTTGTAGATGTCGTTTATACCTGCGCAGCTTCACTTTGCGTGCATGTCATAGTGCCATTGCCTCGCGTATCAAGAAACTCGACCTGAAGACCAACCCTCACCGCTGACACATGCCCCTATCCACCTTCTCCCAGAACGCCATCAAAGGCCGTGTGGCCTATCTTTGAACAACACCACCAACGGATGAAGACCACACGGGAGTTAACGGCCATTATCGAAAGGGAAGGCAACGGATACGTGAGCCTATGCCCCGAACTGGACGTTGCCAGCCAGGGCGATACCATTGAGGAAGCACGCGCCAACCTGGTGGAGGCACTGGAGCTGTTCTTCGAAACGGCGTCACCGACTGAGCAGCGCGAACGGCTGCATGATGAGGTGCTGGTAACCCGTGTCCGGATCGCTGTGTGACATGCGCACGCTCAGTGGCAAAGAGGTTTGCGCCATCCTGAAGAAGCACGGCTTTGTGCAGGTGCGGCAGCGAGGGAGCCACGTCATCATGCAGAAGCAAGTGCCGGACTCCACGATCACTGTTCCCGTTCCGGACCACAAGGAACTGCGCATCGGTACCTTGATGTCGATCATCCGGCAAAGCCAATTGGACCGGTCGTTATTTGCCTAATGCACACGCAGCATGCCCCTATCCACCTTCTCCCAGAACTCCATCAAAGGCCGCGTGGCCGAGACCATCATCCGCGAGCTTTTCCCAAAATTGGCGAGAGCGTCCATGCTCGTGCTCTTCCGTGCCCTATCGGCGCAAGTCTATAGTCGCACCAGTTTGAGCAGTAAACAGGAATCGAATGAAAGCCCCGATCGCGGAAGAGCTGAAGCAACTCCATGACCTCAGCCACAAGCTGCCGTATGTAGGTACCGGCATGATGGACGGTACCGGGACGATCCCCGGGGCCGGCTTCTTCCCCTGCGCATGGGGTTCTCTGGATGCTGCACAACCTATCTCCCGTAGGGCGATAATGGTGCTCGGTCAGGACCAGGACCGGGTGAGCGGCCTGGCCAAAAGCCTGCGTCGAGGTGATGAGTTCCACACCTCGACCTGGAGGAATATGGAAGCCTTGTTCGCCGATGCGGGCCTGCCCATGGAGGCGTGCTTCTTCACCAACTTCATCATGGGCGTAAGACAGGACGACACGCGGAATACGGGCCCCTCCCCAGCCTTGGCGCATCCGGACTTCATGCGCGCGTGCTCCGCGCTCTTCATGGAGCAACTCAGCTTACTGCGGCCTGAAGTGATCATCACCTTGGGTATGATCCCGTTCCAATTGCTTTCACTCATCTCGGATGACTTCAGCTATCGCGCACTGGGCATCACCGAGTTCAAGGAAATCGATGCGCGCAATATGCACATCAATGAAGATGTCGTCTTCGACAATGCGCAGCGCACCACCGCAACGGTGATAGCGCTATGCCATCCCTGCCAACCGCAGAATGGAAGAGCCAGGCACTTCAGCAACGGTATTGCGGACGAAGTTGATCTGTTGGCAAAGGCCTTCGCACCCATGCGGGAGGTCTGGCGGAACGAAGTGAAGTAAGCATGCACGAAGTCATCCTCGATACCGAAGAGAACAACGTGCTGGTGGCATACCTGCCCACACGGAAGGACCTAGCGATCGCGCTGGAGCATGGTTGGTACCGCATACCGGTCCTTCATGCCCCGCCGATCATCCGCGAAGGCAAGGCCACGCTCATCGCGTTCTATCAACCCAAGGCATTTGGAGATGACCGCTACATGGTGCGGTGGTACGCACCCATCACCGGCCTGGTGATCCTCAAACGTTCAGAGATATTACCGGATGAGCCGTTGCATCCGCATGCGCAGAAGGACTACTACGTAGTGGGTTGCGCGGGAATGCAACAATTGGCCGAGCCGATACCGAGCAAGATCCCCCGCCGCGCCATCTTCTTTCCCACCACTTTGAAAAAGCTCTTCACGGCCACGGACATCAATCACCTTTTCAACGACAGCCACTTGGAAACCCTGCTGTGGAACGAGATGCTGAAAGCGGATGTCCCGTCGGAACGACAATTCGACATCCGGGCAGGTGGGAAGTGGTTCAAGCTGGATTTTGCCGTGTTCTGCAAGACCGCCAACCTGGACATCGAGTGCGACGGGGATGCGCATCAGCGTTCGGCCGCAGCGGTGGAAAAGGACAAGCGGCGCAGCAACTTATTGGCCAGCGCAGGATGGAACGTACTGCGCTTCACCAGCTCCGTATTGCGCACCGAGATGGACAACGCGATGAACATGGTACACGATACCGTGAACCGGTACGGCGGTCTCATCGACCCCGATACTGACGGTGGCTTCCGCTACACGAGTGGCCCGGATGAACTGGTGCTCTTGCGCTATTGGAGCGACCCCGCAGGGACCGCCCCGAGCGACCTGACCGTGATCTTCATCGACCCCGGAGTGCAATACCTCGACATCATCCGGCACGTCCTCTTCTGCAACTGGAGCACCACCGGCAATACGGACGTGTACTTCCAGTTCAAGGATGCGCGAGGGAATTCGAGTTCGGTGATCAAGGGCAATTTCGACATCGATGCGGTCATTGCGCCGCCGGCTGATCCCGGAGCCATCGTTGGCCCGCTGGCACCCCCCTTCGGTTCCACGCAGGAATATTCGGTCCCTGCCGGTCCGGACGCAGGTGCGTACGTATGGGTCCTACCCACAGGCTGGACAGGCAGTTCCAGCACCAACAACATTACCGTGGATGTAGGCAACGTGAACAACGGCAGCCAACTCGGCGTGTATGCCCTGAACGGCTGCGGGCAGAGCGACACCGTTTTCCTCGATATTTCCACGGGCTTCATGGAAAGGATGAGCGGCGAGCTGGTCACATTGTATCCCAGCCCTACCACCGGGCAGTTCCAGGTGTCCGGCATCCATGGCAACGCGCGTATCTTGGTGTATTCAAGCAACGGCCAGGTCATCCGTGACCTGCAAACCGTGCAGGAAGCCTACACCTTGGACCTGAGCAACGAAGTGAACGGCCTTTACGCCATCCGCGTCGTAATGGGAGCAGCCATCAGCCATCTGAAGGTGATGGTGCAGCATTGATGAAGGCCCCCGGGTGAGAAACGCCCTCGCCCGGGAGATCATGATGACCAAGCGCTACCTGCGGCCGGATCTGTGTCCGTCCGCATTGATCCGTGGTTGAACCAACGAGAGGTCACGGACGATCCCGGGCACGCCGATGTGTTGCGCTTCTGCCAAGCCGTGGAGGAACCGGAATTGGAGGCGGTGGAGCTGGAGGCGAAGGGATGATCTCCGAAGGTTAAAGTGAGGGTCAAGCTTGTGGCTTGTGGCTCACGGCTTGTAGCTGGGTGATGATTTCCGAAGGTTGAAGCTATCGGCTTGCGGCTGGTAGTGGTAAAGGCCGCGAAGCGGAAAGGTGTTCGGTAGGTTTTGGTATTTGGCCACTAGGCCTTCGGCTAGGCGGAGCCATCGCTTTCAAGCCGGACAACCCGCCGTCGCGGAAACGCTTTGGCGTGGGAACCTGACAGCGGACAACTGACAACTGGCTCAAGATCCTTCCGGCATTTTAGGCCTCTTGGTGCATTCGGCCATCAGGCGCATGCAGGCCGTGCGTTCCTTGGCTTTGGCACTTGGCCCTTGGTTCAGGCTGTGCGGGACCTCCGGCACATGCGGCACTCAAGGCCTTTTGGTTGGTTTGGCATTCCGGCGCATTCAGGCAATTGGTACTTTGTGCGGCCCAATGCCCACCAGCATGTTCATCTTCGTTCTCGAACCCACTCACCGAAAATGCCGCAGAAGGTGAGATGGCCAAGAAGAACATTCCCCTCACCGAGCTTTTCGCAGCTGTTGAATTCACGCCCAATGCCAGCCAGCTTGCTGCCATCGGATACTTGGACGGCCCGTTGTTCCTTACCGCTGGCCCCGGTTCCGGAAAGACCCGCGTGTTGTTGTGGCGCACGGTGAACCTGCTTGTTTGCAAGGGTGTTCCGCCGGAGCGCATCTTCCTGAGCACGTTCACGGAAAAGGCCGCGCACCAATTGAAGGAAGGCCTGCGCTACCTCTTGGCCATCGCTACGAGCAAGACCGGTGAACACTACGATATCAGCGGCATGGCCATCGGCACGGTACACAGTATCTGTCGCAAGTTGATCACAGACCGGCGGTTTGCGGCACCCGGACAACGACCCGACCCGGTAGTACTGCTCGATGGGCTCTCACAATACTTTCAAGTGAGCCGCAAGGCTTGGGACCACCTGATCGCACCCTTGGGGATGGAGGAGGCAGAGGATGCACAGCGCTTTCTAAACACGACGATCGAGGATAGTAAAGCCGGAAGCAAACACTTGGCCGTGCTGAGCGCGATCAAGGCCTTCAACCGCTTTGCCGAGGAGAGCATTCTTCCGGAGCGTGAAGTGAAGTGCGACCCGGATTGGGAACAGGTGCGGAAGGTGCATGCCGCCTACCTGCAATGGCTTGCTCAGGATGAAGTGCAGAAAGTGGACCTCTCCCTCCTGCAACAACAAGCGCTGAAAGCACTGCGGGCGAACCCGGAGAGCGGAACCCTCTTCGACCATGTGATCGTGGACGAGTACCAGGACACGAACAGCATCCAAGAGGAACTCTTCTTCCACTTGGCAAAGGGGAGCACGAATATCACTGTGGTGGGCGATGACGACCAAGCGCTTTACCGCTTTCGGGGCGCGACGGTGGAGAACCTCGTCGAATTCCCGCAGCGGTGTTTGGAGCGCTTCGGTGTGGAACCCAAGCGCATCGACCTCAACATCAACTACCGCTCGCGCAGCAAGGTGGTCGATGTCTACTCGCACTTCATCGACCAGATCGATTGGAAGCGCCCCGATGGCAAGGGCCACTATCGCGTGCAGGAGAAGAACATCACTGCGCATCGCAAGGACGTGTTGCCCAGTGTAGTGGTGACCGACAAGGCGGACAGCGCCACGGTGTACGCCCAACTCGCCGCGTTCATCCGGCAGCTCAAGGATGAAGGCAAGATCAACGACTTCAATGAGGTGGCCGTGCTCTTCCCGAGCGTGAAGCCCTACATGGGCAACCCGAACGCGGCGGTCACCGGAATGCGCGATGCGTTGCAGGAGCACGGTATCCCCGTGTATGCGCCGCGTGCGGGGCGCTTCTTGGAGACGGAGGAGTCCACCATCGTGATGGGTCTTCTCCGCATGATCATCGGGACGCCGCATGAACCGGAATGGAACAGTGCAGGTTACCAGGAGTTCCGCCGTTGGCTCAGTCGCTGCCGCAAGGAAGCCCTGGTCTTTGTGGACGCGGACCCGCAGCTCAAAGCTTTTATCGCGGACCGCAAGGACGAAAAGCAGCGTGCGAGCGACGACCTGGACGCGCTGCAGAAAGTGCTCCAGAAGAAGAAGTGGGCACCCAGCGATGCCTGCACGCTGGAGCACGTGGCCGCACTCGTCAAGGCCAACGGTCTCAGCACGCGCGCCATCAAAACGCTTTCCGGAAAATTCTTTCGGGACATGGTGGCGAACCGGCTCCGGGCAGGTACACCGCTCACGCTGCGCTATGTCCTCAACCGCACCACCGCGTTGGATTGGAACGTGCTCGACCTCTTCCATCAGCTCTGCGGCTTCAAGCCCCTGCGCGATTGGATGCAACGCGCGGAGGACGGGAATGGCGAGGATCATGACGAAGGCCCCATCTGCAACCTCGCGCTCATCAGCCAATACCTCGGTCGCTACCAGGACGAGTTTGTGGCCATCGTCACCGGCTACTATGTGCAAGAGGAGCGCTTCGCCAACAGCTTCTTCCGGCAGTTCTGCTATGCCATCTGGCGCCTGGGCGAGAGCGAATACGAGAACGACGACGACCCGTTCCCGCGTGGCCGTGTTCCTTTCCTCACCATCCACCAGAGCAAAGGGCTCGAGTTCAAGGTGGTCATCCTGGGCAACATGGGCCGCAAGTTGCGCGACCCATCGCCGCTGGACGTGGCCGTGCGCGGGATGCTGGCCAAAGAAGGAGGCGAGCCGCTGGAACGCCAAGCGGAATTCGACGCCATGCGCCTCTTCTACGTGGCGCTGAGCCGGGCGAAGGACCTGCTGGTGTTCGTGGAAAAGAAAGGCGGGCACGTCTTCCCGCCGCTCAAATGCTTCCGTGACCTGCAACTGCCGGAGCTGAGCACCTTGGACATCGCCACCTTGCCTGATGCCACCACCGAGGTGGAGGACATGGGCAAGGCATACAGCTTCACCGGTGACTACACCGGCTACCTCACCTGCCCGCGGCAGTACATGGTGTTTGACAAGTACGGCTTCGTGCCCAGCCGGCAACAGACCCGGATGTTCGGCCAGTTGGTACACCGCACCGTGGAGGACCTGCACCAATTCCTGATCGCACAGCGCAATGGCAGCAACTAAGAAGCCGGTGAAGCCCGACCCGATGGAAGCGCGCATCCGCGACTACTTCGAGCGCAACTACGAGCTGCTGCGCATGGAGAGTGGCCAGGTGCTCACCAACGACCTGAAGCAGGAAGCCCTGAACCAAGTACTTTTCTACTACAAGAAGATGAAGCACGTGGCGGAGAACGTCACCCGCACCGAAGTGCGCCTCGCATTGCCCGAACAACGCACGGACCGAGGCCGCCGCTTCACCATCGAAGGGGTGGTGGACGTGGTGCAGGAAGGCGAGGAGACCTGGCTATACGACATCAAGACCCACGACCCGGAGAGCGTGCGTCAGCACCCGGAGCGCTACGAACAACAGCTCAACGTGTACGCCCACATCTGGCAGAACCTGCAACGCCAACCGCTGCACCACACGGCCATCATCGCCACGCAGTACCCCAAGACGATGAAGCAGGCGTGGCGCAGTGGCGACATGGCCGCCTTCCTGTTCGAGTTCGAGCGCTGGGACCCGCTGATCGAACTGCCCTTCGACCAGCAGCGCTTGGAGGAGACCGTGCAATCCTTCGGTGAAGTGGTGGATCGCATCGAAGGCAAGGAATTCCTGCCGCGCAGCTTGGAGGACCTGGAGGGCGGGGGCAAGCGCCGCTTCGGAACCCGCGTGTGCCGCAACTGCGATGCCCGATTCAGTTGCAAGAGCTACCGTGCCTTTGCCCGCAAGCGCGGCGTGGAAAGCAGCGGGGTCACCAAGTACTTCAACGACCCGCCGAACGATGCCGAACAGAACGATTGGCTCGAGGGAAACCTCGATATTTCCGCATGAACGCGCTGAACCCGACCTTCAGCCCGAGTTCCTACCCACATGGCCCACACCAAACTACGCCCTTCCTTCACCTTCAACGAAGACCAGCTCGCCGCCCTCAAAGGCATCGCCCCCGAAGCCTTTGCCGATGGCCAAGTGAATTGGGAAACCTTGCGCGCCGCACTGGGTGAACACCTGGAGGACGACGATGCCGATGCCGAGCACTTCGGCCTCAACTGGCCCGGCAAGCGCGAAGCGCGCCGCATGGCCGGCACACCCAGCAAGGGCACCTTGGTGCCGCAAACAGGCAAGGGCGTGAATGAGGACACCACCCGCAACGTCTTCATCGAAGGCGAGAACCTGGAGGTGCTGAAGCTGCTGCAGAAGGCCTATGCCGGCAAGGTGAAGATGATCTACATCGACCCGCCGTACAACACCGGCAACGACTTCGTGTACGAGGACGACTTCACCGAACCCTTGGAGGAATACCTGCGCCGCACCGGGCAGGTGGATGACGAGGGCCGCAAGCTCACCACCAACACCCGGGCCGATGGCCGCTTCCACAGCAAGTGGCTGAGCATGATGTACCCGCGCCTGCGACTGGCCCGCCAGCTGCTGCGCGATGATGGGGTGATCTTCGTGAGCATCGACGACAACGAGGTGCATCACCTGCGCAATCTCATGTCTGAGGTATATGGGGACGAGTCTTTTCTTGGACAACTAGTTTGGCTAAAGAAGCGAAAGGGCAGTTTCTTGACGAAGGGTATTATCAGCACAACGGAGTATTGCGTAGTGCATTCAAAGACGATTGAAGGGAAGAAGCTATACGGGGGTAGAGCAGATGAGTCCGAGTCACAGCCACTTGTGAAAAGAACGAATAGTGTCGGCACGTTGAGCATTGAAGCAGGGCTCGTTCAAACCAAGCTCAAACCGAAGACCTATCCCAAGGGTCGCTATGGGACTGGTTCAAGTGGAATTGACCTTCTTGATGATGTTGTGGTTAAGGACGGTGTAATCACTAGTGCATTCAGAATCAAAGGACCGTTCATCTGGTCACAATCGTACTTGGATGACTACCTCTCAAAAGGAGCCCAACTCATTGTCAACACAGAGAATTTCCAATTGCGCGTGTTCAAACCTCAATCCGCAGATTCTTTTAAAGGCCTGCCTTCGTTTATAAATGGTCTTGACATTGAGGGAACGAACGAAGATGCCTATGAACAGCTAAGGGACTTGTTCGGGGAGGAAGGCGTTTTCGACTACTCCAAGCCAGTCAACTATGTTAAACACCTCATCGGGGCCGCCACTGAATTTGACAAAGAGGCTATTGTTTTAGACTTCTTCGCGGGCTCCGGTACTACTGCGCAGGCAGTAGAAGAATTGAACGCGTCTGATGGCGGGAACAGAAAGTTCTTGCTCGTGCAGCTTCCGGAAGTACTGGAAGAGGACCACAAAGGCAGGAACCATGGATTTGAAACAATTGCCGATATCACCCGCGAGCGCCTGAAGCGGGCCTTCACGAAGAACAAGAGCGATGCGGGCTTTCTGAGCTTTGGTTTGGAGAAGAGCAACTTCCGCGCCTGGAGCGATGTGGAAGGTGCCGACCTCACCGCCTTGGAGAAGGCCTTCGCCGAAGCCGAAAGCCCCTTGGTGAAGGACTGGACACGCGAGGGCCTGCGCACCGAGGTGATGCTGCTGGAAGGCTTTCCGCTCGATAGCCGGGTGGAGCAGGTGAAGCAGTTGCAGAAGAACGTGGTGGACCGGATCAGCCACGAATGGCACAGCCACCACCTGCTGGTGTGCTTGGACAAGAAGGTACACGCCGATACCATCCAAGGCTTGGAGCTGGGCGATGGCGACATCTTCATCTGCCTGGACACGGCGATCGATGACCAGAGCAAGTTGCGGCTGAGCGATAAAGGGATGATCAAGACGATCTGAGGGTGGAGATGAAGGGATGGAAACGACCTTTGAGGATCGAGAAGAACGTACGGAACACACCATGAGCACAGTTATTACACCTACCCAATGGCCATACCCCGGCGCGCGGTGGTGGAAATGCGACCTGCACAACCACACACCGGCATCATTGGATTATGGAAAAGGCGTGAACCAAGCTGCGCTACGTGCTCGCAGCCACAAGGAATGGCTTTTGGACTACATGCGGGCTGGGCTGGACTGTGTGGCCATCACGGACCACAATACCGGTGCATGGATCGACCCATTGAAACGGGCGTTGGCCGAGCTTGATCACGAAAAGCCCGAGGGCTATCGGCCGGTCACCCTGCTCCCCGGTGTGGAGCTGTCCATCGAACGCCTGCATGCCTTGGTGCTGTTCGGGCCGGAGCATGGAGGGAAGGTCATTGATGAGGTCCTTGGCTTTGCACGGTTCGATGGTACCCCCGGAAACTGCGATGATGTCTGCAAAGCTTCGCTCACGGATATCGCCAACGAAGTCGCGAGAAAGGGGGGGCTCTTCATTCCTGCCCATGTGGACGGCCCCCGGGGCTTGTTCACTGAGTATACGGGAAATGCATTGAACCCCGCGCTCCGCATAGACTCGATCGTTGGAATGGAGTTCCTTGCTTCAGTGCCGACGCTCCCTGAGGCTTACAAGCAGGCCAAGTTAAACTGGACGATGGTGGTGGGTAGTGATGCCCACCACCCCGACGATCAAGGAGGCCCGGCGAGCAACTACCCGGGCAGCCGTTGGACATGGATCAAGATGGGACAACCCACTATCGATGGCTTGCGCCTGGCACTGTTGGATGGCCCCCTGAGCGTATGCCGCAGCGTGGAACCAGGCCCGGCCCACCACTTCAATACCACACCTGAGCAGCTCATCGAAGAGTTGGAGATCAACGGCACCAAGGTGATGGGCAATGGACACCCTGTGCAATTGAAACTGAGTCCTTGGTTGAACGCGATCATTGGTGATCGGGGTACCGGTAAAAGCAGCTTCGTCCACTTCGCCCGGCAGGCCTTGGGGCGCAACACCGCGCAAGACCTTGGCGGTGAAGACAGCCAACCGTGGAAGACCTTCAATAGTTTCATGCGTCAATCTGCTCCGCGCAAAGGCGGGGTATTGAAGCCGGATAGCAGCGTCAAACTCCGGTACGCATTGAATGGCACCAGTTTCTTGATCACCACGAAAGGTGCGCTCAAGGACCATGTAGTGGAAGAGGTGCAGGCCGATGGCAGCTTGGCCCCAGCGAACAGCCAAGACGTGCGCGATCGGTTCAAGGTCACCATCGTGAGCCAGGACCAATTGACGGACCTGATACAGAACGGCCGGGAAGGATTGCTGCGTCTGGTGGACGAAGCGATCGGCAAGGCCCGATGGACCGCCGAACACGGGCAGCAGTTCACCGCGTTCATGACCGCGAGCGCGCAGTTGCGTGAGTTGGCCATACAGTTGGGGCAGGCGGACCGTCTGAAAGCCCAACAGGAGGACATTGGCCGCAAGTTGGCCCAGTTTGACGGTTCCGACCATGCCAATGTGCTCAAGAACTTCCAACGGCAGAGCCGTCAAACGCGGGAGGTGCGGTCCTTGGCGGGCGAAGTGGAAGCTTTGCGTGGAGAGCTGCGTGAGCTGCAGGAGCACATGCGGCTGAGCGATGTGGCCGAGGGCATCTTCGATCCGGCCAATGCGGAAGAGCAGTCCGCTCTCAATGCGATCCGAACGCTGCGGCAGATAGTACATAGCACCAAGCAGCGCCTCGGTGAAATGGAGCAGCTCCTCGGCCGTGCGAACCAGGAATTCGAGGCCATGCTTGCGAACACCGGCTGGAAGGTGGTGGCAGAGCGTGCTCGGAAAGCTCATGAAGAACTCATCGCACGGCTCAGGGCCACCGGCGTAACGGATCCTGAGCAGTATGGCCAACTGGTGCAGCAGCGACATGTTGTGGATGAGCAACTCAAACGCCTGCAAGAATTGCGCGCAACCCTGTCCCGTTCCGCTGCGCATCGGAAGGGGCTGTTGCAACAACTGATGGATCAGCGCATGGAACTCACGCGCGATCGGAACACTTTCCTCAACACCGTGCTCAAGGACAACAACTTCGTTCGCATGAAGCTGCTGGCTTTCGGCGAGGATAAGGAACGGCTCATCGACCAGTTGCGTGCCGCACTTGACCTGGGAGGCGACGGGTTCGCCGATGACCTCAAAGTGATGGCCGATAGGCTCTACAAGGACCTTCCGGAAGGTGTTGATGCGCGGCAAGTGGAGTTCAACCAACGGCTGGCCCAACTCAAGCAGGACCTGACCGAACTGGCGCACGGTGGCGGCGATGCCACGCCTTGGACCGGTTGGCTTACGAACAGGCTGAAGAAGGCGGCAAGCGACCGGCCTGAATACTTGGACCGCTTGGATGCGTGGTTCCCGGAGGACAGCATCACTGTGGAGTACAATGCTTCCCAGGCCGGTGCAGCCGAGTGGCGTGATGTCAATGAGGCATCGGCGGGTCAGCGTTCTGCCGCATTGTTGGCCTTCCTCTTGTCGTATGGCAATGAACCCATCATTCTGGACCAACCGGAGGACGACCTGGATAATCAAGTGGTCTTCGATCTGGTGGTACAGGGTGTGCGTTTGAACAAGCAGCGTCGCCAGATCGTCGTCATCACGCACGATGCGAACGTGGTGGTGAACGGTGATGCCGAGGCTGTGCATGTAATGGAATACCGTTCCGGCCAATGTTGGCTGAAGCACACGGAAAGTTTGCAGAACACGAACCTTCGTGATGAGGTGTGCAGGATCATGGAGGGAGGGCGGAACGCATTCAAGCGGCGCTATCAACGGTTGATCGAATCAGCAGCATGAGGTATTTGGATCTTGAGTTACTGGAAAAGATCCGTCTGGGTGAAGACAGCGGGATCGAGTGCAAGGAAATCCGCCTGAGCGGAGAACGCTTGACCGGCCCCCGGCCTGATGACCTGGCGGATGAGATCGCGGCCTTTGCGAACAAGCGAGGAGGCGTGCTCCTGTTGGGCGTGGACGACAAGACCAAGGAGGTGATAGGTATTCCATACGACAAGCTGGAAGCAGTTGAGCGTACCGTCAAAGACATTTGCCAGAGCAAGTTGAAGCCTGCTTTAGAGACGGTTGACATCTACCGGCGCGAGCTACCGGATTCTACAGGGCAATCAAGGGCCATCATCCAAGTGGAGATCACCCGCAGCTTGTTCCTGCATGACAGCCCCGGAGGTACCTATACACGGGTAGGAAGCAGCAAGCGGCAAATGAGCCAGGAACTGAAGATGCGCATGCAGATGCAACGGTCGCAATCCCGCGTTATCCGCTTCGATGAATTCCTGGTCCATGAAGCGGGTCTAAAGGACTTGGATAAGGACCTGTACGATCGCTTCCGGACCGAGCGCTCGGATACTTCGGTGGAGGATTACTTGCGCAAGCTGGGCATCTTGGGGCAGGACGAAGAGGGAGAATGGCATCCCACGCTTTCCGGTGTGCTCATGTGCTCCAAGTCACCAGAGACTTGGCACAAAGGCGCTTTCATACAAGCCGTGGCATATGCTGGGGCAGATGTGGTTCCAGCTGAAGGTGAAGGAGACTACCAGTTGGATGCGGAGGACATCACAGGCCCGCTCGACCATCAGGTCGTTGGGGCCATGCAATTCGTTCGGCGCAACTCCAAGGTGGCCGCCACAAAGGAGGCGGGTCGCACGGACAAGCCGGAGTATGACACCACGGCCATTTTCGAGGCACTGGTGAACGCGGTGGTCCACCGGGACTACACCATCCAAGGCTCGAAGGTCCGTCTCCACATGTTCAGCAACCGATTGGAACTGTTCGTACCCGGCACCTTGGTGAACACGCTCGAACTGGATTCCATTGGGTTCCGGCAAGTCTCCCGGAACGATACACTTGCGAGCCTCTTGAGCAAGGTCCCCGTGGATGAGCGTATCGGTGGTGCCACGACGAGAAGCACGTACATGGACCGGCGCGGTGAAGGTGCTCAGATCATCGTAAAACGAACACTGCAACTTGCCGGCCAGCCAGCCACCTATCAGCTTTTGGGTGATGATGAATTGATGCTGACGATACCCAAGGCCGTGGCATGAGCACGGTCAATCTTCACTTCGATCCGAGCCTGCTGCACCTGCTGCACGCGATGGGGCGACTGTTAGTTTGAACAATGGAAATCCTGATCGCAATACTAATTGGTGGTGGCTTTGTCTATTGGTTGGGTCAACGCAGCGGTGCCAAGCTGCATGGAGGTAACCATAGCAGTGCTCAAAAGCCTACAGCCAAAGAGGCTTCATCTGCTGATCACACACGCTTCCAAAAGCAGCCCGTAGCGCCACCGCAGAAAGCCACACCGCCACCTAGGCCAGCACCGCCACCACCGCCAAAACGGATCCGTGTTGTCCCACCACCCGAGAACATCGAACTCACCCCGGAATTCAAGGCCGCGTTGGAACTCCTGGAGAACACGGCGACCAATCTGTTCATCACAGGCAAGGCCGGTACCGGCAAGAGCACCTTGCTGCGCCATTTCATGTCCACCACCGAAAAGCGCTGCGTGGTCTTGGCGCCAACAGGTCTTGCGGCAGTACAGATCAGTGGTGCCACCATCCATTCCTTCTTTCGTTTCGCGCCCCGGTTGCTCGAACCGGCGGCGATCCAACCCGATGGCCGATACCGTGCACTGTACGAGAACGTGGATGTGATCATCATCGACGAGGTGTCGATGGTGCGCGCGGATATGATGCAGGCGATGGACATCCATCTGCGCAGGGCGCGTAGGCGGGATGAGCCATTCGGGGGCGTGCAGATGGTCTTCTTCGGCGACCTCTTCCAGCTACCGCCCGTGGTCACCTCGGATGTAGCGCAATACTTCTATGATCGCTTCGGAGGCCCCTTCTGTTTCCAGACCCCCGCATGGCAGGATGCCCGCGTGAAGCGCATCCAACTGACCAAGATCTTCCGACAAAGCGACACGGCCTTCATCGAGGTGCTCAACGCAGTGCGCGTCGGCGAGGTGGAGGACCACCATTGGAAGAAGTTGAACACCCGCGTGGACTATTTCTTTCAAGTGGAGAACCAGCAGGATGAGTACATCACCTTGGCCCCGACCAATCGCCGTGTGGACGAGACCAACGCGACACGGTTGGCCACCCTACGGGAACAGACCTTCACCTTTCGCGGACAGATCAGTGGAGACTTCAAGCAGAGCAACTGCCCCGCACCGGAAGTTCTGGAGCTCAAGAAGGGCGCACAGGTGATGATGGTGAAGAACCACGGCGAGAAGATGTGGGTGAACGGCTCCATCGGCAAGGTGCACTCGGTCAGCAATGACCTGATCGAAGTGGACATTGAAGACCGCATCTATCCCGTGCAACAAGAAGCATGGGAAACGGTTGAGTACGAATACGACCGCGAGAAACGCAAGATGCAACAAGTGGTGGTAGGCACTTTTCGGCAGTATCCGATGAAGTTGGCCTGGGCCATCACCATCCACAAGAGCCAAGGGCTCACCTTCGACCGCGTGCACATCGACATGGGCAACGGCGCCTTCGCGCATGGACAGACCTACGTGGCCTTGAGCCGCTGCCGCACCTTGGAGGGCATTGTGCTACGCCAGCCCGTTGGGCAGGGTGACCTGAAGGTGGACCCCTTGGTGGTCGCCTATTTCAATACCGAGAATTGACCGATGAGCAAACCCATCCGCTTCAAGTTCGATGCCAGCCAGCCGCACCAGTTGCGCGCCATCGAATGCACCGCACAATTGCTGGAGGGCCTGCCGCAATTTGACAGCGCCTTGTACAAGAAGGCCCTGAGCGAGAGCGGCCAGCTCGGCATGAACAGCGATGTGGTGGGCAACATCCCACCGGCCTACCAACTGGATGAGGATTGGTTGCTGGACAATTTGAACGCCGTGCGCCAAAGCCAAGAGGCTTGGTTGGAACCCGGCCAGATGATCCAAGAGTCGATGGCCTTGGATGCGGACGATGGTGAGCTGCTGGATGGCATCAGCACCGAGAGCCACCGCTACCCGGTGTTCACCGTGGAGATGGAGACGGGCACGGGCAAGACCTACGTGTACCTGCGCAGCATCCAAGAACTGCGCAAGCAGTTCGGCCTGCGCAAATTCATCATCGTGGTGCCCAGCGTGGCCATTTATGAAGGTGTTGTGAAGAGCTTCGAGACGATGCGCGAGCACTTCAAAGGCTTGTACAGCAACGAGGTGACGCACCTGATCCAGTACGACAGCGCGCAGATCAGCCAGTTGCGCGACTTCGCCACGAGCGACAAGGTGGAGGTGTTGTTGATGACGGCGGCGAGCTTCAACAAGTCGAGCAACAACCTGTACAAGAGCACGGAGAAGCTGCAAGGCGAATGGAAGCCATACGAATACATCCAAGCCGTGCGACCGGTGCTGATCCTGGACGAGAGCCAGAACTACCAGACGAAGAAGGCGCGGCAAGCGCTGCGCACCTTGAAGCCCTTGCTGGCGATCAACTACAGCGCCACGCCCGGTGAGCGCCCCAACCTCTTCTACCGCCTCGGCCCTCTGGAAGCCTTCCAGCAAGGGCTGGTGAAGAAGATCGACGTGATCGGCGTAACGGAACAGTACCAATACAACGACGAGCAGTTCAGTTTCAATTTCGTGAGCGGGAAAGGCGCGGGATACGGCTTGGCGGTTGAGGCGGAACTCACTTGCTTGGTGAGGGGAGAACCCAAGCGCGAGCGCCTGCAATTGAAGCGCGGTGATGACCTTTTCGAAAAGACCCGGAACCCGAAATTCCGCGGCCTGAAGATCGAGAACGTGGACAAGCGGCAAGGCATCGTGGTCTTCGACAACGGCGACCAAGTGAACGTGCGGGACTTCGGGAACCCACAAGAGAAAGAGGACATCTTCCGCACGCAGATCGAAGAGACGGTCAAGCAGCACATGGCCCGGCAGAAGGAACTGTTGCCTTTGGGCATCAAGGTCCTATCGCTCTTCTTCATCGACCGAGTGGCGAACTACGTGGACGAGGACGGCTTGATCAAACGCCTCTTCGATGAGGTGTATGTGAAACTGAAGAAGGATAAGCCGTACTGGAAAGGATGGAAGGCCGAAGAGGTGCGTGAGGGCTACTTCGCGAAGAAGAAAGGCAAGAAGGGAAAGCCGGATGAATTCGTGGACACCGCGATCGAGGAATCCGACAAGAAGAAGGCGGACACGGAAGCGGAAAAGGGGGCGTACGAGTTGATCATGAAAGGCAAGGAGCGCCTGCTCAACTTGAACGAGAAGGTCGCCTTCATCTTCGCCCACAGCGCCCTGAAAGAAGGGTGGGACAACCCGAACGTCTTTCAGATCTGCACCTTGAACCAGACCACCAGCGAGAGCAAGAAGCGGCAGGAGATCGGTCGTGGCCTACGCTTGGCCGTGGACCAGAGCGGCGACCGGGTGATGTCGGAGCCGGTGAACATCCTCACCGTGGTGGCCAACGAGAGCTACGAGCGCTTTGCGGATGCATTGCAGAAGGAATACACCGCGGCCGGCCAGTTGGCACCACCCAAGCCGACGAACGCACGCCGCTCACCGGCGAAGCGCAACGACAAATTGTACAAGAGCAAGGCATTCCGGGCCTTCTGGGACAAGCTGATGCAGCAGGCCGAATATGAGATCCATGCGGACACGGATGCCATCGTGGAAGCCTGCGTGAACAAACTGAACGCCGAGCAATTCCCGGAGCCGCACATCGTGGTGAGCAAAGGGCGCTACACGATGCTGAGCGTCCGCATCGAACTGGTGCAAGTGCAGGTCGGCCTTGCGCGGTTGGACATCACCATCTCACCCTCCGGCGGCGTGGCCCGTGCCTACTCCAAGGAGTGGTACCGCAAGGGCGACGACCTGTCCCGGATGCTCAAGGAACCCATCCTCAAAGGCTACAAGGTGGTGGAGATCGACGGAGAGGAAGAGGACGCTGTACTGCATTTCGGCAACTCGACCGAAGTGGGCATCGGGCGACCGTTGGTCTTCAGCGATCGCGAAGTGAACACCAAGCCCACCACCACGCGCCTGGAAACACAAGCGGACCATCCGGTCTTCAACCTGATCGACCGTGCCGCGCAAGAGACCAAGTTGACGCGCAGCACCATCCTTGCCATTTTCCAACGGATGAGCGCGGACAAGAAGCCCTGGATCTTCCGCAACCCGGAAGGCTTCAGCGGCGTGTTCATCCGCACCATCCGCGAACTGCTCGCCGACCACATCGCGGAACGCGTGCAATACCACTTGCAAAAAGAGAAGCAGGACAGCGACCTGGAAACCTTGTTCCCGCCCGAGAAGAAATATGCGCAAAAGGAGCTGGTAGATGGCTCCGGCGCCAGCATGTACGATCTGGTGCAAGTGGACAGCGATGTGGAGAAGCACTTCGTGGAGCTGCGCCTCAATGAGGACGGCAAGGTGAAGGGCTATTTGAAATTCCCTGCGGGCTTTGAGATCGGCATGCCCAAGATCATCGGCAACTACAATCCGGACTGGGGCGTGCTACGGGAAGACGACAAGAAGCCGGAGGTGCTGATGGAACTCGTGCGGGAAACAAAAGGCACCACCATCGTGGAGAACCTGCAATGGGGCCACGAGAAACGCAAGATCAAGTTGGCGAAGAAGTACTTCGCGGCCTTGGGGATCGACTACCGTACGGTGGACGATACGGTGGTTCGGTGGTGGGAGAAGGGGTGAATTAAAGATGATGGACCAAAAGACAATTCGAGCATTCGTGGTGCGGGCTGACGGAGGCTCCTTCACACAGGACTTCCTCAAGCGGGAATATGTTGGTATTGGGTGGTCGGAATTGGGTGATGTGAAACAGCTTTCATCCCGCGCTGACATCGAGAAGCAATACGAAACTGTGTATCCCAAAGACAGCAAGATGCGACGGGCGATAAACGTTGGCCAAGTCAATCGCTTCATCAACGGGATTTCAATTGGTGATGTCGTGCTCAGCCCAGGAGAGGGTAAGGCCATGCATGTTGGTCGGGTTGTTGGGAAGGCTGTTTCGTTGGATAACGAACGCTATCGCTATCAACGCAAGATCGACTGGTCACTACCAACCTTGCCTCGCGAAGAACTAAGTCAGACGCTTCAAAACACCCTTCGAAGCATGCTCTCCTGTTATGAAATCAAGAGAAACAATGAGGTGCTTGTGAAACTCGGGATCGTCAGTGAAGATGTGGAAATGCGAATGTCGCCTGCACCAGTCGATCCGGTCGAGGCAGCTCGCGCGCGACTTCTAGATCGACTGAACGGAGATGACTTCGAATATCTCGTCGGATATGTTCTTGAAGCTCTTGGCTTCGAACTGAGTCAACGGCATGGGAAGCCGGGTGATGGGGGTGTAGACCTCGAGGGTAATTTGAATGTACAGGGAATTGCCTCCATCGCGCTCCGGGTCCAAGCCAAGAGATATGAGAATAATCGGATCCATCCCAGGGAGATCTCCGGCCTTCGCGGTGTTTTAAAAGAGGGTCAACAGGGTTGCTTCATAACGCTGAGTTCCTTTCAAGAGAAGGCGAAGAAATTGGCCAATGAGCCCGGGTACAAGCCGGTAACCCTCATCTCCGGCGAACGCTTTATCGAACTGCTGTTTGAGTATTATGAGCGGATCCGGGATGCGGCCATTGAGGACGACAACGAGGATTTGATCCAGTCGCTAGGATTCAAGCGAATTCTATTGCCAGAATAGAGCCCCGGATGAACGCGGTCATCCTTGATAACTGGACGTTGCAGACCATAGGCGAGCTCTTCGACCACGGTTACGACAAGCGATCGACCCAAGCACTTGTTGTCAAAGGCAAGCAACACGGGTATGAGCCAGCAGTGATCGGTGATCTGCAATTGATGGCGCTTGTTGACATGCTCTCGAACATCCTGCTTCGCGATAAGCTGTCACTCGATGCCGGATTCGTTCATGCGTGGCAGCCGTTCCGGGAGCTCTTTCAACCCTTAGATGACGCTCGGATGTTCAAGCTGACAAAGCCACCGACAAAGGGTTCTGCTATTGCCGATGGAACGGCGTTCATCGTCAAGCAGCTCTGCGTGACCTCCAGCTTGAAACGCATACAATCGGTAAATGAGCGTCACTTTGAAGAACATCAAGAGTCCAAATACCCCTATCAAAGTCAACTGGTCTGGGGTTCTGCTGGCATGCTTAGCCGGAGCAATGTGTTCGATGCGCCATATGTCGGTCATCCACTTCGGCAACGGTTCCTAGCCAGTACCGGGGTCTTCACTGGTCAGCGGGATGTCGTTCAAGAGGTTGTTGAACTGGTCAAGGACAAGCGAGCATCCATCTACTCCGCATCTACACCTGCCTTGGACCTCACCTATGCGAAGATCATGATCCCGGCTGTCGCTGTGGCGGTGATCATGAAGGCGAAGACAGCTTCGGAGCTGATCTCCATCGCTGTTGCGGAAAGAGATCGGCACAAGAAATTACGAAATTGGCTTTCCACATTCCGCGCTGCATTGGCAGAAGGGGATACGATCACTGTGGCAAAGCACCGCAAGTACCTGAATCTACTTTCCCGAGACGTTGACCGCCTGATCGGAAAGAGCAGCAGCCCAACCTTCAGCCTTGGAATAAGCGCAAGTGGGCCATCGGCATCACTCCCGGTAGGTGAGTGGCTTCGCATGTTCATCGGTCGATTCTCCATCCGGCATGACCTGATGCAACAGGTGAAGGTTGTGGGCGATGCCCAAGCTTTGAAGAAACTACGAAAGCTTTTCTGAGCAAGAACACTCCCCATGCCCAACCCCACCTTCTCCCAAACCGCCACCAAAGGCCGTGTGGCCTATCTTTGAACAACACCACCAACGGATGAAGACCACACGGGAGTTAACGGCCATTATCGAACGGGAAGGCGACGGTTACGTTAGCCTATGCCCCGAATTGGACGTTGCCAGCCAAGGCGATACCATTGAGGAAGCACGCGCCAATCTGGTGGAGGCACTGGAGCTGTTCTTCGAGACAGCATCGCCGAATGAGCAGCGCGAACGACTGCATGATGAGGTGCTGGTAACCCGTGTCCGGATAGCGGTGTGATATGCGCACACTCAGTGGCAAGGAGGTTTGCGCCATCCTGAAGAAGCACGGCTTTGAGCAGGTCCGGCAGCGCGGCAGCCACATCATCATGCAGAAGCAAGTACCGGACTCCACGATCACTGTTCCGGTCCCGGACCACAAGGAGCTGCGGACCGGTACCTTGATGTCGATCATCCGGCAAAGCCAATTGGACCGGTCGTTATTTGCTTAATGTGCCAGCGGGATGCCCCTCTCCACCTTCTCCCAGAACTCCATCAAAGGCCGCGTGGCCGAGACCATCATCCGCGAGCTTTTTCTGGCGCACAAGTTCAATGTCTTCGACTATGGCATGGAACGCAGCGTGCCGGGCATCGCGGAATTGACGCGCAAGACATTCGGCGCGGTGAAGAACCAGATCGCCACCATGCCGGACTTCATCGTGCAGGACGAGCGAAACAGTCGCCTGCACCTGGTGGAGGTGAAATACCGCGCAAGCGGCGCCTTCAGCCTCGAGGACATCAAGGGCGAATACCCTTGGCCGCACGCCTTCTTCATTGTGGTGAGCAAGCAGCACATCAAGTGCCTCACCTATAAGCAGCTCGCGGCGGGCAAGGCCATCACGCCCACCTGCAACAACCTGCTCATCGTCCGCAAGGACCTCGACCTGGACCGCGGATTGATCGTGCAGTTCGGAGAGTTGGCGAAGAAGTTCTTTACGGGGGTGTAAAGCCGTCCCTCCCTACTGCAGGCAGATCCCGTCGAGCAGATTCCAGCCCACGGGTCCGATCTCCGGTGCGCCTTCCGGCCAGTAGCGGTAGCTATCCGTGAGGTCCAGCACCACGCCGGTGTTGCCCATGCGTGCCACCCAACAGACGAGTTCGCTGACAGGCCCATTGGTCCCGAATTCCAATTCGATGATCTGGCGTTCCTCGTTGACCCTTACCCGGAACTCCGGCCACGTATCGGAGAACAGGGCATGCAAGGGGCTGGGCGCTGCGAAGGCGTCCCATAGGGTGACGCCCTTGTCCAGTTCGGCATTCACCAGTTCGATGCAGCGATTGCACTCGGGGTGTTTGGCCGCTGCGCGCAGGATGGCCACGAGGTCGGCCTCGTCCACCAGGGCGAGCGCGCTGTACAGCAGCTGCTGAAAGTCGTTCATGGGGGGCAGTTTGCGCATGGCCGGGGGGTGTTGGTACCAGGATGTCCAAGAGCAAAGCTGGCCATTCCAATGGAAGCTTGCAATGGAGGGGGCGGTGGTTATTCACCGCGTGGGGTGGAAAGGAGGGGGCGTGGACCGCGTCTTCCGGCCACGTTTGTCCTGCCCTGTGCTTGGGGAAGGGCGGCGCGGTGGGCCCGTGCCCATCGCACGGCAGACGCATCATAATGGTTCGCCACACGGCAGACGATGGTCGCGCCCGGCGGCGCTCATGCCTCCTTCAATAGGAACCACTGAATAATACGGATATGAATGCTTTTCCCTACGCACCCTCGCGAGGCCTTATCCGTGTTTATCCGTGTCCACGCGCCGTCGCGAAGCGCTTTGGGTTCCTTCGCCATAGCGCTTTGGCGGCGGCGTGCGAAGCACGGTCCGTGGTTCAAGCTCTCCATTTCAAACGCCCGCAGGGCGTTCAAGCTCTTCTGAAAGGAGCCATGCAACCGTGGATACTGCGCCCAACGGGCGAGCCTGCATCGTTCATCTTTGCCCCACCATGCACAACCTCCTCGCCATACCATCCATCGCTCTTGTGATCAGCCTTATGGCCTGCACTGGCCCGGGCCGGATACGGCGACCCCACCGGTTGCCGGGGAACAGGTTTCGGCCAAGCGTTCGGCGCCCCGGGCGGTGCCGCCTGTGGTGCTGGGCAATGTGCGTTACAGTGTACCCCACACGGCCATGGGCACCATCGTGGCGGAGGATGCGGACACCGATTCCGTGCTGTGGACGCAGGCGATCTACACTGTTGCGTTCGAGCCGGGCCTGGAACGGGACGTGCAGGACGTGTACATCGATTCGCTGCGGGCGGAGAACGGCCTGCTGCTCATCCGCAACGAGGATGGTGCGTGGTTCAGCTTGGACCCGGGGACGCGGGAGGTGGTGGAGCGCTGAGGCGGGGGCGGCGTAATTTGCGGGGCCATGAAACAGATGGTGATCGACACCGGCAATACCTCGGGCTTGGCCGCCTTCGGCCTCTTCGAGCGGGAGGGTTTTCAACCCGGGGACACGCTGCGGATCGTGCGTCGGCCCGATCTCTCGCAGGAGGCCCGGGTGGCGCTGGTGCTTCTGGTGATGATCGCCGCGAACTATTTTCTGAGGAAGAAACCCACCGGTGGGAAGCCACCGGCGGCCGATGACCTGATGTCCGCCGTGGCCGCTACGGACAAGGGCGTGGCCGATCTGCAGGCGGACCTGAAGAACGAGTTCGGCGTGCAGGTGGAGACGGGGCCCGACAGGGATGGCGACAGGGCGTTCTGGTCCCAAGTTGGTGCGCTGGGCATGGCGAGCGGCTATGCCGAGGACGAACCGGACATCAGCCGGATCACGCTGCTGGAGCCCAACCCGCTGTACAAGCCATGGAAGAAGGGCACGTAGTGCGCGTGGCGATGCCGCAGGCGGATGGCGAACACAAGCCGCGTCCGGCGATATTGCTCAAGCGTTACCCCCGGACGGTGACTGGTTGATGGTCGGCATCACCGGAAGCATTGGCCGTGCGGTCCAAGATCCGGACGTGCTCATCCACCGAACCCATCCCAGCTTCGCACCATCGCGGCTCACCTATCCCGGCCTGGTGCGTATGGCACATGTGCATGTGCTTCCGGCAGAACAGGTCGAGGGCGTCATGGGGCGTATCGATCCCGCAACACTGGCGCTGATCAAGAAGCGTCTTACCGATCACATCCTTGGCCGGTGACCTCTACGGCCATCGACATCAGTTCGGGATGTTGGCGAAGACGTTCCATACAGGGGTGGGCATCCTTGCGCGTTGCTCATTGAGCCTTAGGCGTTGCTCATTCCCAAGAACAGGATGAGCAATGTGCAAGGCTGAATGATCGAGCACCCGAGTGTTCGGGACTCAGGCGGACCGGGAGCCCCTGGGATGGCGGCCCGTGGTCTTTTTCTGCGTTTTCCTGCGAGCGCGCTTGCCCTTGCCCGCGGCCGCGCGTTCGGTCTGCGCTCTACGCCCATAGGAGACCGTGTGCCCGGACGGGGGGACGTGGGTATCCGGCGTGGGGTCGAAGGTGGCATCCGGGTTCTTGGCGCCCGGCGCATGCGGTGGCTTCGGCACAGCCGGGTTTCGGGTGCGCGGTGCATTCCGCAGGGCGGCCGGTGTCATCGGCTTTGCCTTCCCGCGGGCCTTGGGTGTTGCCTTCGGTGAAGCCTTCCCCGCTTTTGCGGGACCCTTGGGCTTTACGGCTGCCTTACCGGTGGCCTTCTTCCGGGTTGCAGCTTTTGTTGCCACCTTCTTGCTCACTGCGCCCTTCCCTGCCTTTGCGGCAGCCTTCAGCTTCAGGGCTGTTCCTTTGATCGCGCTCTTGGCAACGGAGATCCCTGTTCTGACCGCGCTCGTCGGCTTCGAGGCCGCTATCCGGGTGCCGGTCCTGGTTACAGCCTTCTTCGCCGTTTTCACGGCACTTTTCGCCTTGCCTGCTGTTTTGGTCACCGCCTTTTTGCTGGATGCGGCTTTTGCTTTCACAGCAGCTTTCTTCTTCGGTGCCGCCTTTGTGGTTGCGGTCGTGCGCGCGATGCCTTTTTTGGCACCAGCACTGCTTGTAGCGGCTTTCCCTGCTTTCACGGGGCTTTTCGGCTTGGTGGACTTCTTCATGGTTTTGGTTTTAGGTCGGCCGCGCCAAGGTAGTACCGGCACGCGCATGGATCCCGTTTCGCGATCCATGATCGTCCATTTCCCAACTGGGCAGTTGGACGGAACGGCTTCCAGGACCGCACATGAGAAGTCCTGTCATCTCGGGCACCGGTCGGGAGACCCCGGAGACTCATGTCTCTTCCAGCGCCAGACGAGAAGGACATTCCAGTGGATGAAGGGTCCTGTATTGAACGGAGTGTTGTCGTGTCTCGTGTCTCGCATCTCGACTTCGCTCGATGTGACACGCTCGACATGACACACGACAACTGCGCTCGACATGACAACCGGTTGGAAAGCCCGCTCAAGAAATCCTGTCACTTCGAGCGCCAGTCGAGAAGGACATTCCAGCTACATGAAGTGTCATGGATGCAGCAGGAGCGTTGCCTGTCTCGTCTGCGCTCGACATGACAACGCTCAAGTGCTCGCTCAGAGCCCCCAGAGGCTCATGTCATTTCGAGCGCCAGACGAGAAGGACATTCCAATACATGAAGGGGCGTGGATACGGATGGCGCGGCGCGCACCTTGGACCGGCTTTCCCGTGAAGCCCTGCAACGCGACGAT
>JAIOIH010000067.1 GCA_019912395.1 Flavobacteriales bacterium | reverse complement strand
CGTTTGAATTCTTCGCTGAAGTAGCGCATTTGACGTTCTGCAACTTCCCCCTTCACTTGGTCTCTTCGTGCCATTTTTATCTAGGTTTGGGGAGTTGACATGTAACCTCCGAGCGGTCAATATATTCAGGCAAGCACAGGGTTCATGGCCAATGCAGCTCGGATCAGTCCATCGCCTATCTTTATTTGGATGAGTGAGCTGGAAGTCATAACGAACCCACGCGTGGAAGAGGTCTTCGCCAATTACCCCGAACAGGTTCGGGGGAGAATGCAACAACTGCGCGACTTGGTGATCGAGGTCGCGGAAGAAACGCCATCCATCTCCCGATTGGAGGAAACGTTGAAATGGGGTGAGCCGAGCTTTCTCACGAAACACGGCAGCACCTTGCGCATGGATTGGAAGGAAAGGGCACCGGACCAGTACGCCATGTATTTTAAGTGTACCAGCAGATTGATCGACACCTTCCGCTTGGTCCATGGCCCCACCTTCGCGTACGAGGGAAAACGCGCGATCGTTTTCCAATTGGGACAAAAGGTCCCCGTGCGGGAGTTGAAAACGTGCATTCAAGCAGCACTGACGTACCACAAGGTAAAGGGGTCGGATACCCTGGGCATGAGCTAGTGGAGGAATGTTGCAACGGAGTGGATCTATCGCAAGATCGCTCCGTTCTATGATGAATGTCTTATGTCCCATGCACGGTCAGGCATGGGACACAAGACATGGGACAGGCCGGATCCGTGATTCCCCCGGCACTCACCGGTTGTGCGCAAAGTGCTTGTTCGCCTTGAACTTCAGCACGGCAGGGGTCTGGCGCTTGGTCACGTCGATGCGCTTGGCGGGGTCCATCGGCTCCACCAGTTCCTCCTTGGTAAAGATGAAGGGCTTGCGCAGGTAGTCGCTTTCCACGATGCGGTCGGTGAGGAAAATGGCCTCCTTGGGGCAAGCGTCCTCGCAATCTCCGCAGAAGATGCAGCGAAGCATGTTGATCTCGTAGGTCACGGCGTACTTCTCCTCGCGGTAGAGATGCTCCTCGCCCTTCTTGCGCTCACCGCTGGTCATGGTGATGGCCTCGGCGGGGCAGGACACGGCGCAGAGGCCGCAGGACGTGCAGCGCTCGCGGCCCTGCTCATCGCGCTTCAGCACGTGCATGCCCCGGTACACCTTGCTGAAGGGCCGCTGCTGCTCCGGATACTGGATGGTGGGCCGCTTGATGCGGAAGAAGTGGCGGATGGTGATCCACAGACCGGCGAGAACAGCCGGGAGGTAGATGCGCTCCATCAGCGTCATCCTCTTGTTGCTCACCTGCTTGGCCCGGGAAGTGAGCGGTGCGAAGCCGCCGGGAGCGGGCATGTTGTTCGCGGTGCTCATGGTGCCAGTTGGCCTTGTGCCAGCATGATGCCGGCGGTGATCAGGATGTTGAGGATGGCCAAGGGGATCAGTCCCTTCCAGCCGAGGTTCATCAACTGGTCGAAGCGGAAACGCGGCAACGTCCACCGCACCCACATGAAGAAGAAGATGAAGAAGAAGGTCTTGGCGAACATGGCCGCCACCCCGATGATGGTGATGAGGTTCGGGTCCCATCCACTGTCGGAGAGGCCGGGAACGTGGTATGCCCCGAAATACAGCGTGGCCAACACGGCACTGCTGATGAACATGTTCACGTATTCGGCGAAGAGATAGAAGCCCAGCTTCATGCTGCTGAACTCCGTGTGGAAGCCGCCCACCAGTTCGGTTTCGCATTCCGGCATGTCGAAGGGCGAGCGGTTGGTCTCGGCGAAGGCGCAGACGAGGAAGATGAGGAAGCCGAGCGGCTGGTAGAGGATATTCCACCCGTGCTCGGCCTGATAGTCCACGATGCCTCCCAGACTAAGGGTGCCGTTCATCATCACCAGCGCCACGATGCTGAGGCCCATGGCCAGTTCATAGCTCACCATCTGGCTGGCCGCGCGGATGGCGCCAAGCAGGCTGTACTTGTTGTTGCTGGCCCAGCCGCCCAGCATGATGCCGTAGACGCCGATGCCGGTCATGGCGAAGACGAAGAGGATGCCGACCTCCGGGTCCATGCCCTGCAGGTTCACGGAGACTTCGCCGAACTGCAAGGTGCCGCCCCATGGGATCACCACACCGGTGATCAACGCCACGGTCATGGCCAAGGCAGGGCCGAGGAAGTAGAGGGTGCGGTTGGCGGTGGCCGGCACGAAATCCTCCTTCATGAACATCTTGGCACCATCGGCCAAGGGCTGTAGCAGGCCGAAGGGACCGGCCCGGTTGGGGCCGATGCGGTCCTGCATGAAGGCGGCCACCTTGCGCTCGCCGTATGTGGAATACGCGGCTACCGTGAGGGTGATCACGAAGAGCACGAGCAGGAAGATCGCGGTAGGGATCATGTGGACTTCTTGGCGGGTTTCAGTTGCGCCAATTCAGGCACGTTCGGCGCGGGATGGTCCAACACCTTCTGCTTGGTTTCCAGCACATAGTGTCCTTGGGAGATCACGCTGTGGCGATCGATGTTGCGCGGCCCTTCAATGATCCAGTCGCTGAGCTGCTTTTTCACGAAGCGGCATTCGTTGCAAATGAACTCCTCCACCTCGCCCCATTGGTCCTTGCGGCCGGTGACGCGCAACACGTCCTGTCCCTTTAGCCACACTACGGTCTTGCCGCTGCACTGGGCGCAGTCACGGTGCGCATCCATGGGCTTGGTGATCCAAACACGGGCCGAGAAACGGAACGTGCGGTCGGTGAGGGCGCCCACGGGGCACACGTCGATCATGTTGCCGCTGAAGTCGTTCTCGATGGCCTGCTCGATATAGGTGCTGATCTCCGCCACATCGCCTCGGTTGATCACGCCATGTACGCGGCCATCCGTGATCTGCTCGGCCACCTTCACGCAGCGGTAGCAGAGGATGCAGCGCGTCATGTGCAGCTTGATCGTCTCCCCGATGTCGATGGGGTCGAAGGTGCGGCGCTCGAACTGGTAACGGCTGGTGGCCAGGCCGTGCTCGTAGGAAAGGTCCTGCAAGTGGCATTCCCCGGCCTGGTCGCAGATGGGGCAGTCCAGCGGGTGGTTGATCAGCAGGTATTCGGTGACCCCACTTCGGACATCGAGCACCTCCGGACTGAGGGTGTTCTCCACCACCATGCCCTCCTGCACGGCCGTGCGGCAGCTGGCCACGGGCTTGGGGATGGGGCGGGGATCCTTCTCGCTGCCCTTGGCCACTTTCACCAAGCAGGTGCGGCAGTACCCGCCGCTGCCCTCCAGGCTGCTGTAATAGCACATGGTGGGCGGCACCACGTAGCGCTCGGCGCTGTTGCGCTCGCCGATCATGCGAGCGGCCTGCAGTATCGTGGTGCCCTCGGGAACCTCGATCTCGATGTTGTCTATGGTAACCTTCGGCATGATACTTCCCGGAACGCGGATCCAATTGCCGCAAAGAAACGGAACGATGGCGAGTAAAGCGAACGGGGTGGAAAGGATTATGACGCAGGTATGAGGATGGAGGTCAACCGCAAACGGAATACCTGCCGCCAAGGGAAGAACCGCCGATGGCGGATAGGCGCTGATGAATGCCCTTCCCGGACATAAGGATAGCGGATCCGGCCTGCGGCCGTAACCCCTTTCGCCGAGGTTGAACTGCGGATGGACCCGAATCAACCCGGATATGGGCCTTCATCCAAGTGGGACCCTGTGCAATTCTCTGTGCCCCTGTGCCTCCGTGTTATAAAAACCTCCTCCCGACCCTCACGCCCCCGCCACGCACAGCACGAACTCACCTTTCGGCGGGTGCTGCTCGAAGTAGGCCGCGAGCTCCGGCAGGGTGCCGCGCACGGTCTCCTCGTGCAGCTTGCTGATCTCGCGGGAGATGCTGGCTTGTCTGTCCGCGCCAAACGCTTCCGCCAGTTCGCGCAGGGTGCGGACGATGCGGTGCGGGCTTTCGTAGAAGA